>NZ_AUUU01000001.1 GCF_002760435.1 Clostridium sp. LS
AGACTGTAAATCTGTTACGTTTCGTTTCGATGGTTCGAATCCATCTTCCTCCACCAAAAAGAATAAACTATGTTTATTCTTTTTATTAAATATAAGCAGAATAGTAGTTAGTTATAATATTGACTAATTATGGGTGCTGTGATAAAATATTTTTGAAAATTAAATTATGTAACTCTTATCAAGAGAGGTGGAGGGATAGGGCCCTGTGAAACCCGGCAACCTGTATTAATATAAGGTGCCAATTCCTGTAGATATATGATTCTACAAGATAAGAAAATGATTGTTAAAATCGCGCTCTTCTTATCGAAGAGCTTTTTTATTTTAAGTATGCGCATACTTCATTGAAAAAGTGAAATATTTTGATGGCTATTAATTTAAATAATATTTTTATAAAATTAAAGTTTCATTTATTTAATAGTTTGATAAATAGATGTATAGGTTTCAGGATGAGTAGAGTTATATAAAAAAATATTAGTAAATATTTAAGTTAAGGAGAGAAAAAAATGAGAAGATTATTTACTTCAGAATCAGTTACAGAAGGACATCCAGATAAGATGTGCGACCAAATTTCAGATGGTGTATTAGATGCCATTTTAGCACAAGACCCAAATGCCAGAGTAGCATGTGAAACTTGCACAACTACAGGAATGGTTATGGTAATGGGAGAAATTTCAACTAAGTGCTATGTTGATATTCCTAAAGTAGTTAGGGAAACAGTTAGAGAAATTGGTTATGATAGAGCTAAATATGGATTTGACTGTGATACATGCTCTGTTATGACAACAATAGATGAACAATCAGCAGATATCGCAATGGGTGTTGATGAAGCTCTTGAATCTAGAAAAGGTGAAAAAGATGATGTTGAAGCTATAGGTGCTGGGGATCAAGGTATGATGTTCGGTTTCGCTACAAACGAAACAGATGCATATATGCCATTACCAATTTATATGGCTCATAAATTATCAAGAAGACTTACAGAAGTAAGAAAGAATGGGACATTAAGTTATTTAAGACCAGATGGTAAAACTCAAGTAACGGTTGAATATGAAGATGAAAAGCCAAAGAGAATAGATACTATAGTAATATCTACTCAACATGATGAACATGTATCCTTGGAACAAATTGAAAAAGATTTGAAAGAACAAGTAATTAAAGCTGTTGTGCCAGCAGAATTATTAGATGATAAAACTAGATATTTCATAAATCCAACAGGAAGGTTTGTTGTTGGGGGGCCTCAAGGGGATTCAGGGTTAACAGGAAGAAAGATAATTGTCGATACATATGGTGGATATGGTAGACATGGTGGTGGAGCTTTCTCAGGAAAAGATCCAACTAAGGTTGATAGATCAGCTGCATATGCTGCAAGATGGGTAGCTAAAAATTTAGTTGCTGCTGGAGTTTCTGATAAATTAGAAATTCAATTAGCATATGCAATAGGAGTTGCTAAACCAGTTTCAATAGAAGTAGAAACTTTCGGAACAGGTAAAATAGGAGAAGATAAGATAGTTGAAATAGTAGAGAAAGTATTTGATTTAAGACCAGGAGCTATAATTAGAGATCTTGACTTAAGAAGACCTATCTACAAACAAACAGCTGCTTATGGACATTTTGGTAGAAATGATCTTAATTTACCTTGGGAACAATTAAATAAAGTAGAAGAAATAAAAAAGTATATATAGATACTTAAGTGAAAACTATTCTTATGTGCATGCTGGCCGAACTTCGCCACATATTTGTTTCATAGGATCATGAAAATTTCACTGGAAGTTACTAAAAGGTAGGTTATTCTATTTATGCATGTTCTCGATATTTATCGTGGCAGGCAAAATAGAACAACCTACCTTTAAATTACTTCAGCAGGTTATTTTCAAATTCCTATTATTCAAAGGTGTAGCGAAGTTCTCTGTTTGTATATTATGTAAATACATTTATGATATAATTAAAGATAGATAAACTTGAATAGGTCATTAAATAAATATACATAAAAGATTTGGAGAGATTCTATGGAAGTTCTAAATGGTTTTGTTGAAAACATTGTTTTTAAAAGTGAGGATACTGGTTATGTCGTTTGTAGAATTAGGAATGATAAAAATTTAATTAGTGCTGTTGGCACAGTTCCTTTTTTGAAGGAAGGACAAAATGTAAAATTAACTGGATACTGGACTGTACATAAGCAATTTGGAAATCAATTTAATATTCAAGAATATGAGGAACTTCTACCAAATTCATTAGATGGAATAGAAAAATATTTGAGTGCAGGAATAATACATGGAATAGGCCCTGTCACAGCTAAAAAGATAATAGAAAAGTTTGGTGAAGAAACTTTAGATATAATGGAGAATAATATTGAAAGGCTAATGGAGATAGAAGGTATAGGAGAGAAAAAATTTCAGATAATATATGAGTCATATATTGAACAGCAAGGATTAAAAGATATAATTCTATATTTTCATAAACACGGGGTAACAAATAATCAATGTGTCAAAATTTATAAGAAATTTGGACCAAACGCAAGGCAGATAGTATGTGATAACCCTTATATATTATGTGATGAAATATCAGGTATTGGATTTAAAACAGCGGATAGAATTGCTATGAGCATAGGAATTGAAAAGAATTCTGATTTTAGAATTCAAAGTGGAATTAAGTATGTAATGAATCAATTTTGCGCTGCAGGTAACACATTTATGCCTAAAAACAATATAATAGAAGAGTGTGAGAAAAACTTACTGGTTTTTAAAGAGTTAATTGAAAAAAATATATATGATATGGCAGCGAAGCAAAAAATTATTGTGGAAAACGTTGATGGCAGTGAAGTTGGATTTTTACTTCAATATTATTATTGTGAACTTGGTGTAACAAGCAAAATAATAACTTTGGGATTGCAGCAAATACAAACTATAAATTCAGATGTTGATTTTGAAATTGATGTATTTGAAAAAGAGCAAAATATTAAATTTGCAGAATCTCAAAGAGAAGCAATAATTGGCGCATTTAATAATGGGATAGAAATAATTACAGGTGGTCCTGGTACAGGTAAAACTACAATAATAAAAGCGATAATACATATTTATGAGAATAATGGTATGAAAGTAATACTTGGAGCACCAACAGGGAGAGCAGCAAAGAGAATGACTGAATCAACTGGCCGGGAAGCTAAAACAATACATAGGCTATTAGAAATGGGGGTTTCAGAAGATGATGAATCAGTTTTTGAGAGAGGAGAGTCATCCCCTTTAGACTGTGATGTAATAATAATTGATGAAGCATCCATGATTGATATCATTCTAATGCAGAATTTACTTAAAGCTGTAAACTTAGGTACAAGATTAATAATTGTTGGGGATGTCGATCAATTGCCATCTGTTGGCCCAGGAAATGTATTAAAAGATCTTATAGAGAGTGAATATATAAAAGTAGTAAGGTTAAGAGAAATCTTTAGGCAGGAATCAGAAAGTTTAATTGTAGTAAATGCACATAAAATTAATCAAGGGGAGATGCCGGTATTAAATCAAAAGGATAAAGATTTCTTCTTTATTAATGAGGAAAGCCAAGAGAGAATTGTAAATACCATAATAGATTTAATAAATAGGCGATTGCCTAAATTTAATAAATCCTGGGATAAGTTGAAAGATATGCAGGTTCTAACACCTATGAGGAAAGGAATACTTGGGGTTACTAATTTAAACACTAAACTTCAGGAAATGTTTAATCCGCCTTCAAAGGATAAAAAAGAAAAAACTTCTCGAGATATAATTCTTAGAGAAGGAGATAAAGTAATGCAAACTAAGAATAACTACACTTTAAAATGGATCAGGGTTAGCGGCTTTGGCGAAAGTGAAGGTGTTGGGGTTTTTAATGGTGATTTAGGTTTTATAGAAAGTATAGATGAAGAAAGAAAAATTTTAACTATTATATTTGATGAAGAAAGAAAAGTACTTTATGATTTTAACTTTTTGGATGAATTAGATTTGGCGTATGCAACAACAATTCATAAAAGTCAGGGAAGTGAATTTAAGGTTGTTATTATTCCTGTATTTATGGGATCTCCTTTTCTAATGAATCGTAATTTACTTTATACAGGAATTACAAGGGCTAAACAATTAGTAGTTGTTATTGGATTTCAAAAGGCATTAATGTATATGGTTAATAATACAAATAGTATAGAAAGATATTCTGCTTTGAAATATAGAATTAGGGATATAATAACAAAAGATGAGTTTGAAGATTAATTGAAAGGAGATAAGGGTGTATGAGGAATATATGTAAAGTAACTCTAGAAGATTTAAAATACGCTTTTGATAAGATAGATTATTGGTATAAGAAAAACATAAAATTTTTAACTATAATTACAGTTCCGTTTAATACATCATGTATTTTTTCAAATATAATATATAAACTCACTCAAAATGACAATAAAGTACTATACGTCTGGGGAAAAAATGGAGAGAACAAAGAGCTGATAAATGTAGTAAGAGAATTTGATTCGAATATAACTCATTCTTACATTGAAAAGGGAAACTCAAGTACAAATCTTACTTTTACACATTATAATAATCTGGTAAAGATTGATGATCAATATGATTTAGTTATTTTTGATGACATAACATATTTTTCAAATCTAAGCAGTGTAAGTGTAAGGGAGATGCTAGAGAATTGTGGAAGTCTTGGGGAAAGAGTGTTGTTATACAGCATAGAAAAGATGGCATTAATTGGTGACAAGTTTGAATTGGCAGCATATAATTACAAAAAACCTTTTGTAGAACCTAGAATACTAACAACTAGAATAGATTTGAATTCAGATATACCATTTACTCTTTATGATTATCTTAAGTGGTTCAGAGAAAATAATCACAAAGTAGCTATCTATGTACCTAGTAGAGAGAAGCTTAATATAGTCAATGATTATTTTATTAATAAGTTAAAGCTTTCAGATGTAAGAATAATAAAAGTTTCAAGTAACGATGATATTAAAAAATGTGAAAAAGTATCAAAATACAAGGATAAGGCAATATTTATAATAACTAATAAAATAGAGGAGTTACTTGAAAATTGTTATATTGATGATGCTGTGGTTTTATTTTCTGATAATGAAAGGTATAACTATAAAAAGTTTATATATATTTGTGGCCAAATAAGAAATATAAATTTAAAGTTACCAGAGGTTCTTTTAGTATCAAATGAAGTATCAGAAGATATGGAAAAGGCAAAAAGTATGGCAAGAGATTTCAATAAAAAAGTATGGGAAAAACGTTTAATAGAATTATAAGAAAGTTATGGGAAGGATTAATTGAAGTAATATACCCAAGGGAAAATTACTGCATTATATGTAAAGAGGATGATTGTTTTGGGATATGCAATCACTGTAAACAGAGTATAAAAATTATAAGTGATTTATATCAGGATGAGATAATAAGCTATGGATATTATGGAGGGGTGTTAAAGGATTTAATACTTAAATTTAAATATAAGAGCAATTTTACAGCAGGGGATATACTCACGGAATTATTAGAAGAATATATTATTAAAAACTTAGATTATAAAAAATATTTAATTACATATATACCTTTATCAAAAAAATCTAAAAAAATTAGAGGATTTAATCAGTGTGAGTACATTGCGAGGAAAATAGCGCGAGATTTATCTATTGAAGCTCTGGAAGTTTTAGTAAAGGATAAAGAAACAAAAGAACAAAAAACACTGAAAAGAGACGAACGATACGAAAATATAAAAAATGCTTTTAAAGTGAAGAAAGGAATAGAATTGAAAGGTTGCAGTATTATACTAATAGATGATGTGACTACTACGGGAGCAACCATTGGCGAAGCATATAAATTATTAATAAAATCTAAAGTAAAAGACATAAAACTCTTGACCTTAGCTAAAAGTCATATATAATATTAATGTAAAGCTAGGTTTGTGGTTGAAAGTCGAAGCTAGTCGCAGGCAAAACGATCCACGTAATTTAGACAAAATGTCTAAGGAGCATGGTGCGGTATAGAAGTAAGACCTGCCAGATTGTATTCTGAGAGGGTTAGTAGTGAGGGATTAAATTCTAATAGCGAAAGCTCCAGCAGGCGAGTGTGGGGTCAAAAACCAGGTCAACTAGCTTTACTTTTATTTAAACATAAAAATTATAAGTAAATTTGTAGAATATCTCTAATCTAGTACCTAAGATTAGAGTCATTTTTTGTACATAATTTTCAGAATTTACTGATAACTCTCTTGTTAAGTTTGCAAAAAAGTGATAGAATATTAATAACTTAAACATATTAAGTTTAAAAAACTTTTTCATATGAGAGGGGCTGGAATTGATGAAGGTTACAGTTATAGCAAAAAATATGGAGCTAACAGATGCACTAAAGGAAATAGTGCAAAAAAAGGTAAGCAAATTGGAAAAGTATTTTGAAGTAGAAGTAGAAGCTAAAGCTACATTAAGCGTTCAAAAAAATAGACATAAAATCGAAGTTATGATTCCATTTAATGGGGTAGTATTAAGAGGAGAAGAGGCAACTTCTGATATGTACAAGTCATTAGACTTGGTAGAAGATAAATTAGAAAGACAAATTAGAAAGCAAAAAACTAGATTGTCTAGAAAACATAGTGGATCATTAAAATTTGGTGAAATAAATAATATAGAAATTAATTCACCTGAAGAGGAACATGGTAATTTAGTTAGAGTAAAGAAATTTGGAGTTAAACCAATGAACTCTGAAGAAGCAATACTTCAAATGGATTTATTAGGACATAATTTCTTTGTATATCAAGATGCAGATAGCAATAAAGTAAATGTTGTTTATAAAAGAAAAGATGGAGACTACGGTTTATTAGAACCTGAGTTTATATAAAGAAAATTAAGAAATAACTGTCTAAGGTGCACAGTTTATGTGTGTACCTTAGATAGTTTTTTTGTTCGTTAAGTATGAATATTAATAAATCATGATTAATTTATTAATAAAAAATTAATATTAGTCATTTTATTTGGGAATTAATATAAAAATGATGAGTTTTATTGAAAATAGGATAAGTAAAATGGTATAATTATAGAATATGTAGTTTATAAAAAAATTAAAGATATATTTTGGAATAAAGATGAAATATACAATTTTGAAAGGATGACATTATGGGACTATTAGATGCCTTATTTGGAACATATAGTGAAAGAGAAGTCAAAAGACTTAAACCAATTATACAAAAAATAAATGATTTAGATGAAGAAATGCAAAAGCTTTCAGATGAGGAATTAAAAGCTAAGACTTCTGAGTTCAAGGAAAGATTAGCAAATGGAGAAACTCTAGATGATATTTTACCAGAAGCATTTGCTGTTATAAGAGAAGCGTCAACAAGAGTTTTAGGGATGAAACATTATGATGAACAGCTTATGGGAGGAATGGTACTTCACCAAGGAAGAATATCGGAAATGAAAACAGGTGAAGGTAAAACTTTAGTTGCAACATTACCAGCATACTTAAATGCTTTAAGTGGAAATGGTGTTCATATAGTAACTGTTAATGATTATCTTGCAAAAAGAGATATGGAACAAATGGGTCAATTATATGGTTTCTTAGGATTGACTACAGGAGTTATCGTACATGAGCTAAATAATGATCAAAGAAGAGAAGCGTATGCTTCAGACATTACTTATGGAACAAATAATGAGTTTGGATTTGACTATTTAAGAGATAACATGGTGGTTTATAAAGAAGAAAGAGTTCAGAGGCCATTAAATTTTGCCATAGTCGATGAAGTTGACTCGATTTTAATAGACGAAGCTAGAACTCCACTTATAATTTCTGGTCAAGGAGAAAAATCTACTGAATTCTATAAGGTTGCTGACTATTTTGCGAAGAAATTAGTTGCAGAAAGAGATTTTACAAGAGATGAAAAAGCCAATGCAGTAATGCTAACTGATGAAGGCGTTAGAAAAGCAGAAGCAACATTTAAAGTTAGTAACTATGCTGATGCTGAAAATATAGAATTGCAACATTATGTAACTCAAGCTTTAAAAGCAAACTTTGCCATGAGAAGAGATAAAGATTATATGGTTAAAGATGGCGAAGTAATAATTGTTGATGAATTTACAGGAAGACTTATGGAAGGTAGAAGATATTCAGATGGTCTTCACCAAGCAATAGAAGCAAAAGAAGGAGTTAAGATCGCAAGAGAATCAAAAACCCTAGCTACTATTACATTCCAAAATTACTTCAGAATGTATAAAAAGTTATCTGGTATGACAGGTACCGCATTAACAGAAGAAAATGAATTTAGAGAAATTTATGGATTAGACGTTGTTGTTATTCCAACACATAAACCAATAGCAAGAAAAGATAATCCAGATTTAGTATTTAGTACAGAGCTTGGAAAAATAAAAGCAGTTGCATCAGAAGTAGAAAAAGCTCATGCTAAAGGTCAACCAGTGCTTGTTGGGACAGTAAGTATTGAAAAGTCAGAACTTGTTTCAAGCATGCTCAAGAAAAAAGGAATACCACATCAAGTATTAAATGCTAAGTTCCATGAACAAGAAGCTGAGATAATAAGCCATGCTGGTGAAAAGGGAATGGTTACTATAGCTACTAATATGGCTGGTAGAGGTACTGATATTAAGCTTGGTGAAGGTGTAGTTGAGCTTGGTGGTCTTAAGATTATTGGTACTGAAAGACATGAATCAAGAAGAATAGATAACCAATTAAGAGGACGTTCGGGAAGACAAGGAGACCCAGGTGAATCAACATTCTTTATTTCATTAGAGGATGATTTAATGAGAATATTTGGATCAGAAAAGATTCAAGGTGTTGTTGAAAGATTAGGTCTTCAAGAAGAAGAAGCCATTGAAAGTAAAATGGTTTCAAAGGCTATAGAAAACGCTCAAAAGAAAGTTGAAGGTAATAACTTTGATATAAGAAAAACATTATTAGGTTATGATGATGTAATGAATATACAAAGAGAAGTTATTTATAAACAAAGATCAGAAGTTCTTGAAGGTGAAGATGTAAAAGAAGAAATATTATCGATGACAAAAGATATTATTGCAGAAGCTGTTAATATTCATATTACAGGTGAAGCAGAAGATTATAGGGAAGAATTCTTACACTTAATGGTGGCGCTACAAGATATTTGCATAGCACCAGGTACAGTTAATTTACCTAGTCTTGAAAATATGTCTAATGAAGAAATAATTGAAAATCTTTATGAAATTGCAAGAAAATTCTATGATCAAAAAGAAGAAGAATTTGGTGCAGAAAGACTAAGAGAAATTGAAAGAGTTGTACTTTTAAGAGCGGTTGATACTAAATGGATGAATCATATAGATAATATGGACCATTTAAAACAAGGTATTGGACTTCAATCATTTAAGCAAATTGATCCAGTTCAGGCGTATCAAATGGAAGGTAGCGAAATGTTTAATGAAATGATTAAAGCAATCAAGGAAGAAACAATTAAGCTATTATTCCGTGTTAAGATAGAAGTTGCTCCTGAGAGAGTAAGAGTTGCTCAAGAAACTGCAGCTATTCATGCAGATGCATCAAGCGCAGCTGTAGGACCAGGAGGACCAATAGGTCCAGGGAATCCAGGAGAACCTGGAGCTGGACCTTCAGGTGGACCAAGTGCAGGACCAGTGGCTCCTGTTAGAAATCTTGAAAAGCATGGAAGAAACGAATTATGTTCATGTGGCAGTGGAAAAAAATATAAAAATTGCTGTGGAAGAGAAGTTTAATTCAGTTAACAATTGGCAGTTAACAGTTAAGGTGAAAAACTCTAAGGAGTTTTTTTAAAGAATAAATAATGGTATAATAAATTCCGTAGAGATTTAAAAAATGTTGTTATTAATTAAGTAGCAATTAAAGTTAGATTTCTGCGGAATTTTTATCAACGTGAATTATTTATTGAATAGGATTGCGATAAGTATGATATAATTACAAAATAGTATGTAACGATTTTTATTATTTCATGTAATGAATAAGCATCTTGTTAGAAATTTTAAGAATAATTATAAATTAGAATTAAGGAAGTACTAAAAGGATTTCTTTATAAACTGTTAACTGCTACTTGTTAACTGTAAACTGATAGAATGGGGTGATTAGATGATTATCGAGCTTGAAAAAGAATTAGTAAAGCTTCCTAACATAAAAAAATCTATAGAAGAAATGGGGGCTTCACTTTGACAGAGGAGGTTTAGAAAAAGAACTTCATGAATTAGAATGTCAAATGCAAGAGCCAGGTTTTTGGGATGATACCAAAAGAGCAGAGGAAGTTACAAAGAAAAGTAAAGTCATAAAGAGCAAAATTGACAATTATGATAAACTGAAATTACAAGTTGAGGATGTTGAAGTATTGAAAGAGATCATGGAAGAAGATGATGAAGAGTCTGCGAATGAGATAATTGATACAATAAGGAACATAGAAACTCAAATTGAAGATTATAATATGAAAGTACTTCTATCTGGAGAATATGATAAAAATAATGCTATTTTAACATTGCATGTTGGTGTCGGTGGTACTGATGCTAACGATTGGACAGAAATGCTTTTAAGAATGTACACAAGATGGTGTGAAAAGCAAGGTTATAGTGTTGAAACCTTAGATTTACTTCCTGGAGATGAGGCTGGAATTAAGAGTGTTACGCTAAAGGTTAATGGAGAGTATGCATATGGATATCTAAAAGCTGAAAAAGGAATTCATAGATTAGTTAGAATTTCGCCATTTAATGCTAATGGTAAGAGACAAACATCTTTTGCTTCAATGGAGGTACTTCCAGAGCTTACAAAAGAGCAGGATATAGATATAAAAGCTGACGATTTAAAAATAGATACGTACAGGTCAGGAGGTGCTGGAGGACAGCACGTTAATAAAACTGATTCAGCAGTTAGAATTACTCATCTGCCTACCGGGATAGTTGTACAATGTCAAAACGAAAGAAGTCAATTTGCTAATAAGGATACAGCTATGGAAATGCTTAAATCTAAATTAGTTGAGTTAAAAGAAAGAGCGCATAAGGAAAAGATTGAGGATTTAACTGGAGAATTAAAAGATATGGGCTGGGGAAGTCAAATAAGATCATATGTATTCCATCCATACAGTATGGTTAAAGATCATAGAACTAATGTGGAGACATCAAATGTCACAGCAGTAATGGATGGTGAAATAGATATGTTTATTAATGCATATTTAAAATATCAATAAAGAATCAAATAATAAATTTAAGAGTTAAGCGGATAAACTTAGCTCTTAAATTTTTTTACTTTTTTCATAAATTTATACTGCTTTATAAAAGATATCAATTAATGAATATATTGTTATTAGAATTACGCAAACATATAAGAATATATTTAGTCCAGGTTTTAGTATTGACATAACGCCGCCAGCCACTAGTGCTGCCATAATAACTACACTGACAAATTTAAAAAAACCGGACTTGTTTGTCAAAAGCGTCGTGACAGATGAAAACATAATCAAAATTAAAGTTATAAAGTAAAATATATTTTTAAGGTTACTAGAATAGCTCATTATTTGAAATTCATTCAAAGCAATAACTGAAAGTAAAAATAACAGTGAAAAAGAGCATATTTTACTAACATTTTTAATCATAACTCCACCACCTCTGGTAAATATTTACATAATAATTATACAGTTAGTTTTTTATTAGGGCAATACATTTGTTGTATACCCATTGATAAAATTGAATGAAAATAATTCCTAAAAAAGTATAAATATATGATAAAATATACTCATAATTAAAAGAGGAGTTGAGTTTATGAATATTCTGATAGTTGAAGATGAGAAAGATATTAGGAATCTTATATCCCTGCATATGAGAAAAGAAAATTATGAAGTTTATGAAGCGTCTGATGGAAGAGAAGCTTTAACTATATTTGAAAATGAAAAGATAGATTTAATCTTATTAGATATAATGATGCCTAATGTTGATGGTATTTCGGTTATACAAAAGGTACGAGCTGTTTCTACTATTCCTATAATTTGCATTACTGCAATGGGAAATGACTCAGACAAAGTTTTAGCCTTAGGACTTGGTGCTGACGATTATTTAGTAAAACCTATAAGTCCAATTGAATTATCGGCTAGAGTAGCTTCTAATCTCAGAAGATGTTATAAGTATGCTGAACATAAAGATATAATATATTCAACAGGTGATTTAAAGTTATTTACTGAAACTTTTGAAGTTTATAAAGGAAATAAAAAGATAGATTTAAATCCGAAGGAATTTAAGATTTTGAAGTTGTTAGTTTCTAACCTAGGTAAGGTGTTTACTAAGAAACAAATTTACGAAGAAGTATGGGAAGATGCTTATTTCGGTGATTCCAACAATATAATGGTTCATTTAAGCCATATTAGAGAAAAAATAGAGGACGACCCTAAGAACCCTATATACATAAAAACCATAAGGGGAATAGGCTATAAGATCGAAAGGGTTACTATAAATGAACGGTAAAAAAATTAAACGAAGTGTTACAACTGAATTATTTTTTACATATTTTCTAGGATATATTGCAATTAATGTAATACTATTAATAACTGTTATAGGATCTATTGTTGCATATGAGGTTGTATGTAGTCCGCGCACATATAATTCGTATTTTGCAGAATTAGAAAACAAATTAACTAAAGACTATAGAAGCATAACAGATGAAGATTTGTCAGATATAAATGGTTTTATCATAAAAATAAATAGCAAGAATAACATTACCTATTTAAGAGGTAATGTTATAGAGGAATTCCGAACTTTAAATTTACAAAGTTACATGTATTTATTTGGAGTAACAAAAGACAATAAAAGCTCATTAAACGATGATCTTAGAACAATGTTTGCATTATCAGATTTTAATAATTCTATTATTGAGACCAAAGATAATACAAAATATTCATTATATACTAAGTATTTAAAAGAAGAAGATTCATTAGTTGTGGTAGGATTTCCTTACTCTGAAGTAACAAAACCAAATATAATTACTAAGCTAGTTCCACATAATATAATTGTAAAGATAATGAGTTTTCTTAATATAATGTTAATACTTTCTATTGTATACATTCTAGCGAAGGCAACTTCTAGTGCATTTATAAATCCAATAAAAACATTATTGAATGGAGTTATAGAAATATCCCAGGGTAACTATGATGTACGTCTTGATATTGACAAGAAAAATGAATTCCTTGAATTAGCTAATGGGTTTAATAGGATGGCAGAGACTATTCAAAATGAAAAACGACTAAAAGAGAACTTAGAAAAAGCTAGAGAAAGCTTAATTTTAGATATTTCACATGATTTAAAGAATCCCCTTGCATCTATTTTGGGATATAGTGAGACCTTAATTAATAATAGAGATTTAGATGAAGAAGAAAAATTAGAGTATCTAAATATTATAAATAAAAATTCCCAAAGGGCTAATAAATTAATAACAGATTTATTTGAATTTTCACTGTACGATAACTCTGATTATAAAATGGTTACAGTAAAAACAGATATGTCTGAATTTATAAGGCAGATTATTGCTAATTACATTCCTGAATTTGAGCATAAGAAGTTTGAATATGATTTTGATATAGCTGAGGAGCCTTATTACGTAATGATAAATGAAGAAAAATTATCTAGGGCTATAAATAATATTTTAGATAATAAAGTAAAATACAATACTGCAGGTAATAAAATTAGTATAAAGACTAAAGTTAAAAATAATTGCTTCTGCATCATTTTATCAGACAATGGTGAAAGCATTCCCGAAAAGTATAGGGAAACTATATTTAACCCATTTGTTAGAGTAGATAAATCAAGAAATTCTAAAACCGGAGGTACTGGACTTGGATTATCTATAACAAAGAAAATATTAAATAAGCATAATGGTAGTATAAGTATCATTAACAGCGAAGAGGGGACATGCTTTGAAATAACTTTGCCTCTTGTTACATTTAAAGCTAAGATGTAAGATATAAAAGTTAGTCAGTAACAGGAATTTATTATATACAATATTTAAGGTTATTTTAATATTATTATAAGAAGTATTTAACTAGGTATATTTATACTAGATATAATAAGTGATTCATAAATAAATCGGGATTAGATATACCTTGTTAACATAAAAGGAATTTACTAAAGAAAAGAATTAAGAAAGGAGTTGAATTTTTTGAAATCTGACAACGATTTAGATGAAGTTAAAATTAGGCATGTTATTATAATATACTTGATTAACTGTGTAGTTCTAATCATAACAGCAATTGCAATAATATTTAATTCGGGCGGAGAAATTAGCGGTAGCAATATGAATAACTTAAGTTTATTGTCAGGAATTTTACTGTTGGCTATGTTGTCCTATAAGCTTAAATTATCTAGAGAAAAGATAGGCTTTTTATATAAGGATTTTAAAAATAAAATCAACATTAAGGAAAGTATATGGATTGTCGCATTCTTTGTGTGTCTTAATCTAGGAGCAATCAGGCTTTTAACTTATATAATATACTTAATTAGTCCAACTTTTGCAAGCGATTTTGTAAATAATTTTTCACTAACTATTAATTCAGTAACTGATTACCTAATATGCTTTATAATTTCAGTTATATTATCACCCATAGTTAATGAAATTATATTCAGATTTGTGTTGTTTAAAAGACTCTCAAAGAAGTTTAATGTTTATGTTGGTATAATTGTATCTTCTATAATTTTTGCAGCTTTTGATTTTAGCCCGGAAATTATAGGGGCTTTAGCTTTAGGAATAATTAATTGCATTTTATATATAAAATATGAGAATATACTTATGCCTATGCTTATATATTTTATGAGCAATCTATTTGTAATGCTGCTTTATATTCCAACTACTGGATTTAAAACTGATAAAGTTACTTTAACTTTAAATAGTGTTTCAACTGATGCAATACTAGGAACAGTATTGTTTACTATAGGAATTATATCTTTTATCATATTTGTAATTAAAGGTAAAGTTTATTTAAAGTCAGGTTTTTGGGAGAACAAATGTATAGATGGTACAAACAAACTTTATAAATGATTATTGAAAAGGGGAAGTTATGGATAATAATGAAAATGAAATAGAGAATTTGAATTTAAGTGAGGAAAAAGAAATTCCTATTGTAAATCAAGAAAATGAGAAGGAAGATTTTATAACAAAGTTAAGAAAGAAAAAAGGGATATGGGGAATTTTGGGCGCTTTGCTTTTAGTTCTTGTAAAATTTAAGGCTGTTATCCTTTTCGTTTTGATGAAATTCAAATTTTTATTAATACTTTTAAAGTTAGGCAAATTTGCTTCAACTCTTATATCCATGCTGTTAATGATTATAGTATATGCGAAGATGTATGGATGGGCATTCGGACTTGGTTTTGTGCTATTACTGTTTGTGCATGAAATGGGACATTATTTAAGCGCAAAAATTATTAAGTTAGATGTAACACTTCCAATCTTTATTCCGTTTGTAGGAGCTGCAATTAGGATGAAAGAAGAACCAAAGGATGCGGCAACAGAAGCAAAATTAGCTATAGGAGGTCCATTACTTGGAAGTTTAGGGGCATTAATTTGTCTAGTATTATATTTTGTATTAGAAGAAGATTTTTTGATGGCTCTTGCATATTCAGGTTTTATATTAAATTTATTTAACCTTATACCACTTCATCCTCTTGATGGAGGGAGAACAGTTTCAGCAATATCTCCTAAACTATGGCTTATAGGAATACCAATAGGTATAATTGCACTTATAAAATTTTTTAATCCAATTATATTAATATTGCTTGTATTAGGTATTATCCAAGTTGTCACTGCATATAAAAATCCTGATAAATCGTATTATGAGGTTAAACCGCTAACGAGATTAGCATTTGCAGGAATTTATTTTGGATTAATGCTATTACTTGGTATTGGAATAACATATATTCATGGAATTCATTCTTCTATGCTTATTCAATAAATGACGGAGGCAATAAATATGTACTTTAGTGTTCCAGGTGCAAAAGATGTACTTATTAAAAACTTGACAGGTGAAGAATTGAAAGACATTTATTTAACTTATGAGGGATTAGATACACATCCTTTAAGAATATCGAGTATAGGTAGTAACAGTCAGGTATCTAAAATTTTGCTTCTAAATCATCTATATAGGACAACAGAACTTAGATTATTTTATTATAAGAATAATGAGAAATGTGAAATTGTAGTGTATAATGATTTGAGTAGAAATGATTTAAGAAAATTAATATTAGAAATAAGTAAAGAGAATGGTAAACTAAAGGTTAAGAGTAGTATAGAGGAAAAATAAATATAGTTTTGGGTTGAAATTTAATGAAGCTATAAAATAAATAGTATTACGAGATTATTGCCATTACTAAAAAATAGTAATGGCAATAATAATTTATGTGGTAAAATATTATTGTTATGTTAATTACAATCTATAGCATAACAATTAAAAGCATATGCACCAACACAGGATATGATAAATTATCTATAAACTTATTGTGTTTTATATGCTTAATACAAATCAGGAGGAAATTATGAATTCAATTGAAGAAATTATTGCAAAAGAGCTAGAAATAAAATTAAGTCAAGTTCAAAATGTTATTGGACTTTTGGATGATGGTAATACAGTTCCTTTTATTTCAAGATATAGAAAAGAAGCGACGGGGGGGCTTTCAGATGAAGTTTTAAGAAAGTTATCTGAAAGACTTACGTACCTAAGAAATTTAGAAGAAAGAAAAGCAGATGTAAAAAGATTAATACAAGAACAAGAAAAATTTACAGATGAAATAGGAAAGGCTTTAGAAAATGCAACGACCTTAACAGAGGTTGAGGATATATATAGACCTTTTAAACCTAAAAAGAGAACAAAAGCAACAATTGCTACAGAGAAGGGATTAAAACCTTTCGCAGAATTAATTTTAGAAGGCAAATTTAGTGGTGATTTAGAAGAAGAGGCAGCTAAGTATATAAGTGAAGAAAAGGGAGTAGCAAGCAGTGAGGAAGCTATACAAGGGGCATTAGATATAATAGCTGAAAATATATCAGATGAAGCTAAGTATAGAAAATATATAAGAGAATTTGTAATAAGAGAAGGAAACATAGAATCAAAGGGAAGCTCTGAAGAGCCAACTCCATATGAAATGTATTATGAATATTCAGAGGCAGTAAATAAAATACCACCTCATAGAATACTAGCTATAAATAGAGGAGAAAAAGAAAAAATATTAAGTGTTAAAATTACTGTTAATGAAGATAAAATAATTCAATATTTGGAAAATCAAATATTAAAAGGAAATGCTGTCTTAGATGAAAAATTAAAACTTGCTGTTAGAGATTCGTTGAAGAGATTAATTTATCCATCAATAGAAAGAGAAATTAGAAGTGAATTAACTGATATTGGCGAAGAAGGTGCTATTAAGATCTTTAAAGAAAATTTAAAAGCATTATTATTACAGGCACCTATTAAGGGAAAAGTAGTAATGGGATTTGATCCTGGATTTAGAACAGGATGTAAAGTTGCAATATTAGATGAAACTGGCAAATTCTTAGAAAACACAGCTGTGTATCCAACGTTACCTAAAAAGGATATTGAAGGAACAAAGAGAACTTTAAAGGCACTTATAGCTAGGCATAATGTTGATGTTATTTCTCTAGGAAATGGAACTGCTTCAAGAGAATCTGAAGCAGTAATAGCAGAAATGATTACAGAAATAAAAAATGAAACTGGCAGGGAATTAGCATATGTAATAGTATCAGAAGCAGGAGCATCAGTTTATTCTGCGTCAGAACTCGCAACTAAAGAATATCCAGATTTAGATGTTACAGTAAGGGGTGCAATTTCTATAGGAAGAAGACTGCAGGATCCACTTGCCGAACTGGTTAAAATTGATCCAAAAGCAATAGGAGTAGGACAATACCAACATGATGTTACGCCTAAGAAATTAGAGGAATCTTTAGCAGGAGTAGTAGAAGATTCAGTTAACACTGTTGGAGTTGATTTAAATATAGCAACACCATCACTTTTAACACATATTTCAGGAATAAATGCTTCAATAGCTAAAAACATTGTTGACTATAGAGAAGAAGTTGGACATTTTACCTCAAGAAAAGAGTTATTAAAAGTAAAGAGATTAGGACAAAAGGCTTACGAACAATGTGCAGGGTTCTTAAGAGTTGATGATAGCAAGGAGCCCCTAGACAATACAGCAGTGCACCCTGAGTCTTACGATATAGCTAAAAAGCTAATAGAAGTGCTTGGATATAATAAAGAAGACCTTAAAAACAATAAATTGGGCGATATTGATGAAAGAGCTGAAACTCAAGGCTTAAAGAAGTTAAGTGAGACTTTAGAAGTTGGAGAGATGACATTAAAGGATATAATAAAAGAGTTAAAGAAGCCAGGAAGAGACCCTAGAGAAGAAATGCCAAAGCCAATACTTAAAACAGGAATAATTGAACTTAAGGATTTAAAACCAGGAATGGTACTCGCTGGAACTGTTAGAAACGTATCAGACTTTGGTGCTTTTGTAGATATTGGAGTTCATCAAGATGGGTTAGTTCATAAGAGTCAATTGGCTAATAGATTCGTTAAACATCCTTTAGATATTGTTAAAGTTGGAGATATAGTAAAGGTTGCAATACTTGAAGTTGACGAAAAGAGAAAGAGAATATCATTAACTATGAAAGACATTGATGAATCTGTAGAAGTATAATGAAATACAAAGTTAAGGCCGTGTCTTAAGAATAAAATTAGTTTATTCTTAAGACATTTTTTTTATATAAAAATGAGTTTTTGTTTGAATTTAATAAAAACTTACATTGAAATTATTGACATACTAGCAAAATAGTTTTAAAGTTATTATAGTAGTACATAGTGTACTACTATAATATGAATAAGATATGGGGGAGATGTATGATTGAAAAAGTTTTAAAGAAAAATTCATATTTAAGTGCTATGCTAGGAATAGCAATACCAATTTCTATTCAAAGTTTATTCCAAGCTTCATTAAGTATTGTAGATCAATTTATGGTGGGACAATTGGGAGGAGATGCAATTGCAGCAGTAGGTCTTGGATCACGATATCCCAATATTTTTATAATAACTTTAAATGCCATTGGTGCATCAACTTCTATTATGATATCCCAATTTTGGGGTAAAAAAGATAAGGAGAATATAGGACGCTCATTTGGTGGAAATTTATTTTTTGGACTTGCGATAACTTTGATCTTTTTATTGATTTCATTACTGATACCAACTGAAGTACTAGAATGCTATACAAATGATCCTAAAATAATTGAACTTGGAAGTGAATATCTTAAGATTATTGCAGTTGGATATGTACCAATTCTTTTAATAACTATGTATTCTTCAATTTTAAGGAGTACAGATCATGTTAAATTACCTATGTTTGCAGGTATGTTCGGAATAATGATGAATACTTTATTAAATTATATTCTTATATTTGATAAATTTGGATTTTCAGGAATGGGGATGCAAGGCACAGCTTACGCCACAACTATAACTAGATATTTAGAAGCCTTAATACTGTTTGGATGCATTTATTTTAAGAAATATCCGGGAGCTTTTAAAATAAAAGAAATTTCTAATCTATCACTTGAATTCATTAAAAAAATTATGATAATAACTACTCCAATATTAATAAATGAATTCTTTTGGGCATTTGGTGAAACAATGTATTCTATTGTATATGGAAGAATAGGTACGATTGAAGTTGCGGCTATGACATTAACATTTCCACTACAAAGCCTAAGCATTGGGGTATTTTCAGGGGTTAGTGTTGCAGCAGGAATTATGATAGGAAATAAGCTTGGGAAAGATAAAAATAACGAAGCATTCAGCTATTCAAGAAAGTTTGTTCACCTTGGTATTGTTGGTGCAGTAATACTTGGAGTTATATTAATTATACTATCTAAAGTATATGTAGCTATATTTAATGTATCAAATGACTTAAAAGATTGTACAATCAAATTAATAATAATGTTTGCATTAGTACTATGGATTAAAGTTTCAAATATGATTATAGGTGGTGGAATTTTAAGAAGTGGTGGACAAACTAAATACACCTTATATTTAGATATGTTTGGAACATGGGGAATAGGAGTTCCAATTGGGTTTGTTTCAGCATTTATATTCAAACTTCCAATTGAATGGGTTTATTTATTATTATCAAGTGAAGAACTTATAAGATTAATAATTGGATTGAAATTAATGTATTCAAGGAAATGGATGGTAAATATTACAAAAGAATGTGCTTGAATTTTCATTAAATCTTTTAAAAATATATTTCTAAATACTTATTCCCAAAACCGCATTTTATTTTTTGATTTAGACAAAAATAATTGTAGATTTACGTATATACAATAATCAAAAGTTTGATATAGAGGATATTTACCTATATAATAAGGAGTGTTGAAAGTTATTTAATTTAGATTATAGGAGAGTTGAGACAATGATCAAATGGGGAATTATTGGGCTTGGAAATATTGCTGCACGTTTTGCAAAGAGTTTATCCAATTCAAGCGAAGGCATACTATATGCAGTCGCTTCAAAAACAAAAGAAAAACGTGATGAATTTTATGAACAATATAGATGTAAGAAAGTTTATGAAGATTATAATGAATTGCTAAATGATGATAATTTAGATGCAGTTTATATCGCATTGCCTCACGGATTTCATAAATATTGGTCAATACAAGCCTTAAGATATAAAAAAGCTGTGTTATGTGAAAAGCCTGTAGGTTTAAATGCAGAAGAGATGAAAGAAATAAAAAAGGAAGCTTTATTGAATAACACATTCTTTATGGAAGCCATGAAAACAAGATTTATTCCATTAATTCATCAGATTAAAGAAATAATGGGAAATAAGGAAATAGGGGAAATCACATCTATTAAAGCTAATTTTTGTAATCATGTTAAAGATATTAAAGAAGGTTCATATCTTTTAGATAAAAATCAAGGCGGGGCTTTATTGGATGTTGGAATTTATCCTTTATCTTTTGTTATGGATATGATAGATTCGGAAGTTAAGGACGTTAAGTCTGAGATGAAAATCAATGAGTGGGGAGTAGATTCATATTTTAAAGCTACGCTAACTTTTGAAAATGGAGTAATAGGAACTATTGAAGGAGCTATTGATAGAGATAAAGAAAGAAACGCTATTATAAAAGGAACAAAAGGATATATGGAAATTCCGATTTATAATAGACCTAATAGAGCTATGATTTATTTAAATAATGATGAGGTTTATACAATCGAGGAAGAATTAGAATTTGATGATATGTATGCAGAAATTAAGGAAGTGCATGATTGCCTAATGCAATCAAAATTACAAAGCGAGAACTTAACTTTAGATGAGTCAACTCGTGTAATGGAAGTATTAGATGATATTAGAAGGAATGCAGTATTAAGCTAGACTTACCATACTAGTCAGGAGAGAAATATACAAAATGGATAAAACTAAATTTTATACGGATAGAAAAAACATAGTATTTTTGGCAGCTTTATGTTGCCTTTTATGGGGAAGTGCCTATCCATCTATTAAAGTAGGATACTCATTATTTAACATAAATGATTTAGGTTCTAAATTGGTTTTTGCAGGATATAGATTTACTCTTGCAGGCATTTTTATACTTGTATTTGAGCTTATAAAAAATAAAACTTTATTTAAATTTTCTCAAAAGCAGCTTTGCCAAGTTACATTATTAGGACTAACCCAGACTGCACTCCAATATATATTTTTTTATGTAGGAATGTCGTATACTACTGGAGTAAGGGGCTCCATAATAAACGGAACAGGTACCTTTATAAGCATTATTTTAGCTCATTTTATTTATAAAAATGATAAACTTAGTCTTAATAAAATAATAGGATGCATTATAGGTTTTTTAGGTGTAATAATTGTAAACTTGAACGGAGAATCCTTGGGCGGAGCATCGGTGACTCTTAGGGGGGAAGGCTTTATAATGATAGCTGCGACTATATTTGCTGTAACAGCAATATATGGGAAGAGAATAACTCAGACCCAAGAGCCGTCAGTAGTAACTGGGCTTCAATTATTTATAGGAGGAGTTACACTAACAATTTTAGGGGGTGTTTTGGGTGGTACACTAAAAGGGTTTACAGTGATATCTACAGGCCTTTTAATATATATGGCATTATTATCTTCAGTGGCTTTTGTTGTGTGGACGCAGTTACTTAAATATAATAAGGTTGGAATTATATCAGCTTTTAACTTCTTAATACCTGTGTTTGGAACATTGTTGTCAGGTATAATTTTAGGAGAAAATATATTTGATATTAAAATATTAATAGCATTAATTTTAGTTTGTTATGGAATATTCTTGGTTTATAGAGAAAGAAAGAAAAGTTATTCAATATAATCAAATAACATGAAGTAAAATCGATATCTCATAAAATTTAGAATACAAAACAATTACAACCATAAGAATTGAAATATAAGCTTAAAATATAAGCTAATTTGGATAAACATTGATTTGAAAGAATTTCTTATATGAAGTATTATTAACTTAGAAAAAGAGAAGGTTTCGAAATATTAAATAGTTTTTATATATGGAGGTAATAAATGAGAGTTAAATGTATTGATAATAATCTTTGTTCAACACTAACATTAAATAAAGAATATCAAGTAATTGAAGAGGCACCTGAATATTATGTAATTGTTGATGATGTAAACAATGAAACAACTTGCAGAAAAACAAGATTTGCAGTTGTTGAAGATGGCGGCATAACAAAAAAAGCAAAGGCTACAATTACAGAATTAAATTATCAGTTAGAAAACGAGTTTAGAGATATAAAGCAATTTACTATAAGAAAAAATTCTAAAGGTGAAATGAAAGAGATATCTATAAAATTTAAATATGATATTTAGCAGATTTTATAAAGGAACTAGAATATATGCCCATACCTTGAATCACTCACTAAATCTAAATTTGGAGTTATGTATCACAGTTTTTTAAACAGAAGCAAGGAATCGCCTATACTAATTATCATAGAGAAAAAGTAATATAATTAAAATTATAAATGCATTAGTTCATAGAATTAAAATTCTCGAACTAATGCATTTTTATTTGTACTCTGGATTTTAATGGATGAAGTCAGTACTTGTAGGACAAAATTAGATAAAATATACAAGAATTTAACATAATTTTAAAGAGAAGTAAAGAAATGATGTATATAATATTGAAATATGAGGGGATAGTGTTATTTAACTGATAAAGAGAAATTAGGGTCAATTATTAAGTTTTGGAACTGTGAAAAATTCTCATTATTTGGGCACCTTTGAGGATTTTGAGTTAGTGGTGCAACCGACCAACTTAATCTTAGTGCAATTATTTGAGTTACTAAGTTTAATTGGTCTTTTATTCTTTTTAATTTGTTTATAAAAATAATTTTACTTACAATTTAAATTTAAAATAATATATAAAATATGTGAGGGAGATTGAGAATGATAAATAATTTAAGGGTTAAAAAGAAAATATTCACGCTTTCACTTATAATGATGCTATTGATTATTATAGTTGGATCGATAGGTTACTATTATAATTCAAAAGCAAATAAGGATATGTCCTCATTATATAAGAATAGAACTTTTGCAATAAAGTATTTAATGGATAATAGAAATCAGGCAAGAGCAATAGAGGCAGATACTTATAATATTTTTCTGAATGTAGGAGATACAGAAAAGCAGAATTTATTAATTAAAGACATAAATGATAGGAAAAAGATATTTGATGATAATTTTGAAAACTATAAGAAAAATGAACTTGATTCCTATGAAAAAGATATTGTCCCTGTGCTTGAGAATAATTTAGCTAAGTATCGCTCAGTAAGAGATGAAGCAATTAAATTGGCGTTAGAAGGGAAGCAAAATGAAGCTATTGAAAAATTTACTACAATTCAAAATACCATAACTGATTTTCATCAAAACTTAAAAGATTTAGGCGCTTACAATCAAAATGCGGCAGACGAGATTAACAGTCAGAACGATATAGATTATGAATATAACATGAAAATATTTTTATTAGTTATAGGTTTTTCAATTATACTTTCATTTTTAGGGACACATTTTATTTCAAAAAATATTTCAAATGCGTTAGAAGTATCAGTAAATCATTTAAAACTTATAGCTAAAGGAAATTTGAGTATGCAAGTACCTGAGAAGCTCATGAAGAGAAAAGATGAGATGGGGGAAATTTTTAATGCAATTCATGTAATGCAAAACGATATTGGTAATTTAATAAAAGAAATAATCAATGAAGCCCATGATATGAGTGCCTCTAGTAAAGAATTGTCTATTGTAGTGGGTGATCTTACATTAAAATCGGAAGACATAAAAAAGGTAGTAAATAGTATATCAGAAGATGTACAGGAAACAAGTGCGGCTTCAGAAGAAATAAGTGCATCTATACAAGAAGTAGATTCAAGCATTAATGTTCTTTCAAGCAAAGCTATGGAAGGAAGTAACAATGCTAACGAATCTAAAAATAGAGCTTTAGATGTCCAAAAAAAAGGCAAATCATCAGTGGAAGAAACAAGAAAATTGTACGAGGAAAAAAAGGAAAAAAGCTTGAAAGCAATTGAAGATGGAAAAGTTGTCGAAACAATTAAAGTAATGGCTGATACAATCGCAGATATATCGGAACAAACAAATTTACTTGCTCTTAATGCGGCAATTGAAGCAGCAAGAGCCGGAGAGCAAGGAAAAGGGTTTGCAGTAGTAGCAGAAGAAGTAAGGAGTTTAGCAGAACAATCATCGGAAGCAGTTACTAATATAAAAGATACAATAGTAAAAGTTCAGACAGCATTTAAAAATCTTTCTGATAATAGTAAGGATGTATTGAACTTTATAAAGGATACTGTAGATCCTCAGTTTGAAAGCATGAAAGATATGGGAGATCAATATCATAGTGATGCAGAGTTTGTAACTAATATGTCAGAAGAGATCGCTTCTATGTCAGAGGAACTTACAGCTACAATAAATCAAGTAAGTGAAGTAATACAAAACACTGCTATTACCGCACAAAAATCATCTGAAAATACAGAAACTATAAAAAATAACATTGATGAAACAACAAAAGTTATAGAACAGGTTAAAGTAGCAGCACAAAATCAAGCTGAACTTTCCGAAAAACTTAGTAACATGGTACAAAATTTTACAATTTAGTAATTAAGATTATTCAAAAAACAACATACCATTGTCAATACTATTAAGAAGAGGTAGGAACACAAATAAAAAAGTGTTCCTACTTTACTTTTGGTGATATTCTTTTTATACAATCTTTAATCCAGTCTATGTAACTTTTTTCTCTCATAATGGCACCATTTAAAACAATATAATCACCAAAGCCAGGAGAAGAAACTTTAGATATATCTCTTTTCTTTAAAAGTTCTTCCATAGAATTTTCTAGATATTCTAATCTTTCAGAATGCTTAGTTAAAGCACTTTGGAATTGGGTTAACAAAGTATCTATATCCATTTCATCACAAAAATAAGCCTTAAGTCTAAAAATATCTTTTGGAGTTGGCTCGAGAGGGTCGTCTTTAGCAAGCCATTTTTGTAAATTCTTCTTTCCTTTTTCAGTTATTGTATATAATTTTTTTTCTAGTTTTTCACCTTGTATAACTGTTTCGTAGGAAATCAGGCCTTCATCTGTCAGTTTTTTTAACTCGGGATATATTTGACTATGTTTAGCGTACCAAAATTCTACTAAACCTTCGTTAAAAGATTTAGTTATATCATATCCTGTTAATGGGCTTCTATTAATAAGCCCCAAAATTGCATATTTTAAAGTTCTCATATACTATTAGCACCTCATTTTTAATATATAATCATTTTACCATGGTTAAATATAAAGTAAAATAGAATATGATTAATAAAACATGTCGATATTGACATGTTTTATTCACTAAGAATATAATATAAGAGTAGAAGTTAGTGTAATTACATTATTATGTTAAACGTTTAAAGAAATTTTGACTTTGGGAGGATATGTATGAACAAGTATAAGAAATTATTTGAACCAGTTATGATTGGTAAATGCGAAATAAAAAATCGTTTTGCATTAGCACCAATGGGGCCACTTGGACTAGCTGATAGCGAAGGCGGGTTTAACCAAAGAGGAATCGATTATTATACTGAAAGAGCTAAAGGTGGGACAGGTCTAATTATTACAGGAGTAACTTTTGTAGATAATGAAGTTGAAGAACATGGTATGCCAAATGTTCCATGCCCTACGCATAATCCAGTTCAATTTGTTAGAACAGGAAGAGAAATGACAGAAAGAATACATGCATATAATGCAAAAGTATTTTTACAAATGTCAGGTGGATTTGGAAGAGTTACTATCCCAACTAACCTTGGAGAATTTCCTCCAGTGGCACCATCTCCAATTCAACATAGATGGCTTGATAAAACTTGCCGTGAAATTACAGTAGATGAAATTAAATCAATAGTTAAAAAGTTTGGAGATGGAGCTTTCAATGCAAAGAGAGCAGGTTTTGACGGAGTACAAATTCATGCTGTTCATGAAGGATACCTTATAGATCAATTTGCTATTTCATTATTTAACCACAGAACTGATGAATATGGTGGAAGTTTAGAAAATAGACTTCGTTTTGCACGTGAAATAGTTGAAGAAATTAAAAATAGATGTGGAGAAGATTTCCCAGTAACACTTAGATATTCACCAAAGAGTTTTATAAAAGATTTGAGAGATGGAGCACTTCCGGGTGAAGAGTTTGAAGAAAAGGGAAGAGATTTAGATGAGGGAATAGAAGCAGCTAAATTGCTTGTATCATATGGATATGATTCATTAGATACAGACGTCGGATCGTATGATTCATGGTGGTGGAGTCATCCTCCAATGTATCAAGAAAAGGGACTATATAGACCATATGCTAAATTAATGAAAGAAACTGTAGATGTACCTGTTATATGTGCAGGAAGAATGGACGATCCAGATATGGCATTAGAAGCCGTTGAAAATGGGACATGCGACATTATAAGTCTTGGAAGACCACTTCTTGCTGACCCTGATTATGTAAACAAACTAAGAGCTAATAAAATTAAGTCTATTAGACCATGTATATCCTGCCAAGAAGGATGTATGGGGCGCATTCAACACTACTCATTACTTAATTGTGGAGTAAATCCTCAAGCGTGTAGAGAAAAAGATAATGCACTTACACCTATATTAAAGAAAAAGAAAGTTTTAATAGTTGGTGGTGGAGTAGCAGGCTGTGAAGCAGCAAGAGTTTTAGCACTTAGAGGACACGAACCAGTTATTTATGAAAAGAATGATAGATTAGGTGGAAACCTTATTCCAGGTGGAGCACCAGATTTTAAAGAAGATGACATTGCACTAGCTGATTGGTATACGTATTCTTTAAAAGAATTAAATGTTGAAGTTCATTTGAATACTGAAATTACAAAAGAACAAATTCTAAATTCTAAAGCTGATACTGTAATAATAGCTACAGGATCTACTCCAAAGATATTCTCACTTGGAGATGATGATAAGGTGTTTACAGCAGCAGATGTATTAACAGGAAAGAAAGACTGTGGAGACAGTACTGTAGTAGTAGGTGGAGGACTAGTTGGATGTGAAACTGCACTTGATCTTGCTAAAAAAGGTAAAAAAGTTACTATAGTTGAAGCCTTGCATAAAATTCTTGCATTAAATGGTCCACTATGTTCTGCAAATAGTGAGATGCTTGAAAAGTTAATTCCATTTAATAATATTGATGTAAAGACAAATTCGAAAGTTAAAACATATAAAGATGGCATTCTTGAAATAGAAACAGAAACTGGAATAGATAATATTAAATGTGATTCAGTAATACTTTCAGTTGGATATAAAGAAGAAAATTCTTTATATAAAGAATTAGAATTTGAAATTCCAGAAATTCATCTTTTAGGAGATGCGCGTAAAGTATCTAATATCATGTATGCTATTTGGGATGCTTATGAAGTAGCTAATCACATATAGTTCTTAAACTAATACTAATAAAGTGTTATGTAAATTATATACATTATATAGCACTTTATTGATAATTTTGATCAAAGCGTGTAAAAGGAGAATTTATATGAGTAATGATGAAAGAACTTTGGAAATGGTAAAGAACATGAGAAAAGAAAATAAAGTAAGAGTAGAAAAGTCAACAATTTTAGGGGAAGAAATTTTTATTCCAACAAGAGATGGTAAGACCCGCTCTTTAATTTATAAAGCTAAAAATAATTCAAAGGCACCAGTATTGTTTGATGTTCATGGTGGTGGTTTTGTAACAGGACTTCCTGAAGATGATGATAGATTTTGTGATTTAGTTAGAAATGAGCTTGATATAACTGTTATTTCAATTGATTATAGACTTGCTCCCGAATATAAATGTCCAACAGATAAAAATGATGTTTTTGATGTAGTGGATTATGTAAGTTCTCATAGCAGAGAGTTTCGAATTGATTCGTATAGCATGGCAATCGGCGGGCATAGTGCTGGAGCTAATATTTCAACTGTAGTATGTATGATGGCAAAGGAAGCAAAGAAGTTTTCATTTAAATGTCAGATTCTTGACTATCCTCCACTTGATTTAGCAACACCAGCAACAGAAAAATTCTATACGGAAGGTGCAATTCCACCTGAAATAGCTGCGATTTTTGATAAATGTTATAGACGAGAAGAAGATGCTAAAAATTCGTATTGTTCCCCTGCATATGCAACAAATGAAGAACTAAAAGATTTACCACCAGCAATTTTAATTACGTGCGAAATAGATTCGCTTAGAGACGAAGCAGAAAACTACGCCCAAAAATTAATAAAGGCAGGTGTTGAAACAACTGCAAAAAGATTCTATGGAGTAAGGCATGGTTTTACAATTGGAGACTTTGAACTACCAGAAAGTAAAGAAGCTCATAAGATGATGATTGATGGATTAAGAAAATATTTATTTAAATAATATCTTTAAGACTTAAATTCCATAGTGTATCAAAGGAGCAGGATACATTATGGGATTAATCTTCAATTAGTTTATCAATTTCTATAATAGTGCTATAAATACTAAAAGGGTATAGAAAATGAATGCGATATTAACTAGTAAATCATGTATGTTTGCCGATTTAGGCTAATTTATATTACAATTCTTGTATAAACAAAGTACCGTCACTTTGAATTTCAGCATAGAAAATATCTTCAATAGAAGATATATTTTGCAGTTTTAGTTGAGTGTTTAACCAATTTTCGCTTAAATTCAATTCCCTTAAGTTATCATATATGATTTTTCCATCAACAATAATTTCAGAGGGTATATACTTTAAACCAGGTGCAGAAATTTTCATATCTGATTTAGTTACTTGCTGTTCTTTAGGTTTTTTCATTACACTTACCTGCCCATTTGGCTCCAATATTGCATATTCTACCTCTGCAATAGAAAATACGTTTTGTACTCTAAGAGCCATTAACAGATCATCCATGTTGATATGACTTGATTTTAATGATGATTTTATAATTTTGCCTTTTTTTATTAATATTGATGGCTGACCATCAATTATACGTCTTAGATTTCCTGATTTTAATCCAATATATCCACTTAAATAAGTGAGCAAACACCACCATATCAATCCAGCAAAATCATCCATAAAAGGTTCAGTGGATTCGCTAATCATATTAGCAGCAATTGAACCAACAGTAATTCCAGTTACATAGTTAAAGTATGTTAAATGACTCACTTGCTTTTTTCCTAATATTCTAGTCAAAATCATTAATACCACGAATATTATTGTTGTTTTATATAATGCAAAAAATGCATTTGTTAAGTTCATGATTTTTCTATCTCCTTGATTAAAATTTAAATAATTATAAATTATATATTTATTAGTGCTAAAATATATATAATTTATATTTTTCCCAGAATTAACTCGTATATTCATTTCTTTTAATGAAGCCTCAAGATCAAAGCGTAGAATGTTTTTTACTGGGCTTTGGATCTCTGTGGAGTAATGGCAGGTGCAATTTGTGATACACTTGCTTGTAAACTTTTGTGACGGTATAATATTGTGTTGATTTTAGTATTACATTATGCTAAAATCCATTTATATTTGCAGATTATAATGATATATAATTTAGTTTTCTAGGGTTCCGCAATTTAAAGTTGGCAGGTCCGAGAGAAGACGCACAGTTGACTGTGTACACGGAAGGATAAAAGCCTGGGAGATATTGAAGAATATTTCCATAGGCTTTTTTATTTATTCAATTAACTTTTATTACTAAATCAGTTTAAAATATAAATATAGTTGGGAGAATGGAATATATGGAGAATTTATTGATTAAAGAATGCAGTTTAGAAGACATAGAAAAAATTAAATACATAAGTGAAAAAACATTCTATGAAACGTTTTCTAATGAGAATACAAAAGAAGATATGGAAAATTATTTGAAAGAAAATTTTTCTTATGAACAGTTAGAGAGCGAAATCAAAAATAATGGTTCAAGATTTTATATAGTACAAAATAATGACGAAGTAGTTGCATACATGAAAGTTAATTTTGACAAAGCACAAACAGAGATAGAACATGATAATACATTAGAAGTTCAAAGAATCTACATATTGCAAGAATATAAAGGTAAGCATATCGGTAAAAGGTTAATACAAAAAGCTATAGAAATTGGAAGAGATAGAAATCTAAATTATATCTGGTTAGGTGTATGGGAACACAACTATAATGCGATAAAATTTTATGAAAAGCAAGGATTTGAGAAATTTGATACGCATATTTTCAAGTTGGGTGAAGATGAGCAAACAGACAATTTGATGAAATTAATATTGTAAAAATCTTGTTTATGATAAATAAAATAACACATAATTTTAATAAATAAGATGTCATTTCTTATTTATAAAAAACAAGGTGTATTATAAAAAAACAAATAACTACTAATAAGCATGTGTCACTAAATAACCTGAATAACACAAATATAGAGTTTATTATGATATATTATGGATAAAGAATGAAAAACAATTTACTAACTCTTATACTTCATTTACTTAAGTGAGTAAGTAAATTAAATATAAGGTGTAATGGAGGTTATTATATGTTTCATAAGAATTTAAAAAGTTTTCCACAGGATTTTTTATGGGGAGCTTCAACATCTGCTTATCAAGTTGAAGGAGCTAACTTAATTGATGGTAAAGGGCCATCTTGTCAGGATGTAAAAAAAGTACCGGAAGGAACTTCAGAATTAGACGTTTGTTCAGACCAATATCATCGTTATAAAGAAGACGTTGCTTTAATGGCCGAAATGGGCTTTAAGGTTTATCGTTTTTCTATTTCCTGGTCAAGGTTAATTCCGGAAGGAACAGGGGAAGTAAATCCAAAAGGAATAGAATATTATAATAATTTAATAGATGAATGTTTAAAATACAATATCATTCCCTTAGTTACTATGTTCCATTTTGATATGCCTGCAGCATTAGATAAACGTGGGGGATGGTCTAAAAGAGAATCAATTGATTGGTTTGTAAACTTTGCAAAAGTTATGTATGAAAACTTCGGTGATAGAGTTAAGTACTGGCTAACTATCAATGAACAAAATGTATTAACATTAATGGGTGACGTTATTGGTACTACAATGATACCTGAAGGATGTACAAATATAAGAAAAGAACTTTACCAACAAAATCACCATATGTTAGTTGCTCAAGCAAAAGCTATGGCATTGTGCCATGAAATGATTCCAGATGCTAAAATTGGACCAGCACCTAATATATCGGTAGTTTATCCTGCAAGCTGTAAGCCAGAAGATAATCTAGCTGCTCAAAATTTAAATGCAATTCGTAACTGGTTATACTTGGATATGGCTGTGTATGGAAAATATAATAATTTAGTTTGGGCATTTTTAGAAGAAAATGATGCTGTCCCAGAAATTCAAGAAGGGGATATGAAAATTCTTGCTTCTGGAAAACCAGATTTTATTGGATTTAATTATTATAGTACAGCTACAGTTGAAGCCTTTAATATTGAAGGCGGTGTAGGTAGTACAAAGGATCAGCAAAAAGCCTTGGATGAACCAGGTGTATGTAAGGGCTTTAAGAATCCTAATTTACAAACAACTCAATTTGGATGGGAAATTGACCCAGAGGGCTTTAGAGCTACCGCTAGAGAAATTTATTCAAGGTATAGATTACCACTAATCGTAACTGAAAATGGTTTGGGAGCTTATGATAAATTAGAGGAAGATGGTTCAATTCATGATCCATATCGTATTGAATACTTAAGAAAACATATTGAACAACTTCGATTAGCTATTACAGATGGAGTAGAAATGATGGGATATTGTCCGTGGTCTGCTATTGATTTAATTTCAACTCATGAAGGTATGGTTAAACGTTATGGATTTATTTATGTAGATAGAGACGAATTTGATTTAAAGACATTAGATCGTTATCGCAAAGACTCTTTCTATTGGTATAAAAAAGTTATTTCTACTAATGGGGAAGATTTAAGCAATTAATATAGAATATTGCTGTAATTTGGTTCATTGAATTTAGGGGACTGCTGCGCTAAATAATTAGTGCACAGTCCCTTTAGTAAGAAAATAAATATCAAGCTCTAATGAATTTGATGTTTGAGGAATTTTGATTTTTCAGTTCTCAATATTCCAATTTTCTTCTGTTGCATATATTGAAACTCCATCTTTTTCGCTTGTTTCGTATATTTTAACGCCATTTGAAATTAAGTTACTGTAAGCAGAATTTTCATTTATATTTTTAGAGGTATCAGCAGTTATGTTTTCTGCTGATCTGCTTATAACTCCAAATACTGGTTTAACATATCTAATAAAATCTAGTGTCGATGATGTATCATATCCATGATGTGGAACTTTTATCACATCAACTTTGGCTCCATTTAATAGTTTATTTTCAACAAAATCTTTTTCAGATCTCCATTCCATATCACCAGTAAATAAGGCTTGCAAGTCTCCATAATTTAAATATACAATTGCAGATCTATCATTCCAATAATCTATTAAACTTTCACCTCTTATAGGCTTAGGTTCAAACTCCTTATCAGATTGAATAAATTGTAAGATATTATTTTCATCTATAAATTGATTTTTTGAAATAGTTGCAGTATTAATCTTATTTTTATTAATATAATCTATTATATCTTTATACATATCATAATCTTTTTTTAGTGATTCAATTATATAAGGAGTTTCTTTAGTTAAATCCATGCCAGCGTACCAATCTTTTGTTTCCGGAATATTAGGAAGATAAACTTTCTTTACTTTAAAATTATCAAGAATTGTGATCAATCCACCCATATGGTCTCCATGAGGATGTGTAAGTATAACATAATCGATTAATGGTTTTCCATCATCATTTTTTAAATCTTGTTCCTTCAAGAAACTTACAACTTTAGCTGAATTATTAAAATCCCCAGTATCAATTAATACTTTTTCTCCATTTGGAAGTTTAATATATGTGCAATCTGCATTTCCTACACTTAAGAATTTTATAAATAAGCTATCTGTCATTTTTCCAGGACCTTTATATTCACCTGAAGTATCGAAACTTTCCACTTTACCATTGATGATTATATTTCCAACTGCAAGAGAACTATCCGCCTTAACATAATATTTTTTGTTATCAACTGTAATCCATTGATTAGCAACCATTATACCACTGTCTGTTGAGTAATATTTCTTATTATTATGTTCATAAATCCCAGTTTGAAGAATTCCATTCATATCAAAGTAATACCAATTATTATTTATGAAGGTTTTACCTGATATAAATTTTCCATTAGCATTAATATTGTTTTTTATTATATAGCAATCGACTCTAATAAATGAAAAAAATAAAGCAAACATAATAGTAATTAGTATTGGCTTTTTTATTATATTTTTATTCATGTTACTGTTGTCCTTTATACATGGATTTATTAGTAATATTATTCTTTAAATATAAGAATTTTTCCGATATTAATTGAAATCTAACACAACATTAACATGAGCTTAAAAAATTGATTTTGTGAGCAATCATAATGCGTCATTTCCTATGAGGTGTAATACCAGTATGAAAGTCAGTGGGAAATAAAGAAAGAAGAAAACTTAAAAGTTTTAAATTTATAATTCCATTTAATGCAACTGCAAAACTAGTCCTTCCCGATGCAATAATAGAGAACATGAAAGTAAACGGCAAACTATTAAAAGATGCCTAGCTTAGTTCAAATCAAAGTGATAAAAATGTAATTTTAGAATTAGTTAGCGGCTCATATAAATTTAACTGCTTACCATAAGACAGCTTGCATTAAATAAAAAAATGGAGTACTTCATTTAAGAAGTACTCCATTTTTGTTATTAGAAATCTTATATTAAACGTTGAATATCATATCGCTGTAAGTTGGGATTGGCCAGAATTCTTTATCAACTAAAGTTTCTAGTTTATCAGCGTCAGCTCTTAAAGTATTCATTTGTTCGAATACTTCGTATCTGTACATCATTCCTAAATCGAATATATCACCTTCAAAGTTATCAGCTTTTTCAACTGCTTTTTCAAGAAGAGCTACATTTTTGTTTAATGAAGCTGTTAATGCTGAAACTTCAGTTAATAATTCAGTTTGAACTGATATATCTGCTGCTACACCAGTAGCTTTTATAGTGTTAATTGATTCTGCAAGCTTTGTAGTAAACTTGATTACAGCAGGTATAATTTGACGTTTTGCCATTTCAAGTGTTGTTAAAGCTTCGATATTTATAATCTTGTTGTAGTTTTCAAGAGTAATTTCATAACGAGATTCAGCTTCTACTTTAGTTAAAACTCCATGTTTTTCAAGTACTGCTTGGTTCTTTGGATTAACCATAGCTTTAGCAGATTCTACAGTAGACTTAATGTTTGGAAGTCCTCTTCTTTCAGCTTCTACAACCCATTCGTCAGAGTATCCATTTCCGTTGAAGATAACTTTCTTGTGGTTTTTAACTATATCAGTTAAGATTGCTTGAACTTCAGCATTTACATCAGAAGCTTTCTCAAGCTTATCTGCAATTTCAGATAAAGTTTCAGCAACTATTGTATTTAATACAAAGTTACATCCAGCGATTGAAGCTGAAGATGGAACCATTCTGAATTCGAACTTGTTTCCAGTGAATGCAAATGGAGAAGTTCTGTTTCTATCAGTTGCATCTTTTGGAAGTGGAGGTAAAGTATTTACTCCAATAGTTAATTCACTTGCAGCTTTAGAGCTTGTAGCAGGACCTTTTTCAATTTGTTCTAATACATCTTCTAATTGATCTCCTAAGAAGATAGAAATTATAGCTGGAGGAGCTTCGTTAGCACCTAATCTATGATCATTTCCAGCATTAGCAGCTGATACCCTTAATAAATCTGGATATTCATCAACAGCTTTTATTACAGCACAAAGGAATAAAAGGAATTGTTGATTTTCGTGTGGTGATTTACCTGGTTCAAGAAGGTTCATTCCATCATCAGTACCCATTGACCAGTTGTTATGTTTACCTGATCCGTTTACTCCAGCAAATGGTTTTTCATGAAGTAAGCAGTATAATCCATGTTTTTCAGCAACTTTCTTCATTAATTCCATTGTAAGTTGGTTGTGGTCAGTTGATATATTTGTTGTACTAAATATTGGAGCTAATTCATGTTGAGCAGGAGCAACTTCGTTATGCTTAGTTTTAGCTAATATTCCAAGCTTCCAAAGTTCTTCATCTAATTCTTTCATGAAATCAGAAACTCTTTCTTTAATTACTCCGAAGTAGTGATCTTCTAATTCTTGACCTTTTGAAGGTTTTGCTCCGAATAAAGTTCTTCCTGTTAAGATAAGGTCTTTACGAGCATCGTACATTTTCTTATCGATTAAGAAGTATTCTTGTTCTGGACCAACAGTTGTAATAACTTTTTGAGTAGTAGTATTACCTAATGATCTTAAAACACGTAGAGCTTGCTTGTTTAAAGCTTCCATTGAACGTAATAATGGAGTTTTCTTATCTAAAGCTTCCCCGTTATAAGAACAGAATGCAGTTGGTATGCATAAAGAACCATCTTTAATGAATGCTGGTGAAGTACAATCCCAAGCAGTGTATCCTCTAGCTTCGAAAGTAGCTCTTAATCCTCCAGATGGGAATGAAGATGCATCAGGTTCACCTTTAATTAATTCTTTTCCTGAAAATTCAAGAATAACTTTTCCATCAGAAGTTGGGCTGATGAAAGAATCATGTTTTTCAGCAGTGATTCCTGTCATTGGTTGGAACCAGTGAGTGAAGTGAGTAGCTCCTTTTTCTACAGCCCAGTCTCTCATTGCAGCTGCAACAACGTCAGCAACATCTGGCTCAAGAGCAGTTCCTTTTTCAATTGTCTTCTTTAAAGCTTTATAAGTAGCCTTTGGAAGACGTTCCTTCATTACTGCATCATTAAATACATTTGAAGCAAAAATTTCATTGATTTTGTTCATTAATAAAATCTCCTTTCAGAATACACAACATAATTGAAGTGGTATAATTTGAATTGATATTATTTAAATTGTTATTAACTAGTTGAAAACATTAATAATTTTAAAAAAATTTTAGAGTATAAATGCTAAATTGTCAATATAAAAATATATAGCAAGACAATATAAAACTACTTATAAATACAAATTTGGAACAAATTACATATCAAAAAATAAAAAGCTAAAGAAATAATAAGGTATTCTTTAGCTCCGTTGCCAAAAATTGTATTTAAAAACCTAAATCTAACCTTGTTAGATTAGCGTTAAAACTGCCATAGTCTTATATCTACGCTACGTTAATTATACTATATTGTTTAGGCTTGTTCAATATAGTAATTCGATTTTTTCTATTAAAAAATTAATAGAAATTTATATATTTTTATTAAAACAAAGAGTTTTTTGATGAAGTAGAAAAATTCTCTTTGTTTTAATGAATTTATTTCAGTTTAATAAAACCTTAGAAAAGTTAAGGATATAGAATAAGTATTATATTTGACACTATAATATAATTATGAAATAATTTGATTTAGGAAAACAATTACATAGATTAATAAAAATATATTTATCGTAGTTAGGTAATTAAAAGGAAGGGATTGAAATGCAAATAGAAAAAATTAAACTATGGGGTAATAATGAGGATGTTACATTAACATCATATATTCTTGATAATTCAGAAGAAATAAAAATTAAAAGACGTCCAACTGTAATTATATGTCCTGGTGGAGGTTTCTTAATGACATCTGACAGGGAAGCAGAACCAATAGCAATGAAGTTTGCTGGGGAAGGATACAATACTTTTGTACTTAGGTATACAACCTATTACAATAGACAAAAAATAGATTTTAATGATTTGCCATGTGGAAATAAGGAATCAAAATATCCACAGCCTCTATTTGATTTGGCAAAAGCCATATTAACAGTAAGACAAAATGCAGATGAATGGGCAGTAGATACAAATAAGATTTTTGTTTGCGGATTTTCAGCAGGAGGACATTTGACAGCTAGCTTAGGTGTTCACTGGCAGGATGACTTACTTAAAGAAAAATTTAATGTAGAAAGTCAATTATTTAAGCCAAATGGAATTATATTAGGATATCCGGTATTAGATTATATGTTAATGGAAGAACTTAAGTTAGAAAAAAATGATGAATTTTTGAACCAATTTTGGGAAGTTTCCAATAAAGCTCTTTTTGGAGAACCAAATCCATCTCAAGAGTATCTTAAAGAGTTAAGTCCAGTGAATTTTGTAACCAGTGATACACCACCAACATTTATGTGGCATACAGCAAATGATGGACTAGTAAGTGTAAGAAATTCAATAAATTTTGCTACAGAATTATCAAAAAAAGAAATTCCATATGAACTTCATATATTTGAAAATGGCGTACATGGATTATCACTTTGTAATGAGGTAACTGCAAATGAAGATGCACATATTAATTCAGATGTAGAAATCTGGTTTGATATGGTTTTAACCTGGCTTAAGAAATACACATTGGTTTAAGAGGAAAAATAAGATGGAAAATGTAATTGAAGTTATTAAATCTAGAAGGAGTATAAGAAAATATAAAAGTGAACAGATAAATGATGAAGATTTATATACAGTTTTAGAATGCGGAAAACGCGCACCAAGTGGAGGCAATTCTCAAACATGGCATTTTACAGTTATTCAAAATAAAGAAATCTTGCTAAAGTTAAATAAGTATATAAAGTTAGCCTTTGAGAAATTAGAAGTAGATGAAAATACCTATAAAAGCAAGAAATCGGGTAAGGTTGCTTCTCAAAACGATAATTATAGCTTTTATTATAATGCTCCAACACTAATAATAGTATCAAATGATATGAATTATAGTAATGCTATGGCAGATAGTGCTTGTGCTATCGAAAATATGCTCTTAACTGCAAACTATTTGGAGCTTGGAGCATGTTGGATTAATCAAGTGACATGGTTTGATAGGGATGAAAATGTAAGAAAACTTCTATCTAGTTTAGGAATACCAGAAAATTATAGGGTTTGTGGATCAATTTCTATTGGGTATATAGATGGTGAAAAGCCAAAGGAAAAGATATTAAAGGAAAATACGGTGACTATAATAAAATAGAAATGAAGTAAAGCTATTTTATACAAAATAAAAAATGCTTCGTTAAAGGAAATGTGATATGCTCCCTTTATAGTAAACAGTTGAAATAATAAAACTGTTTATATAAAGGAGGCATTTTTTTATATAGATTAAGCATTAGTTTGAGAAGATGATTTGAACCTGTTTTCGATCTCCAAAAGTATATTTTTATCATAGTAAAAAAAGATAGCACAGATTATGCTAGGTACAAAAATCAAAAATATAATGGTAACTGATTTTAGTAAATAATATCCTAAAGTTAAAACAGCAATTTTTAGTATAGTTATTGGAAACTTTTTAATCATATAATATAGTGATAAAACTAATAAATCCTTTAATTTAAGCTCAAATCTAGAATTAATAGAAAAAGCATATAATCCCATAATTAATGAAATTACTATAAGTAAAGCAAAAATTATATGTATACCTGTTTGTGGCATATTCACATAGAAGTATTTAAAATCAACGAAGAATATTGCAATAAGAATAAGTTCAATCAACCAAAGTTTAAGGTTAGATAAAAAGTTCTTTTTGTAGGAATGCCAGAAAAATGAGGAAAAATATATATCTTTTTCACGGATTATTTTACCTATAGTGCTATATAATGCTCCTAAAGATGGTCCTAAGGGGATTAGACAGATAAATAAAAGAAATAAGTTAAAATTATCTGGTGATAAGGCAACGAAAATAAAGAATACAATAAGAAGTATATTACAAATAGCTAAGTATATACTGCTTAAAAAAAATCCGATTATATAATTTGTTATTGAATAAATTGGTTTATCATAAAATTCTTTCATCGTAGTTCCTCCTGAATTATAGATAGTTTGATAGTAACTGTGCTCCCTTTTCAGTAAATGCTGCTGAAGGAAAGACCGTAATTATTTTCTAATATCCTCTAATAATTATTATATCTTCCACATCATCTTTTGCAAAGATTATATGATTTATTGAGTTTTCCACAATTTTATTATTTCTAAAAGTATTATAATGACGATTAATTTTAGATTGTACCTTCAATTATACCTTTTTAGAATATTAAATTTTAATAATATCACAGATATTAAAACTAGAATTTATACTAGATTTTTACTATATAATTATTTTATAATTATATAAATCATTAAGCCAAGATACAGGGGGGGTAAAAAATGAATTGTAATAATAGTACGGTAAATGAGGTTAAATTTAAAAGAGCTACAGAAAAAGACATTCCTATTATATTAGATTTCGTAAAACAAATAGCAATATATGAGAATATGCTAGATAAGGTTACTGCAACAGAAGAATCCCTAAAAGAATCAATTTTTGATAATAATAGAGCAGATGCATTATTTATAGAACTCAACAACGAAGTTATAGGATATATGGTATATTTCTTTAATCTTTCAACATTTGTTGGAAAGCAAGGTATATATATTGAGGATTTATATATAAAGCCAGAATATAGAGGAAAAGGTATAGGGAAAAAATCCTTCGAAGTATTGGCAAGTGTTGCAAAAGAAAATAAATGTGAAAGAATAGAATGGACTTGTCTAAATTGGAATGAACCATCTTTAAAATTTTATAAAGGCCTTGGAGCTAAGCGAATGGATGAGTGGATAATTCATAGATTAGATAAAGAAGCAATTGATAAAATTATTAATAAAGGAAGAGAATAATGAAAAATATTTTTTATTATGATACAAAGATTGGACGAATAAGCATAGAAGAAAATGGGACAGCAATAACAGAAATAAATTTCATTAATGAAAAATTAGAAAATAAGACAATAGAAAAAAATGAAACAGAGTTGCTAAAAGCGGCTATTTCACAGTTAGAAGAATATTTTGAAGGGAAACGCTATTTTTTTGATTTACCACTAGATCCTAAGGGAACAGAATTTCAAAAAAAGGTGTGGGATGCTTTGAAAGAAATTCCTTTTGGTGAAACAAAAAGTTATGGTGAGATAGCAAAAATAATCGGGAATGAAAAAGCATCAAGGGCTGTGGGTATGGCTAATAATAGAAATCCAATTCCTATTATAATTCCTTGTCATCGAGTTATTGGAGCTAATGGCAAGTTAGTAGGATATGCTGGTGGGCTTGGCATAAAGGAGACGCTTCTTAATATAGAAAAAAGTTATGTGAAGTAATTAATAAAAGATTAGAAAATATATATTATTAAATAGTAAAGAGGAATTAGAGGGGAAAATTTAAATGACTTTAAAGAACTTAATAAGAAGATTTGGGAGTAGTTTTTATAATGAAAAATAAAAACTGCTCTTTTTGTATTAATTTAGTGATAAGTTGAAACGGATTTTGGAGGCAATGGTTTTGGGTTCCATTGTTATTGGAGTTAAGAAATCAATATAAAAATAAATGAAAAAGTTTTCTTGAAATATATTGACTAGTGCTAAAAAGCGAAGTACAATATACTTATTAAAACACATTTAAAAAGTGTTTTTAAAATAATGAAAATAATGTTTAAAAAATTATAAATACGAATATATATTTGGAGGTTTACTATGAGATATTTATTAGGGTTAGATATTGGGACATCTGGAACTAAAACGGCTCTTTTTGATGAAAATGGACAAACAATAAAGACTGCAACTTATGGTTATGATTTATTTCAACCACAAGCAGGATGGGCAGAGCAAAACCCAGAAGATTGGTGGCAGGCATGTGTTAGCGGAATAAAAGCTGTTATTGAAAAAAGTGGTGTACAAGCCTCTGATATTAAAGGTATAGGATTAAGTGGTCAAATGCATGGACTCGTTTTAGTTGATAAAGACCATAAAGTAATTAGAAATTCTATAATATGGTGTGACCAAAGAACTGAAAAAGAATGTGAATACATGACAGAAGTTATTGGAAAAGAAAGATTGATTAGAATAACTGGTAATCCTGCTTTAACTGGATTTACGCTTTCTAAGCTATTATGGGTTAGAAACAATGAACCAGATAATTATGAAAAAATATATAAGATATTACTTCCAAAGGATTATATAAGATTTAGATTAACAAATGTATTTGCTACAGAAGTTTCAGATGCTAGTGGTATGCAAATGTTAGATATCAATACTAGAAACTGGAGTGAAGAAATACTTAACGAATTAAATATAGATAAGAACATATTAGCGGATGTTTACGAATCAGTAGTTGTCAGTGGACATGTTACAGAAGAAGCTGCTGAATTAACAAACTTAGCAGTAAATACACCAGTTGTTGGTGGTGCAGGTGACCAAGCAGCTGGTGCTATAGGAAACGGAATAGTAAGTGAAGGAATAATATCAACAACTATAGGTACTTCAGGAGTAGTATTTGCAGCAACTGATACACCTAGATTTGATAAAGAAGGAAGAGTTCATACTTTATGTCATGCAGTACCTGGCAAATGGCATATAATGGGTGTTACGCAAGGTGCAGGTTTATCACTAAACTGGTTTAAGAGAACATTCTGTGCTAAAGAAATTGAAGAAAGCGAAAATTTAGGAAGAGATATATATGATTTATTAACTGAAAAAGCAGCAAAATCAAATCCAGGTTCTAACGGAATAGTTTATCTTCCATATCTTATGGGAGAAAGAACACCTCATATAGATCCTAATGTAAAAGGTGCATTTTTAGGAGTATCACTTATAAATAATCATGATGATTTTGTACGTAGTATTTTAGAAGGTGTTAGTTTTAGTTTAAAGAACTGTCTTGATCTTATTGAAGGTATGAATGTAAATATTGATGAAATAAGAGTAAGTGGTGGTGGTGCAGAAAGCAGCATATGGAGACAAATATTAGCTGATATCTTCCAATATTCATTAACTACAGTTAAAGCATCAGAAGGAGGAGCTCTTGGGGTAGCAATACTTGCAGGCGTAGGAGCAGGAATTTATGATTCTGTTGAGGATGCTTGTAGCAAAATTGTAAAAGGAAATGAAAAAGTAGCTCCAAATGAACAATTAAAAGATGTATATTTAAAAGTATATGAAAAATATAATTCAGCTTACCCTAGAATTAGAGATATCTAAAGAAAAAATAATAAAATTACTTATTATAAATATCTAATTCCTATATTGATAATACGTAGTTAAAAAATATTAAATTATTACTATAAAACTTTTAGTTAGACATATTAAACTATAAATACTTTAATAATAATAGTAATAGTGATATTATTTAAGAAAGCTACTATTGTTTATCTGATAGCTAGCATCCATAACACCCTATTTCTAAAAGTATGATATAACGGATGCACGATCTTAGACATTGTGCCCCTTGTGGGTACATTGTGACCCCTGCGGTTATAAGTTCAACTAAGATTCAGTTAGGGATAAACTCACCTGAGTCAAGTTTCACATATAAGATAGATGAGAGGAGTATTATCAAATTTGATAGAGGTAAATCACAGTAAAATAAAAGAGACTAATAGGAAAAAAATAATAGCATTATTACTAGAAAAAAATGAAATTACAAAATTAGATATTTCAAGAATTTTAGATATAAGTATAACAACTGTTTCTACAAATATTACTGAATTAAAAAATGAAGGCATTGTGGAAGATGTAAGGTCTTTAGAGTCTACAGGTGGAAGAAAAGCTATTGCGATAAAGCTTGATGAAAATTGCAGATACTCAATTGGTGTTGCATTAACGCCAAATCATATTAAAATAGCATTAGTCAACTTAAAGAAAGAAATTATTGAAAATATAAGAGTTAGACATAAAAATAATGGAATAGAAAATTTAATAAATCTAACTAAAGAAAACATAGATATATTAATGAAAAAATATAACTTGGATTCTGAGAAAGTACTAGGAATAGGTTTCTCTTTGCCTGGAACAGTAGATTTTAAAGAAAGCATAGTAAAATATTCATATCTTCTTGGCATTAAAGATTTTAATTTAAAGGAAAAGTTTGAATACTTAAATGTTCCGATATATGTAGATAATGAAGCGAATTTATCAGCATATTATGAATTTTTAAATAGAAAAGATTTAGTGAAAAATTTACTTTATGTATCTATAACAGATGGATTAGGTCTTGGAATAATTATAAACGGTAAAATCTACAGAGGTGATAATAATTCATCTGGAGAATTTGGACATATAAAAGTATCTATAAATGGGAAGAAGTGCAAATGTGGAGCTAAAGGGTGCTTAGAAGCATATACGTCTATGAATGCTTTAGTTGATAGTTATAATGAAGCATCTTTAGAAAATATATCAGATATAGATGAATTTGAAGAATTGTATCTACAAAATGACATAGCAACTAAAAAAGTTTTAGACAAGTACCTAAAAATATTAGGAACTGGCATATCAAATTTAATTATGTTATTAGATCCTAATACTATAATTATAGGTGGAGATATAAATAACTTATTAAGTGATAAAATGGATGTTTTGAAGAAAAATATCTACAAAGATAACTTATTTACTGATGAAAACAGCTGTACTATTGGCATGGCAGGTTTTAAAGAAGCTTATTTGTTAGGGGCAGCCATGATGCCTATTGAAGAATTTTTAGAAATTAAATAATGGAGTAGTGAATAGCTGCTCTATTAATTTCAAAACTTATTAAATAAATTTTGAAAACATATTTTCAAAGTTGTGTTAATAAGATTATTAATTAGGAAAGTCTTAAATCTTGATGAGAACTTCGGATTTGGATAAACCTTTTAAATAATAATAGATAGTTGATGATGAGCAATTTAAGAAATAATATAGAATACCCCTTAAATAGCCTTATTATATAAATCCAGCTATAAATATTTTTATTTAGAATGCTTATTGTCAACTACTACTCATTAAAAACAAGAGGAGATGTTAAGGAAATGAGATTTTTTTTAGACACAGCAAACGTAGAACACA
>NZ_AUUU01000092.1 GCF_002760435.1 Clostridium sp. LS
GCACTTTCTTTTATAAATATTGGAACAGGATTTAAAGTAGCAATAGGTGGAATAGCTCCCTTCATATGTCCTATAATGATGGTGCTTATGATGGGGATGATGTTTAAGGATAGTAAGCATGGAAATTGTTGTAGTGGAAAGAAAGAAGTGAATGAAAACCAAAACAAAATAGAATAATAGTTTAAGAAAATTGCTTTTATAATAAAATAAGAAGATTGTTAAGAAGAAGTTAATTAATAACGTGTGTTACTATTAACTTCTTTTTTCTATAAAAATAATTATTCTTATAAATCTGTCAGTGACTAAATAAGTCTACATAATATCTTCACAATTTTGATGTATATTACAAATATAACATATAAGTAATCAGGAGGAATAATTATGAATGCAATAAGTAACAATTTAGCAATGTCAAATTTACAAGTAAACTACAACAATGCTCAAATGGGTCAGGATATGTCTAAAATGAATGAAGTTGCTGGGAAAGATCAAATGAAGGCAAATTGTAACATGCCAGGAATGCACGGAAATTCAACTGAATCATCAGTTTCTAAAAATGATAATAGTAACAATGCTGTTGATAATAATTTAGGAAGGATCATTGATTTTCAAGTATAAATTATAATATTACTTCGAGATGACTTCTGTAATGTATAGAAGTCATCTTTTAAATTTTCAAAAGTTATAATAATTAGTATAGCAAATCCCAATAATATGCATAATCGCTATATAGGATAGGCATTACAAAATTATTATAATAAATTTAGTTTGAATTATTTAAGTATTAAGTGCTTTGTAGTATCAAATGATATAGTTCAAGGAGGTTATATTATGAAAAAATTTAAGATAGGAATATTAATTACATCAATAATATTTGCATTAAGTTCCTTATCAATTAATAAAGATGTAAAAAATAATATAATTGAGTCTTCATATGCCAATAAATCTAACATTAGCAGCAACTTGGTACAAGCAGCAGCAGTTTCTAATTCAAAGGAGTGGCTTAAACATATTGGGATTATTAAATTATATAACGGAAGTTATATAATAGTATTACACAATATTCAAGAATCAGATCTTATAGATGAAATTCGGAATTCTGAAGAAAACCAAGGAAATGAAGAACCTAAAAATATAGAAATAATTAAACCAATAGATAGAACTACTGTAAATGAAGATTTTAAATTAGAGGATATAAATCAAAATAATAATGCCAATGAAAATGATCCGGGATATAAATATGAATGGTATATTCCTTATACACAAGCTGATAAAGCATGGCCTTTAATAAATCAAAAAAGGGAAGTTAAAGTAGCAGTTTTAGATACGGGAATAGATTATACTCACCCAGATTTGAGAAATAGAGTAGATATAGAAGATGGCTATAATTTTGTAGATAATAATTACGACACAATGGATGATAATGGACATGGAACTCATATATCAGGCATAATTTCAGCACAAGCAAATAATGGAATTGGATTGGTAGGTATAACAGGAAATTTAGATGTAAAGATTCTTCCGGTAAAGGTATTAGATGAAAGTGGGTATGGAGACACAATCAATATAGTTAAGGGAATTATATATGCAGTAGATAGCGGAGCAGATATAATTAATCTTAGTCTTGGAGTACAAGCAAAGAGCGAATTAATTGCAAAGGCAATAGAGTATGCAAAGAGTAAGGGTGTATTTGTAGTAGCTGCTGCAGGTAATGATGATGAAAATAGTGATAATTTTAGTCCGGCTGGTGATGGTGCATTTACAGTAGCTGCAATGGATTATAATTATAGAAAAGCTTATTTCTCTGATTATGGTAATTCTATAAAGGTTGCAGCACCTGGAGTACAAATATTAAGTACAGTTCCAGGTGGTTATGAAGCTTGGGATGGGACAAGCATGGCAGCACCTGTGGTATCAGGAATTGCAGCAATGCTTAAAGCTGAAAATCCTCAATTATCTCCAAGTCAAATAGAAGATATTATAGATAGTACTGCTACGGATATTATATATCAAGGTAGAGATCAATTTTCAGGGTATGGGCTTATAAATGCTTATGATGCAATTAAAAAAGCAAAAGAAATGGAAAATTAGAAAGTGAGTGATTAGTATTTATTACTAGCATAATAATTGTCCTCTTACAAATAATAATTAAGGATATTTAAGATAATGAAACTATTATTTTAGGAGGAATTAATTATGCAATCAACAATGATTAGACAAGTAGATTCATTAATATTAGGAGGAAATCCAATGCAATCTTGCATTGATTCTTGCACTAAATGTTTACAAATATGTCAAGAATGTTTAAATTTATGTTTGCATGAAGATGATGTTAAGCAAAGAATGAATTGTATAAAAACACTTCAAGATTGTTCTGAAATTTGTGTTTCTTCAGTTTGCTTTATGTCAAGAAGTAGCGAAAATATGAAAGATATTTGTAATACATGTGCTACAATATGTGATAAATGTGCAACAGAATGTAGTATGTTCACTGAACAACATTGCCAAACATGTGCTGATGTATGTCGTCAATGCGCAAACGAATGTAGAAATATGATGAATATGTAGAACATTATAGTAACCCAATAATAGTAATATATATTTGAGTATAGAATCATAATGTGTAATTGAAAAACGCTATCAAATTTAATGATAGCGTTTTTTGCGTATATGAAAATAATCAGGTGGATATAAGTTTTAAATAATAATCATTATCTTCATAATATCTACATAATTTTAGTTTATAATGAGAATTATTTTCAATTAAAATTAAAGAAAGGATGAGAAAAATGGTTGTTACAATATTAATAATTGCTGTTATTGCTTTTTTAGTTTTTAGAGCATTTAAAGGCGGCGGTGGTGGATGTTGCCATTAATTTTTGATTAAACATAAATATAAGAGAGAAAATGAGATTATTTAACTCATATATTCTCTCTCATTTATTTTTATGTGAATTCAGAGATAGGTTTTTTCTATTAAATTTGTTTTTATAAAATAATTTATGGTTATAATACAAAAATTTAAGGAAAAACTTTAATATATATTAATTTTATAAACTCATCTTCATATTTTCTTCATAAAAAAAAGCTAATATAGAGTTACTACAATATAGGATTCCAAAATGAGAATTAAACTTATAAAATAGAAAATATTCGACATTCTACAATAATAAAAATCATATATGTTTAGCTATCAAGATGGAATCCTATATATAATTATACATTTTAGAAGGGGGTAAGAATACATTGGCTAATAAGATACTTAAAATAGAAGGAATGACTTGTGCTGCGTGTGCTAAGGCAGTTGAAAGAGCAACTAAAAAATTAGACGGTGTTACTGAGGTAAGTGTAAATATAGCTACAGAAAAATTAAATGTAACTTTTGATGAAAGAAAGTCTGATTTAGAAAAGATAAAAGCAGCTATTGAAAAAGCAGGATATAAAGCGCTAAGTGAAGCTACAAATGCTACTTTAAAGATTGAGGGAATGACCTGTGCAGCATGTTCAAAAGCTGTTGAAAGAGCCGTAAGAAAATTAGATGGAGTGGTTGAGGCGAATGTTAATCTTGCAACAGAGAAACTTTCTGTATCCTTTGAACCTTCTACTCTAACAATTTCTGATATAAAAAAAGCAGTAGTGAAGGCTGGATATAAAGCTAGTGAAACCGAAACAACTGTTGATAAGGATAAAGAAAGAAAAGAAAAAGAAATAAAGAATTTGTGGAGAAGATTTGTAGTTTCAGTGATATTTACAGTTCCATTATTAGCTATTACAATGGGGCATATGTTAGGTTATATGTTACCAGAATTTATAGATCCAATGACAAATCCTATTAATTATGGAATAATTCAAGTTGTTTTGGTGGTTCCTGTAATGTTAGCAGGAAAGAAATTTTTTCAAGTTGGTTTTAAATCTCTAATCATGAGAAGTCCAAATATGGATTCATTAATTTCAATAGGTTCATGGGCAGCATTTTTATATGGTATTTTTGCTATATATCAGATTTTTATGGGAAATGTAAATTATGTATATGATTTGTATTTTGAATCAGCAGCTACCATTTTAACATTAATAACATTAGGTAAGTATTTAGAATCGGTAACAAAAGGTAAAACGTCAGAAGCTATAAAAAAGCTTATGGGACTAGTGCCAAAGACAGCCACTGTTATTAAAGATGACAGGGAAGTTGTAATTCCAATAGATGATGTTGAAGTAGGAGATATAATTTTTGTTAAACCAGGCGAAAAGCTCCCCGTTGATGGTGAAGTAATAGAAGGAATGACTTCAATAGATGAATCAATGCTTACTGGAGAGAGTATACCAGTGGAAAAGGCTGTAGGATCAAAAGTAATTGGTGCAAGTATAAACAAAAATGGATCAATAAAATATGTCGCTAAAAAAGTTGGAAAAGATACTGCATTATCTCAAATAATTAAGTTAGTTGAGGAAGCACAAGGATCAAAAGCACCTATAGCTAAGATGGCTGACATAATCTCTGGTTATTTTGTTCCTGTGGTTATAGGATTAGCATTAATAGCTTCAATCACTTGGTATGTTCTTGGACAGTCACCTACATTTGCATTAACTATCTTCATTGCTGTTTTAGTAATAGCGTGTCCTTGTGCATTGGGATTAGCTACACCAACAGCAATTATGGTTGGAACAGGTAAAGGTGCAGAAAATGGTGTACTTATCAAAAGTGGTGAAGCTTTAGAAACTGCTCATAAGGTTAAAACAATTGTATTTGATAAAACAGGAACTATTACTGAAGGAAAACCAAAGGTTACAGATATAATATCAAGAAACTTATCAGAAAATGAATTGCTTCAAATTGCTGCCAGCGGAGAAAAAGGATCTGAGCATCCATTAGGAGAAGCAATTGTAAAATCTGCTGAAGAAAGAAAAATAGAATTTAAACATACAAAGAATTTTAAAGCTATTTTAGGAAAAGGAATTGAAGTTAATATAGATGATAAGAATATTTTACTAGGTAACAGAAGATTAATGATTGATAAAGAAATAGGGCTTGAGATACTAGAAGAGGAATCAAATAGATTAGCATCTGAAGGAAAGACACCAATGTATGTTGTTATTAATAACCAATTGGAAGGAATAATTGCCGTAGCAGATACTGTTAAAGAAAGCAGCAAAAAAGCAATAGAAAAATTGCATTCAATGGGTATAGAAGTTGCAATGTTAACTGGTGATAATAGAAGAACTGCAGATGCTATTGCCAAGGAAGTAGGAATAGATGTAGTTATTTCTGAAGTTTTGCCAAATGATAAAGCTAAAGAAGTAAAAAGTCTTCAAGATAAAGGTAAAGTTGTTGCAATGGTTGGGGATGGAATAAATGATGCTCCTGCATTAGCTCAGGCAGATATGGGTATTGCAATTGGTTCAGGAACAGACGTAGCCATTGAATCTGCTGATATAGTTTTAATGAGAAGTGACTTGATGGATGTTCCTACAGCAATTCAATTAAGTAAGAAAACTATAGGAAATATAAAGCAAAATTTATTTTGGGCTTTTGGATATAATACTCTAGGAATACCAGTAGCTATGGGAATATTATATGCTTTTGGTGGTCCATTATTAAATCCAATGATTGCAGCACTAGCTATGAGTTTAAGCTCAGTGTCTGTATTATTAAATGCTCTTAGACTAAAGGCATTTAAGCCTTTGGCTTAAAAAACATTACAATAAATTGCTTAAAAGGCTTTGAAGCCATTAAGATAAACTTGAAATTTGAAAGGAGAAATAGAAATGAAAAAGAAAATACTAATTGAAGGTATGAGCTGTGGACATTGTGTGAATCATGTTTACGAGGCACTTGATGAAATCAAGGCAACTGATATAAAAGTAAATCTAGAAGAAGGAAATGCTATTGCTGAAGTTGGAGATATTACTGATGATGCAATAAAAGAAGCTATTGAAGATGCAGGATATGATGTTTTAGGAATTGAAGAAGTTTAAATGATATAAATAATTAAAACTAAAATTTGTAAAAGGCTCAAGTGCTTGTAGAAGATAAAACTTGAGTCTTTTATATTGGCATTATATTTGAATTAATTATAAGATATTATAGAATAACAAATAGTAACCAAGATAGTACATGATACAAAATATTGGAAAATTAAGATTTTAAGTTAGAATATTAATAAAGGAAAAATCCATGTTTAATGTAAATGATGTATTGGAGATTTTGAAAAATAATAGTTCTATGGCAATACCTATAAGTCTAATAATAAGTATAGGTATTTCGCTGGTTGGTATATTACCATCAGTATTTATAACAGGAGCGAATATAGTTTTCTTTGGTCCTATTAATGGTTTTTTAATATCTCTATTAGGTGAAACAATAGGAGCATATATCACTTTTACTATCTATAGATTAGGTTTTAAAAGAAAGATTGAAAAATTCACAGATAGAAATAGATTGATTTCTAAGATAGTTAAAAGTGATGGAAAAGAGGCAGGTTTACTAATATTTCAAGGAAGAATAATTCCATTTATACCATCAGGAGTTATAACACTTGCAGCTTCAATAAGTAATGTTAATAGTACAATATTCACTGTTGCAACATTGATTGGAAAGGCTCCATCTATAGCTTTAGAGGCACTTGTTAGTTATGACATAATTAACATTTATGACAATTGGATAAGACTAGTCATAACATTTATTGGACTAATATTTGTGAAATTTACAATTACAAAGAAAAAAGATGATTAAGCGAAAAATGAATTAGAATAATCTCATATCAGGGATTTCTAATTCATTTTTTTACTAAAGCTAGTTATTTATCTAAAGTTTTAATATAGGCTTTCATTTGATCAATATTCATGCCGCCAACGTGTTTAGAAACTATATTTCCTTCTGTATCAATAAAATATGAGGTAGGAATTGATGTTATATTATATTTTGTTGCAACACTCTGATCAGGATCTAATAGTACCTTAAAATTATACTTATTATTCTCAATAAATGGTTTGACAGTATCTAAAGGTTCGCCTATTTCTACAGCAACTATAACTAAATCACTGTCTTTTGTTTCTTGATATAATTTTTCTATTTCAGGCATCTCGGCTTTACATGGAGGACACCAAGTTGCCCAAAAATTAAGAAATACTTTTTTACCTTTTAAATCACTTAAAGATAGTTCTTGGCCATTTAAATCTTTCAATTTGAAATCAATAGCTTTGGTTTTAATGGCGCTAGGATTCGCATCTGCAGTCTGAGTAGAAGTATTATTTTTAGAAGTAGTACTTTTATTACTTGTGTTATTTACAGATGAGTCAGTATTAGAGTCCGATGAATTAAAACTATTAATAGTAAAAACTGAAACACCAATAAGAAATGCGGCTAAAAGTATAGCAATTAGTGATTTTTTCATATATATTCTCTCCTTATGTTAAAAATTAATAAAACTTGAATATTGACTTAATATGGCTAATTTATTTGTAAAAATCATAATACCCATTATTATCATTAAAATGCCACTTGCTATTGATACTATAGGTAAATATTTTGAGAACTTTTTAAACTGTTCAGAAAAGCCGTCTATGGCCAAAGCAGTGAGTATAAATGGAACAGCAAGTCCAATGGAATACATTACTAGAAGTAAAATTCCTCTTCCTATAGAATCCATGTTTGCAGCATAGATAAGTATTGATGATAATATAGGTCCTATACAGGGTGTCCAGCCTGCAGCAAAGGCTATTCCCATGATTATTGAACTAAATGGACCTTTAATCTTATCAAAGAATAAAAATCTTTTTTCATGATAAAATAATTTTATTTTAAAGACTCCAATAGCATGTAACCCGAAAACAATAATAAGAGTTCCTCCAATTTTTCTAAATAGATCTTTATGAGTAATTAATAATTTACCAAGAGAAGTTATTGAAACTCCCATTAGAATAAAAACAATGGAAAACCCTAGCACAAACCCAAAAGATTTATATAAAGTAAAAAATTTGGTTTTGCCAGCTTTCAATTCTTCTATAGAAGAACCGGTTAAATAGCTTATATAAGCAGGTACAAGTGGAAGAACACAAGGGGATAAAAAGGATAATAAACCTGCTGAAAAAGCTAATAAAATTGATATATCTTTCAAAATTAAATCACCTCAAATTCAGAATAAAATACTAAATTAATACTAGTTAAACCAGTATATTAAACTATCGATAAGCCCCAAAATTATAAGTAGAAGCCCACCAAAAAGTCTAATAATTTTTTGAATCTTTTTGTAACGTTTTATGTTTAACTTTAAGTTGATTTTTCCTATAAATATTAGTAATAGCATTAACATCATTGGCATCAAAGTACCTAGCGCAAAAATTGGAGGATAAATGATACCTAAATAAGACTTAAAGCTCAAAGGAACAATAATTCCAAAGAATAGCCAAAATAAAGTTGGACAAAAAGCTAGTGAAAATATCAAACCCATTATAAAAGATGAATTAAATATTCTAAATTTGTGAGTGAAATTTTCAACATTAGCTATAAGAGAATTTCCAATAGATCCTTTTAAATTGAAAACTCCTAATATATAAAAGCCAATAATTACTATGGAAGGCCCCATAAGCTTTCGAAATAAACTAAACAAATGTATGGATGAGCTTTGTATATTAAATTTGAATAATATTATCAATATTCCGTAAAATAGGAATATTGTTAGCTTACCTAAGGTATACCACAAGGTATTTTGCAAAAGTTTTTTGCTGTTTGTGCTCTCTTTTGTAAGAAATCCTATAGCACCAAGATTAGTTGTAAGTTGACAAGGTGCAGTTGAGCCAAGGATTCCAATCAAAAAAACACCTAAAAAAGGAATAGTTGAGCTTCTTGAAAAATTCATTATAGGATCACTTAAAAAACTATTTAGTATTCCTAATATTTCATAAAGCCTCAATGTAAAATAAGAAATAATAAAACCTCCTTTACATAATAATTATCATAATTAGATTCATTATATAAAAAAGATGTGAAGATTTTATGTGTTTTTGATAACTATTATCATTAAATTTTACTTTAAATGTTCCTATAAATTTGGAATTCCTACATAAAATCTTTATAGGCATTTTATATAATTACTATAAGAAAAACAAAAGGGAGCGATGAATATGGGAACAATAGTATCAATATTAGTATTTGTAGGTGTAATGCTTGCAATGCACAAATTGGGTTTAGGATGTTGTGGAGGTCATTCTCATCATTCTGATAATAATACGAATAACAGCAAAAAAGATTGTTGTAGTTCAAAAAATAAAAATTTATAAGAAGGAGAGATTCGGAAATTAATTTTTGCAGAAAAATAGAATGAAATTAAATTGCATGATTATAATCTCGCAAAAAAGGAAGCTATTAAATTTTTAGCTTCCTTTTTTGTGAGATTTATAAAATCTATTCTTCAATTAAAAAAAGTTAAATTTACATAGTGTAAAATTTATTATATTATAATAGAGTAAAATTAAGGGATAAGGAATTGAATATATTGTTATGAATTGGGATAATCTTTATAAATTCTTCATAATAAAATGGTATTATTTGAATTGTTAAAAGTTAATATTTAAGAAAAGTTTGCGAAAATAAAATAATGTGCTTATTCCATTAGGATATAACATATAAACTGGGGAGGAACATGTATGAAAATATTTAAAAATTTAAAACTTGCACACAAGCTTATATTTGGATTCTTATTAATTGCATTTCTTATGGGCATTATTGGATTTAAGGGAATATCAGAAATAAAAAAAATAAATGTAAATTCAACTTCCATGTATGAAGATAATTTAATACATTTGAAAACAATTGAAGAGTTAAAGGCAAACTTTTTACAGATACATTCAGATTTATTATCGCTTTTAACAACAAAAGATGTAGCAAAAAAGCAGGCAATTGAAAGTGAAATAGAAAAATTAACAGATGAAGATATGAAAATATCGGAAGAATTTAAAAATGCAGGTGAAACAGGAGAAGAAAAAGATTTATTAGAAAATTTCATAAAGCTTCATGAAGAATATATGATGGCTCGTAAAGATTTTATGGATTTAATAGATCAAAATAAATATGACGAAGCTCAAATGTCTTTTCAAATGGTTACAGAGGCGAGAGATAAAACTTTTGATAGTATTAACAAAATAATTGAATCAAACTTACAAGAAGCTGAAAATGCAAATAATACGAATAATTCAATATTTAAAAGTTCATTTAATTTAATGCTTGGTATAGTAATATTTGGTTTCATATTTGCAATATTACTTGGAATTTTGATATCAACATCAATATCAAAACAGATAAACAAGGTTTTAGCATTTGCAAATGCTATGGGTAGTGGAGATTTAACCAAAAGAATAGATTTCTCATCAAATGACGAAATAGGAAAAATATCAAATGCTTTAAATAAAGCAGCTGAAAACACTCGAAAACTTATTTCTACAATAATCTCAAACTCTAACAATATAAATGCATCAAGTGAAGAAATTTATTCTACAATAGAAGGAATTTCTTCAAAAATGAATAGTATTAATGAAGCTACAAAGGAAATATCAGCTGGTACAGAAGAATTGAGTGCAACATCACAGGAAGTAAATGCATCAATTGAGGAAATAACTTCAAATTCAATTGAACTATCAAACAAGGCAAAGGATTGTGACAAAGCTTCTAATGAGATTCAGGTTCGTGCCACAGAAATAAAAGATAAAGGGTTAAAATCAATAGATCTTTCAAAGAAAATATATAAAGAGAAGCAAGTAAATATATTGAAAGCAATAGAAGAAGGAAAAGTCGTTGAAAAAATTAAGGTGATGGCCGATTCTATAGCAGATATTGCATCTCAAACAAATCTTTTAGCTTTAAATGCAGCTATTGAGTCAGCAAGAGCTGGTGAGATGGGAAAAGGGTTTGCGGTAGTAGCAGATGAAATACGTAAGCTTGCAGAACAATCAGCAGAAAATGTCTCAAGTATACAAGATGTTATAACTCAAGTAAATAATGCTTTTAAGAATCTTTCTAATAACACTCAAGAGATATTAGCGCATATTGACAATAATGTAAATCCAGATTATGAACTATTTTTAGAAACTGCTCAAAAATATGAGGAAGATGCAGCATTTATAAAAACTATGTCAAAAGAAATTGCAAATGGTACAACCCAAATACTTCATTCTATAGAGCAAACTAGTGCTGCTATAGAAACAGTATCTACTACCGCTCAGCAATCAGCAGAAAGCTCAGAAGGAATACTAAATAGTGTCGATGAAACAACCATTGCAACTCAAGAAGTTGCTAGTTCTGCACAAAGGCAAGCTGAATTATCTGAGGAACTTAATTCTTTGGTACAACAATTTAAAATATAAATAATATAATTTATAAAAATATAAAGGGTATGCAGTATATAATTGCATACCCTTTAGGTGCTTGATTATTAAGCGGATTTATAATGCAAAGAATACTTTTTATGATTTTAGAAGAAAATATATTATCTTAATATCTGTATAAGCATATTAAGATATAACTAAAATGTAGTGATATGGAAATACATTAATATAAATTATTTTTAGTAGAAAATTAAGTTTTAATACAAAAATTAATAAGACATATCTTTTGATAATTATTATTATAAAATTATTATATTCATATTTTCTACATAATAAATCTTTATAATAAAGATAAAAAAACTACACATACGAAAGGATGAAAAAAATGATAAAAAGAAAATACATAAAGATTATGGCGGCTTTTGCAGTATTAACAATGACACTTACAGCTTGTAGCAATACAGCGAAAAAAAATACAACACCAGAATCAAATCAAAATCAAACTGAGTCTCAAAAAGGCGTAGTAGATGGAACTCACTTTTATTATACCGCTAATGAGAGTGGAAGTATTTCAAAAATAGATGCTACAACTAATGAAGTTGTAGATACAATTAAAGATGCAGAAGGATCTCCTCATAATGTACAGGTTTCACCTGATGGAAAAGTGGTTGCCTATACATTAGCAGCAAAAATGACTGAAAATCAATCTAAAGATAAAAATATGGATATGAATATGAATGGGTTCGCAGTGTTTTATGATACAGATACAGGAAAACTTATTAAAAAAGTTGAAGCAGGCAAACATCCAGCTCACGTAGTATTTACAGAGGACGGAAAATATGTACTTGTAACCAACAATGAAGATAACAGCGTATCTGTAATTGATGCAAAAAATTATAACGTAATTAGCACCATCACAGTTGGTAAAGGTCCTCATGGATTCCGTATTTCAAAAGATAGTAAATTTGCTTATGTAGCCAATATGGGTGAAGATACTATAAGTGTTGTAGATATTGGAAATAATAAAGAAGTTAAGAAAATTAAGGTCGGAAATATACCTGTTACAACAGGAATAACAAGTGATGGTAAGACTTTAGCTGCAACAGTAAATGGTGAAAATGAGCTGGCAATAATCGATTTAGCTACAGATAAAGTTGAGAAGGTACCTGTAGGAAAAGGACCAGCTCAAGTTTATATTGAACCTGATGACAAATATGCATTTGTAGCAAATCAAGGAACTGAAAAACAACCATCTAATACAGTTTCAAAGATAGATATGTCAACTAAAAAAGTTGTTGCAACAATAGAAACCGGTAAGGGGGCTCATGGAGTAGTAGTTAGCCCTGATAATAAGTATGTTTATGTTACTAACATGTATGATGGAACAGTAAGTGTTATTGACAATAGCACAGATAAGGTTATTAAGACAACAAAAGTCGAAGGTGAGCCAAATGGAATAAGCTATAGGTAATTAATATTACGATAGGAATAAATTTAATTAGCGTTAGTTGAGTAAGTGGTATATAACAAATTATAGATTTGCGCTCTCAATATATAAGAAAAGTGTATTGAATTCTAAAAGAATTAGTTTTCAATACATTTTTCTTATGTGTTTTATGTATCTATACCTTTAAGAATTTAATTAAGGACCAGGAACTTCCTACGCCTCCAATTAAAATCCCTACTAATATAAACTGCCATTGAAGGGTTTGTGTAATATACGATGGTGATAATAAGTTTATTAAAAGTAAATTTTCATTTATCTTTATAAAAACCATTTTATAAAGATAGTATACTAAAATATTAGAACACACAGCTCCAAACAAACCAATAAGTGCACCTTCAATAATGAGTGGCCATCTTATAAACCAATCAGTTGCTCCAACGAACTTCATTATTCCAATTTCTCTACGTCTTGAGTAAATCGTTAATTTTATAGTGTTACTAATAAGGAAAATAGAAACTGATACCATTAATATAAATAAAGAAATTCCGATCCATTTCACGTTTTTAGATATTGAAATTATTTTATTAGTAAATTCCTGATCATTGCCAATGGATTCTATACCAGGCATATTTTCAATTGAACTTATGACTTGTTGAGAAATATCAGGACTTTCCAGCTCTATTATGTATGAATTAGGCAATGGATTATTGGAAGAATCATAATTATTCAATAAGGAAGTATTATTTTCAGAAATTTGTTTATTAAACTTCTCTAAAGCTTCCGATTTATCTTCAAATTTAACACTTTTGATACCGGAAATATTACTTAACTTTTGATCTATGTTCTCTTGATCTTTACTAGTAATTTTATCATTTAAAAATACTTGTATTTGAACCTGAGATTCAACATTATTCATTCCTATGTTTATATTTTGCATTAATAGTACGAAAACTCCCATTATAAATAAAGTAGCAGTTACAGTAATAATCGATGCTAGACTAATGGTTCTATTTCTTTTTAAACTCTTTAATGCATCGCTAATATAATATTTGAAGGTATTACTATTCATAATCGTAAGTCCCCCTAATTTCATCTCTTATTATTGTTCCATTCTCAATAGCAATGACTCTCTTTCTCATTGAATCAACAATATCTTTTGCATGAGTAGCCATAAGTATTGTAGTACCATTTTTATTAACATTATTGAGCGTATCCATTATTCCCATAGCAGTTTCAGGATCAAGATTTCCTGTTGGTTCATCTGCAATTAGAATTGCAGGATCATTAACTATTGCTCTAGCAATAGATACTCTTTGTTGTTCTCCGCCAGATAATTGATTTGGAAATGACTTGAATTTATCGGATAATCCCACTAATGATAAAGCTATAGGAACTTTCTTTCTTATATCTTTAGTATTGGCACCAATAACCCTTAATGCAAAAGCTACATTTTCATAGACGCTGAGAGTTGGAATTAGTTTAAAATCTTGAAATATTACGCCTATCTTTCTCCTGTAAAATGGTATTTGATTTTTCTTCAGATTGGTTACATCAGTATCATTTAAAATTAGATTACCATGTGTCGGCTCAATTTCTTTAAAAAGCATTTTAATAATTGTTGATTTACCCGCACCACTTGAGCCTACTAAAAAAGCAAAATCACCTTTTTTTATAGTTAAATTAATATTTTTAAGAGCTAACGTGTTATTGTCATATACTTTAGTAACATCTACAAATTTAATCATTAATTATCCTCCATGTAGCATATAGCAAAATTTTATTAGATAGTCATATTTATCAGTAATTTATTTGATAAATAAATCAATAGAATTATACTTTATTTTTATGTAGAAATTATGTGTTTTTCTGTGGAAATATATCCCTATATATGAATCTACATAATTTCTACACAATTTTAGTGTATTATTGGAGTGACTTTACAAAAGAGGGACAAGTATTACTCTATAAATAAAAGAGAATATACTCTATAAATAAGGGAGCGATATAAGTGAAAAAAACAATTAAAACGGTTATGTTTGCAACAGCATTAGTGATGGTTACTCAAGTCTCGGCATTTGCTGTTCCAACATCTCAAGCACAAACTCAATTGGAACAAAATAAAAATTCATTAAAGGAAGCACAAGACAAAAGGCATGAACTTGAAGCAAGTATTGAAGAGCTAGATAATCAAATTGAAGATTATATGATGAAAATTGATGCAAATAAGAAGACTATAACTTCAACAGAAAACGATATCCAAACCACAAAGAAACAAATAACTCAAGTTGAAAAAGATGTAAAAGATAAGCAAGATGCATTGGATCAAAGAGTAAGAGCAATGTATATAAATGGTCAATCCAGCTATCTTAAGATTTTACTAGAATCAGAAAGTTTTAGTGATTTAATATCAAGAGCTGATGCAATTAGAAAAATAATAGGTATGGACAAAAAAGTAATAAGCGATTTGAACGATACCAAAGCGGAAGTTGAAAGTAAAAAAGCATCTCTTGATGTAAAGTATAATGATTTAATTGCATTGAAGAGTGAAAATGAAAATAAATTAACTAACTTAAATAGCAGCATAGCAGATCAGAAAAAACTTATTGAAGATGCTAAAGTTCAAGAAAAACTATATGCATCAAAGGTAGATGAATCTCAAGCAGTGGTAGATGCATCTATGGCTCAAGTTAAGAAAATAAGAAGTGAAGCACCTAAGTATAGCCCTTCAAGAGGGGCATCAACTGCTTCAGTTTCTGACAATAACATAATAGCATATGCCTCAAATTTCTTGGGAACTCCGTATCTTTGGGGAGGGACAAGTCCTTCTACAGGGTTTGATTGCTCTGGATATACCCAATATGTATACGCTCATTTTGGGATAAGCCTAGGAAGAACAACGTATGACCAAATAAATGATGGATATGGAGTCTCAAGAGATGAACTGCAGCCAGGAGACCTTGTCTTCTTTGGTAAGAATGGGGATCCTACTCACATGGGAATGTATGTAGGGAATAATACATATATTCATTCGCCAAGAACAGGTGATGTGATAAAAATATCATCAGTAGATAGGCCAGATTACATTACTGCAAGAAGAGTTAAATAGTTTTTAATATTTTCATAACAATATAGTTAAAACCGCCTTTTTGGTGCATATTCTGAAGAATATATATGGTAATATGGTTTAGAATAAATATTCTAATATTCTTCAGAATATTTATAATATATTATAGATTTATTCAGTAATTAAATAAATAGTTTAATGTATAAGTTCAAAATAATGAATAAAGAATTTACGTATAAAGATGACATATAAAAAGAACAAGAGCTTTATTAAGAAACGATTGGGGGAATGGAGATATAAAATGTTAAAAAGGATATCAAAATTACAAGCATTAAGAGTAGTTTCACAGATTATGTTTTTAATTTCCATGCCTGAATTATTTACGTTAATTTTTAATCAACTAAAAAAGGCTTATTCAATGGCCATTAAAGGAAACCCAGGTATAATTTCAATTTGGCCTGAATTATTAGCAATGGTTATAATTTTTATTATAACAATAGTATTAGGGAGATTTTTTTGCGGATGGCTTTGTACATTTGGAGCTATGAATGATTTTATCTACATAATATCAAAGAAAGTATTTAGAACAAAGTTTAAAGTAAGAGAAAAAGTAGATTCTATATTAAAATATCTAAAGTATGTAATTTTAATATTTATAATAGTGGCTATTTGGACAAATGGTAGTAAATCATTTGATAGTTATAGTCCTTGGGATACTTTTGCTCAAGTTTATAATATTTCTGGTGCCATGACGATACATACTGGTGGATTTATTTTATTAGTAATTATAGCAGTTGGAGCAGTTTTTATAGAAAGATTTTTTTGTAGATATCTTTGTCCTCTTGGAGCAATTCTTGTAATTTTATCTAAGGCTAGGATTTTGAAAATAAAGAAGTTTAGAGATAAATGTGGACCTTGTAGAATATGTACAAATAATTGTTCAATGGGAATAAAGCTTTATCAAATGAATAAGGTAAGCAGTGGAGAATGTATAAATTGCTTTAAGTGTATAGATGTTTGTTCAAGAAAAAATGCACAACTAAATATTTTAGGGGAGAATGTTAATCCACTACTTCCTAGTGCAATAACAATTGCTGCTTTTACAGGCGTAAATGCTTTAGGTAGTATTATAAATGATGCAACGATTAAAAATTCAGCAAATAATACAGCTACTAGTAGCTCGGATATTAACAAGCCAGAACAAAAGAAATATAAAGATGGCACTTATGTAGGAATTGGTGCAGGTGAGAATGCTGACTTAAAAGTTTCAGTTACAGTAAGTAATGGAAAGATTAGCAGTGTTAAAATTCTATCTGCTAATGAACCAGATGGAAAGGAAGCTTTAAAGATAATTCCAAAGGAAATCGTAGATGCACAATCCGCTAATGTAGATGTAATTTCAGGAGCCACAATGACAAGCGGTGGAATTAAGATGGCTGTAAGGGATGCGTTAAGCCAAGCAGAAGTTACTAGTGCGGCAACAGTTAGTGAAGATAGTAATCAAGAGGAATATAAAGATGGAACGTACACAGGAGTTGGAGAAGGTAAGAATCCTAACTTAAAAGTTTCAGTTACAGTTACAGTTAGCAATGGAAAAGTCAGCAATATTGATGTCCTATCAGCTAATGAACCAAATGGAGAGGAAGCTTTAAAGATAATTCCAAAAGAAATTATAGATGAACAATCTACTGATGTAGATGTGGTTTCAGGAGCTACAATGACAAGCAATGGAATTCTGATGGCAGTAGATGATGCATTAAGTCAAGCAGAAATTAATTACAATGGACAAAATAAATATAAAAATGGCACGTATACAGGAGTTGGACAAGGTAAGAATCCTGGATTAATAGTTTCTGTTACAATAAATAATGATAAAATTAGCAGTATAGAATTTGAAGCTGATAATGAGCCAAAAGGAAAAGAAGCTTTCGGTATAATTACTAAAGAAATTATAGATGCACAATCTACTAATGTGGATACAGTTTCAGGAGCTACAATGACAAGTAATGGAATTATAATGGCAGTGAATGATGCGTTAAACCAAGCTAAAATCAATAATTAATACTATAATGCTTACAAGCAATATTGATAATAAGAGTATAATTTCAGGAGAAAAGATTGGCGATTACGTATTTATTTAATATCAAATAAATAGTTAAAAGTGGAATGGAGATTTTATATATTTAATATAATTCTTCATATCTTCTACATATGTTATTGCTATAATAAATAGATAAGAAGTTAATATTTTTGTAGAAATTTAATGAATTATGAAATTAAGTATTTTAAATATTATAATTGGAGGTGTGAATAATGGTCATTGAAGTAGTAGTAACGGTTGTAGTAGTCTTATTTGTTGCACATATTCTTTATCACAAAGTAATAAAAAATACTTCAGGTGGATG
>NZ_AUUU01000093.1 GCF_002760435.1 Clostridium sp. LS
TTAACCTCCTTTGATGATGGAAAATAGGCTGGCAAATGGACTTGTTATTTTTTTGATTGTGCCTAAGATATATTTGTGTTAAAATTAAGATGTAGTCTAACTTTAAGGGAATTCCCAAGAAGAAAGACTTCTAAAATTAAATCGTTCTGAAATACATGAGGGTTCGTCCCAAATGGCAAGGCGGTACTATAGATTAGAGAGATAATACACTATCCTTGCGCATTTTTGTGCAAGGATTTATTTTTGAATGAATACGTAAAATACAGATATTTTGTTTTTGGAAGGAATAAAGAAGATGGAAACAAGAATCGCATTGATAGGAATTATAGTGGAAGACATGAATTCAACAGATAAGTTAAACAGTATTTTGCATGAATATTCAAAGTATATGGTTGGAAGAATGGGAATACCTTATAGGGAGAAAAATGTTGGGATAATAAGTGTAGTTATAGATGCCACCAATGATGTTATAAGTTCATTATCAGGTAAGCTTGGTATGATTGAAGGTATAAACGTTAAGACAATGTATTCTAAAACTGCAAAATAAGATGTCGTGTTTGCCAAAATTGGATAATAAAATGAAAGTTTTAGTTCAGAGCGAATAATAATTAAAAATCCAATTAAAGAAAGAAGCGTAGAGAAATGTATAATGTAAAATCAAAAGTAGCAACAGAGTTTATTGATGATGGAGAAATATTAGAAAGTCTTGAATATGCTAAACAAAATAAGAATAACAAGAAACTAATTAATGAAATATTAGAAAAAGCTAAAGAATTTAAAGGTCTTACCCATAGAGAAGCAGCGGTCCTATTAGAATGTGAACTAGATGAGGAAAACGAAAAAATATACAAGCTTGCTAAAGAAATCAAGCAAAAGTTCTATGGAAATAGAATAGTGATGTTTGCACCTTTATACCTTTCCAACTACTGTGTAAATGGATGTACTTACTGCCCATATCATTACAAGAATAAACATATAACAAGAAAAAAGCTTACTCAGGAAGAAATTAAAAAGGAAGTTATAGCTCTACAAGATCTTGGTCACAAAAGGCTTGCATTAGAAGCAGGAGAAGATCCAGTAAACAATCCACTTGAGTATGTGCTAGAAAGTATAAAGACAATTTATAGCATAAAACATAAAAATGGTGCTATACGACGCGTTAATGTAAATATCGCGGCTACAACTGTTGAAAACTATAGAAAACTTAAGGATGCAGAGATTGGAACATATATCTTATTCCAAGAAACATATCACAAAAAGACATATGAAGAACTTCATCCGACAGGACCAAAGCATGACTATGCTTACCATACAGAAGCTATGGATAGAGCCATGGAAGGTGGAATTGATGATGTTGGTCTAGGGGTGTTATATGGATTAAATATGTACAGATATGATTTTGTTGGTCTATTAATGCATGCAGAACATTTAGAAGCTGCTATGGGAGTTGGACCACATACTATAAGTGTACCAAGAATAAGGCCAGCTGATGATATAAATCCAGATGAATTTACTAATGCAATTTCAGATGAAATATTTGCTAAAATAGTTGCAGTATTAAGAATTACAGTTCCATATACAGGTCTTATAGTTTCGACAAGAGAGTCTCAGAAAACAAGAGAAAAAGTACTTGAATTAGGAGTTTCTCAAATAAGTGGAGGGTCATCTACAAGTGTTGGAGGATATGCCGAAAAAGAAAAAGAAGAAGAAAATTCTGCTCAATTTGATGTAAGTGATACTAGGACTCTAGATGAAATAGTAAACTGGCTGCTTGAAAAGGGACATATTCCAAGTTTCTGTACTGCCTGTTATAGGGAAGGAAGAACAGGTGATAGATTTATGCAGCTTGTAAAAGCAGGGCAAATAGCAAACTGCTGTCAGCCAAATGCACTTATGACTCTTAAGGAATATTTAGAAGATTACGCCTCAGAAGATACAAGAAGAAAAGGTGAAGAAGTAATAAAAAATGAAATTCCTAACATTCCAAATGAAAAAGTTAAAAAGATTGTAATAGAAAATCTTGAAGATCTAAATAAAGGAAAACGTGATTTTAGATTTTAAATTATGTAGCCAAAATTATTAGTAAAATAAAAAGGAGACGTGTTTGGTTTAAGAACACGTCTCCTTTTCCCATTTAAGAGACTAACAAAATTATACCATCTCACTTTTGCCTTCAAGTTTAGCGTACATTCTATCCTGTTGTTTTGTAGTAAATTGAAAGTATATTTCTGTATTAGAAACAGATTTATGTCCTAGCCACCATTGAAGTTCCTTAATATCCATATCACACTCCGCAAGATGGACAGCTGTAGTGTGTTTAATGGCATGAAAATGATGTTTTGATTTATCTTCAATTTTAGCCATTGAACAATATTTTTTTGTTAAGTAATCGAGAGTTTGACGTGAAATTGGGTTATTTTTCTGGCTTGTAAAAATAATCTGAGATTCATATTTTATATTATATTCATTTATGTAGTTATCTAGTGCACTTTTTGTTTTCTCATCAAGTCGAATAGTATTATTTTTACTACCTTTCAAACGCTTGCAATATATTTCGCCTTTAAGAGCATTGTAATTTTCTAATTTCAATAATGAAATTTCTGAAGCTCTAAGACCGCATCTGTAAGCCAATCTAAATATTGCTAAGTCACGAATTGAATGTAAGTAACCAGAAGTTTCTATTGCATTAAATAGGGATATTGCTTCCTTTTGTGTTAAATATTTGATTTTAGTTTCTGTAGATGCTCTCATCTATATTCCCCTTCACAAAATAATAATACATTATAAATATTTTGTCTAATTTTATTATAATATAGAATGTAATATATGTAAAGATTATGTAAAAAGTCCATTAAAACCGAGTAAAATAACGCAAAAATAGATAAAAATCATCACATAAAGTCATATTTAAAAACTAAAATATTCAAAGTTTTCATATTTGTGGTTGATATAATAAAATTTCATCTAAGGTAATTAGACAAAATATTTATTATGTTCCAATAAATATTATAGTAGTTTAGTTTTCTGAATCAAGAGGAAAAAAGTTACATCAATATAAAGCTTAATTATTTTAGAAATGATATGAAAAGAAAGGTGATAATTTCAAAATAGTATATGAATAAATTTATTAAACAAGAGGAAATAGTTTATGAATAGAGTTAAAGAGTTCAAACTAGACAAGGAATATATCTCCAAGTTTAAAGATAAAAGAATAAATAATCTTAAGATAACTAAAAGTACATATAAAATTTCAATTCAACTAAAACATATAAGATTCTTAGGTAAGTATGATTTACTTACGCATCTACCAAATAGCGTTTATTTTTTTGAGAAGCTTAATTTTGTCATGAAGAAGAACAAAATTAACAATAAAAAAGGTGCGATTATTTATTTGGATTTAGATAACTATAAGGTTATTAATGATAATTTTGGATATCATGTGGGCAACCTAATTTTGAAGTCACTTTCAAAATTATTATATCGTTGCATTGGAAAAAGAGGACACTTATCAAGATTAAATGGTGACGAGTTTGTAATTATACTTTACGAATATAATGAGTTAGAAGAGATCGAGAAAATATGTGAAAAGATTTATAGTGAGCTAAAGAAGCCTTTTAAAATAATAAATGAAGAAATATACGTTACAACAAGTATGGGAATAGCATTATTTCCAGAAAATAGTCTAAACGCTGATGAATTATTAAAATTTTGTGATTTTGCAATTTATAAATCTAAGAATATAGGTAAAGGCACATATACTTTTTTTAATCAAAACGCTTTAGATAGTTATTATAGAAAAATATTAATAAAAAATGAATTGAAAAATGCAATTACCAGGGATGAATTTGATATTTTTTATCAGCCGCAAGTTGATATTTTAAATAATGAGATTATAGGAATGGAAGCACTGTTAAGATGGAATAGTTATAAACTAGGAAGTGTTTCCCCGGCTGAATTTATTCCAATAGCTGAAGATGCCGGATATATAGATAAAATTGGAAATTGGGTAATGGATACGGCTTTAAAACAAGTGTCTATCTGGAAGGAAGAAGGTTATAAATTCAGTAATATTTCTATTAATGTTTCTCCGATTCAAATGAGAAAAAAAGAATTTAAAAATACCTTGTTAAATTATTGCGTCAAATACGGTATTCCACCTAATTTAGTTGAAATAGAAATAACAGAAGGAACTCTGATAGATGCTTGCAAAGAAAATGTGCAAGTTCTAAATGAGCTTATCAATAAGGGAATCAGTATTGCAATTGATGATTTTGGAACAGGATACTCTTCATTAAGTTACTTAATGAATATTCCAGTCAATACGCTAAAAATAGATAAAGCATTTATTGACAATATTAAAAACTATAAAAATAAAATTTTAATAAAGAATATTGTGAATCTATCTAAGGATTTGAAATATAAGATAATAACTGAAGGTGTAGAAACACTGGAGCAAGTGAAATTATTATCAGAATTAGGATGTAATATAATTCAAGGGTTTTATTTTAGTAAGCCGCTTCCCAAGCTGCAAATGGAGAATTTATTAAGTAACTATGATAATTAAATTGATAAAATATGTAACAATAACTATAGCTTAAGGAGGAAATATTAGATGAATTTATTTAGGAAAGTAAAAACTAAACTGATCTTATCATTTTTAATAATCGCTTTTATTATTGGCATAGTAGGTTTGGTTGGGGGAATTTCATTAGGGAAAGTAAATAACAATGCTGAAGGCATGTATAGCAACAATTTACAAAGTATTAGACAGAACCTATCTATAAAGGCAAATATGTCAGAAATTAATTCGCAAATATTAACTATAATGTATGAAAAAGATAAGACAAAAGTGGCGGAAGCGGAAAAAAATATTGCTGAAAAGGTAGAAGAAGATAATAAATATATAGCTGAATATGAAAAATTGACTGCTACTGAGGATGAAAAAAAGACTTTTACGGAATTTAAAAATAATGTTACAAAATACAGAGATGCAAGACAAAAAACAATAGATGCAGCTAAATCTAACGATTTTAATGAAGCACAAAATCAATTTGTTATATTACAGCCAATAGAAAATGAAATGATGAGCAGTCTTGATAAAATTATAGAAATAAATCTGAACTTAGCAGATAAAGCCAACAGTGATATTAATTCAACATATAAGAACTCGAATACTACTATACTTATATTAACTTTACTAGGATTTGTTATTGCAATGGCACTTGGGATGTTTGTAGCAAAGAATATTACTACCCCTCTTAACAAGATAAAAGAATATGCAGAGAGGTTAGCACAATATGATTTTTCAACTCCAATAACTATTACCAGAAAAGATGAATTTGGACAAACTGGTATCTCTTTAAATAAAGCCCAAGGAAATGTCAACATACTAGTTAGGGAAATTATGGAGAATTCACAAAATATAAGCGCATCAAGCGAAGAACTTTCAGCCACAGCTGAAGAGCTTGCTTCTAAAACTGTGAGCATAGATGAAGCAATAAATAAAATTGCAGTGGATATGCAGGAATCTAGTGCTGCATCTGAAGAAATGAGTGCATCAGTAGAAGAAATAAATGCTAGTATCTTAGAACTTTCAAATAGAGCTATGGAAGGTAGCAGCAACGCAAATAAATCTAAAGAGAGAGCTACTGAAGTTCAGTTAAAAAGTACAAATGCTTTAGAGCAAACGAAAGAGCTATACTCTGAAAAAGAAAGCAAAATGTTACAGGTTATTGAAAATGGGAAGGTAGTAAACAGTATAAAAATAATGGCTGATACAATAGGCGGAATAGCAGAACAAACCAATTTATTGGCCTTAAATGCTGCTATTGAAGCGGCAAGGGCAGGAGAGCAAGGTAAAGGTTTTGCTGTAGTTGCTGAGGAAGTACGAAAATTAGCAGAGGAATCGTCTCAGGCGGTAATGTCTATTCAAGAAACAATATCAAAAGTTCAAGAAGCGTTTAATAGGAGTATAGATACTGGAAATGATATCTTAAGATTCATAAATAACGAAGTTAATGAGCAATTCAATGCATATAAAGAGACAGGAAATCAATACTATAATGATTCGAACTTCGTGAGTACAATGTCAGAAGAAATCGCTTCTATGTCAGAAGAAATTACAGCAACTGTTGGACAAGTTAGCGAAGTTGTGCAGGAAGTTGCTGTTACAGCGCAAAAATCTAATGAACAAGTAGAAACAATAAAAGAAAGTATAGATGAAACTACTAAGGCAATAGGACAAGTTGCAGAAACAGCGCATAGCCAAGCTGAGCTCTCTCAAAAACTTAATGAAATGATACTAAAATTTAAAATTTAGGCTTACAAGAATTTTATAAACAATAATTATTAAAGAATTATATGGATTTACCAGAAGAAAGTATAGCATTTTGAAACCTATACTTTCTTTTTATTTTCTATAATACTATAGAAGAAATAAACACATTAGTTCAAATGAGTCCGATTCTATTGTTTTTTACTCTATTTCAGAGTAATTTACATATATTCCTATATATATTATAATAAAATTAAGATATTAATCCGATAAAATTAAAGGATAAAAAATTGCTTAATATTTATAGTAGTTTATAAGTTAAACAAGAGAAGAGGAGTATTGTATGAACATAATAAAAAGCGTGAAGGCAAAGCTAACTTTATCATTCTTAGCTGTTGCTATAGTAATTAGTATCGTAGGTATAGTTGGAGGGACATCTTTAAAAAAAGTAAATATTAATGCTGATAATATGTATAATCAAAATCTACAAAGTATAAATGAAAATTTATCTATTAAAGCAAATATGTCTGAAATTAGAGCAGATATACTTACTATAATTTACGAAAAAGATAAGGCAAAGGTAGCTGAAGCGGAAAAGGATATTGATAAAAAGGTAGATGAAGATAATAAATATATGTCTGAGTATCAAAAACTAGCCGATACACAAGAGGAAAAGAAAGCTCTTGCAGAATTTCAAAGTAATTTAACCAAATATAGAGATGCTAGACAAGGGATAATAAAGGCTGTAGATTCAAGCGATTTTAACACAGCTCAGGACAGATTTGCAGCAATGCAGCCTATAGAAAACGAAATGATGAATAGTCTTAACAAGGTTATAGAAGTAAACCTGAAAGATGCACAATCTGCAGATGAAAACATTGCTTTAATATATAATTCTTCAAATATAACTATGACTGTATTAACTTGCATAGGCTTTATTGTTGCAATTGTCCTCGGTCTGATAATATCCAAGAATATAAATGCGCCTTTGAAAAAGATAAAAGATTTTGCTGAGAGATTAGCTTTATATGATTTTTCAACCCAAATAACTATTACAAGAAAAGATGAATTTGCACAAACGGCTATTGCATTAAATAAGGCCCAAGAAAATATAAACATATTAGTTAAGGAAATTATGGAAAATTCACAGGATATAAGTGCATCGAGTGAGGAGCTTTCCGCTACTGCAGAGGAATTGGCTTCAAAAGCAATAAGCATTGACCAAGCTATAAATAATATATCTGCTGGTATGCAGGAATCTAGTGCAGCATCGGAAGAAATTAGTGCATCTGTTGAGGAAGTAAACTCGAATATTAATGAACTATCTGAAAAGGCAATGGAAGGCAGCAGTAATGCAAATAAATCTAAGGAAAGAGCTGAAAGAGTCCAACAGAATAGCAAAAATGCTTTAGAGCAAACAAAAGAATTATATTCTGAAAAAGAAAACAAGATGTTACAAGTTATTGAAAATGGAAAAGTTGTGGACAGTATTAAAATTATGGCTGATACAATTGGAGACATAGCAGAACAGACTAATTTATTAGCATTAAACGCTGCTATTGAAGCAGCTAGAGCAGGAGAGCAAGGCAAGGGATTTGCTGTGGTGGCAGAAGAAGTTAGAAAGCTTGCAGAACAATCCTCTCAGGCAGTAACTGCTATTCAAGAAACAATTGTGAAAGTTCAAGATGCGTTTAACAACAGTATTGAAACTGGAAATGATATATTAAAGTTCATAAATGAGGAAGTAAATGAGCAATTTAATGCTTATAGGGAAACAGGAAAACAATATCACAGTGATTCAAGTTTTGTAAGCAAAATGTCAGAAGAAATTGCATCAATGACAGAAGAAATTACAGCTACCGTGGGACAAGTAAGTGAGGTCGTACAAGATATGGCAATGACAGCGCAAAAAAATAATGAAGAAGTAGATACAATAAAAGAGAGCATAGATGAAACTACTAAAGCCATAGAGCAAGTATCTGAAACTGCACAAGGCCAAGCTGAGCTTGCTCAAAAACTTAATGAAATGATACAAAAATTTAAAATTTAGCAGTTATGAACAGCTGGAGATAACAATAGATATGTAAATTAAAAGAAAGTATAGACGTTAGTGTTTATACTTTCTTTTATTATGGAGTTTATTCGTCTTATCTCACTTATTTTAATTAGTATCTAAGAAATTCGATAAAAGTGTGAAGAATTTCGTATGGAGAGAAATTCGTAAAGTCTTTATAATTAAGAATGTAAACGAATTACAAATAAATAATTGATATTTATTTGAGGATTTATACAAGAATATGGAGGGGTAAAAATGATAAAGATTAAAAAATTATTAGCAATTGTTATGACTACAACTTTAGTTGCGGCTACAGTGGTAGGATGTAAAAGCGGATCAGGATCTAGTGCTGATGCAGGTAAAAAAGCAGATAGCTCAAAGGTATTAATTGGTTCTGCTATTTATAAATTTGATGATACATTTATGACAGGTGTTCGTTCTTCAATGGAAGCACAAGCTAAAGATAAAGATTCAACAATTGAATTAGTGGATTCTCAAAATAAACAACCTACTCAAAATGAGCAAGTTGATACTTTTATTACAAAAGGTGTAAACGCTTTAGCAATTAATCCAGTTGATAGAACTGCTGCTGGACCAATTATTGAAAAGGCAAAAGCAAAGAAACTTCCAATAGTATTCTTAAATCGTGAACCAGAAAAAGCTGATATGGATAGTTATGATAAGGTTTGGTATGTAGGTGCAAAGGCTGAACAATCAGGAACTTTATCAGGTGAAATCATAGCTGATTACTTTAAGGCGCATCCAGAAGCAGATAAGAATCATGATGGCGTAATACAATATGTAATGCTTCAAGGTGAACCAGGACATCAAGATGCTACTCTTCGTACAGAATATTCTATAAAGGCTATTGAAGCTGCTGGATTTAAGACCCAAAAATTAGCTGCTGATACAGCAATGTGGGATAAAGCAAAAGCTACAGACCTTATGAAAGCGTTTATAACAGGTCAAGGTATTGACAAAATAGAAGCTGTTCTTTGTAACAATGATGATATGGCTCTTGGTGCAGTAGAAGCTTTAAAAGCTGAAGGATATAACAAAGGTGATGCAAGCAAATATATTCCAGTAGTTGGAGTTGATGCAACTGCACCAGCATTACAAGCTATGAAAGAAGGATCACTTCTTGGAACAGTATTAAATGATGCTGAAAACCAAGGTAAGGCAACTGTAAATATTGCTTTAGCAGCTGCACAAGGTAAAGAAATCAATAAAGATAACATTGGTTATGATGTAACTGATGGAAAATATGTATGGATCAACTACGTAAAAGTAACTCAAGACAACTACAAAAATTATATGAAATAAATTAATAATGAATAATTAATTATGAATGATTAAGGAAGAAATTACGAAGTAATTTCTAAAAAATATAGAAATTTAAGAAATTACGCAGTAATTTCAACCTAAATCATTCATTATTCATCGTTAATTATTAATCAATAAAAAAGGAGGATGGCTTTATGGGTGAATATGTACTGGAGATGAATAATATAACAAAGGTATTTCCAGGCGTAAAAGCACTAGATAATGTAACACTCAAAGTGCGTAGAGGAAGTGTTCATGCACTAATGGGTGAAAATGGTGCGGGAAAATCAACCTTAATGAAATGCCTTTTTGGTATTTATCATGAAGATGGTGGAGAAATCATATTAGATGGAAAGAAAATGGAGATAAATACTTCAAAACAAGCATTGGATTTAGGCGTATCAATGATACATCAGGAATTGCACCCAATTCGTTTCCGTCCAGTTATGGAAAACATTTGGCTTGGCAGATTTCCTATGAAGGGAATTGCCGTTGATAAGAAAACTATGATTAAAAAAACAAAAGAATTGTTTGAAGAAATCGAATTAGATATAAATCCTGAAGTATTAGCAGGGAAACTTTCAGCATCTAGTCTTCAATTAGTTGAAATTGCAAAAGCTGTTAGCTATAATTCAAAAATAATTATTATGGATGAGCCAACCTCATCATTAACAGAAAATGAAACTAAGCACTTATTTAAAATAATAAAGAGATTGCAGGAAAAGGGATGTGCAATTATATATATATCCCACAAGATGGAAGAAATTCTTAAAATATCAGATGAAGTTACAATTATGAGAGATGGTCAGTATGTAGGGACTTGGCCAGCAAAAGAACTTACTACAGACTTAATTATAAATCGTATGGTTGGTCGTGATATGACTAACAGATTTCCACCAAGAACATATACACCAACTAAGGAGCCTGTATTAAAGGTGAAAGACCTTAGCTCTCCAGTACGCAAATCGTTTCAAAATGTAAATTTTGAATTATATAAAGGAGAAATATTAGGAATAGGTGGACTTGTTGGTGCGCAACGTACAGAGTTAGTAGAAGCTTTATTTGGACTTCGCGAAATACAATCTGGAGTTATAGAAAAGGATGGAAAAGAAATTAAAATTAAAACTCCAAGAGATGCAAAAAATAATGGATTTGCACTTTTAACTGAAGAAAGACGTGCAACCGGAATATTTGGAATTCTTTCAATTTTAGATAACACAGTAATTGCAAGTCAAAAAGATTATGCAAAATATGGTGTGTTGCAAGATGGAAAAAGATATAAGGTAGCTCAACAATCAAATAAAGAATTAAAAACTAAAACACCAAGTATGGAACAATTAATTCAAAATCTTTCAGGGGGGAATCAACAGAAGGTTCTAATTGCACGTTGGCTTCTTACAAATCCAGACATTCTTATACTGGACGAGCCTACGAGAGGAATTGATGTTGGAGCTAAGTACGAAATTTATTCTATCATGCATGAATTGGTTAAGAAAGGTAAATCGATAATCATGATTTCTTCTGAAATGCCAGAATTACTTGGAATGGCAGATAGGGTTATGGTTATGTGTGAAGGTAAGGTTACTGGAATTTTAGAACAAAGTGAAGCAGATTCAGTAAAGGTTATGAATCTTGCTACAAAGTTTATGCAATAATAGATATCTCCTTTATCAAGTGTAATTTTAGTAACAAATGATTTTTAGTAGGAGAAAGAAAGTGAGGTATATAATATGAATGGAGAAAAGATAGTTTCGCGAAAAGATTTTGGTAAGATATTTTTAGGTATTGGCGCTTTTTTCGTGATACTCGGAATTTTATTTAATATTATTTTAGATCCAGATGTAATTTATGATTTACCTATATATGTGGGTGGAGTTGGTTTAGCGTTAGTTATTTATGGAGCAAAGCAATTTTTTGATAAGAAAAATGCAGATATGGATGTGGTTTTTTCGGCTAAAACTGTAAAACATTTTTTAACAGATAATGCGATTATTATAGCACTATTGGTTTTAGTAGTTGTAATAATGATAATTCAACCACGTTTTATGCAATATGCTGTATTTTTAGATATCTTAACACAATCATCGACAAGAATGATTGTTGCTCTTGGAATTTGTTTTACACTATTAATTGCTGGTACGGATTTATCAGCAGGACGTATGGTAGGTCTTGCAGCGGTAATTTCAACATCAATGCTACAAAATCCTGATTATGCAAATAGATTTTTCCCAGGTTTGCCACAGCTAGCAGTTATTATTCCGATTTTATTAGCAATTGCAGCGTGTGCATTATTTGGAGTACTTAATGGGTTCTTAGTAGCTAAATATGATATGCACCCATTTATTGCAACACTTGCAACACAAGTTATAGTATATGGTGTAACGTCACTATATTTTGATATGCCTCCAAATAAGTCGCAACCAATAGGTGGTATTCGTGAAGACTTTATAGCACTTGGACAAACAAAGTTATTCCAAATAGGAAGTTTCCCAGGAATATCAATCTTAGTTCCTATTGCTATAGTATTCATCATTTTAGTTTGGTTTATACTAAACAAAACTATATTTGGTAAGAATGTATATGCTATTGGTGGTAACCGTGAAGCAGCTGTAGTTTCTGGAGTTAACGTATTTGCAACTATCATGGGAATATTCATCTTTGCATCACTTTTATATGGTGTTGGAGGTGTGCTCGAAGCAGCTAGAACAGCTGGAGCAACAAATAACTATGGTAATGGTTATGAACTTGATGCAATAGCAGCCTGCGTTGTTGGTGGTGTTTCACTTAATGGTGGTGTTGGTAAAGTTGGTGGTATAGTAAGTGGTGTTTTGATCTTTACTGTTATCCAATACGGATTACAATTTATAGCTGTAAGTCCTATGTGGCAACAAGTTATAAAAGGTATAATTATTGCAGTAGCTGTTGCTATTGATATGGCTAAATATAGAAGAAAATAATTTTGCCCATAAGGCACATGAAAGAAAATAACAAGTCCAAAATGCCATGATTATTTTTCATCAGA
>NZ_AUUU01000094.1 GCF_002760435.1 Clostridium sp. LS
TAGTGAATTGATAGAACTTTAGTATCAGAAGCAAAGGAAGATTTAAACAGATTAAACTTTAATAACAAAATAGATTGTTAACCTAGATCCCATTTAACTGATAGCTAGATATTATTTTTTAATATGTTTTGTCTTATGTTCACTTTTTTAAGATTACAAGTTATTTATCCATGTTTAGAATTATTTTAAAATCATCTTCATATAATTAAATATAATCTTCAAAATATTATTTTCTCTTTTAGTAGATCTAAATTAATAGTCATCTTATACTTTATTCTATTCATTTTCTGCCCCTTAATTGGGGTTTTTATATGCTCTTTCAATATTATTCAATTAATCAAATGTTTAATTAGATATCTCTCTTAGCATTTTATCTAATTTTATAATTGTCTCTTTATTTTCAGACAAAGCATTTTCTTGCCTCTTCTGTTCTTCTAGACATGCTTCATCAAGATCAGTACCTTTTGATTTAAAGAATTTAATATTGGATTCTAATCTGCAATTCTCTTTTTTCAGAATAAGCTTAAAATGTTTAATTTCTTTCTCATTTAACATAAGTATCCTCCTTCCTATAACGAATATATTTTTCTATACTCCATATAATAAATTTAACTCCTTATTTGAATACTACTTAATTTATGAAAGGTTGATAATCATATGAAAAAATCTGTTATTTTATTTTCCATCTTTTTCTTCATATCATTTACTATAAATACAGTAAATACATTTGCTCAAGCAAAAATATATTCCCAAGGTTTTTATACAATGAAAGATCTTAATCTTGCTGATAATGTTACTTACATTGTAGAAAATAATGAACCCTACGTTGATGGTTTATTATTTATTATTAATTCTAGTAAAAATGTAGAACAATTTATAAGAATACCACCTAGTTCTACCAGAAATCCATTAATTCCAATTAAACCTGACTACAAATTCATAATATATGGCGATGTTAAATTAACTTTTAAACAAGCTAAAATTTCCTAGCTGTTATTTAAAACGTATTTAAAATTATGAAAGGTGGCTAATATTAATGAAAAAACTCATTTGCATAATTTCCTTTTTACTATCTACATCGTTAATTATTAACACATCAAATGCTGTAGCTCAACAAAAACAATACTCTCAAGGCATATATTCTGTAAGAGATTTGAATTTATCACCAAATATGTCTCCTAAAGTTGAAAATATATCTCAAAATGCTACTGCAACAATAATTATATTTGACTCTAATCAGTTAATGCATCAAGCTTTTAGGTTAAAACCTCAATCACAAAAATATAATCTATTACCCATTGATTATGACTATACCTTTGTGATAATTGGAAGTGGAAAGCTAATTTTTTCTTAACGTTTCTTTTTTATTTCTTAAAATATTTACAATTTATATAATTTCTAAATCTATAAACAAACCTTTTAACTTTAATTATCATAATTATTTACAAGCAGTAATCTTTTAATAGATTTGTTTTTTTATTCTTTTAGTTCTTTCAAAACACACTTGAATAGTCTGCTATATGATTTGTTAAAAGATTTAACTGACTTTATAATTTCTTAAAGAATAAAAGAAATCCCCAAAATGGGGAACACATTATACTATTCGTAAGATTCATATTTTATAATTTACTTTGATTTAGCTAATTTATCTAATTCTATAGTAAAACTTGTTACTTCCTCAACACTAGCATTTGTTTCTTCTATTGCAGCTGATTGTTGCTCCGTTATATCTAGTGTAGTATTTGATACCTGCATAGTTTTTTCTACTGATTCCTGTATTTTTTTCACCAACTCAGCAATATTTTTTGATGTTTCTCTAGAATTTCCTGCTAAATTCCTAATTTCCTTTGCAACAACAGAAAACCCTTTTCCCAAATCCCCAACTCTTGCAGCTTCAATTGAAGTATTAAGCCCAAGCATTTTTGTTTGATTAGTTATGTCTTTTATGTAACCCAAAATAACATTTATTTTATTAGAAAGTTCTCGTACCTTTACTATTTCATTATTTAATAAATTTTGATTTTCAGTAACTTCCATTGATGATGCAGCAAGATGCTGAGTTGCAGAAGATATTTGTTCAAAACTCTCTGTAAGGGTTCCAGTTAATTCCGTAATCTTTAACCGTTGATATCCTTCTTGAGATAATGTATTAGCTACCGAAAATAAAACTTCTGCTGCTGACTTAATCTTTTGTTCCTCTACTACCTTCACCTCTTTAGCTGCAGTATAATATTCTTCTTCTTCTAAACCAAGCTCTCTTGCAGTATGTTTAAACTCAGATTCTTTAGGATTATCAAAGAGAATTTGACCACCAAGAATTGTGCCAATAAGAGTTCCTTTAACTATTATTGGTGCTGCAAAATCAATAAGTCCTGAATGACATTTATAAATATAAGGTTTTCCAGTTCTAAATGCTTCCTCTCCAGCACTGGCATGACATTGTGCACATCGATTTTTCCCAATTTGTGTAGATTGAGTAAGATTAGAACATATATTAGTATAACTACTTGGCATTGTAACTGGAGTTCCATTCTTATCTACTGTTATACTCGCAATATTCATGCTTTGTGCAAAATCATCTTGAAACTTTTGAAGAAATTTCAAATCAATAATATCTCTTAATTCTAGCATATTTAAATCGCCATTATATTTTTCCACAAATTTCTCCTCCAAAAAACCGTTTTTTTATATTATACCATAGTAACTATTTACATTCTTCAATTTTTTCAAATTTTAATATATTTATTAAATTATATAATAGATTCATCTCAAATGTGTAATTCACAATTTTATATTTTTAATAAAAAAAGATAGTATTATTATTCTTACCTGATTTTTTTCCTACCTCTTTTTGGGGTACTTAGTAAACTTACTAAATAATAAATATATTTTCTGGCGACAATTAATATTTCTTATACAATCTAAAGCTTTTTGTTTAGTGTTTTGACACTTCTTCTGTACCTCGTTGATGTCCTTGTAAATATCGTTCTTCACTTCCAGCTTCTACATCAGAAAAATCTCATTTATTATATCTTGATTATATGCATTATTATCGTCAAGTATTGTATTAATATCTTCAGCTCCAAGTACATTAGAATTCTCACACCTTCTATAACTTCTGTTACCCATTTTTTTCTTCAGTAATTTAATTATAATGTTAGTAAATAAGCTCCCTATAATTTCATAATATGTATTAGTTTGAGATTTGATATAAAAGAATAGAGAGAATAAAGATTTCTCTTTATTCTCTCTATTCTTAAATAAGAACTCAAAATGTGATTTTTATTAATTGCTTTAATTTCATTATAACATCCTACAAATAAAAATGCAAAACAAAAATTCATACTATATTTATATAAATTTACTGATAATTTATTTATTAATTGTTTTGTCACAATAATATCTTAGTTATAGTGGGTATATAGGCTCAATAATGTATTTGATTTATTAATAGTAGAATAATGAACATACGCGTTTACTAATAAAAAATAGTAGTTTTAATTACTAAAACGTATTCTTTTATAACTAGGTAAATGGTCAGAAGACAATTAATTAATAATTTTCTATCTTTTGTTCTTTTTCTGAGAATATAAAATATAATAATAGTGGTTGGATATTTTTGTTTCATATATACTTAGCTTAAAGGGATTATGCTTTTTATGGCAAAAGCTTCAGGTGCCAAAGGCCTTAGAATAGTTGGTTCCATAGAAACAGGTCAAGAATTACTTCAAAGATTTGAAATGAATGAAGTTTTTGTAGGTCACATGGGTAATTGGCTTACTATAGAGCCATTACTTGCTACTGGTACTGTTGACGTGTTTGCAATGGAAGAAAATTGTTCACCTCCAGCCATAGATATGTACGCTGAAAAATACCAAGTTACTTTAGTATCTGTAAGTACTATAATTGATTTACCTGGTATTGAACATAAGATTCCTTATGAACCTTCAGAAGTTGATAAAATGGCGGATAAATTAATTGAACTTGCTATTGAAAACTTTAAAAAGAGAAAAGAAAGAAAAATTGAACCATTAGTTCCAAAGAAAACTCAAAAAGCTATAGCTGGTTTTTCAACTGAAGCTGTTTTAGGTGCTCTTGGAAACAAACTTGACCCATTAGTAGATGTAATAGCAGCTGGAAAAATAAAAGGTGTTGTAGCACTTGCTAATTGCTCAACTTTAAGAAATGGCCCTCAAGATTCTATGACTATAAACCTTACAAAAGAACTTATAAAACGAGATATATTAGTAGTTAGTGGCGGATGCGGAAACCATGCTCTTGAAGTAGAGGGTCTATGTACTGTTGAAGCCGCAAATGAAATGGCAGGAGAAGGTTTAAAAGAAGTATGTAATATGCTAAAAATACCTCCAGTATTAAGTTTTGGAACTTGTACTGATACTGGAAGAATTTCAATGCTAGTTACTGCTCTTGCAGATCACTTAGATGTTGATGTATCAGATCTTCCAATAGCCGTTACTGCTCCAGAATGGATGGAACAAAAAGCAACTATAGATGGAATTTTTGCACTAGCTTATGGTACTTATACTCATCTATCTCCTACTCCTTTTATGACTGGCGCTCCTGAATTAGTAGAACTTTTAACAGAAAAAGCAGAAGATGTAACTGGTGGTAAGATAGCCCTAGGTGATAATCCTGTTGAAGTAGCTGAAAATATTGAAGCCCATATTATTGCAAAAAGAAAAGGTATGGGATTAAGCTAATATATTTTGTAAATAAGATTCATTAAATTAATAATTAATCCTCTAAACTAACCATAAGTAGAACTTTCTTTAACTATTTAAAATATTCAAAGAAAGTTCTACTTATTTAGATTTTTGTTATTAAAAATGAGATTACACTCTTATAAATTAGTTTGCGATAAAAATTTAATTTATCATAACATTCTTACATTCTATTTGTAATATCTCGTCCAAATTTATTTGGATGAAGTATTACAAAAGCTTATGCTATTCTAAATAAAAAGATACAGATATATATTTATCTGTATCCTGAAAAAGATTGATAGTGGAATGCTTAGTATAATGGGATAAACTAATTCATTCTTCTCTATTATAATGCTAAACAAAAAAATTATCTACATAATTCAACTAGTAAAATATAACATGATAAGTGCCTATATCAATTATATTAAAATTATTTTATTACCCTATGTACTCCTTATATGGTAATCTCACAGCTTTTCCTGTCTCATCAAATTTATACTGTGTGTCTAAAAGTGGAGGATTACCCTGAAATACATTTAAGCCTATAGTATAAATAGCTTTTGCCATTTCTGAAGGATCTTGAAAAACCGAACCTGCCATACGCCCATTTTTTATCAATTCTTGAGCCTCAGGTGTTGCATCCACTCCTACAACAGCTATCGTTTTCTTTGGATCACCTAAATTGTATCCGTATTTTTGCAATGCCTCAATAGCTCCTATGGCCATCTCATCATTATTTGCAATTATCGCTTCTATTCTATTATCATATTGCAAGAATAAAGCACTAATATTTGTCCTAGCCAGATCTCTCTCCCAGTTACCAATAGTTGATGCAATTTGTGCTATTTGTATTCCTGCTTTTTCAAGAGCTTTAATTGAAAATTCTGTTCTTTCCTGAGCTTCTATGTTATTTTGAGGACCACGCAATATAGCATATTGCAAAACACCATTATTATTAATATCAATGGACGTTCTTTTATTATTCCACAAATTAACAAGAATTTGCCCTTGCAAATTTCCTGCTTCTTTTGCATTTGTGCCAACATAATAAGCTTTTTCATAGGATTTAATTGCTTCAGTTGAAAGAGGTTCACGATTAAAGAAAATGATAGGTATACCTCGTAGTTTAAAACGGTCAATTACTTCTTGAGTAGCTTTTGTATCAACCAAATTAATCAAAAGAATATCTTGAACATTATTTTCTAAATTACTCAGAATTTCATTTTGTATTGCTTGGTTCCCTTTGCTATCATAGAAATTAAACTTAACTTTCCCTTTATTTTGATTTTGAATTTCTTCTAAATTTTGTTTAACCAAGGAAATATACTTATCCTTAAAGTCATATAATACTACATCTACTACTGTTGCATGATTTTGTCTAAATAAGTTTTCCTCACCTTTTACCTCAATACATCTATATTGCATTTCAGATATATTAAATATTAAATATAAAATTACTAATATTCTTCTGAATGTTCTCATCTGAAATCATCTCCTTCATTTTATATAATAGTATTATTCTCATTAAAATTCATAAATATTTATTTCTACAAAATTAGAAAAAGTGTTATCTATATTAATCTTTTTTAGTTAACAAAAAAAGCATAGTGTAATTCTTGCAAATAGTTACACTATACCTTGTGCCTTTCGAATTAATTCCTATGAATTTCCAAATAGTTAAACTTTCTTTAATAAAGATAATGTATATAAGTAAATTTAAAGCTATGTAAAAAAAGAATAACTACCTAGATTATAATAAATCATTGTAAATATTAGCATTAGCTTTACTTAATTATGATACATACTAGTTTAACTTCTTTATAATTATTCTACATCAGTTATGTATCAATACCATTGTGGAGCTTCATTTTATTGTGATTAGAAAACCTTATTATATATATTATCTAACTTTAAAATTATTTATTTGCTTTTCTAATTCTCCTGCTAATAATTGAAGTTCATTTGAATGATTTGTAAGTTCCTCCATTGTTGCTGTTATTTCTTCTGTTGATGCAGTAACTTCCTCTGATGCTGAAGCTGTTTGTTCTGATATTAAAGTGCTTAACCTCATCAACTTTTTTAGTCATCATCTCGATTGATTTTAAAATTTCATCAAATATTTTATGAGCTTCATCTACTGCTGATTCTTGTTCATCAACTATAATTTCAGTAGCCTTAATAGCCTTTACTGCTGTATCTGATTTTTCTTGTATATTAGAAATAATTTTCTTTATTTCCTCTGTTGACGTTTTTGACTGTTCAGCAAGTTTTCTTATTTCATCTGCAACTACTGCAAATCCTTTGCCTGCTTCACCTGCACGTGCAGATTCAATGCTAGCATTTAATGCCAAAAGATTAGTTTGTTCTGTTATATTAGATATCGTTTCTGATATTGCATTTATTTACTTAGTGCTTTCATTCATATCATGAACTATATCATTAACATCATTAGTAGCCATTTTAGTTTTACTTGATTTCTCAGCCAATGTTTCTATCATAGTTAATCCCTTTGAACTTAAATCTCTAGTATTATTTGATATTTGATCCATTTCATTAGAATTAATATTAATTTCATCTAACCTTTTTGATAAGCTCTCCATTTCAGATTCACCCTTTTGGGCATTTTGCACTTGTTCAGTTGCTCCTCCTGATACATCTTCTATTGCTTTTGCCACCTCATTTATAGAAGCTGTTATTTCTTGTGACATACTTGCAAGACTTGTCGACGTTTCTAAGACTATATTTGATGAACTTGAGATACTATTCATAAGCTTAGATATATTTTTTATCATTGCATTAAATGAAGTAGCTAATTCCTTAAATTCATCATTTGTTGATGCAGTTATAGATACTGTTAAATCACCATTAGAAGCCTTAGAAAATACTTCTTTCAACTTTTTAATATTATTAGCTATTCCTTTACTTATGAATAATGATAAAAAGACAGCAACTATTGCAATTACTAGTGTCATTAGTAAAGATGTATTTAATATAGATTTTGTATCATTAGAAAGTTCGCTTTCATCTAATATAGCAACTAATTTCCAACCTGTTAATTGGTTTGTCTGATATACTCCAAACTTTTTTGAACCATCAGACTTATAGCTTACAAATCCACTGTCCTCAGATTTTACTTCCTCCCAAATTTCTAACTTTGCAGCTGCATCTGTATTAATTAACTCTCTTTGCTCATGCGCTAAAATATTGCCTAATCCATCTGCAATAAAAATGTACCCTGAATTCCCTATTTTCTTAGTAGACATTCTTTCTGAAAGTGTTGCTAATGTACAGTCTATTCCTATGACACCTACTACATGACCATCTTTTTCTACTGTTTCTGCAATTCCAACTACACTATTACCAGTTGCAGCATCTACGTAAGGAGGTGTTATTACAACTTGGCCTTTATGCTCTAGTGCAAGTTTATACCATGATCTTGTAGTTGCGTCATAACCTTCAGGCATTTGTACTTCTGGGTATATAGCAAATTTTCCAGAACCAGTTCCATAATAGATATCAAGAATATCCCCATCACTTTCTTTTATACCTTTTAATATATTTATTATAGTTTCATTGTTATTATCAACATCAATATTCATTATTGCCGGATTTTTTGAAGTCATTGAAACTATATTAGAAAATCCGCGAAAATAATCTATTAATCCATCATTTATTTCTGAAAGTGTTTGTTTACTTGTCACTGTTAACTTATTACTAAGTATTGTTTTCGATTGATTATAAGAACCAAATCCCAATATAATTAATGGAATTACACAAATAGAAACCAAACTAATGATTAGTTTAGTACGAATACTATTTATCTTTATTTCTTTTAATTTCATGTTAATCTTCCCCTTATACTTTTAATAAACATTGATTTTTTATTAAATTCAAAATAACTTATTAATTATTGTAGTATCTCATCCGCCCATCTTACTGATTCTAAATAAACTTCTGGAATCTTATTCTCATTTATCTTTATTTCTTTTGCATAAACCAGAACATCTTCCCATTGGCCTTTTTCATAACTAATAGTTAATTTTAATACCTTGTTTAACGGACTATTTTGCTCAATAAGTCCTTCTTTAATTTCATTTGATAAATACAATTCCTTTATAATAATTTCAATTGAGCAATTTAAAATGGCATCCATAACTGAAAATAAACCTACCATATATGCTGAATTAATTTTCTCTTGATATATACTCATATCACAAATAGACTCACACATTTTTGCTCTCTGCAAGGAAACTTTTACCACCTCATCTATATCACTTTCTTTTAAGTCATTTAATAACACAATATAAAGCCATTTTATAATTTCTTTCTTTCCTAAAAGTGTAATAGCATGTTTTATAGTACTTACTTTGTTCTTGATACCATATGCAGACGAATTAATTAATTTAGTAAGTTTATATGATAGTCCTAAATCTTTTATTATCAACGCTTCCAAATGATTAAAATCAAAGTCATCTTTATTTATTAACTTTAGGATTTTTAATCTAGTATCTTTATTAGCTGGAATATTTTGAGTTGATAATATAGTTGGCTTACTAAAATAGTACCCTTGAAAATACGTATATCCAAGCTTTAAGGCCTCATGATATTCTTCTTTATTTTCAACTTTTTCAGCTAAAAACTTTAATTTACTATTTATTCTTAGCAACTCAAAGACCTTTTTTCTCTCTACCCCTTTAGTAATTTTGAAGTCTATTTTTATAATATCAGCTAATTGTACTAATTTAATATATCTAATATCGAATGTAAAATCATCTAATGCTATAATAAACTCTTTTTCCTTTAATCGTTTACATGAACTTATAAATTCTTCACTTGGTTCTATATTTTCTAAAATTTCTATTACAACATACTCACTTGGAAGAATTGTTGCTATTTCTTCCTTTATCAATTCTTCTGTGAAATTAATAAACGCTTTCTTATTATCAATAATGCCTTTAAAATCAAATGCATAAAACGAATTTGCTATAACATTTAGTGTGGCTTCATCTCCATTAGAATTATTGTAAAAATTATTATGTCCATTCCTAAATAAAAGCTCATATGCAACAACTTCATTATTTCTATCAAATATAGGCTGCCTTGCTATAAAAGTGTCCATCTAATTCATCCCTTTCTAAAAGCTAATTAAAAATATAAATACAATTTAATTAATTATAAAAATACTAATAAAATAAAAACCTAATTATATATAAATATAAAAAAAACAATTAAAACTAATTAATATTAATTAGTCTTAATTGGTCGGTTGCACAACTAGCTCCCAATTCTTAAAGTGCCCAGATAAAAGAATTTTTCATAGCTCCAATTATTTAATATATATTTTTGTCATTTTTTTAATATATGTATAATATTATAATTAATTTATCAAAGTGAATTTATCCGCTTATGTAATTTTTAAAATTATAATAACAAATAATATATAAATAAATCCCAAAGTACATTATCCTATCATATAACAATAAAATGATTCATCATCTTTAGGAAAATTCTTACATGGTAACTATAAATATTATGATGGATTGTGCCATCAAGAATGGCTAAAGCATTGTAAAATTCAACTTATAAGACCTGTTTTAATTATTATACAAGGAGAAATTATAAAATTTCTCCTCTTCGTTTTACTTTTCTACTTTACTAATTAATTTGTTGTACTCGTTCAAAATTTCATCCAATTCTTGACTTACTAAAATTACGTCAGGATCTAATAGATTTGATTTTTCATTGATCAGGTCCTGTAATAATTTTCTCATCATATTAATTTTATTGTTTATGTTCTCCATTTCTTTCATAATATCCCTCCTTTCGTCATCCAATTATAACAATTAAGGAAAATTATGTATCAAATATAAAAATATTTGTTTAATATGTACAAAAAGAGCCCTCGCAATTTTAAGGGGCCCTTATAGAATCCTTTATATATTTAAATCAACTCATTGTGCTAGTTAAATTTATCAGTATTATTTACAAATAGAAAAGCTCTAACATACTAATAAGTGTAAAAAGTTATCTTTTATTAGAACGGGTTAAATTAATAAAACTTTACAAAACATGTGTTGTAATAATTATTAAAATCAATAGGCTTTAACAAAACTAATATGTTAAAAATCTGTTAATGTGTGATAATAAAAATATTATATTTAGACAAGAAAGGATTTGATTATATATTAGAAATAAAAAAATAGCAACAAGCAAAATTTTTCTTGCCTGCTGCTGTTAATATATATTAAAATACTTACGTTTATAGTTTATCATTACATTACAATTAAGTAAATAACAATTTGAAATGCAACCAAATTAATGATTGCATTTTTATATTTATGCTTTAGGGTTTATGGTATACAAGCATATATCTATTTTATCATAAAATCAAATGCAATAACAAGTAATGATTACTCTATTTAATGTTAACATTCAACTTTTTCAATATAGTCAATGTACTTGTTATACTCATTTTTAAACTAGAGCTAAGTTAATAATTGGGACACATTTTTATAAAATCCTTTTTCACTCCCTGCTTCAACTCCACTGCAATATCCTTTGTTGTATCCTTGATCATAAATATTTCAATGCATCTGCTACAGCTTAATTCTTGCTTTTACCTTGTAACATTTTTCTTAATATATAATATATTAACTAATCTATACGGTAACAATTTTTCAATATCATAGTAGTCTTTTTGATTTGAATTAGCAAAAATATTATACTCCCTTTAAGTTTTTTATTATAATAACAGTAGTCAAAAACTCCCTGACTACTGTTATTATAATATATGCCAATTAATGAAAAAGTAATAAGGGAAATAAAGACTACTCTTCACTCCCCTTATACTATGAACACCCAACTTACTTTTTTTATTAATTACCTTAATTACATTATAACATATTTTAACAAAAGCTGAAGCATTTTTACATTAAATTTATATGTATTTATATTTGTCACACTTTCTTTAAATCGTAGTACATTGGTTATATGGTAATATTTCCTAAAAGATTAGTAATCTCACAGAATTGGCATATTATCAATTTATAAAAAGCTGTAATTAGAATGCATCTAATTACAGCTTTTACTTTTTCATGCCTGGTATTAAGGAATGTTATTCATTTTTAATGCCATACTAAATATGAAAGGTGGCTTTGAAATGAAAATATTTAAAACTCTATTCTTATTTTTTATTATAATTATAGTAACTACCATGTCACTATATTATCCTAAAATGCATGCTAATTCACAAGTTGTTCCACAAAAACAAATTAAAACAGCTGTATTATTATTTAGTTTTGATGATCCTTATATTTCTTTAGTCCGTAAAGGGTTAGAAGAAATTCAAAATAAAAACAACAATAGTATCAACTTTACATTTTATGATGGCAAAAGAAATCAGAGCATACAAAATACTCTTTTAGATTCGGTTCTTCAAAATGATTATGATCTTTTACTAATAAACTTAGTAGATTTAGATCAGAATACAGTCGAATCAGTTATCTACAAAGCAAAACAAAAAAATATTCCAATAATCTTATTTAATACAGTGCCATTTGAAACAGCTCCTATTAAATCTTATAATAAAGCACTAGTTATATCTACTGATGCTGTTCAATCAGGCATTTTACAAGGTGATCTCATTACAAATGAATGGAATTCAAACAAAAACAATATTGATAGAAATGGCGATAATACATTACAATATATCATGCTAAAGGGTCCAAACAATATCACAGTAACAAATGCAAGAAGTTTGTATTCTATTTCAACCATTAATAAATCTGGAATAAAAACTCAAGAAATTCTATCCAAGACTTGTAATTGGGACGAGAAATGTGCAGAAGATTCCATTCGACTACTATTTTTAACCTATGGAAAAAATATAGAAGCGATAATTTCAAATAATGATGCTATGGCCATAGGAGCTATTAATGCATTGAAATCATATGGTTACAATAAAGGAGATAAATCAAAATATATTCCGGTTTTCGGAATTGACGGAATTCCAAAAGCTATAGATTTAATTAATATCGGAATTATGTCTGGTACTGTATTACAAGATCCAAATCAAACAGCTGAATCCCTTTATGTTCTAGGAATGAATTTGGCTAATAATTTACCCCCACTTCAAGGTACAAATTATAAATTTGACGAAACTGGAGTTACAATTAATATGCCTTATCATGAATATAAACAAATAAAGCCGTAGTTAGTTACCTATAACTAATGTTTCTTATTTATATACTTTAATCTTAATTATATATAAACTAAATTTTATCTTTAGAAGAAAATCATAGCATTAAATAATTGGAATGAATTTAGTTAACAATTTAAGTCTTACAGAAAACACAAATTATAATGTTATTGATTGAGAAATTATAGTTCCGTTCCCTTATGAGGAATATATAAAAATTAAGTCGTTTTAATATAATTGTGATGAGATTCTTTGATCTCTAAAAAATGCTTCATTGCAATAAGTTAATTCAAGTATTTCGTTAACATTTTCTCAATACCACAATATATCAAAGTGATATAAGAATTTATATAATTGTATAATCCTCCATGCCTTAAAAAGTAAGCAGTAGTTGGATTATTCCTAGCTACTGCTTTTTTCATATATAACTTATGTTTATATGGATCTGTAGAAGACTGATTTTTTGCCTTTCTAAAAACTTCTTTATACAGTTTTGTCTACATTCTTTTTCCTCTTCCAGCTTTTCTTGAATTTCCTTTGGCGTAGCAGTTGATCAATAAAAAGAACCCTATTTCTAGAGTTCTAATCCTTATTCTTTTAGCAATCGCGTTGCAATCCTATCAAGTTCATGTTTGAAATACTTATTGAATTTTTCCTGAATTGATATTATTGGAACTCCTTTTTCTTCTAGATATTCTATCGCAATTCTATTTTTTGCATTTTGTTCTGCTAATAATGTTACAATAGCAGATATGGCATAATTAGAATCCGCTTCATTATAAGCCTTGGTATATCTTACAAGTAAATCTTCATTTATCATAACCACCTCCTTTTATACAACTAATTATACAAAAAGAGCGAATTTCCTTCTAAACATTACAAATATGTTATCTGTTCAAATCTCTTTATAGTTAACAACTTTGTGATTGTAGTTATTGTTTCTATTGATTAAATCATTTTAATATTTATCTTTCAATTACATGTAATACAATGAATTTCATTATCTCATTATTTATAGGCCCTATTTTTGATCTCTTTATTTGGACATTTTTATTTTCTTAATATTTTTAACTGTACTCATATCATAATTCTAATTATCATAGTATCTATTAATTAATATTATTTTGTTAGGATGGTGTAATAATGTCATCTATGGATAATATAGATTCAGAAGATTTATTAGTTCTAATCGACTCACTCTCTACTTCACTTTCAAAAAATAAAACTACTGATGAAATTAATTTACTTGGAAAATTCTTTTTGGATGTAGGACGCTCATTGTTAGCAATTGCTTCTAAAAAAAATAATTTATCTTCAACAGAAAATGCATCAACTTCATCCGAATCTATACCCAAAAATGATTCTAACTCTAATTGATTAGTTATGAACTTTTCTCATTAAGATCTTATTTTTTGTTATATTTCTTTTACTAGTTGCAAAATGAACTTGAACCAATAAAAAATCCATAGTGATTATTTTTGTTATGACTTAATCGCAAAACCAAAACAAACACGGAAAATAATCACTATGAACTACAAAAAAATAACACAAAATCGCGTAAGAATAAACATTTAAATTTTGAAGAACGTATGATTATCCCGCTTCGCCTCAAGGATGAATTCTCAGCATATAATATATCAAAATAGCTAAATCGTTCAATAAAATACTATTCAAAATAGAATACGACATGGAACCACTACTCAAAACTAAAATTGTTCACAGCCTCAGTAGTTTTTTCCACATAATTATCAACCACCTGATCAATTCCATCACAAATATTTCTAAGGTTAAAGCTATTTGTTAAAAACATATCATTATTCAGCGTTAATTTTAATTTCATTATTAACCATATCACAACACACTTCATAAATTATTTGGAGTTTCATAAAAATTATGCGATGCTATTATTGATATATGTTTTGTGCTATGACATAACATTAAAATTATGATTAAATTCGTATAACAACTCTCTTAACCTGCATTTTATAAGCAAATTCTTAAGTAGAGAACCCAAATCTATGATTTGGTGTGAATC
>NZ_AUUU01000095.1 GCF_002760435.1 Clostridium sp. LS
TTTTTTCTTCCTTTCATTGTTATTTTTAGGCAAAAGAAAAGACTAACAAAGGAAATCATTATCCAATGTTAGTCTTAATTTTTTATTTTTAGGTTGTATCTAGGTCACAAATTGGTTACATTTAGGTCTTAGCAAACCATTGATACAACTAAGTTTGGTCGCAAGGGCGTAGTTGAAACCAACTTTATTTTATTATTGAGTATTTTTTCTATAGCTGAACTACCTTCAATCTTAGACCTATACAACCAAGTTATTGATTTTACTAGATTTCCTACGTCCAAAATACGCCCAAGCTATGTCCTATTGCATCCATTGAAGTTTTGCTATTTGCTTGAATCGGACATCAAAAGAAGCTTTTACTGAATACCCTATGTTTCATATAGCAACTGGTATTGAAACCTCTTTTGATGGCTGTTTGTTGTTTTTAGAGTGTATTTTTCTCTCTGGTAACTGCAAACTTACTACAGAATTCAAATTATGCAGTTAAGTATTTTTACTCTTTTTATTAAACTTATTAGACTCTATGACTTGTTATTTTTATGTCGTCACTACAATAATAATTTTGCAGTCAGTTATTATACTTAAATTAGCAATATTCTTCAAAAGAAAATGATAATTCTAATTCTGAGTGGATAAGTAATTGTACGCCTACATTTGTTGTATTCCATGATATCAATATTCCAATTATTTCTCCACAAGCTTCCTTTTCACTAGATATATTCATTAATTCTTCTACCGTTATTTCATTCTACTGCCAATCAAAACCGCCATCGTCGTCGTCACCTAATGGCAAATATGAAATTTTGCCATCATCCTGCAAATTCCATTCTTCTTAATATAATTAACTACCAATAACTATCTGTTTGTATAAAGTTTATTAGATATTTCAATAAAAACACTTTTTTATAGTATATAATAGTCAACATCAATTCTTGCGCCAATATCATTTGCAAACTGTATTATCGGCATTTTAAAAGAAATAATAGGCTTTTCATCATTTACAATATTAATAGTTATTAATATTAAGTATTCAATATCAAATCTCTTTTTCAACTGATTTAAAATCTCTTTTTTATTTTCTATCCTATCTAAGAGGATATCTATTTGTTCACATATATCAAAAGATTCAATACATCCACTTTCTATACTCCAACAACAATCTCTTCTAAATGTATTATTTCTATTAGGTACTTTATCTCCCCTGTTCCATGTTTCATTAGGAACTAAATTTAATTCGTTTGTGATGAGTTCAGTATTAAATTCATATCCACTTATAACAAACTCAACATTTATATTTGTTTTCATATTATTCTCCTTCTCTATTTTATATATTCATAAGTAGGTATAGGTTCTCCTTTTCCTCCTTTTCTATAAATCCATAACATCCCAGTCTCTTTATCGACATATATATCATAATGTGCAATATTATTCTTTCCTACAAAATCTTGTTTTAATGAATGGGCATCTATTCCTTGCTTTTTTAGGTATTTATCATTAACCATTTTTATATTGGTAGGATTACTTCCCCCCTCAATCAAATGAAAATTAATAAAAGTTTAAGGTGATAGTTTTAACTACCACCTCTAATATCTGATTTCACCTATACTCCATAACATATTCTGTCTTGTTTTTCATCATCCCGTATATTATGTTTACAAGCCTTCTCATAATGCATATTAAGGCTGGTACTTTTGATTTTGACTTTCTCTCACCTGTTTTCCTTAAATAATATTCATATAATATTGGATTTCTTGGCTTTCCAGTATTTTTTGTTAATTGAACTTGTTGCTTAGCAAGAAGAAACAGAACACCATTAAGCCTTCTATTCCCTTGTTTGCTCTTAACATCTCTGCCTTTCCCTGCTGAAGAAAAATTAGTAGGAGCAACACCTGCATACTTTGCTAATTTATCAGCACTTTCAAATCTATTAATGTCACCTATCTCCGCTATTATTTGGGATGCAGTAACGATTCCTACACCTGTCAGTGTTTCTAACTTATAATCAAGTTTAGATATTATCTGCTTCATATGGCTTTCTAATTCTTCAATTTCTTTCCTACAAAATCTTATATATCTAACATAACTTCTTACAAGTTCATCTCTATGCTCTTGATATTCTCTAAAAGTATCTCCATCTCCTGCTATAAAACTTAAAATACTTTCTGCTTTCTTTGTTGAGCAAGAATTATTACTCGCTTCTAGCAAAAATTCTTTTAATTCTTTAGTAGTTATATTTTTCAATTTGCTTGGTGAAGGATACTTTTCCCAAAATGCCAAAGCAGTTTTTCCTTCAATTTCAGCAAAAAATTTCTTATAACTCGTATAACTTTTTGTCAATTGTTCATGTAGTTGTATTTTTGTTATAGATAATGATTTTACAATAGAATCTCTTCTATATACAAATTGTTTTAAAGTCCAATATAAATCACTTGGATTTGCTTCCTTTAGAATATCTATTTTCTTTACCAATACCTCGGCTATGCACTTTGCATCCCAAGTATCATTTTTAAGCGTAGTAGGATAACTTTTTCTTTCTGATGAAGAATATGAAGGATTAACTTCTTTTACAATATATCCATTTTCTTTTAAGAAAACTGCTAAACTTCTTCCATTTCCCCCAACATCCTCAAGTCCAAATATTAAGTTTAAGTTTTCGGGAATTTTTTTCTTTAATTCCTTTATAAATTCTGGGTACACTGAAATTTTACTTTCAAATGTGAACTCTCCCAATACCCTTGTCCACCAATCTATAACAACAGCAGTATGCTGTTCTTTGTGAACATCAACACCTATAAATGCATAATTTGACCCATCATCCATAATCAACACTCCTTTAGAAATTATATTTATATTAACTCTTCAGGAAATGTTGGCAACCTCAATCACAGCGTTAGTTACATGAACTCGCAAGGGGGCAACAGCCTATCCATTTCCTGAAAAGCAATTAACTTATGTTCTTGCATTATACAAATGCTTTTTCTAATTTCAAAAAATGAATAAACTTTTTTATTAAATTTTTCTAACTTAAATAAATATCTGTTATTTCTACCCTAAAATGTCCTAATTCTCTAGAAACTTTTAACCTTGCACTATAATCATTAAATCCCTTTTGGGTTAATTCCCTATATCTTCTTTGAGCATAAGCATGTCTTAAACCATGAAATGTTAATGATTTATCGCTATTTCTAAATTCCTTATTGTGGTTATAAATAAATACTTGCAAATTATTTATAACCTTATGTGTCTTTTCTTCTTTATTGATAAATACCTTTTCACCAGACTTTGTTTCTTTATAAAGTCTTTCGACTAGTTCCTTATTACTTAAAGGAATACTCCTAATTAACCCACCCTTACCCTTTACAGTTAGAAAACCTTTTTCTAACGCATCACCTAATTGACTCTTATCAAGCCTAGCAACTTCATGTACTCGAAGCCCATGTGAATATGACAAATTAACCATATCAGCATACCTGAATTCATTCTTGTTATTAGCATATTCAATAAACCTTTTAACTTCTGTATCATTCCATGCTTTATTGCTCCCTACTCTATCTTCTCTAGTTCTAGGCAATACCCCTAATTCTTTATTGATAGATAGTTTTTTACTGTTACCACCTCTTACATCTACAAAAAATCTTATTGCAGATAGATTAGTAGTAATATAAGATTTAGAATAACCACTTTCTTGCATTTGCTCAACATATCCTTGTAAATGCTTATTTTCTATTTTGTTTAAATTCTGCTTTTTAAAGGTTTCCGCTAGAAACTTAGCAAAATGGTTCATTCCATCTTCATAACGATATCTCGTCTTGATACTGCCTTGGCGAGTATGTCTAAATACCTTATCTATTTGTTCATTTAAATTCCTATATATATTCATTGTTTTTTCATCCATACTAAAATTCCATTTATCATTCATAAATACCACACCCTCTCTAGGTTTGATATTATTATTTTAAATAATATTAATAAATTTCAAGTTTTTTATAAATTATTTTTAATAATAAATAATCATAGTATTTCATTAATTTTTCTTTTGCAAAAGTCATTTCACATCAACAAAAACAATACTTTAAGTAACATATCCCACATAGTCTCAATTAAAATTGAGACTATGTGGGATATGCTTTTTATATTAGTTTAGCAATGATGCTACTTTCCTACAAATATACATATAGGTGAAGTCAATTCTTCCGTAGCAGTAATGTCATAACAGTTATACTGTTGGCTTTTTTAGCCTAACACCCATTCTTTTTTATAAATCAATTTTTATTCTTAATACCTTATTGATTTATTTAATTCCGTAGTTCTAAATACCTTCTTAAATAATTAGTTAATTCCAACTATCTAGTTATACTTTGTATAAAGTTTAATATAATTTTCAAGAAAATATATTTTTAAATTAGAAAAATTTAAATTACATTTCTATCATAATAAAAAGCAGTATTATTGTTTTTACATTTTATTTCCAACTCAATACTTTTATTGGTTAAATAAAACCCCAATTTGTGGTTTTGCTCCACAGGACTACTTAAATAGTAATCACCTTCTTTATATTTATGTGCTATTCTTATTAAACTCGTTCCAAATCCTAAAAAAGCACTCTTACTTAATCTAAACACTATATCACACCTAGAAGTAATCTCATTTTCGTCCTCAAATACTCTTATTCTTGCTACGTTATTAAAGCCAATGCTGTATATTTCATAATAATCATTGTCCCATTCTAAATCTACTAAAAAATCTACAGTTCTTTTACTTATATATTTTTTATCATTTCCTCCATTATTAATTATATTTATTAAGTTATCCTTTAAGCAACCATACTCCTTGCCATAAAAAAACAATTCAGGACTATCAGGAGTTAGGAAAAAACCCATTGGTTGATTTGCACAACTTGACCCTAACGGCTCTACTCTGATATCATACCCTTCTGGTAATCCTTCATCTAATCTTATTGCTGATATTCCAAATCCAATCATAGCCTCTTTGCTCATTTCAAAAGTCACTTTATAATTTTTACTAATATCTCTACTAAAATTTAATATTTCAATTTCACCTATATTATCATTATTTAACTCATATTCCTCATTTTCTAGTGGATTTAATGATATCCTCCTATATTGCCCTTGTATTATATTGTCCATAATATTATCTCCTTCATCTTAATTTTCATCTTTATTATAAACATCCTCTTTTATAGGTTTACCTCTTCTTTGTGGTATATAATCTGAAATCTTTGTAATATTACCTTCTTCATCAATATATAAATGTCTATCGAATTTTATATTTCCACTCGGAGTTTGTACTTCTACGTTCCAATGATTTGGTTCTCCATGGGAGAATCCTTCCCCAACATCTCTTCTTAAAATAATTTTATAATCATCACCTTCAATTTGTTTCATATATGGTTCCATTTCTCCTGTAACTTTATTCAACTTTGTTTGTATTGGAGCATTATTTAATTGTTTTATTATATCATCGGATATAGGATTACTTACCCCCTTAGCAGAAGTCAATAACCCCTTAGTAGATTTCACCGAACTAAATGCTGAAAAACCTAGGGATGCTGCATCTATTACCTTATCCTTAGTTGTAAGTTCTTCTTGCGTAAATAAATCTTTACCACTATATAATTCATACGCAGTAATCCCTGCTCCGAGATATGGTGTTGCTTTTGCAATTGCAGGTGAAGCTTTATATATGCGGTTATATCGATTTAGATCGGCCATCATCCTAGAATATTGTCCTGGATATTTATTTTTTATATCGTCTAAACTACCATTCTCATTAAGATAATTACCATTGCACCCAACACTAGATGAATCCTGACGTTCATTAGTTTTGTCTTCTACATTATCTGAATTATTAGAAGCCAACTGCTCTTCTTTTGCCTCTTCTTGTTGTTTATCTCTTGCAACATGTTGTGCTGTTTGTAGCCATACTTGTGTTTCTCTTCCTACTATTCCATCAACACCTATTCCCTGATCTTGTTGGAATTGCTCAACTGCTGCTTGAGTTGCTGGACCAAACTGACCGTCAGCTCCATAGCCGCCTAAATCATAGCCTAGATCTATTAATTTCTGCTGTAGTTGTGTTACTTCATCTCCACTATCACCTATTTGAAGTACTGTACTTCCTGTACTTGCTGTATTCATAGTTGCAAATGACCAATGTCTTTGTTCATCTGTTTCC
>NZ_AUUU01000096.1 GCF_002760435.1 Clostridium sp. LS
CATATTCACATTAATTTTTACACATTTTCTTTCTCTCATTTTTAACACACTCCTATATAAATAAATTATCTATAAAGGATATATGATTAAAAATGAAATTTAACAAAAAAATTTTAAAAAAATTATTTTACACTTTTAAGTACAATCCCTTCTTTAAATCCCCCACGTTCCTCTCTCTTCTTTTCTCTAGCCTTTACGAGTTCTTCTTCACTATACCCTAAGCTATCAGCAAGTCCAAACAAGACTTCCATTACATCTGCTAATTCCTCAAGATTTTTATCTTCTAAAAATTCATTAACTTCCTCTTGTAATTTAGCTTCTAAAAGTTTGTACTTTTCCTCTTTAGATACAATTAAAGTATCACATTTCTTTCCATCGGCTTTTATAATTTCTGGTATTTTATCTCTTACTAATTTATTGTATATCTTCATTAAAGTTCACCTCTTCCTAAAGAGACTATATATTCTTCCTTTTCTTATAATCCTTATAAAACAATATAATTCCCATGATTAAAAATACACTCCCTATAAATAATATAAAATTAATCTATTCCATATATGCTCTCTAATCATTCTAATTAAACAGATTTTAATTTAGATATGGTATGATTTATGATAATTTCATCTGCTGCTCTAAGTATATTATTTATATCTTCCCCAGAAGGAGCTTTTTGTCCTGTTAAATCACTCAAATTATATCTAACTCTTGATCTTCTAGTCATTCTAACACCTCTTTATGTATTTCATTACCAAAACCACCTAGTATCTCATCCTATATATTTTAGCATAAAATAAGAACTTACTTAACATAAGCTCTTACAAAATCTATTTTTAAATATATCCCATGTATATCTTATAATTGCGCATTATTTTTTCAGAAATTTCAATAATCCTGCTAAAAAGTCTTTTTTGAGTATCTTTATACTAATAAATTTACTTATGAACTAAAAATAATTCTTAAGTTCATCAATTGAATTCATATCAAATATTTCTGTACCTATTACTTCTGTTACATCTTGAGGCATAGCCATTATTTTCTATTAAAGACCATTATAAGCCTTTTCCAAAACTCCTAAATCGAATTTTTTCATTTTCAGAAACGCCTCGGTTACTCGCTTTATCTTTTCTCTATCATCAGATCTCATCATGTCTTTCATAATTGTTGGTATGATTTGCCACGAAACTCCAAATTTATCTTTTACCCATCCGCATTCCTCTGCCTCAGGTACGTGTGAAAGTTTATCCCAAAAATAATCAATCTCCTGTTGATTTTCACAGTTTACAATCATAGAAAATGCCTCGTTAAAACCGAAATCCACATCAAAGCCATTATCCATTGCAGAAAAATCAACACCATTAAGCTTGAAGGAAGCATAATTTATCTTTGCCTTTGGTGAAGTTGCTTCTCCTTCTCCATATCTGCTAATAGTTCCTATTTCTGAATTTTCAAATATTTCAGTGTAATACTTCACTGCTTCTTCTGCTTTCCCACATGATTGATTTGAGAAAAGCAAGTTAGGAGTGATCTTTTGGGTGATTTGCCCATTATCTACAAGCATCAGCTGCCAGGACAAACCATATCTGTCTTCAACCCAAGCATACCACTTACTAAAAGGATATTCACCAAGAGGCATTAACTCCTTCCCACCTTGTGATAATGCTTTCCATTTAGCATTTACTTCTTCTACAGAGTAGCAAGCTACCATTAAAGAAATTGACGGATTAAATTTAAAGAAAGGCCCTGCACTAATAGCCTCAAATTGTTGTCCAGCCAGTTCAAAACTAACAAGCTCTGCATTTCCAGATGGAGTATTTTCTATTACTGTTACATTTAATAATTTTGATTGATCAAATAAACTAGTATAAAACATAGCTGCTTCTTTTGCTTCTTTGTCATACCATAAATGTGGAACTATTTTTTGCATAGTAATCTCCTCCATAAATCATGTTATTCTATCTATAAGGTTGTTCTCTCTGTATAGCTTTTAAAATTATCCAAAATTGCCTGCCAGCCCATCTGCTGCATCTCAATGGAATTAGTACTCTCAGCTTCAAAGGTCTCAGTTACCTCTGTTTTATTTTCACTGCTGAAAAAATCTATACTAACTTTTCTTCCATCGCCTAATGTGTAAGTTATAATATCATATAATTTTACTTCATCATAAACTCCACCAAAGTCAAAGCCGAAGCTTCCATCTTTTGCTTCCATTCTTGAAAGAAATTTACCTCCAACTCTTAAATCATTTTCTGCAACCGTGGTATGCCAGTCCTCTGAAGCGTTGTTCCATTTTTTTATATGTTCTGGTTCTGTAAAGTATTGCCAAATTGTTTCTATAGGTGCATTAATAGTTGCTTTTATAGTTATTGTTTGCTTATCTTTCATCTACTACTCTCCTCGTCTTATCATTTCTTTTTGTGATTCTATATTAGAACAATTCTCTTATAACTATTGACCTAATTTAATAATACAGTCTTTCCTATAAAAAGAAATTCCATATTTAATTATATCTTCATAGCCTTCTTCTTTAAGCTCTAACTCATATTTTTTCTCTTCTATCTGTTCTAATGCTTCATCACATTTCCTAAAGATTTCTTTAGGATTATCAGAAACTTTAAGTTCTATTATTACTGCTGGCTCGAAGATTGATGGAGATTTTATATAAATATCACATCGTCCATCACCAGTCTCTCTGTTAGATTTTACTATATGATCATGCATATTAGAGAGAACACCTACAACAAAACCATGATAGAAATTTTCATATGCATCGTTAAAGCTTATGGTTTCTCTTAAAAGTTTATTTAGTTCTTTTTGAAAAGTGTCACTATCTTTATTAAAGATTGCAGTATATAAAACACTTAAATCTTTAGCTTTTATTTTTTCCTCAAACCATTTTAGAATTTTAGTTCTAAAAATATATTTAACTTCTCTATTGGGGATACTTAATTCCAAGTATCTATTATCTTCACTGTTCATTCTTTCATTAACTTTTTTAAAATATCCAGTAAAGAACATGAAGTTCCATAAGTTATCCATTGTATCGTAAATTTCATCATAGGTTATATCTTCATGTACTGGCTTTTCTATAGCTTTCCCTTCAATTAACAGCTCGATTTCTTTTTTAGTTGCTGTATCTGCTTTTTCTATTAGACTTTTAACTATGCTGTTTGAACTTGTATTTGCCCAATAGGAAGATGGAAATGTATTGAGGTCTGTTACTAAATCTTTTACAAATCTTACTGCACTCCACGGATTATAAACCTCAGCACCTCCAAAAATATATCCATTGTACCATTCCTTTACTAAGGTATCTTTTTCATTCAAATTATAATCTTCAAGCATTTTATCAACTTCATTTTGAGTAAATCCAAAGTATTCATCATATGATTTATTTAATATAGAGATAATTTCTATATTATTTAGGCCTGTAAAAATGCTTTCTTTAGAAATTCTAAGGCATCCTGTTATTACAGCAAATTCTAAGGAACTATTAGTTTTTAACGCTGATTCAAAAAGCGACCTTATGAAAGCAATCATTTGGTCATAAAAGCCCTCAAAGAATGAATTTTCAAGGGGTACATCATACTCATCTATAAGTATGATAACTTTTTTTTCATGATACTTTTCTAAACATTGTGATAAAAATTTTAGGGCTGTTATATAAAGTTCTTCATTGGATTCTTTTCTTTCTATTCTTTCATATTCTTCTTTTTCTTTGACTAATTTGTCACTTTTCAAAATATAATCATGGCGTCTAAATTCATCTACAAGCTCATCCTTGATACACTTTAGTGCTAATTCAAAGGTTGGCTGTTTAGCAGATTTCAACGACAAATTAATTACAGGATATTTTCCCATATGGGATGTGTATTTTTCTCCTGCCTTCATTATTTTTAAATCCTCAAATAAATAAGAATTGTCTTTCCCTTTATTTTCAAAGAAATATTGAAGCATACTCATATTTAAAGTCTTTCCAAACCTTCGTGGTCTTGTAAACAAATTAACATCTGATTTATTATCTAATAAATCTTTTATAAGTAAAGTTTTATCAACAAAGTAATAACCTCTAGTTATTAATTTTTCAAAATTATCTATTCCTATTGGCAGTGGTTTAAATTCCATTTCATCACTTCCATTTCTTTTTCATTTCTTTCCCATTTCTTGTTATAGTATATTATAACCCATATTATACTTACTTAAAATAATAAAGAGCCAAACAAATAACAACTATAATAATTGCTTTTTGTTTGGCTCCCTAGCTTCCGAAATTAGAATGTTTGCTTTTTTCTTTATTTATATAACAAAATCTTTTTATAATAAATTAAATGTTGGTTAAAAGTGTAAGCTAACCATTTTTTATTGAACCTAAAAATAGATGCAGTCAAATTAATGACTGCATAATCTATATAAACTTTAGGGGATAAAGAGAGTGGAGGGTATTATTGTGCTTCTAAACATTTTATCTTTTGTATACAACTTAATATCTTCTGTATATTTTTTATATCTTTTGTATATATTTATAATAACATTTTATTACTTAATAATCAATATCACTTAGTATTTACTATCAAATTATTTTTCGACATTTCTTAATACTTAAACTACTTCCCTTTAACTTTCTTTTGAATAAAGCCTTTCAGATGTTGCAGTCAATCCAAGTAAGAATTTTAGTATAAATAAGCACACTGTTTGCAATTATTACAAGCAATGTGCTTATTATACCTAACCTTCAAAAACTCTTTTTCACTATCACCCAAGCTATATACACCAATCATATATATAACAGTATCTGTTACTGTATCTTCAAATTGTTCAAAGCTTTGAAATCCATACATATTTTCTTTTCTTTCAATTGTAATTCCTCTTAAGTCTATGTCGCTACTATCTAAATTAGTTCCATATCCTATTGATCCTGAAAGTGTCAAATAAATGATGTTTTCTCCTAAATTTTCATTTTAATGGATGAATTTATATTCTTCTTTATTTAAAATTTCCTTTGTTACCCTGTTCATTTATGCCCCCATATGAATTCAAAATATCTAAAATAAATTTAATTTATTGTTTATTTATAACTATTCATAATTCAGCCTTGCATTTAGTTACTTCTGACTATATCGCATATTAAATTTGATTCTATAAAATATTCCTAAAGTAATCATCAATCATATCTTTCATATCATCATACCCAATGCAGCTATATGCTTCCTTCTCTACTAAGAAATTCACAAATAAATCTTGAACCTCTTCATCATTATATTGGGTCAAGAAATTAATACAAATGCCCCATAAACTTTGAAATTCTTCTTTATTAATTATCTTAATGCTTAGTTCTCTAGCTTTTGGTTTATTATTTACTTCAAGGTTATAAAATATATACTCTAATTCTTCTATGGGATCTTCTCCAATGTAATTTAACAATTCTAAAATTTTATTATCTGATGTATCTTCTGCCACTGTAGATAAAGCAAAAGTTTTATAGTCTATAAATTCCCTTTTAGGACTTATTAAGTTAATAGCAATAGACTGTTTATTTCCTAAAATAACCTCTTGATAATTATGGTCAAAATTATTCTTGCTACTATTCCTATTATTAAAAAATCCTTTTATCTCCTTACCACTATTTAATTTACTAAATGGAATATCTTCATGTAAATAACGAATTCCTTCTTCCCCATTATTATATCTATACGAATATGGATTAATTACAGTAATGCAACTAAGATTTTTTCCTTCTAAATATGCGGCTGTTGCTTTATGGTGACCATCAATTAATAATGCCATAAATCCTCTTAATTCAATTGCAATCCCAAATAATTTTTCACCATTCTTAATTCTTTCTCTGTAATAATCAACTCTTTCTTTGTTATAGCACTCCATTCCTTGAGATGGCACCATAAATTTTGGTACTCCAGCAACGCATTTGCAGTCATAATATAAATCTGCACTTGCATTATAATTTTGACTAACACCATCTAACTTCCAAAAAAAATTTCCTTCTCCATCTGTTGGAACTAACTCAATTTCTTTTAAAACATAATATCCATTGTCAAGTAGTGATAGTATGGGCTTTATTTTTTCAAATCCATCTTCTATATTTTGTATTGAATTAATATTGTTTAATATTTTAATTACTTCACTATCGACCTTTTCTCTGCCTTCTGCTAACTGAATTAAAAGTGAACAAGTTGGACAATATTGTGAATTAGTCATAACTAAAGGAGTATTCCCTAAAAAATACGCTTCTTTTACATTATCATTTTCATCTTTAACATATTTCATTTTTAATTTTCCATGACCATTTTTTACTTTAAATAAAATATCTGCATTATTTATTTTCTGAAGTTCTGAAACTTCTGCCAATTTCATAATTCCACTTCCTCTTTTAATTATTTTAATTACCCTTGAGCCTTAAAATTATAAATTGGTTTAATTATTTCAATAATATCAACAGTTTCAGAAATATTTTGAAGTATTTCTTCCTTAGGCTTATATACCATTGGAGCTTCATCAAGTGTTGCTTCTGTAACCGAAGTTGTAAAAATCCCTTCCATTGAAGCCTTAAAATCCTCTAAACTCACTTTTTCTTTAGCTTTAGTCCTGCTCATAATACGCCCTGCCCCGTGTGGTGCTGAATAATTCCAATCTGGATTTCCTTTTCCTATAGCAATTATGCTTCCATCTCTCATATTAAGTGGAATTAATACTTTTTCTCCTTCATAAGCTGAAATACTTCCTTTTCTAATTATATTGTCCTTGAAATTTATATAATTATGGGTAGTAGAAAATGACTCAAATTCTTCAAAGCCTTTTCCAAGGAGCTTCTTTAAAATTATATCTGCCATAGTGTCTCTATTTAAAACAGCATACTCTTGACAGATATTCATATCATTTAAATAATCCTTTCTGTAATCTCCACTTAAAAAGCATAATTCTTTTGGATAGCTTGGCATTAAGTCATTATATAATGCTTCTAAATCTCTTAAAGTTTTTTGGATTTCCTTTCTACGTCCAGCAGCTTTATATTCGCTAATTATCTTATCTCTTTTAACAAAATAAGCTCCTTTACCACTGCATAAAGCTATAGCCAAATTTTGATAAATATTAGCTACCTGGTTTCCCAAATTTCTGCTTCCTGAATGAATTACAAGATATTTAGTGCCATCAGCACTTTCATTTAATTCAATAAAGTGGTTTCCTCCACCTAAGGTACCAATACTTCTTTCAATCCTTTTAGTATCTTTCAAGCTTCTAAAGCATTTTAAATTTTGCAATTCTGGAAACCTAACAATTCTTCCTTCATGAACCTTCATTCCTGAAGGAACATATTTATGGATGATATCATCTAACTTTTCTAAATCAACATCTACTCTTCCTAAATTTACAGTTAACATGCCACATCCAATATCAACTCCTACAATATTAGGAATAACCTTATCGCCTAAATCTGCTGTAAATCCAATAACACAGCTTGCCCCTTTATGAGTATCTGGCATTATTCTAACCTTGCAGCCCTCTACAAAAGGCTGATTGCATAATTCCTCTAATTGTTCAATTGCTTCTATTTCTATATTATCTGCAAATACTTTTGCAGTATTATATTTTCCTTTAACTTCTATCATAAATATTTCTCCTCTAATTTATCTTTTATAGATTAGTGACTGCCACCAATTTATTAAGAAATCATTTTTCAATATATAACTTTAAAATTAAGGGGAGAAAAACTATTTAAGTATTTAGTGCTCTACCACCTGAGCTACTTATAATTTCTGATAATTATAAGACCGGATTCGAACCGGTGACATCTATCGTTAACAGCGAAGTAACTTAAATATACACTTCCCCTATATTTTCATATAATTGATTTTAATTCTTCCTTAAAATAATAATCTTCAATTTTTTCTTTTATATTGCTAAGCCCAGCTTCCACATTTGGTATGAATTCTAATATCTTTTCATTCCAGCCTGCAATTATATTTACCTTCTCCCCTTTAAATTGTTGAGTACCATAACCTAAAAGGTCAATTGCATGGACCCAAACATTTGGATTTACTCTTTGCCTATATTGATTTATCAAATCTTGGCATACTCTATCATATCCATAATTTATTTCGTTATCTGATAGAATTATTATTCTATCAACATAAATTTTATTATCTAACAAATGATGTATTGGTAATGAAAGATTTGTCCCTCCGCCTGTAACCCTTATAGAATTTGCATTAGCTATAATTCCATTTGTAGCTGCAAGTGGCGTTATTTTAAACCTTGTATCAAAAGTACTTGTTATAGCTTCATCACAAATGCTATTTGCGATCGCCATTAATATAGTGCCTATTTCAGCACAAGTAGTATCACTTTTTCCACTTAACGTACTTCTCATAGAACCTGATACATCAGCTGATATAAAAGTCTTACCACTAAGTCGCTCTATGTTGTCTGTAGAAAATCTAATTGCATTTTCGAGAGTACCATAAATTTTTGATGTTCCAAGACCTTCATTTGATAATACTTTAAATGCTGAATAGTATCTAAAAGGTAATTGTTTGCTTTTCTTAACCCTATTTTCATTTTCTAAAATTTCATATACCTTTTCTATATTATCTGGTTCAGCTTTAATAATGTTTCTCAAATTACGAAGAATAGCCATATAACCAAGCTTATTGCTATCAATTAGTTTTTCCCAGGTATTCTTGTTATTGCCTTCACTTGAAAGCATTGTTTCCCATGTAAAAGGTGTTTCTAATTTGTCTTCAAGTAATCTCTTAAACATATCGCTTTGCTCATCTGTACTTGGCTTTGGATGAACTAAATTTACTATGTCCTTAAGCTTAATCTCCTTTGCTCTATTGTATTTTGCAATAGAATACTCATCAAATCTTATGAAAGAATCACTTAAACCCTTTTTGAGTGAGTTTGGAATTGGTTTGCCATACACATTTAAGTAATAACTTAAAATTTCTGCCATATCATCTACTCTTTCAACTATTTCATTTAGAACTCTTCTAACATACTTCTTTCCCTGCATATCATGAGCAAGCTCTGCAGCCATAACATGAGATACACTTCTTAAATGAATTTCTTTCCTAGCATATATAGCTAAATTTGCTACAAATTTTGGATCTATCTTAATAACATTTCTTAAATCATTAACTATTTCTAAAGAATTATCTCCATAATATTTTCCTTCATTAAAGAAGCTAGTTAAAACTTCAGTTATTAGTTTTTCTTTTAGTTCCATTTTAAAAGCCACATGGCCTTCATGATTTTTTGTTGTATTCTTAAAACTATTAAACTTTGACATTTTAATTTGCTCCTTTCAATTTTGAAGTTCAATAATATTTTATTTTAGATAATTTTATATTTTTCACAATAAAGTCCTATAACTAATTATTTAAAGGGAGAAAGGCGAAAAGTGTTAGCTGCAATCATAGTTGCAGCAAATTCACTTTATTAACCCAAATAACGAAGTAACACTTTTCTGCACTGCCCTTATTTTAATATGGAGAAAAAAGCTATTTAAGTATTCTCGTGGTGTCTTACCACTTTGACTATACATATATTTCATACGCAACTGGATTCGAACCAATATTACCACGCCCTGAACGAAGTAACTTAAATATACACTGCCATATTTTGTTCTCTTGACTACAATATTTATTATATTATTTCTATAATTTTCTTACAGACAAAAACTTTGCATCTTTGAAATATAATCCATTAACCCCAACTAGATATTCCACATGTACCCACTTAAATAACAAATAATCTGCATAAATTTAATTTGAATATATGTTGTAAAATAAAAAATGCAAATACTATCCACATACATTTGGATTAGTATTTGCACTTAGCACATAGACTTATTATTTTTTTACATGTTCCTTATTATAGATAAATAATTTACCAATTGAATTTATACCTTGAAATATATCTTACTTATTTCAGTAAGCTATATCATAAGTTTAAGTCTTGCTTTGAATATCTCCTGTCATAATGTTTTTATATACTTGTCCACTGTGTTATTTACCTTTTATCATTTCACTGTCAAGTATAGTATAATTAGCTCTATGAATATATAATGTTTTTCCATCTATATTTATTCGAGTCATTTTAGGTAAATCATCTGGTATGGTAACATAGACATCCTTTCCTTGATATACTCCTATAGGAATCCCCTGTTGTGAGCTTATAATAATTGTCTTTTCTTTTCCTATTTTATTTTTAACATCATTAACATATCTATCAAGTGGAACATAACCGCCTCCCTTATCTACATTAACATCCTTTGGAACATCATAACCTTCAATCATATCTAATCCGTTTTCAGCAAATATTACCGTATTCCCAACTTGAAACATTTGATTTCCATTAACTGTGACTTCTAATACTTCTGATTTAAATTCTGCAGGCTTTTTATCAAAATTATCACTACTTTGCAACAATCCTACTGTAACTTTCTTACCTTCTACGGTTAATGTTTTATTTCCATAATCATCATATGTGGTTACAGTAAATTGTTGTCCCACTAAATCACCTTTAATTTTTCCAGCTATATCTTTTATCTTAGCACATCCAAATGCAGATATTCCTATTAGAGAAATAGCAATAACTAGAACTATTAGTTTAAACCTTTTTTTCATTATACATACCCCCTTACTGATTATTGTATATAAAATTCTATAAAAATACAAATTCTTACTTTAAATTTCATCTTTTATCACATTATATTTTGAATGTGACTAATATGCATAAGATAATGAGATAAAATAATCTGCTTCTAAGACTGTGTGTTTCTGCTAATTTCAAACGTTATTCAAAGCTTTGACTGCATTATAATTTCCCAAAGAATAGAGAAGCTAGAAGGTTTTCTTTAACTTCCAGCTCTATTGGGAATTATTTAATATATTTAAGAGTTCTCTATGCTTTCTGTAGTTTCAAACATAAGTGCCCTTTTAATCTTATCAATAACAATCTCTCTAACTCTATCAGGTTCCTTAACTTTAACATATGGACCTAAAGACATTATTTTTCTTATGATCTCATCTTCTTCAAAGGTATAATAATAAATATCTATTTCATATTTATTTTCTGAAATAGTCCTGGAATTTCTTTCAAAAGAGGAAAAACTCATAAAACATCTTTCCATAGCTCCCCTAATATCTTCAAGTTCAATTGTAATTGGAATTTCTGAGTATTTCTTTTCCTTTAATTTCTTAAGCACATCTTCTCTTTTTACTTTTGAATTAACATTTTGTGCTATTTTAACTTCCTTTAAGGTATGTAAATTAACCATTATAGACCGCTTCTCTTCTAAAGAATATAGGGATGCTCTAAATTTATCATCTTTTAATGAATACTCAATTCTAGTTGGAAGAGCTAATTGGTTATTATATTCATTGCCGTTTTTATCTACATTTGAATATATAATAGGCTTCTCATTAATTATTCCTTCTAAAATAGTATAAAAATCCTTACTTAATTTTTCTAAATCAAGCTCAAAATCATTTTTTACCTTGTTTGTAAATTCTATTACTTGATTACTTCCCTCTTTTACCTCTATCAAGGCTGCTTCCAATTTTTCTAAAGTTCCTTTTCCAAGTAAAGCTTGTACTACTGGTTCTTTAATCATTCCATTAAGCCAGGATTTTTCTAGCTTTGAAAATCTAACTTTAAGAGGTACACTATCTTCATTATTTAAAATACTATAATACTTTCCATCTCTTTCTTCCAATAAATTAAAATTATCTATTTTGCTATATTGATTTAAAAGCATTCCTTCAAAGGTTTTAAAGTCTTTGCCTATTATTTTTTCATCATATTCCTCTTTTTCAATAAGCCTTATAATTTCATCTTTATAAAGTCCATTTTTTGATAGATTTAAAATTCTAAATACTAAATGAAAATATTTATTTTTGTATTCATGAAATAACTCCATAATTATTAAGCGTATCCTCCCAATCATTTTTTATTTTCTTATGAAGATACCTAGGCGAAATAACCCTTAAATAACCACCATATTTTCTAATCCACGGGATCATTTCCCAAGCATCATTTACTATCTTTTTAAAGGAATAGGTAGTATCACTTATCTCCTCAAAAGCGCACTCCCCCAGCTCCCCTTTTATCTTTTCAACTATATAATATTCATTTATGGAATTAATTTCAACTTCAAATTCCACTTCTTCATAGGAAGCATCAGTGTTATGAGGTACACTTGAAAAACTTTTCTCCATAGCTAATTTATACTTTTCCTCATATTCCTCATAATTAAATCTTGTTTTTAATACCTCAACATCATCTTTCCTATCGAGCCTAGCACTAACACATCGTCCGTTGTTAGTAAATGAAAAGACGTAAAACCTGCCACATTCAATATCATATCTTAGCTTAAAGGGTCTAACTACTTCATTATCATATCTTTTGACACGTGTAGTTTTACAATTATTCTTAAGTCTTATCTCATTTCTATTTTCAACTGCTGTCATAATTTTCAAAATTAATTCTTCTTCTATTACAGGATGAAAATGCAAGTTTTTATATTGGAAACAATTGTTATCCTTTGGTATTATATTTCGTTCAAACTCCATGTAATCACTTAATGTGTCATAAAAATAATGCCCGCTTACATTAGGAAAGATAATATTTTTATATAAGTCTACTATATAATAAAGCCTTAGAATTTCTTCATTATTAAGTTCTTTTAGTATATCCTCTGAAATGTAATACTCTTTAACTCGCCCATTCTTCTTAGCTGCTACAATTTCCATAGAACTTACTAATTCATTAAGCTTTCTTTCTATAGTTTTACTGCTTATATTTTCATAATCTATTAATTCCTTACTTACAAGTTGATTTTCAATATCTGATAAGTTCATAGGTTCGTTATTATAGTTTAAAATTAAGAGCAAGTAATAATATAAGATAATATCAGTTTTAGTAAAACTCTTACTTAAATACGTATTAACCAAAAAATTTTTTGTATTTGAAATATCATCATAACTTAAACTTAATAATTTATTTTTTCCATCCTTATCTATTTTAATAAAATCATTTTCTATATATTGTTTAATTCGACGCATCTCATAACTGACTTTTCTTGAGCTTCCATGATTTTTATTTTCTAAATCACCTTTTGAAAAACATCCATATAAAAAAACATCCCTAAGAATTGAACGTATTAAATCATAATGCTTAATAAAATCTGGAAAAATAAAAATCCCCACCTTTGCTTAACAAAATTTAATATTATAGTTCCTTGTCTCATATATACTTTATCCTAAAGAATCAGCAAGTCCAAACAAGACTTCCATTAACTTTTTCCCATAAAATCCTCCTATTTTACTAACAAGAAATGAAACTATATATTTCTAACAACAAATTCAAAAGCTCTTTTCTCATTTCCATATTTCATAATACTTTTTTCTGCGCAAACTTCAATAATAAAATCTTCAAAATAACACCAAATATCTTCTTCAGAAAAAAACCTCTTATAGCCCTCTTCTGTTAAATAGAAATTCTTTTCTATTTCCGTGCCACTTCTTGCTCCATAATTAAAATCATTTACAGAGTTAACTCTTCCAAGCAAATATCCATGTGGTTTTAATACTCTTTTTATTTCTTTAACTATATTTTTAGTTGTTTCATCATTAAAATAATGAAGGGATAAATCTGCTATTATCAATCCAATACTTTCCTTCTCAAAAGGTAAAGTTTTCGCAAGGTCTAGTTGAATTGTTTTTACTTCTGGTATGAATTCATTTAATATCTTTAGTGCTTCTTCTGAATAATCGCAAGCAATAACCTTATATCCTCTTTCAGTTAAATATAAAGTATCTCCACCAGCTCCGCAGCCTAAATCGGTTATTTCCTTATCCTTGTTTTTTTCTAAAATGTCAATATACTTATCTAACCATAAATCGTAAGTTGGTTTCTTTGCACTTTTACTTTTATAAATATTATCCCAGAACTTATTGTTATCCATTAGCTTTTCTCCTATTTATTCTTTAAAATTTGTATGTTCTATCCATTTAATTTCTACATAACAATACGTAAACTTTTTTATGGATATATTTTACCATAAAAGCATATTCTTCAACAAAAAAATAAGAGCTTATTTTTATAAACTCTAAATTAATAGCACATAATTTATTTACTAATAATTTCATCTCATATTCTAAGTATATTGCTTAAATCTTCTTCTGAATTTATGGAATTAACTCTTAATTAATGCTATTATTTTATTAAAAGATTATGATAGATATAGATATATATCTGTAGTATTTTAAATAAATAACTATTAGGCAATACTATAAATAAAGGAGGTTTTTTCATGGTAATAGATCCAGTCAAAACTTATACTTATAAAGATTATCTCACCTTTGATGAAAATGAACGTATTGAAATAATTGAAGGAGAAATTATTAATATGAGCCCAGCTCCAACTAGAATACACCAGAAAATAATAACTGAAATACTTTATAAAATAAGAAAATATATTGAATCTAATAATGGTTCGTGTGAAGTTTATCCTGCACCCTTTGATGTAATACTTAAAAATAATGATGAAGACGTAGTTAATAGTAAAAATATAGTTCAGCCTGATATATCCGTTATATGCGATAAAAGTAAATTAACAGATAGTGGTTGCAGTGGTTCCCCTGATATGATTGTTGAAGTTGTATCTCCAGGAAATCCCAGAAATGATTATATAAAAAAATTGTATTTATATGAGAAATTTAAGGTTAAGGAATATTGGATTGTTAATCCTATGAAAAATAATATATTAGTTTATATATTAACTGAAAATGGATATGATGCTCCTACATCTTATACCTTTAATGATAAAGTTAAAGTAAACATCTTTGATGATCTAGAAATAGACTTTAATTCTATTGATCTATAATCATTATTTTTAATTCTAAATAAAAGCTTCACTTAACTTTTATTTTAGTGAAGCTTTGTTTTTATTATAGATTTCCCTGTATCCCGGTTCATGAGAATTAAAATAAATCCAATTATCTTTGCCACAGAACTTGTAACCTAACTTCTTTATAAGCTCCAATTGACCTTTTGCTAACTCATCTCTACTTCCAAAATTACACATATATATTTTGTTATAGCACTATTTTGCATTATTAGCATCAAATATAAACTATTCGTTACCTTGATTATTAGAATTAATAATTTCTTTTAATTTCACACTTTTATTTATAAATCTAGCTTTGCTTCTTTCAGATTTTAAATGTATTGCATTTTGAGGACAATGATGAATACAAGCAAAGCACGTTTCACATTGATGAGTAAACTCAGGTTTTTCTTTAACTTTAATATTTTGAGCAGGACAAACTTTTTCACATACCTTGCAGCCTGTACAATTATCTTGAACAATAAATTTTTTATCGTAATTGTCACTAAGTTTATCAGCTAAACGACGAGCATTTTTAGATAAAAGGTCTGACGCAATCCCTTTTCTTATGAGCCTATTTTCCCTGTTTGCAATATCATTTATTATATTATCAATTTTTTCTTCAATCTTTTTTGAGTCCTTTTTTCTTATTTCATTCTCAATCTTAAAATTCGGAAGATAATTATCTACCATAAGTATTTCATTTGTATAATTAAACTTAATTCCTGCTTCACTACCAACCCTTTCTATATGACGCAGAGATGAAAATGATAAACCACCATAAGTCATAATAGCAAAAAAATATCTAGCTTTAAATTGTGATTTTTTTATAAAATTAGCAACTAGTCTAGCCATTCCTGAACCATGACATGGAAATACAAATCCTATTACTTCATCTTTAAATTCGTATTTTCCTTCCTTTATCATCTGTGGAATTGAATATAGTTCTCCCCCAATTCTTTTTGCAACATATAAGCTGTTTCCTGTAGCCGTAAAATAAAATATTTTCATTATCATTTCTCCTCGTATAATGTTAATAGATTGTTTTAATATAAGGTTATATGCAATTTATAATTAAATTTAATATCTGTTGTTTTTTCAACATTTGTTGGATATACTGAGTCTATCAGTACTATTAATTTAATTCAATCGTTAATATAACCATATTTGTTGGTTATTCAACAAACCACTTATTAGTGTTCAATAAACTAAAATTACTAAGGAGAATTTTTATGGATAGACGTGTTGAAAAATCAAAAAAGGCCATTACAGGTGCTTTAATTAAGCTGATGACAGAAAAAGATTTTGAGAAAATTACTATTAACGAAATTGCAGACCTAGCAAATGTAAACCGAGGTACTGTTTATTTTCATTTCTCAGACAAATATGATTTATTGAATTATTGTATAGAAATTCATCTAAATGAATTGGTGGATATCTGCCATTTAGGCACTGATATCGATAATTTTTCTTCAAAAGATTCTTTACTTCGCACATTTGAGTATTTACAGCAGAACATTTTTTTCTATTCTAATATGTTAAACAACAAAAGTATTCCGGCTTTTAGAGATCGACTAATGTCAGTAGCACTAAAAAGCATCGATGATACAATTGACATGACTGGCAATAACAGTACTATGAACAAAGAGATCCTTGTTCAATTTGTTGCTTCGGCAGCTGTTGGTCTAATGGAATGGTGGATCAAAAATTCAACGCCTTATTCAGCTGAAGAAATGGTTAATCAAATGTCGTTGTTATTTGAACGTTTTGAGGTTATTCATCAGCCACAGTATTAATTAAAACAACTCAAACATTTGTTATATAAATAAATGTTTGAGTTTAAATTTTGAATTTATTTCCTCTCTAAATCAGAAATTAGTGCAGGTCCCTCAGGCTTCCAACCTAACCACTTTTGTGTAAGTGCATTGGACGTTGGATTATCACTTATTGTAAACTGTGCAAGCCACCCAAAATGCTTATCTATAGCTTCCTTAGAAATACTTTCAACCGGTAAATTCAGGCGATGTCCGATTGTTTCGGCAATGTCCTTAAAATGTATGCCTTCTTCGCCAACACCGTGCAAACATGAACCAGCAGGAGCAGCTTCTAATGCCATTCTAAATAATTTCGCTGCATCCAGTCTATGTATAGCTGGCCACCTGTTGAGTCCATCACCAACATAAGCCGAAATTCCTTTTTCACGAGCAATATAAGTCAACGCTGTAGCAAAACCTTGGCGATTTTCGTCATGCACACATGGAGCAAGTCGCACCACTGAAACACGTACACCTTTATCTGCAAATGAAAGTGCAGCTTCCTCCGAAGCAATACGAGGTGCTCCAACAGAATTTGGATCAGTTTCATCTTTTTCTGTTCCAATACACCCAGACTTAAGAAGTGTAATCACCGATGTAGTAACCAAAGGTCGATTTGATCCTTTTAGGGCTTCACCTAGCGTCTTGATGGCAATGCAATCTTTTTCGCATGCACTAGCCAAATTTGAAAAATCATTGCTGAATCCTAAGTGAATCACACCATCAGCATTAGCTGCTCCACTGCGCAAACTATCAACCTCCTCAAGTGAGCCGCGATGTACCTGTGCACCTGCTGCTAACAGTGCTTCAGCCGCCTTATCAGAACGCGCAAGCCCCACTACCTGATGACCTGCACCAATTAATTCGCAAGCAACAGCAGAACCAATGAAACCTGTTGCCCCTGTAACAAAAACACGCATTATAAATTCCTCCTAAATCCTATTAATTTAGAGTTAAATCCTCCTTAGCATAAGAAATAAATTGCACTTAACTTAGTCAGATGAAATACTCTAAATTCATTATAGGATAAGCCCTAAAAAAATTGTTGCTGTTTCCTCTCAACTTATTGCCTGATTCTCTTGCTACAAAGATATTTCTCCTACTTAATATCATGTGCTTGATCAGTTTTTTTAAGCTGCTGATATAATATAGCAATATCTTTTCTTGGCGGATTTCCAAAATAATTGCTATAATCGCGGCTGAATTGTGATGCACTTGCATATCCTACCAACTGACATGCAGTCGCTGCATCCATTTTCTTAGATAGCATAAGATGTCTAGCTTCCTGTAGGCGTAGTACTTTTTGATATTGCAATGGACTCATGGATGTTGCTTCTTTAAAATGCTTATGAAAAACAGAAACACTCATATTAGAAATCATTGCCAAATCAGAAACCTTCATTGGACTTGCGAAATTATTTAACAGCCATTGGATAGCTTTTGAAATATGCTGAACCCTGGAATCCGCAAAGCCTATTTCGGCAATTTGAGTACCAATTGAGCTGCGCAAAAGCCGCATTAAAATCTCATCTTTAATAATTGGAGAAATTAATTCAGTATCACTGGAATTGTTCAAACATTCCAAAAGCCTCGTCACTGAACTAATAATACCTTCATCAGCGTTTGTGGTATATCCTGCATTTCGTGCCAGTACGTGTGGTATCCCCTTGGGATAAACTTTTGAGACAAATTCTGCGATTTTTTCCAGCTCGAGAGTTAATCCAATGGCTAAAAACGGCTCTTTAGAACTAGCCTTTATAGTCTTTAGCGCAACAGGTACCCCAACAGGAATCATGAGCATACACCCTCTGCTTATCTGAAAGGTTTCCTTTCCTATCCTAACGGCCTTTACTCCCTGTGCAACGATTATCACAGAAGGAAAGTAAAATGATTTAACCCAATCCTTGCTTATTTTTGAGTAACGCACGGTATGCAAGCCAGAAATACGTTGACTAAAGGTACCATCCTGCGGAGAATGATTGTAGATTAAGTACGCTAGCCTATTCATTTCCGTTGATGATTGTTGACTAGCTATCCATTGTTCTTCACTATATTTATCTAACATTATTAAATCGCCCTTCCCAAATATAAATCATCTATCTGAATTTATTTAAATATAACTAATATTTATTATTATTGCGATATATATCCAGCCCATTCATTACATATGGACGAACAACGTCTACTAGTAAATCTAGTTTATCATTTTTCCCGTCTTTAAACCAAGAGTATACGCCACCATAAATAGCTGAGCATGTCATAGCTGAAATTATTTTTATATTAAGGCTATCTTCAGTACTTAAAGTGCCCCTTTTCAAAAAAATACTTTCTATCATTTGCTTAAGCATATTTTTTATCTTTTCATCAACAATGGTAGCAATAGATTTGGAATCCATTCTACATGTCTTATAAAAAGCTACAATGTAGTTGTATGTCATTAATATCAATTGATTGCATATTTCATCTGTAAACTCCTGAGCATTCATAATTTGCTTTGGAAACATCCTATGAAAAGCCTGTTCTATAATCTCTTCTAACAAAGCATATTTATCTTCATAATGAGCATAAAAGGTAGCACGGTTAATTGCAGCTTTTTGTGCGATATCTTTTATGGTAATTGCATCAAAGCCTTTCTTCTGTAACAAATCACTAAACGCTTCCCTTATTAATTGTCGTGTTCGCAAGACCCTTGGATCTTCCTGATTTACCATATTATAATCTCCCTTCTAAACATCAAATATTAAAATATGCTGCTTAAACAACTTTTCACTTAATCTGCTGGTTGTAATAGTAAGAGGGGCGTATTATGATCATATCATACACGTGTTGTTTAGACAACATGTAACTAATTTATTGAGAGGAAGGATAATATTGAACATAAAACAAAAAAGAATTTTAGTATTTGGCGCAGGTGTAGTTGGAAGTATATATGCACTTAGATTTGCACAGTCAGGACTTGATGTTACATTATTAGCTCGAGGAAAGAGACTGGAATCGCTAAAAAAGGATGGATTACGGTATAACGATAATGGAGTAATAAAGAACTTATCCTTAAAGACCATCGAAAAACTAGAGGATAATGATATCTACGATTTTATCTTTGTACCAGTGCGTTATGATCAGGCCGAATCTGCTCTTTCTGCAATTAAGAATAATCATAGCAAAACCATTATCACGTTAACCAACACCATGGGATATGACCGTTGGCTTGAAATTGTAGGTGATCGGTTGCTTCCTGGATTTCCAGGTGCTGGCGGCGACATCAAAGATGGTATTCTGTATGCCCAATTTGGTTCTGAAAAGCATCAAGGAACCATTTTCGGTGAAATAAATGGTGAGATTACTGAAAGAGTGACAGAACTTGCTCAAATATTTGAAGCATCGAATTTGCATTATGAAATACAAAAAAATATTAAGGCATTCCATGTTTCCCATACTGCAACCGCTATAGTTATAAAACATTTTTACACTAATACTGGTATGATGGATATAGAGACAGCAAAAAACGAAAACACTTTACTTAAGATTGCCACAGAATTAAAACAAAATATACACCTTGTAGCTAAGGCAGGAATTCCAGTAATCCCACCAGAAACAAAGTCAATGGGAGAATTATCAGCGGATGACATTATCACTATGTACCGCCAGATGCTAAGTAATGATTTTACTATTGATGTTTTGCTTGGAAACCATGCTATAAGCGCAAAAGCAGAAATATTGCTCTTAGACGAAATATTTCATAAAAAAATGCTTATTTAATATTTTCATATTCTGAATTATTCCTTGATTTAAACAATCATTATTTTAAAACATAGAAAATAACAAGTTCTCTAAATTACATAGTTGAACTTGTTATTCCTATAGTTTGTTTATATAGGTTTAATGCACAATCTAAAAATAGTAGGTCACATGTTTTCCTATTTCCCGTTATACTGAGTGAGCAAAATCAGCTAATAGGACCAGTATTAGCTTCTTTTGCTTTCTTGTATGACAAGAAATATATGACTCATCTTTAATCTATTATTTTTGTCATATGCTAACTAGAGAGCAAATTAAGTATATCTTATCTAAGCATCCATCCTGAAAGTACCATCATTTGAACTTCTGATGTTCCTTCATAGATTTCTGTTATTTTAGCATCACGCATCATTCTTTCAATTGGATAATCGCTTGTATATCCATAGCCACCGAATAATTGTAAGCATCGATTTGTTACATCCATAGCGTTTCTAGCCGAAAATAATTTTGCCATAGCAGCCAAATGTGTAAATTTTTCATGATCATCTTTTGCACATGCTGCTTGATATACTAAAAGTTTTGCAGCTTCTGTATTCGCACGCATTTGAGCAAGTTCAAATTGTGTATTTTGAAATTGTGATATAGGACGTCCAAATTGAACACGTTCCTTAACATATTTTACAGTCTCTTCTATTGCACCTTCTGCAATACCAAGAGCTTGTGCAGCAATACCAATACGGCCTCCATCAAGAGTCGCCATAGCAATTCCAAAGCCTTTGCCTTCTTCTCCTAAAAGATTTTCCTTTGGTACTATGCAGTTATCAAAGAATAATTCACAGGTAGAAGATGCACGGATTCCCATCTTTAATTCGTGACTTCCAACAGAAAAACCTGGGAAATCTTTTTCAACAATAAATGCCGAAATACCTTTTGTTCCCTTACTCTTATCTGTCATTGCAAAAACTATATATATATCTGCATAACCTGCATTAGTAATAAAGATTTTACTTCCATTTAATACATAATGATCTCCGTCTAAGACTGCTGTTGTCTTTTGCATTGAAGCATCAGTTCCAGCAACGGGTTCTGTTAATCCAAAGGCACCTAATTTTTCACCTGAAGCAAGTGGTTTTAAATATTTCTCTTTTTGCTCCTCTGTACCAAATGTGTAAATTGGTGTTGCACAAAGACTTGTGTGAGCTGAAACAATAACACCTGTTGTTGCACAGCATTTAGATAATTCTTCTACACATTGTATATAACTTAAGGTGTCCATTCCTGCTCCACCATATTCTTCAGGAAACGGAATACCAAGTAAGCCCATTTCAGCCATTTTTGCTACATTTTCTTCTGGAAAGCGCATGCTTTCATCAATTTCTTTTGCAATTGGTTTTACCTCATTTTCTGCAAACTCTCTATACATTTCTTGTAATTGTTCATGATTTTCATCTTGTTTAAAATTCATATTAATTTCCTGCCTTCCTTTTTCTTTTTTATCTGATGTCTAGCCACTGTAACACTCAATCTTTTTCAAATCTTGAGCTAACAGTGGCACGACCCTAGACGAGGTGCCCCTTGAGGGTATAAGTTCAACTAAGATTCACTTTATGGGATACCGATTATATTGCCTTTTTAGCTAATTTTTTCTAATGGACAACATACTTTTCCTGGATTCATAATAGAATTTGGATCAAAGACTTTTTTAATGCCTTTCATTAATTCCATATTTACTTCACCAACACTGTCTGCCAAATAACTCATTTTTCCACTACCAATTCCATGCTCCCCTGAAACAAGTCCACCGCATTTTATTGCTTCTTCATAAATTATCTTGAAGAACTTATCAACTCTTGTTTTAAATTCTGATTCTTCTAAATCATTGCTGCATTGGTATATGTGAAGATTTCCATCTCCTGCATGTCCAAAACTCTTAATTGTTATTCCACACTCTTCACCAGTTTTATTTACAAAAGCAAGATAAGAAGCTATCTTATTTACTGGAACTACTACATCACATTCATCTAATAACTTTGTTTCTGCCATAATTGCTTCTAAGAAACTAGAACGTGCTGCCCATGCATCTTTTATCTTTGCAGGGGTATCAGCCACAAGAACATCAATTGCTCCTGAGTCTAATACTATTTCACTTGCCTCCTCAATAAGATTATTTAATTCATCTTCATTACTTGCATCTAAAGTAACAAGTAGATAAGCATTTGCAGTTAATCCACCAATTACTTGTGGGAATACGCTCTTTCCAATGTATCTTTCACTTGCTAAAACAATTTCTCTTTCCATAAATTCTATTGCTTGCGGATTCATATGCTCCATTTTAAATTTAGGAACTGTAGAAATACAATCATCTAAATTATCAAAAGGAACAATCAAACTAGCAACTACCTTTGGCGCTGGCATAATTTTTAAAGTAAGCTCTGTAATAATTCCAAGGGTACCTTCAGAACCAATCATCAAATTCAACAGGCTGTAACCTGAACTTGTTTTTGATACTGTAGCTCCGAATTCTGTAATTTCTCCTGTTGGAAGAACAACTTTCATTGCACGTACATAGTCTCGTGTTGCACCATATTTAACAGCCCTCATTCCACCAGCATTTGTTGCAACATTTCCACCTAAGCAGGCGAATTTTTCACCAGGGTCTGGAGCATATAATAATCCCTGCTTTGCACAATCCTCTGCAAGATCGTTTAGCAAAACACCGGCCTCTACATGAACAACAAAATTTTCTAAATCGTAAGAAAGTATTTTATTCATCTTTGTAATATCTATTAAAACTCCTCCAAGTAGTGGGACTGCTCCCCCTACAAGTCCTGTTCCTGCTCCTCTTGGAGTTACTGGTATCTTATTTTCATTACATATTTTTACTACAGCAGCAACTTCCTCTGTAGAGTGTGCCATAAATACAACTTGTGGTGCAGCTTTCCCATAAATAGGCATTTCATCGTGACAATAATCTTCATTAATATCATTACCTGTTAGAATATGCCCTGGAGCTGCCTCCTGTAATTTTGCAATTAATTCTTCTGTTAATTGATTATACTCAGCCATAATGATCATCCTTCCTTTATTCAGTTTACAGTTCATAATTTACAGTTATTGGATAAAATCCCTTACGGAATTTTTGAAATTATTTATTTAGAAAAGCTGCAAGCTTTTCTTCCTTCGACTGTAAACTGTTCACTGTAAACTTGATTAAATTATTTATTTTTGAAAAGCTATAAGCTTTTCTATCTCAACTCTCAACCCTTAACTATCCTAAATTTCTTATAGGAATTTTTGAAATTATTTATTTTAGAAAAGCTGCAAGCTTTTCTTCCTCAGCTCATAACTTTCAACACTTAACTCTTAACTACCCTAAATCCCTTATAGTAATTTCTAAAATTCTTCATTTTAGAAAAACTGTAAGCTTTTCTTCCTTAACTGTGAACTGTTACCTGTTAACTGTAAACTGAATTAAAGTGTTCCAACAAAACATACGATTCCAGCAATAACTACATAGCATATATAATATTTAAACGCACTTCTTAAAATTTTACTTTCTGAACCAGATTTACCAATTGCACTTGCTCCAATTGCAATACTTTGAGGACAAATCATCTTTCCTATACCTGCTCCAAGAGTATTTGCTGCTCCCATCCATGCTGCAGAAAGTCCAAGGTTTTGTGCCGTTTGCACTTGTAAGCCTCCAAATAAGACACTGGTTGATGTACCTGAACCAGTAACGAAGCCTCCGATAGATCCAATTAATGGAGAAATTAACGGATATGCTCCTCCTGTAACTACAACTAAAAGGCTTGCAATGTCTGATATCATTCCACTATAACTCATTACTTTTGCCGTTGACATAACTGCACAAATTGTAGCTATTGTTTTCCAATTTGCTTTTAATGTATTAAGTAATACATCAAACATCATTGATGTTTTTGCACCTTGAATAAAACCTCCAATAATTGCTGCAACAAAAATGATAATACCGGGTGTATTAATCCAGCTAAAAGTAAGCGTATTAGCACCTTTGCCAGCATATACACTTGTGCTGGTTTTAAATACTGCAATTGCATCATGAATTGGTGCACACAATGTAGACGTAAACATCAACATTAAGAATATTAAAATAAATGGGCACCAAGCTTGTACTGCATTACTAATTGATATAGTTTTTTCTTCTTGTTTCTTGTTAACTTCAATGCAATACTCTTCTTGATGTTCTTTATTAAAGATTCTTGCTGCTACAGCTGTACATACCATGCAGCAAATGGAGCCTACTATATCAGGAAGTTCTGCACCAATTACTGTTGCTGTAATATATGCAGGTACTAGAAATGATAATGAAGCAACTAAGGTAACAATAAATACTCCTTTCAATGCCTTTATTCCACCACCTACAATGCATACCATAATAAATGGAGTAATAAAAAAGATAATTGCTTCAATTATTCCTGTATTTGCTGCTAGTGTATTAGCTCCAACTTTTGTTACTGCCGAAAGCGTTACGAGTGGTATCCCAACTGATCCAAATGCAGTTGGAGCAGTATTACCAACCAAACATGCTATAACTGCTGCAAATGGATTTAATCCAAGCCCCGCAAGCATAGATGCTGGAATAGCAACTGCTGTACCAAAGCCCGCCATACCTTCCATGAAAATACCGAATCCCCATCCAATAATTAAGGTTAAGACCCTTTTATCCCTAGAAACTCCTGCTAGCATTTTTTTTATGGAATCCATTGCACCTGTACGTAAAATTAAATTATACGTAAACAAAGCTGCAACAATAACTAGGCAAATTGGCCACAGTGCGTTGAGTATTCCTTCCAATACTCCTGTAGCAGTATAAATCACATCCAATTTCCAGAAAAAAATAGCTAAAACCATTGTAAGAACAAGTGCAATTGAGCAAGCTTTATAACCTGGCATTTTTAACCCACTAAGAGCAATTATAAGCCAAATGATAGGTAATATAGCCATTAAGAATTTAAAAAACAACATTCCTTTTCCTCCCTATACAATTTTAAGTTTATAACCTTTTCAAAATTGATACGACCACTACATTATTATTCTCTATCTCTCCACTTGCTTATAAATGTTGTTTTTACATGCATTTTAATCTAGTTCTTTGTTATATGCTGCGTTTTTATTTACTTATGATTTTTAATAATTCTTAAATATACAAGTGTAAAATTTTATGCTTTATTGTTCTTCGCTTTTTATAACTACTCCTACACCATTTGGAATTACTACAATTTCTGCATCTTCTCCTTTAATTTCATATGCCAGTTTTAATGCTTCATCAAAGTTGAACGCATGTTTCATATGCATACTTTTAATCATATTAGGATTACACATATCTGTAACAAAAATCACAGTAAACTCACTAAGAATCCTTGCTAAAATTTGAATTTCCCATTGATCAGGTATAGTTTCATTTCTAGGTACCTTTAATATTTTTTCAAGAAGTTCTTTGGGCCCTTTAGAATTTGCTAAAGTCTCATAAAAGGATTTTCCGCCATGTCCGTCATTGCAAGCAGCTATCATAATGATTACTCCGCCTTTTCGACAGGTGGCTTCTGCTGCTGTCATACCTTTTACAGACTGATATATATTTTGATCTAGTGGATAACCTCCATTGCTTGAAATTACGATATCAGCTTGTATACTTTTTACACTGGAAAGATCCATAACAAATTTGCAGCCTTCTTCATGAGCAAGCTTACTATCACCTGCAAAAGCATTTATAATGTTTTTATCTTCATCTATAACTACATTTAATATAAATGCAAGCTTTGCTTTTTCAGCTGCATAAATCATATCCTCATGTATAGGATTGTCCTTTATAATTCCAGTCCTTGCATGATTGCTATTAATAAATTCTGAGCAATGATTAGCCATTATAGTTTTTGCAGATGCTATTCCAGGTAAAATACTCTTTCTTCCTCCAGAGAAGCCTGCAAAAAAGTGTGGCTCTATAAACCCTTCAGCTATTAGTAATTCTGTTTCTAGGGCTAATTTATTTAGGTAAAGCTTACCACCAGAAGGTAAAGTTCCTACATTAATTAAACTGCTTTCATCTGTAGAAATATGATTTATAATTTCTTCATTATCAACTATATCTTGCCCAAATTTATTTATCATCTCTTCTCTTGTTGTTGGTCTGTGAAAACCTGTAGCTATAAGAATTTTTATAGCTATATCAGGATTTACCTTTCTTATTCTTTTAAGGAGAATAGGCATGGTTATCTTACTTGGAACAGGCCTTGTATGATCACTGGTTATAATAACCATGTTATGTTTATCTTTCACTAATTCTTCTAAGGATTTGCTTCCTATGGGGTGATCAAGAGCCCTATTAACTATATCACTTTGTGAACCATCAGCTTTATAACCATCTGCTTTAGAAACTAATATTCCTTTTAGATTTTTATCATCAATTTCTATTTTTAAAGATTTTGTTGAATATGGTATCTCTATTGAAGCCATAATATGCCTCCTTACTAAAAAATCATACCTATTGTGCCTTCGCTTTTTTCATTTCTTCAATCATTATTGGAAGAATCTCAGTTACATTTCCCACGATGCTTACATTAGCAATTTCAAAAATTGGAGCCTCTTCATCTTTGTTAATTGCCACAATATAATTCGAACCTGACATTCCTGATGTATGTTGAGTTGCTCCAGAAAGGCCACATGCAATATAAAGTTTTGGCGCTACTATTTTTCCTGATTGTCCAACTTGATGCGCACGAGAAACCCATCCACTTTCAATTGCTGGCCTTGTTGCACCTACTACACCACCAAGTAAACGTGCTAATTCTTCAACAAGTTTGAAATTTTCTGCACTTCCCATTCCACGTCCACCAGAAACAATAACCTCGGCTTCTTCTAAATTAACAGCTTCAGAAATTTCTTTTACTGTATCTATAATTTTTGCCTTAATAACATTAGCTGGAATTTCTACTTTCTTTTCTGTAACGCCGGCATTTGAGGCTGCTTCTGGCTTTGGAAAGCTTCCATTTCTAACTGTAACTATAGCAGTTCCCTCTACTTCAATATGTTCTAAAATTGTACCGCCATAAGCTGGTCTAGTATATATAACTTTACCATCAGTTTTACTCATTCCTATTACATCACTTACACAGCCTAAACTCATTCGTCCTGCAATACGTGGTGCAATATCCTTAGATAAAGGTGTATTAGCTAATAGAACAATATCTGGATTTTGTTCCTTAACAGTTTCTGCTAATACTTCTGCCAAAGTATCACAGTCTGTATCAGCATCTACAAATATAACTGGAATTCCAGAAGCAGCTACTGTATCTGCTCCAGTTCTGCTACCTACTATAAGTGCTGTTCCTTCTGCTTCTAATGCACCTGCTGCACTAATAAGTTCTAGGCTTCCACCTAATGCTTTTTCTCCATCTGTCTCAATGAAAACTAATACTTTCATAATTTTATTTTCCCCCTTAATTAGATTGCTTTATCTTTTTTCATTTGCTCCATAACAGCACTTACTGCTAATTGCGCATCTTTCTCTTGAATCTTTACCCCAGCTTCTTTCTTAGGAGGTTCAACATATTGAATGCAGCGGACTTTTGCTTGTTTCACCTCTCCAACTTCTGCTGCGCTGTAGGTTGGAATAACTGCCTTACGGCTTGCCATCTTTGATTTTATAGTAGGATAACGAGGATCATAATTTGGTTTACTTACTGTTAATACGGCTGGTGATTTTAGAGAAACCAAATTATAGCCTTCATCAGTTTCTTTATGAACTTCTATAGCATTATCTTTTAAATTTATTTCAATTACGCTGCTAACAAAGCCCATTTGAAGCTTTTCAGCAAGCATCGCTCCAACCTCACCAGTAATTTCATCTGTGGATTCCTTTCCACAGAGAATTAAATCAAATTTTTCACCCTTGTCTTTTTCAATTTTATTAATAGCATCTGCTAAAACCTGAGCTGTTCCAAGGGAGTCTAAATCTGCATATAAATCATCTTTTACAAAAAATGCTTCTTTAGCTCCTACAGAGAGACAATTTTTTAAGGTGTTTAATGAATCATCAGCTCCAACAGTTAATACACTTACGTTTCCCCCATGGGCTTCAATTAATCGAACTGCAAGCTCTAATGCATAGGTATCAAATGCATTTGCTACTAAACTCACCCCCTTCAAATTAGGTTTTCTAACTTCCTTATCCAAATGAATTTCAACAGAGTCATCTGGAACTTGTTTTACACATAACATAATTTCCATACTTTTCTTCACCTTTATCCTTTAAATTAATTTGATACTACTGGCCATTTTATTCACATACTTTTCCTGGATTTAATATATTTCTAGGATCAAAAGCTAATTTTATTCCCTGCATTATGTTTATACATTGATCTGGTAACGACTGCTTTAAATATCCTTTCTTTGCAAAGCCTATACCATGTTCCCCAGAAACCTGTCCTTTTAATTCTTTAGCTTTATCATACATTATCTGCATAACTTCACTTAATTTTGCATGCCATGCCTCTTGAGATAGTTCATCCCTTAATATATACACATGTAAATTTCCATCTCCAGCATGTCCAAAACTCTTTATTCTTATGTTTGCTTTCTTTTCAAGTTCATGGGTAAAAGTTACGAACTCTCCAATTTTATTTCTTGGCACGACAACATCAACTTCATCCATTTCGCTAGTTAGGGCCTTGATCGCTTCAAGAAAACATCCTCTAGCTGACCATATTGATTCTTGTCTTTCTTCTGTATCAGAAATAAATACATCTAGTGCTCCTGCTTCTAAGCAGATATTAGCAACATTTTCATAAGCCTTTTCAATTTCTTCTGTGGAATTTCCATCGAAAGTTAATAGTAAATATGCATCTGAAGATTTATCTGGAAAGCTCTTTCCTAGAAATTCTTCTGCTGCAAGGATAGCTTCTTTTTGCATAAATTCAATTGCTGTTGGTATTGATTTTGATTTAATTATCTTTGGAACAGTCTCAATCGCTCTTTCAAGACTTTCAAAAGGTATAAGAAGACTTAATGCTTTTTTAGGAAGAGGCAATAACTTCAAAATTGCTCTTGTTACTATTCCTAAAGTTCCTTCGGCTCCAATTATTAAATCTTTTAAGGCATAACCAGAACTATTTTTAACAACTTTTCCTCCAAGCTCTACTATATCTCCATTTGGAAGTACAACTTCAAGACCTCTTACGTAATCTCTAGTTACTCCATATTTTACAGCCCTCATTCCACCTGCATTAGTACTTATGTTTCCGCCTATAGTTGCAGATTTTTCTCCTGGGTCTGGCGGATAAAATAAATCAAATTCCTCAACATATTTTCCAATATCCATTAAAAGTACTCCTGGTTCTAGTGTAAGGGTCAAATTTTCTTCATCTAATTCCAATATTTTATTCATTCTGCTAAGATCAATAACTATTCCACCTTTTAAAGGAACAGCTGCACCTACAAGCCCTGTGCCAGATCCCCTTGGAGTTACAGGAATGTGATTTTCATAGGCATATTTCATTACTTTTGAAATCTCCTCTGTATTTACAGCTTGAATTACTATGTCTGGCATATTTTTAATTCCACCAAGTTCATCATGACTATAATCTTCATTTATTTCATTTCTAAAAAATACTCTTTCTTTATCATTTTCAGCAATAGATAATATATATTCATAATCCTTTGCTTCAACTTCTTTATAACTCATGCCCTATGCCTCCTTAGCAAGTTTTATCTTTTCTATTAATTCAGGAATTACTTCATATATATCTCCAACAACTCCATAATGAGCAACTTTAAAGATTGGAGCTTTTTCATCTGTGTTAATTGCAAAAATGTAATCTGAATTATTCATTCCAGCAGTAAATTGAACTGCCCCTGATATACCGCAAGTTATTATAAGTCTTGGTCTTACAGTTCTTCCGCTTAATCCAATCTGCCTTTTTGCATCAACCCAGCCTGCTTCAATAAGGGGCCTTGTACATGCAAATTCTGCATTTAAAGCTTTAGCTAATTCCATAACCATATCTAAATCTTTTTCTGATTTAATTCCTCTGCCAGCTGCTACAATTACTTCTGCATCACTTATTCCAACTTCTGCTGCTTTTTTCTTTATTTCAAGAGCTGTAATTCCTGATTTCAATTTTTCTTTATCAATACTGCAAGAAACTATCTCACCTGCAATTTCTTCACTTCTTTTTGGAGCTGTCATAACCTTGTATCTAACAGTTGCTAGTTGCGGTCTAGAATTAGGGGTAACTATTTGAGCCATGATATTTCCACCAAAAGCTGGTCTTATTTGAACTAAATCCGTATTTTCTTTCATATCTAAAATAGTACAATCAGCCGTAAGCCCTGTTTTAAATCTAGCTGCAATTCTTGGTGCCAAGGATCTTCCTATAGTAGTTGCTCCAACTAGTAGCGCCGTTGGTTTTACCTTGTTTATAAAATCTTCAAAAGCTGCTGTATATGGTTCTATTCTGAAATATTTTAATTCTTTGTCATCATACACAAAAACCTTATCTACCCCATAATGTAAAAGTTCTTCTGCCTTATTAGAAATGTTATTTCCTACAAATACTGCATAAACAGGATGATTTATTTTACCAGCTAGTTCCCTGGCTTTTCCTATTAGCTCATAAGTAACTGGATGTATATCTCCATCTACATGATCAACATAAACACCAATACCTTTCCAAGCACTTTTGTCTATTTCTTTAATTTCCTCTTCTATATATTCAACAGCACCTTTAGGCCCTTTCTTAACACAAAGTCTGCACATCTTACAAGCTCCACTTATTTCAACTTTGCCATTATTATTTTCAAGGGCACCAAAGGGACAGATTTTTAATAATTCTTCAATATCTGTTATCTTATCTTGATTTATAATCAACTTTGCCATAGCTTCTTCTCCTTCTTTAATTTGAAATTATTAACATATCTTTTTGTCCTAATGACCTGTTTCTTAAACGAATTTTAGTGCTTTTAATTTATTCCCCATTCTTTCACTTAATTCACTTGAACTTCCTGTCCACATTTCCCTATCATTATTAACTTCAGGTGGAAATATTCTTTCAACCTGAGTTGGAGAACCATTCAATCCATAGTTCTTCTCATTTTTATCATCAAAATCATTCAAACTTAATATTTTAATTTCTCTATCCTTAGTAGCTAATTTCTTTTTATAAGAAGGTAATCTTGGTTCAAATATTCCCTTATCCGCTGTGATTAAACATGGATATGCTATTTCTACAGTTTCAAGACTTTCAGGCATGTCCATTTCAACTGTAATTGAAGAATCTCCTATATCAATTATTCTTTTTACATTTGCTACATGAGGTATCTTTAGCCATTCAGCCATTTCAGGTCCAACTTGTGCTGTATCTCCATCTGTAGTCTGCTTTCCACAAATTATAAGCTGAAAATCCCCCATTTTTTTAACCCCTTGAGCAATAGTATAAGAAGTAGCTAAAACATCAGCTCCTCCAAACTTCCTATCTGATAGCAAGGTTCCTGCATCAGCTCCCATAGTATATGCTTCTCTTATTACACTTAAAGCTTGATTGGGTCCCATACTTAATACTTTGACTGTGCCACCTTTACTCTCTTTAATTTTTAATGCTGTTTCTAAAGCATATAAATCATATGGATTCATTTTAGAATCTATACCATCTCTTTTTAGCACTCCAGTATCAGGATCAACTTCTACTTTTGAAGTTCCGGGTACTTGTTTAATACAAACTAAAATATTCATAATGATTTTCCTCCTATAAATTTACACGTATTTATCATACCAATTGTAAATTGGTATGACCAATTTACGTTTTAATTATAGCTCTTCTAATATTTCTTGTAAACAATTGTTATTAATTTAACAGAAAATGTTTACATGAGTAATATTTTCTATTGTGAATAATTACACATTTATGCTGGTATTAATTTTCCAGATTACAAATTAAAATTAAATTTTTTTCTAAATATCTTTGTACTTAACATTTATTGTTAAATAAATAACATTCCTAAATCAAAAAAAATACTTAGATTATCAATAGAACTGCATTAATAATCTAAGTATATATATTTAAGGCATTATCAAAAAAATAATAAGTTAACCTATCCGCCTATTTTGACTTGTTATTTTCTTTCATATGCCTAATCATCATATCCATAAGCTTTCCTAATTAAATTAAAGTGCTCCTTCATGGCATTGTACGCTTTTGATTCATCACGACATTTCAAGGCTCTAAGTAAATTTTCATGTATTTCTAATAGACCTTCTTTATTTCCCTCATGTAAAATCTGCATTCTAAATTTTTGAATAAATTCATCCATAAGCTGGGATATAACTTCAAGGACATTTATTAGCAATACGTTTCGTGAAGCTTTTGCAATTAAGTAATGAAATTTAATATCGAGTTCAAGACTTTCCTCTTCACTTCCTGCAATATACATTCTGTCTACTATGGCAGTTAAAAGTGCAAGTTCATTGTCTTCTATATTTTTAGCTGCTAATTTAGCACATTGTAATTCTAAAGTTTCTCTTAGGTCATACATTTCCCTAATAGAACATTCCTGCAGCATAAACATTACTGAAAGAGGCTCAAATAATGAATTATCGAAATTAGTTTTTATGTAATTCCCAGCGCCCTGCCTGCTTTCTACCAAACCAACCACCTCTAAAGCTCTTATTGCCTCCCTTACTGATGCTCGTGACACACCAATTGATTCTGCCATTTCTCTTTCTGTTGGTAATTTATCTCCCTTTTTTATTTCTCCACTTTTTATTTTATTTTTAATTTGTTCTATAACTTGATCATAAACTTTTGTAGTTTTATTAGGCGTTAACATCTGTGTCTCCCTTATTTCTTCATCTCAAATTTATATTTTTTAATACATTATACATCAAAGACAAAACATGTAAAAGAAGATGAACATATTTTCCAACCTATCAATTTAAAAATGCAGCTTACCGAGCTAGCTTTACACCTTACTTCAGAGCTGTTGAATACTACAAATTGCTGACATATACTATAGATATAGGAAATAAGGGGGGGGACGTGGAAATGAAAATTAGTATTGAAAATATCCCTGCTGGATCTGAGCCAGAAATAATAATAAGATGTAACGAGCCTGACGAATCATTGCTACAACTGATTTATTCCATTAAATCATCTTCTAAAAAGCTTATGGGCTTTACAGATGCAAAAATGCATATTATTAATCCAAAAGATGTATTTTATTTTGAATCTGTGGATAATAAAGTCTTTATTTATTGTGAACAAAAGATTTTCCAATCAAGACTTAAGCTCTACGAAATTGAGTCTGAGTATGAGAATAGCGATTTTTTTAGAGCATCAAAATCAACAATTATTAATATTTCCAAAATAGAATCTGTTAGCCCAGTTTTCTATGGTAAGTTTGAAGCACTGCTGCAAAATGGAGAAAAAATATTCATCTCAAGACAATATGTCCCTGTATTTAAAAAGAAGTTAGGATTATAAGGAGGTTATACAATGAACTTTATTAGTTATTTTAAAAATTCTTTAAAGGATTTCTTTATATCTAGTGGATTCTTAATGATTATTATCACAATGATTTCAGAAATTTATTCCAATGAAACAATCAGCATTTCATTACTTTTTCAGATTATGTTATTTTCCTTGGCATATGTATTTTTAAAATTAGCCTTTACGAACAAAAATGAAATGAGTAAAAAAGTTCAACTTATCATTTTTAATGTTTTCTTAACCCTCTCAGAATTGATGCTCTTATTATGGTTGTTGTTTTTTAGTCCAGGTAAAGCTATGAATAACGAGTTGATTCTAGCATATATATTTGCATTAATTATAGTAAAAGTTTCAGTTTATACAATGATGAGTATAAATGGTGCAAAAGAAGCAAAGCTTATAAACGAAAAACTAATTAAATACAAAAATGATAAAGATTGATTTAAAATATATAAAGAGGGAATACAAAATGATTTTGAGTCTTTTGAATCCCCTCTTGTTTGTCATTCTCTAAGCCCCCTAATGTTTATAATTAAACTTAGCTATATTCTAACATAAAAATAAGAGCTTACTTAAATAAACTCTTATCCAAATTCAACACTTTAAATTACGATTTATAAATCTGCCCTCTATTACCAATATCAATAACTATTATTATTAATTCATTGTCGTTTCTTTCAAATAAAATTCTGAAGTCACCACTCTTAATCTATATACCTCATTCATACCTTTTAATTTTTTAATATCACCTTCTGGAAGTTCCGTAATAGCTTTAATAAGTCTTTTTTGAGTATCTTTATCTTGTTTCTTTATAAATTTTTCTGCTTTTTTAGTTAAATTTACATTATAACTATTCTTCATTCAGATTTAACTCTTTTATTACATTTTCTAAAGTAACGATTTCATCTTTTTTATTCTTATAATCTTGATATAGTGTCTTCTCTTCTTCTGTAGGATCATCTTCTTCTACTCTTTCCCACTTTCTTTGTAATTCTCTTTGCTTCTTTTGTTTTACATATTCATAGAAATCCAATACCTCTGATAAAACTAACTCATCCTCTTCTCTATTTAACTTATCTATTATTTCTTTAGCTAATGGACTCATTAAACCACTTCCTTCAATGTATTTATAACAATAGTATATCATAATATAAAAAAAAACCTTCAACTCCTTATGATTAAGATCTTCTAAATACAATTATATTGTTTTTCAATAATCCGCTCATGAAAATACACTACTTATAATCCTTATCTTTATTAAAATTATAAGCAACAATGTATCCTTTATCTAAGCCCTGAATATCTAAATAATCTTTAAGCTGATTTAATCCTTTTTTATGGTATTCAATGCCTCTCCATATTTTTAATTCAATTACATACTTATTAGAAAGATAAGTAATTACTATTAATTATTAAATCAAATATATAGTCTTTAAATTCATGATTGTTTTCAACATTTTTTACCATTTCATTGAAGAGTGTATTATTTTCTTGTAATAATTCTTTTACTACCTTAATTAATATTCTCTTCACTCCATAATAATTGACTTTCATCAATAATCTGACAAATCCTGCTTACTAAAAACGGATATCCGCTTGTATAAAAGTTAATGCCTAAAACAAAAGAACGCATTTTTATTATGAAAACAACTCCATAAGTTCCTCTTTTGAAAGGGCTGAAAGCATATTTTCGCTCTTATAATCGCTATCTAAAACATCACTTATAAGCTCCTTTTTACTATCCTGAAGATTTATAATTCTTTCTTCTATAGTTCCTTCTGAAATTAGTTTAAATACTTGAACTACATTCTTTTGCCCTATCCTATGAGCTCTATCAGTAGCCTGATCCTCTACCGCTGGATTCCACCAAGGGTCAAAATGTATGATAACATCAGCAGAAGTTAAATTAAGTCCTGTTCCTCCAGCTTTTAGGGAAATCAAAAATACCTTACACTTATTACTTTTATTAAACTCCTCTACAAGTTCCAACCTTTTATCTGCCTTTGTACTTCCATCTAAATACATATGTTCAATTTTATTTTTTGATAATTCATCTGAGATATTACTTAATACAGAAGTAAACTGGGAAAATAAAAGGATTTTATGGCCATTTTCTATATTTTCTTCGATAAGCTTTAAAGCTTCTTCTATTTTTGCACTTCCACCTGCATATTTATCTACTACTATAGATGGATCAAGACATAGCTGTCTAAGTTTTGTTAAATAAGAAAATATAGTTATCTTATCTCCTCCAAAACTTTCATCTTCCATTTTAGCCTTAATATCTTTTACATATGTAGCATAAACCTTCCTTTGCTGCTTTGTAAGCTCTACATAATAATTTTTCTCAATTTTATCGGGCAACTCTTTTATAACATCTTTTTTTAGCCTTCTAAGCATGAAAGGTCTTATAAATTTTTGAAGTTCAATTGCAGAATTGTCATTATCAATAAATTTTTTCTTAAAAAATGTTGGATTGTATAAATAATTAGGCATTATAAAATCAAAAATGCTCCACAGCTCAATTAAGTTGTTTTCAATTGGAGTTCCTGTTAATACAAATTTACTTTTTGCTTTTATATTTTTAACACATTTTGTGCTTTTAGCCAAAGGATTTTTTATATTTTGTCCCTCATCAAGTATACAATAATCAAAATGTAAGTTTTCATAATTTTCTTCATCATTTCTTAAAGTTCCATAAGTGGTTAATAGTACATCATATTTATTTATATTTTCAACAACATTTGCCCTTTCATTTTTATTTCCATGAACAACGCCAATCTTCATAGATGGAGCAAATTTTATAAATTCATTTTTCCAATTATATACTAAGGACGTGGGTGCAATTATTATGGACTTTTTACCATCTTCAGATAGCAAAAATGCAATAGTCTGCACAGTCTTTCCAAGTCCCATTTCATCAGCTAATATTCCTCCGAAACCTAAATAACTTAAATTTTTAAACCACTTAAATCCAGTTATTTGATAATCTCTAAGCTGAGTTTTTAGTTTATCTGGCATGGAATATTCAAGTTTATCTAATTCTAAAACCTTATTTGAAATATCCTTTACAATATTTTCCCCTTTTATAAATGTTAAATTACTATTTTCCAAATAATCATTTAAAACAATAGCTTTGTTCTTATGTAGTCTTATATTTCCTTCCTTACTGCCACTTGTAATCCCATCAACCAAGGTAAGAAAATCCTGAATTTCTTGTCCTTCAAGATTTATAAAGCTATCATTTTTAAGTTTATAATATTTTCTTTTATTATTAAAAGCCTCTAAAATATTCTTATTTTCTTTAGGTGGTATATCTTCAATTTCAAAGGTAAAATCTAAAAAACTATCCTCATTATCCTTAATAATCCCTTGAATTTTAGGTGTATAATAAACTTTTCTATCCCTAAATCTATCTGAGTAATAAATATCCCCTAAGACTTCAAGTTCTTTATACTTACCTCCTAAAAACAAATATAAGGCATATTCATCTCCAATAAATTCAAATATGTTGTTCTTATACGAGAAATTAAGATTAGTTATTGTTTCAAGAATCTTTTCTTCCCTGATGGAATCACGTATAATGATTTTATTTTTATCTTGTACTTTAGAGAAATATTTTAATTTTTCGTCCCCATACATTAGGTTTACATCTAATACTACTTGTTTATTTCTTATATCCAAAAAGAATTCAGCCTTCAAATCATTTTTAACCAGGTTATCAATCTTATCATCTATTTTAATACTAGAACTCATAATTTCTAACTTAGGCATTACTTCATTAAATACCTCTAAGGCTGCTTCTTTTTTAAATTCCAGCCTTTTAAAGTTTTTAAAATAGTCATAAAATAACTTAAGACTATGTATCTGCAGCCTCGAAGGTAAATAAATATTATTTTCAAAAAGAAAAACATCATATTTATTCGTAAGGGGTTTAAAGTATTCTCCAATTATTTTCACAATATATTTTTCATTCTTTTCACTAATATCCAGCTCTAAGGGAAGGTCTCCCTCAATAATTTTTACTTTCTCTGAATCATATGTTATTCCTTTTTCTTTTAGCATAAGCAAAAAACGTCTAAGAGAAGCATCATTAATATTTAAATTTTTTCCATCAATTAATCCAGTACTGTTATATCTCGATATGGCATCATTAGCTACATATTCCTCTATAAAATCAACTATATTTTCATCGATTTCATTAAATATATGCACTGATGGGTCATAAGAAAAATCTTTCCCGTAATCTATTTTTTGATTTTCTGATCTTGCCTTTATAAAATCTCGTACACTTTTTAGCACATACATTTTTTTATTTCCAATTTTAAAAGCTGCTTGAAAGTACCCATTAAAGTTTTTAGGATTTAAATTGACCTCTAGGTTAATCTTCTCCTTGGGCTGACTTAACGCATTAAGTTCATTTAATATATCTCTTCCCATATTTTCAATTCTTTTTTTCTCTTCTTCGTTTTTCACTTTTCTTGCAGATATATATTTTGATAATACTGCAGATATATGCTTACAAACATATTTATTTCTTGGCGTGGAATTGTTATAAAAATCTAAACAATCACAGTATGTTCCTTCTATTTCACTAGAATTTCCATTTATCAATACCTTGACCTCATAATGCGAGTAGCTTATTTGAGAGTACACTTTAGAGATAATTTCTATAAAATCCCTTTCTCTATCAGCTATTTCTTTAATATTCAATACCTTTCCTGCTCTAAGAAGTTCATTTCCTTTTTGTCTTTTAAAAAAGTCCACTTTGCTTTCAAAGTTTTTTGATAATTTTTCTATATTAAAATTCATCTTTAAAATCAATTCCTTTATTTTTATATAAGGCATATATATATTGCAATTAGCAATTAACAATCTACAATGTACAATTGACAATTATGTTTGAAATCCTTACAGGATTTCTAGAATTAATAATGTAGAATTGATAGTTCAATATATATATTTAAAAACAAAATAATCATCCTGAAAACTTATTTCCTAATATATTATGGAGTATAGACAAATATTTCTTATCTGAGTACTATCTATATTTATTGCCTCTATTTATTACATTATAACAATATTATTCCTATTTTTATATTGATTGCTATTTTTATTGTCTAATTGATATCCACACTTATCACTATTATTAAAAAAATCTCACATAATTCATTTACTTTTGAATTATGTAAGATTTTAATTTATCTCAATACATTTTTTATTCATTTATGGAGGAGCTGACTGTTTTTCTAATTTCCATATATGAGCATTTTTACGAAAGATAAGGCATGTCAAAACTCCAACAATACCAAGAATATCTAATACTATTACCAAATTATATCTTTTAATGATATATGAATAAATCATCTAAATAAACTTCTAATCCTCTAAAAACTCACTATATGTAATTTTATTAGGATTTATTAACACAACTCCCCCCCTTAATCATTTATATAATATATATTATCCTACTTTACTGTTCTATCTTATTAATTATTTTAGTATTAATCGTATTATAATCCACTAAATATATACAAGAAAATTCTTGTTTTAATAAAAAATAAGGCCACAAATATTGTTAAACCCAAACCACTACTAGATGGAATTGTATCGCTATATTTTGCAACACCCTACCAGTATGAATAAATTATAGCGCAAATCGTAACTGTAGTGTTGTTCAAATGCTTAAGGTAATATGCAAACTAAATATACCAATGGGAAACTGCAAGCAAGCAAATTAGTTTTATTACCCTATCCACGATGCAATATATTTATATTTATAATGACTTTTATCACTTAATACTTTAACTATTCCAACGGCTCCGGTACAATTGTCACTACGGCCGGCCCTTAATCCTATTTTCATAAAACGAATCATTAAAGCTGAAACTTTCTAAAATATAAGAAAATCTCAGCTTTAATAATAAAATTTATTGAGGAAGAATTACTACTGGTATTTTAGCATCTTTAAGAACCTTATTTGTTACAGAACCAATAATTCTGAGTAACTTTGTTTTAGAAGACTTTGCCATTATTATCATATCATAGTTACCTTCTTCTGCTTTTTTTAATATTTCATCTGGAGTATATCCGACAGCAAGAAACTTTTCAACTGTATATCCCTCCAATTTCGCTGATACTTCCTTTAAAACTATTTTACTTCTTTTTTGAAAATCACCTGAATCATCAGCCACAATTCTTTCGCTTACATTCATTAGTGTAATTTCAATATCATTCTTATCAAAGTGTTTTTTTATCCAATTAATAGGATACATGCTCATTTCTGATACATCCAATGGAACTAAAACTTTTGTTTTCTTCATATAAAACACACCCTTTCATAATTACGATATATTTTATATATTCGACATTTTGATAACGTTTTCCTTCTTTTTTATCAATTACTTCTTGGTATATTGAGATTTTACACAAAACAATTTGCATTTAAATATTCATATTATTATGAGTATCTTACAATAGAAAATAACTGAACTCTAAAAAACAAACCAGAAAATATTTACTTCTAGTTTGCTCTTGATTCATTATATTCTCTCTAATTTCTTGGCTTTCTCATTGCTACTAACTTATTAAATCTCTCCTGGCTTGGCAGTTTAGATTGCTTATCCTTTTTCGGAAAACACTTATCGAATTCTGCTGCTTTAGCTTCATCAATTTCGTAAACTTTATCCTCATAAAATCTACCTTTACAATTCTTTAAAGCCCCACTGTATAATTCACAGGCTTGTAATGGTACAGCATACATATTATCAGCCGTTCCTATTCCATAAGTTTCTGCAGGCGCAAAACCATATCTACTGTAATATTCTGGATCTCCATAAATCAATATTGCACGGTAACCTAGTTTTTGGGCAAGATTTTTAGTATGTCTAATTAGCATTCCACCAATTCCTCTGCCTTGAAATTCTGGCAAAATGGAAATTGGTCCAAAACAAACGACATTATATGAATTTCCATCATCGCCAAGTATCTTAGCATTTGTATAGACAATATTACCTACAATTCTATCATCAATTTCTGCCACTATATCTAACTGCTTAATAAAAGCATCCGAGTTTCTAATGTTATGTATTAAATAATGTTCACTACATCCAGGAACATAAACATTCCAAAAAGCTTCTCTTGTTAAATTTTCAACTGCTTTATAATCTTCTGGTTTTTCTAAACGTAATTTTATATTTTCTATTTCTACCATGGTTCATCCCCCATAAAATTATCTGTATTATTTCCTTAATCCTAACTCAATTCTGCTACTGCCGATATTAATTCTTTCATTGAAGTTATTACTACATCTGCATAAGCCATTAAAGATTGATTACTCTCCTCTGAAAGTAAAATTGTTCTCATTCCTATGTATTTGGCTGGTGCAATATCCTTAAAATAATCATTACCAACCATTATACACTCTCTTGCTTCGATATAGATCCTACGTGATATCTCATTGAAGAATTCAATACTTGGCTTTGAACATCCAAGTTCATTAGAAGTAAATAGGTATTTAAAATATTTTCTAATACCTACTCTTTCTAATGCTTTACCCATTAATTCTACATCAGAATCTCCTGCATTTGAAGCTACACAACATATGTAGCTTTCATTAAGTTTATCCAAAGATTCTTTAACTCCTGAAATTGCTTCTACACGCGGCCAGTTCACCATCGCACCATTATATTCTTTATAATCACGCATTAATGTATCTCCCCAATCGAATATAATAGCTTTAATCTCACAATTCCCCATTTTCTTCCCTACCTTTTATCTTACTAATTCTTTATTACTTTGTTATAATTACTGTTATTTCATAATTTATGAATGTTGTGTATCTCATATTAATTAGTTACACATTATTTCTTATTTCCAATAATTGAAAGCAAATTCATATATCGTCCATTATCTGCTTCAATCATAGACCTATCACCTATGGCGAATTTATTATCTGTCGCCAGCCAATCTTTCCACGCTTCCTCAAAGCAACCTATTTCTTCGATTTCTACTTTACCGAAATGCTCTGATTTAGATAATACTTGTTCCCACCATTTTTTTGAATGCCACATTTCAAGTGAATCTTTTGGCCAATGTTGTTTCATTTCCTCAGGTATATTATCATGAATTTCGTACTTCATTCCAGGAATTCCAATAGCAATCAAAGCATTACGTTTTAACAAATTGGCTAAATAGGTATCAAAGTATATATCATTATTTCCAAAGTAATGATATGAATCCACGCTAATAACAGCATCAAAATAATCATTTGCAAAAGGTAATTTCATAGCATCGGCATGTATTGGTATAATTTGATTTTCCAATCCCATCTTCTTAAAACGTTTATAATTTTCTGTTGCTGAAATCCATAAATCTACAGCAAAAACTTGTAGGCCATACTCTTTTGCTAAAAATATAGAAGTAAGCCCATTACCACATCCCAAATCTAATACCCTCATACCACTTTTTAATGGAATTTTTTGTGATAATTCCTCTAAAATCTTCATAGAATTAGGGCCCATCATATTTTCTTTTATAAAATCACTATCATATTTTTTACTTTTTAAATATTCCATTCCTATATCCTTTCTTTAAAACAAAATTATGCTTTTGCCTTACAAAAAAAGAAAACAGGCATAGCAAAATACTATACCTGTAACATATAATCCTATTAAATGTCAGTTTTGTATTTTCTGTAAGGCATTATAGGTATAACAAATAAAGTTGGAAATCCAACAAATTTATTACACAATATAAATCAATTAATGCTTATTACAGAACAATTAACAAACAGACACCACCTTGCAAAATAATATGTTTAAATATAACATAAATTAATTTTATTGTCAATTGATCAATGTTTATATTTCAAGTTAAATATGACAACGGCTTGTCGTATTTGTAAAATCAAACTTCTTTACAAAAACATCATTTTAGTTAACTATTCTTTATAAGAATTTTTTCTATTTCTGCAATATAAAATGTATGGTAATCTTTTTCAGGATACCATTTTTCATCTAGTCCATTTACAGTACAACATTCAGGTGCAAAATCCTGTGCATATATTTTTTTACATATAATTACAATGCGCCCTTCTTCAAAATAAGGTGTACTATCTGCATGTTGGATTGTTAAATCTGCTTTGGAAATCTTATCTTCATTTTTACCAGATACAGTTCCAAAATAAGTTAATTGTTTTCTAAAAGTTTCATCAAAAAACGTTAAAGAAAAAGTATTAGAATTATCAACAAATTTTTTTGTATAACGTTGGGGTCTTATAGCAATAAAGACTACATTTTTGGCAAACATTATTCCAAATCCGCCCCAACTTGCAGTCATAGCATTTACTTTATTATTATTCTCTGCCGTAATCAACATCCAATCCTTACCTATAAGTTTAAATGTGCTTTCATTTAATTCTTCTGGCTTAATTTCCTTAAATTTATTCATAAATAATTATACCTCCATAATATTAAATTACTTTGCAAAGCATTCTTAATATGTATTATTATATATACATATTACAATATAATGATAGCATGCACTTTTTTGTAAGATACTCACTGAAAGGAAAGTAATGAAATGGAGAAAAATATAGAAATAAACTCAAAACCATTTGAATATACATTATCTATTATTAGCGGTAAATGGAAAATGATTATAATGTTTTGGTTATGGCACTGCAAAATTATGCGTTACGGAGAAATAAAGAAATCTATTAAAGGTATTACTCATAAAATGTTAAGCAGTCAATTAAAGGAGCTTGAAGCTGATAAGATTGTCATTCGTACAGAATATGGCCAAGTTCCACCTAAAGTAGAATATTCGCTATCTGAAAAAGGATTATCTCTTATGCCCATTTTAAAAGAAATGTGCATTTGGGGAAATTTAAATTTTAATGACAATATTGATATTTAATTGAATAATTAATAAACTTATTATTCCAAGCAAAAATGTAAAAGACCTTAATACTTTTTTCATATATCCTCCCCCAAAATACTTACTGCAATAAATAACTAATACATCATAAATTACCATCACACTTTATATGAAAACTTCTAATGGAATTTTCCTTCTTCCTTGTATTCATGTTCCCATCTCGTTTCCGAAAGCATTGAAATGTCATTTTCTGTTGCTAGTCTATATACCACATTAATATTTAATAATTCTCTATGTGGAACAGCAAAAACTAATGCACACTTATAATCTAATTTATATTAACTAAAATCTATATTTGATGTAACCTTTTTGCTATTTCTTCTATATGAGTATTGTCAGTTCCACAACAGCCTCCTAGAATTTTAGGAATAAAATAGTCATATAAATCCATCATGTCACTAGCAAGACTAATACTATCAGAAGATTTTAAGTCCGTGGAATTGTCTAATTCCTCTGGTGATAATGGTGAAGTGTTTGCTTGTATTCCATGAAATCTTTCTTTTACTAATCTTGTTTTATTGAAAGAATAAGATAAAGCTTTTTTTAAGATAATTGGATGGATACAGTTTACCATATAACAAATTGGTTTTTGTAGGGTAGCATTATCAATACTTAAAATAGCATCATTAATAGTAGTTCCATCTATTAGTCTTCCATCATTCCTAATCATAAAACTAATTATATATGGTAAGTTTGCATTTTCCATGGCTTTTGCCATGCCAATAGTCTCAGATAGTGCAGGCATAATACCTGCAAACAAAAAATCTACTCCTGCTTCTTTAAATAAGTTTACCTGCCATGAATGGAATTCTTGTGCATCTTCTACTGATAAAATATCAGTTGCTTTATACGCATCTCCCTTGCACCCCATTAAGCCACCCACAAACATATTTACATTTGCATTTCTTTTTATTCCTTGCAGAAATTGTACATTATCTCTTATTATCCTTTCATTAAATTTAGATTGTATGACACGCTCCTTATTTGCTCTTCTTGTAGGAGTTGTTGCAATAAATGGTAACTTGTATTTCTCAGCGATCTTTAAATATTGTTTAAAAATACTATACATGGCTTGTCTTGAATCATCATTGTATATTAAACCAGCCATTGCAACCTTATCATCAAATGTAATATTAAATTCCCTTTTTAATCTCTCTCCTAAGGCACCTTCCATTAAAATAGATGAAGATGTATTAAAGCAAGTTTCAAAATTCATATGCACCTCTTTATATTCATGTTTTCAAAAATCTTATATAAAATAATCCTACGGCTGCTATAATAATGTAATTATCTCTATTTTGAATAAAAAGGATGACAAAAACATTCTGTTATATGGTCGTTTATCATTCCTACTGATTGCATAAAAGAATAGCAAATTGTACTTCCTACAAACTTAAATCCATCTTTTTTTAACTGTTTGCTCATTTTATCGCTTAGTTCATTTGAAGATGGGATCTCCTTTATGCTCTTCCAAGAATTAATAATAGGCTTGTTATCTACAAACTCCCATATATAATTAGAAAATGAACCATACTTACTTTGGATTTCCAAAAATGCTTTTGCATTTGTCACAACACTTTCAATTTTTCGTCTATTACGAACTATACCTTTATCTTCCATTAATGACTTCAATTTTTCTTCTGTATATTTAACAATTTTTTCTGGTTCAAAATTATCAAAGGCCTTCTTATAATTTTCTCTTTTTTGTAAAATAGTCCACCAGCTTAGTCCTGCTTGAGCCCCTTCTAAACATATCATTTCAAATAGTTTCCTATCGTCATATACTTGTACTCCCCATTCCTTATCGTGATATTCAATATATAAATTTTCTTCAGTCACCCATTCACACCTTTTAATCATTTAGTATCACTCCTTACTTTATATTTTCACTTGTTAAAGATGATTTACGTTCAACTAAACCCAAATTAACTAGATCATCAACACTAGTACTTGCTGTACTTTTAGGGATCATCAATTTATCGCTTTGACTAGTATTTATATCATTCTTCCCATAATGATTTCATCCCGATATGTTCCATCCTTAAGCTTATAGGCATTCTTTGTGCTACCCCAAACCTCAAAACCGTACTTTTTATACAAGGTGTTTGCTTTCTCATTATCCGAAAATACACCAAGTTCAATCTGTTCATACCCCATTCGTCTTGCTTGTCCGATTATTTCTCTAACCAATGCATTTCCAATGCCATTATTCCAATACTTTTCTTTTATAGAAATTCCAAACACTGCTCTGTGTTTAAGCTTAATATGGTTACTTACACACCTAATACCCGCATTACCTGCAAGTTCATCGTTAACAAATGCTGCAATCATCATATCTTTATTACTATTTAGATTATCTTTAAGAAGTTCTATTTCTTTATCAGTTGTAATATTAATTTCTTCAGGATATCTGAGCATAAAATATGTTTCTTCTGAGATCATTTTTAAATATTCAATCATTTTATCTGCATCATGTTCCTCTGGACTTCTTAAAATACATGTTGTTCCATCCTTTAATTCTATTTCCTTTGCTTCAAATATCATTATGGTTCCCTCCCCAAATTACTATTTATCTTTATGCTAACAATTAGTTTTTACTAATCATAATTTACTTTAGTACAACAACTACAAATTTTTAATTTCTACACCTTTTAAGAAAATCACATAGCTTTCACTACAAGATTTTATAATATTTCTATCCTATTTATCCAGTATTTTTAGTACAACGTCTAACAAATTAGGAACACGAGTTTTTCCTGGTCCTTTATATTGACTTACAAAGCTACTATAATCACTGTCCCGTATTTTTTGTCTATATATTTTGATTTTTTTATTTTGTAATAAATCATCAACCTTTACTATATTCTCAAAGAAATATTCCGAATCTTGAGCATGTACTATTTGTCCATCATCTAAATATATATCATAGTTAATTTTTAGCGAACCTTTGTTCACTCTTTCATATGATACTTTGGCATATGTAACATCGCTCCAATCATAATCTTTAATATTTGAAAGAATACTTTTTCTGACATGTATACCGTCTTTATTTACATTCGCATAATTAAAAAATTCACTCAAAATTAAAGATACGGAAATTGCGAAAGTGATAATTGCAATAAATAAACAAATCCTCACTTTAAAAATTTTAATTGGAGATTGAGTAATAGTTCTTATATTAGAATCTTTCACAATTTTAATATAAGGGGCAGTTATTATATTTAATATTATTAAAAATATTATTATGAGTGGTGAAAAAAATATTATTGCTGATGACATATTATCATGGACAAACAATAATGTACTTTCATTAGAAAACTTTAAAATTTGAAAATCATAATACCAATCACTAAAATAAATTGCTATTATCAAGAAAAAAAAGCATGGAATACTAGCATATACTAAAGCTTTATCCAATGCATCATAGACTTTATCACTATTGTTATTACTATTACTTCCAGTATTACCATTATTATATTCTTTACTTGATTTCACCCTTTTACTCAAACATTTTCCTCCCATGAACTATTGAAAATTTTAATTGAGTTCGTCGCTTTATTACAGCTTTTGATAACTTAAAACCGCATATTAAACATACATGAAAACAAAAGATATTCTTTGACACAAACCTTCATATTAGAATTTATCTATTATTACTATAAGTTATAATAATATGTCCAGTGCCAAAAAGTATTGCTGTTATTATCAATAAAACGTTACCTTGTACTATACCACTAAATAAAAATATTATTGTTGGAATAATAGCAAGTGCCATTGCTTTTTCCATTGTTGATTTCCTAAAATATAAAAACCATATAAAACAATATAGCACTGCTAATATACCAGTTAAAGCCATGTATACAATCTTTCCATTATTAAACCAATAACCAAACTCTAATAGTGGTATATTGAAAATCATTAAACCCATTGAACCAAATCTTCCTATCTGCTCAATGATTTCAACTACCTTATTATGATATTTATTTTCAAAGTTTTTCTCTTTAATTGCAAATATAATATTAGGTATCATAACTATTACCATAATAATCACACCATAATTATTCATCCACTCTTACTCCTTATTTTTATTAAATTAGTATTTGTCTACTACTACACACTTAACTACAATTGCAATTTATAAAAAATTTGATTTAATCATTTGTAACCATAAACTACCATTGAGTTTTATATAAACACTGCCAATTAATCACATTTCTAATTCCATTATTTCGTTATTCATTGAAAACCCTTGTCGTTCATAGAAAGCTACTGCCTTTTGGCTTGGCCAAACAAATAATAATTCAATTTTATTATTTGTAGCCCATTGTTTTACTTTTTTTAAAAGTTCTGTTCCTACTCCTTTATTTCTAAATTCAACCTTTGTATGAACATTGGTTACATAACCTATTTCTGCAACTAGTTTTTGTGGCTTTGGTACTTTCCGTATTCTATTTATATAAATATTTGAAACAATTATATTGTTTTCTTCTGCAATCCAATACTCCCAAGTTCCACTTTTAAGACCATTAATTAAAAATAAATTGCACTCTTTAATGAAATCTTCTTTTGAAATATCGAATTTTCCTTCTTCCTCATATTCATGTTCCCATCTCATTTCTGAAAGCATTAAAATATCACTTTCTGATGCCAATCTATAAATCACACTAACATCTCCCTTTATACAATGTGTTACTATTACATTTTAATAAAGCTAACCAAAAATCTTTACTCATCCATATACATAATAAACCAGAAATTCCATATCCTAATTCTTTCTGAAATGGACTCCCTTTTTCCCATCCTATAAACTCAGCTATCATATCTGATTTAAATACATGTCCTAAAAAACCTTGTAAACCAAAAATTATTGTCTACCCTTAACACTGAATATAAAAGATCACCGCTATACATATCGCCTTCAGGTTCCTGTAATGATTTATTTCTGTCAAAATGAATTAATATAGACCTTTTTAACTTCATAATATATTCACTTCCTAATAATTTACTATTTTGTTTTTTACGAAAATTATGTAGGCATCTCTTGTAAAAACTCCAATACCTTCTTATGTAAAAATGGTTGAATTAGAGGATATGTTAGTTTATCTGGTATATCTTCAAATAATTTAATTTCACTTATCTCAAAATGAAGATCATCATTTAACGCCTCTACTTCTGAATAAAATAGTTGCCCAAAAGATTCAGTATAATTAACATTTTCATCGCTTTCTACAGAATAAGTGCATATTGGAATTAATTTAAACTTTACTGCTCCAGTTCCCTCTACCAACTCTCTCGAAGCAGTATCATTAATATTTTCATTTTCTTCTCTATGTCCTCCAGGAATTTCCCAGGTACTTCTTTCTTTATGTCTTACATAAATCCACTGTCCATTAAATTTTGTCACTATTACTGCAAATAATAATTTATTATCTTCTATAGTATTTAATTCATAAAAATTTACTTTAATCATATACCGTGCCTCATATTTTTAATTTGTTATTTATTACTATAAAGTTTTATAAGAATGTTGTGGATACTATTTTAAATTCATGTAGCTATTTAAATTAAAATGAACCATATCTGGTTCCATATCATTATTTTTAAATATCTTTTCTTCAATGTATGTTTACTTATTTAAATCCTCTATAAGTTCATCACTTAAAGTTCCTTCTGCTATTTGTCTAACTTCTCCGGTCATTTTTATATTCCAATTGTTATCTATTTCTATTAATAATTCGCCACCAAGCATTTTAATTTTAACTTTATTATCAACTAAATTCTTTTTTCTTAAAACACTTGCTACTGCACATGATGAACTTCCAGATGCTAATGTAAATCCAGCACCTCTTTCCCATATTAATATTTCTGCTTCGCTTCTTGATATAACTTTTGCAAATTGAACATTAGTTCTATTTGGAAATTGGCAGTGGTTTTCTATAATCTTTCCATTACTTTTTATTTCATCAATATTTAATTCTTCTTTTAAAATGACACAATGCGGATTTCCTATTGAAACACAATTTATTTCATATTCTCTATCATCAACTTCCAGTTTTTCTCCTATTACTTCTTCTGTCAGGAAATTTGTAGGGATTTCTCTTGAATTAAAAATTGCTTTTCCCATATCTACTGAAATTAGTTTTGCTTTTTTGTTTGATGTTTCAATAATTTTTGCTTTGATTACTCCGCCTTTAGTTTCAACAGAAAACTCTTCGCTTTTAGTGAAGCCATAATCAAAAATATACTTACAAAATATTCTCAAGCCGTTTCCACTTTTTTCTGCTTCAGAACCATCTGGATTAAAAATTCTTAATCCAAAATCTGCCTTGCTTGATTGCACTTTCAGTAGAATCCCATCTGAGCCTATACCAAAATTAACACTACATATTCTTTGAATCGCCTTTTGTGTTAAGTTAAAATTAATTTTTTCTTTATCTAAAACAATATACTCATTTCCTAATCCATGGGTTTTAACAAAATAATTCATGTTCATTTTTTGTCTCCCTTTTTATATCTTCTAATCTTAGTTCTGCAGTAATTAATATTTACCAAGACTCTTTTAATATAGTTCGTATAATTCTATTTATACGCCTTAAAAATATTGTGTATTAAGTTATATCTAATATTTCACTTAGCTTTTTAATAGTTTTTTCTGTCCATATTTTGTATCATTACTATTACGTTCCATAAAAAAAGATACGAACTAACCACCCAAAATCACATATTACAACTGAATTACAATGTCACCACCTATTTGTTTATCTCTAAATTGCATATTAAATTCTTTAAAAATCAATTTAATTCCTGAAAGATCATCAGGCAATTGTGGAGATACAACGAAGTTATAATGAAAATGGCCTCTACCTCCACATCCATCCAACATTCGACATTCATATTGTTCACTTATAAATAGCTCAAAATTAGCATGCCTAGACTGATGTTCCAATGAATCACTTGTATTATCCCAATCTATATTAAAATTTATAACGCTAGAATTTGAGTACTGACGGATAGCCATAATAGAAAAAAGACGATTATCTATCTCGAGTGACTTTAAAACTGGTAAATTCCTTTGAAATTCTTTTGGTTTAACTAATGGTTTGTATGATTTCTCATTCCATAGTGCACCAAATACTGATTTTAATAAGTCCTCAAATAAGTTAAATTTATCTGCCCAGTTAGATATATATTCAAAAGGCGGATAACCTGGATTATTATCCGAAGTAATCTTTCGCTTATTTATTAATTCACAAATTTTTTCATCTATTTGCTTGATTCTTTCATCATAATGTTCAGTTGGTCGCTTATATGGCATTCTTTCCATTTTTATACCTCCAAAAAGATATTTTTCGCATTTATTTACATTATAACATATTTTTCAAATATTAACCTAATTTAACAGCCACTCCGCTGATATCGAATTTATATCCATACATGCTACACTCCACAATCCTTTGCCATTTGAATAAAAGCTCTCCTTTATTCATTTCTATTCTTGTTAGATATGTTAAAATGGAACAAGAACTTTGTGGTTCTAATGGATAATTATATATCATGGAGGATAAGTGTACGAATGAAACTATGGAAGAGAAATTTAATTGTGTGTTGGTTCGGAATGTTTGTATCGAGCATTGGAATGAGCCAGATTGCTCCGGTATTACCGCTTTATATAAGCCATCTTGGAATTATTAACTCAGCTTCTGGACTCGCAAATATAATTGCTGCTCCGAGACTCGGGAAACTAGCAGATAAAATTGGAGTACAAAAAGTTATGTTAATAGCACTTATTGTGGCAGGACTAGATTTTATACCACAAGCTTTTGTAACAAATCCTTGGCAGTTAATGGGGCTTCGATTTATACTAGGATTAACCAGTGCAGGGCTTATGCCTTCTGTAAATATACTCATTAAGAAGATCACCCCAAGTGAAATTACAGGCAGGGTTTTTGGAATTAATATGTCAGCAGGTTACTTAGGCATATTTGGAGGTGCTGTTTTAGGCGGACAAGTGGCAGCCTGGTTTGGTATAAGAAACGTATTTTTTATTACAGGTGCATTATTACTAATAAATGCCATGCTAGTTTATTTTAAAGTTTATAAAAGAATGAATACTTTACTAAATTAAATATTTAAAGGAGCGATATAGTTCTTTACCAAGGGAAAATCAATTAATATTTATTAATTAATTTGCTCTTGGTAAATGTAGTTATCAGCTAATATTACCATCTTCTGCTGTTTGCAATAAGTTATTCTCACATTTTTCTTCATAAGCTTTTCTTCTTTGTTCATTAATAATTTCTATGGCATTAGGAGCCTCATACATTTCAATCTTAAAATCAACTATTTCTAGATTTTTATTGAGCTCCTCCATTTGTTTCATAATTTCCTTACGATGTTCTAAAAGTATTTTTTTTCGTTCATCTATAGTACTGGCACCTTCCATACAGAAATCAATATATTTTTTAATATCTTTAATTTGCATTCCTGAATTCTTTAAACAACAAATCACTTTAAATAAACCTAAATCTGACTCAGTAAATTCCCTATTTCCTGATTTATTTCTTGCTACAAATGGTAAAAGCCCTTCTTTATCATAAAAACGAATTGTATATATAGAAAGCCCTAATATCTGTGATACATCTTTTATAGAATATGTCAATTTCAAAATCCCCTTTAAAATTTATTTTAAAAAAAGCTTGACCTCGATATAACTCTAGGTATTAACATGAGTATAAATTATAGGAAATTTATTTTCAAGTGATTTATACAAGCTTAACTAGGGTACTACTATAATTTTAAAATAAGTAAAAGTATAAATAACGAGAGATTAATTTCTAAATGATTAATAAATATTTAAAGGAGAGCTTTTTTATGAACAATAATAGTAAAATTGCATTAGTTACAGGTGGAAGTCGTGGAATTGGTAGAAATTCTGCAATATCATTATCTAAAAAAGGAATAGATGTAATTATCACTTACAATAATCAAAAGGAAAAGGCAGATGAAGTTGTAAAGGAAATCGAAGCAAATGGTGGTAAAGCTGCTGCTATTCAGCTTGATGTAAGTAATATATCTTCCTTTGATTCCTTTGCATCTAAGTTATCAGATGTTCTAAAGGATAAATGGGGTCAAGAGCATTTTAATTTTTTGATTAATAATGCCGGAATTTCAAATCATACACCTATTTTACAAGTTACAGAAGAAGAGTTTGACAAAATATTTAATGTACACTTTAGAGGAGTTTTCTTTTTGACACAAAAACTAATTCCACTTATTGCTGACGAAGGTAGAATTATAAACACTTCCACAATGTTAACTAGTTTTACATCTACAGGTTCTGGGCTTTATGCTTCTGCAAAAGGTGCAGTAGAAATTTTTACTAAATATTTAGCTAAAGAATTAGGATCAAGAAGGATAAGAGCAAATACTATAGCTCCAGGAGCTGTTAACACCGAATTTAGCGGAGATACTTATATTAAAAATCCAGGACTTAAAGATATGATTGCTTCTCAAACTGCACTCGGAAGAATGGGAGAAGCTTCTGATATTGGACCTGTTGTTGCTAGCTTATGCTCAGATGAAATGGGATGGGTCAATGGCCAACGCATTGGAGTATTTGGCTCAGTCATATAAGAACAAAGTTACTATGCTGGGCGAAATAGGGGGAGTATGAAAATATTGTATATTCATCGAATCTACAAAACTATTCTTTCCTTATTAGCCCATAACCATAACACTATTTCATATAACATGTATACATTTAGTTCGAGAGAGAATTTTCTTTTCATAATTAATCTTAATCCTGCCCGGTTATTATTCATATACTTATTTTATCTATTGTCCTCTACAAATTGAAATTTAACGAGATTATTCTTATAATCTTTTTAAAAAACTGAAGCACTAATAACTAATTATAAAACTAGTAGACTTTTCAAAAATCTAATGCATTGTATCCTTCTTTCATCTTCTCTAAAACTTCTGAAAAAAGTTTAGGTAACAACACTGTATTATCTTCTTTGTTAGATAGATAGTCTATAATAACATCAGAAATCTGCTTAATTACTGCTGCACCTTCATCAAAAAAGATTGCCGACTTTTTCCAGTAATCATCTTGGGTTTCATCTCCTAAATACTTAAGTATCTTACTCATTTTATCAAATCCACCTTTGAATTCAATGAAATCAGGCTCACCTATTCCCTTAATAGCATTTGGAATTGTTGGTACTTCGCCGAAAAACTCTACCATATTAGTTAGTATTTTATCGTACTCTTCTTTGCTAATCTCCTCCTTCCATTTTGGGAGTTCTCTAATAAACTTTTCAAACCCTTTATATCCTAGAAAACCTGTTGCTGGATTTAAAAATGAATATTTTTTCCTTGCAAGCGCGTCTTTAGCAATTTGGATTTTATTTCTTCCTTTAGTCATTCTAATGGTGCATAGTGTATTTGCCTTACTCAAACCAGGATAATTACAATTCATAGCATTACATATCTGAATATATGAAAGTGAGAGTAACTCTGACCTTCCGCAATCGTATAGATAAATCCTTTGTTTTTCATCATCATATCCAACCATAAGTATATAATGAAAGGGAATATGTTCTTTCTTGTACAGCTTATCAAAATACGGAAGGAAAAACATATCGATAGCGCCCAAAACTACTGGATATCCAGAATCAATTTCTGCCTTGGCTTTTGTTAATGCTTTTTCAAAATTCCTGTATTCAAAATGCTTATATTCAAACCCAACAATTGGCGCCAAAAATTCATACATCTTTTTTGTTCGTCCATCTCCTAAAGCCACACACCTCTTAAGTTCAGCTTTTTGAGTTTTTAAATAGCAAAAAGAACCAAAACTTGCTAGAGTAAAGAAATAATTGTTTGGTAAGCATTCTCCTGTTTTATTCATATATATATCCTCTATACCATTCCACATACATTCATAATCATCAAAATGATGTTTTATATCAATTATTTCTCGCATATTATATCTCCTAAAACTTATATTTTTGTTGCAACACAAATATAATAAACCCTCGTGCGATACTAGGGTCAATAGTTTTTATATCTTTTTTAGAGGATAATAATATTCTGTTATGTAATTATTTGAATCAAGTTCGTTGTTAGGCGCCACGAAATATTTACGTAATGGTGCATAACTTGTTTCATATCCCATACATTTAACATATTTATTAACATAACTGCTGATATCACTGATTTTGCTATAAGTTCCCTTAAATGATACAACAGCAACTTCACTTTTAGGTAACTCATAATACTTTAATCCCTTTGGTTCTGCTGGCACTTCACTGACTATTCGTAAAACTTCTGTGTCTATTATTTTATTTGTTAAATCAATGTTATGTGTTATAGCATAAGAATATTCATTATTTAATAATTTCACATTGTTCTCAATACATTTCTGTTTAAATCTTTCCCACAATGCCCCTTCATCTTCGAATTTGCTTATATTTGCCCGTAGACTTACAACTTTCCAAGACTCAAGAGTAGTTACTTTAACAGAAAAAGCATAATCACTATAAATTCCAAGATCATTAATGATTTGATTCATCCGCAGGACTTGCTCTTCAATGCACTCCTTTTCCTTTTGTTTTTCTAGAATCTTATTTTTAATTAATTTGAGTATATCATCATCAGAACAATGGTTTATCATTAGAATTTCTTTTAAATTAAAACCTAATTCTTTGAGTATTTGAATACGATTAGCTACAATTATCTGACATTCACTGTAATAGCGATAACTATTAATTTCGTCAACATACTCTGGAATAAGTAGGCCTATTTTATCATAATTTCTTAACATATTAATACTAATTCCAGTAAGTGTAGCAAATTCACCTATTTTAAGCATTTATCTAGCTCTCCTTCTTTATTGTTATAAATAGAAATATTTCATACTTGGATCGTATTTTCAAAGGGATAATTACAATTAATATAAACCATTACTTATAAATAATGTTATCTACAAATTATAATTTGTTCATAGATTATATAAATAATTTTCAATTTATATCTTAAATCAATATCGAGCCTATCATTAATAATATTGTTGCAAATGCAAACCCAAACGTCTTCCAATATCTATAGTATAAGGCTTCTATTATTCCATACAAACAAAATAATATTGAAGATATAAAAATAGTATTGGAAATATATTTATGAAGTAAATAAGATAATAAAGAAACAGCAAAGAAGATTATTCCAAATGATAACATACATATTACTTTTAATTTAATCTTTTTATATGGTATTTGAGGCGGTAATTCTCCGTGTTGCTTTCTTGCTAAATCTAATCCGTTATCTTTAATTAAATATAATGTATTGGTTATGATTTCTGTGGTACCAAAAGTTAATAGTAGTGCTCTAAATATTTCTTGCGCCCAGGTCACGATTCTTCCTCCTTTAATAAATTGTTAGTTATTTGATTTAGTGATTTATACGAAATCGGGCCCATTGTAAAGGCTGTATAAGTTAAATCTTCTTTACTACTGATTGTTAATAGGACTAAATGCCACCCAAAAAGAAATAATCCCTATTTATTAATGTTATATATAAAATCATTTGTTTTAACAGTCACTTGAACCCAAGCAGGCTTAAATCCACTTTTAATTGCATTTCTAGCAGATTTTATATTTGACCACGCACAGCAATAAAACGGAACTATATTTCTTGATAAAACTTCAAATGCAAGTTTATTTGTCAAACAAGAAGCTACTCCTTGTTTTCTGTAATCAGGTAAAACATCAACTCCAATTTGCCACATCGAATCGCAGTCTGCAGAACAACCAGCAAGTCCGATAAGTTTTCCCTTGTGATATGCACCAACAGCTAATTTGTCTAAATGCTTGCGTTTTTCACACAGCGCATTGCTCCATTCAGGCAAATATAAATCTGCAAAATCTACAGCTTCTAAAATTTTCGTTTCATAATTACATTCAAGTGGCCTTATAACTGTCATATCAGGCAAAAAATATTCAGCCATAAAGCAAACATTCATATTAAACGGCTTCAATTTTTCTATCATCACATGTAAATTTGGTGTTTCAAAGCAATGCTCTACTGGATATTTATTGATATAATCAGTAACGATTGTTGATAATTCATCAGAAACAGAAGCAACAATATTATTGCCATACGAGGTTAAGTCACACAAAAAAGGTAACTCAAGATACTTTCGTGCATTTTTATTATATTTTGAAATTACAACTTTGTTTTCAAAACCTTTAAAGTCATCGATATCGCAATTACTATCAATAGCAGATTGTTGCATAGCTATATTTAATATGTTATTATTTGTCATATAACTATCCTCCTTTATTCTATAAATGATCTGTGCCACAAATTTGAATTAAGTTTTCTATAGATTATGCGGATATTATAAATGATACTTATATGCTTATTTTGATGATAATGAAAAAATAATCCCATATAAAGCACATCCTAAAGGGAATAATATAAATATAATTCCTAAAATTATTGAGCTTGTATTAAATAAAGGTTTTAATTTAATATCTTTTGTTTTCATCTGCTTCAAGTATATTTTATTCATTGCTATGCCTGTACCACCAATAATTATCAGACATGTTCCTATAAAACAAATAAGACAAATAATAATCCCAATTATAGCCGCAATAAGCGGTAGAAAAATTAAAAAACCCACCAGATTACCTCCCTTATAATTTATTTAAAATCAATACTACTGCAATCAAATAACACAGAGTTATTAAAATGCCCACCCACATATGTATAGCCGAAAGCAGCCAATAACCAACTTTTATTTTTTTATTAGATGTTTCAAAACTTTTGCTTATCTTCATGCCTTTAAATCCTCGTATTATTGCAATAACAGCGAAAAATAGAGCCATTATAAGTGCTAAAAGAATAAGTGCGTTTCCTAGTTGTATCATCTTTTTCCCCCTTTTCCTTTTAATTTGAATTTATATATGCCAACATTATAAAAATAGTGTGAATTAAATACACACCAATATTTTATTTAGGGATTTATAACTTGGATTTAAAGTAATCTACTAAATCTAAAATAAGTTTGTCTTTATACTGTTTTGAATTTAGTTCATTAAGTATTCCTTTAACATTAATTTTTGAAAAATCCATACTAATGCATGATCCATACGTATCCATACTGCTAAAAAGAGTTTTGCCGAAGGTTTCGATATATTGCCCTTCTGTTTCCTTAAGTAATCGTTCTGATAGTAAAAATAAATATTCAGGCGCCCCCCAAGACTCTACTGAAGCCTTCCCTATTTCCTGTACTAAATCTTTTAAAAGCAATGGAGGTACTTTTATATCATTATTAAGACAAATGTAGATTGAAATCTTATTTCTAAAATCTTGGCTATCATCCTTAAATTCTTCTCCCCTGCAACCATTCCACGAAAAACATATTTTATAAAAGTCATTATCATGTTTATATCCTTCAATAAATCTTATTATTGTAGAAGCTTCTTCAGGCTTATAATAAGTATCTTGTACTTCAGCCATAATCTGCAGAATACTCTCCCTATAATTATTTTCATTTGATTTTTTAGCCATCACAACTCACCTCTGCTTGTACTCATATTATTTATCACCTTCAAAAACCATAAATCACCATTCATTTAATACTCTTACTATTCAGCATTATTATATAAACATATTATATTATAACTGTATTTTTTTACAAGCTTTTCATATTCCTACATCAGTCTTAAGTGACGTGAATAAAGACAATAAACCTTTTAAAGTGCTTATTGTCTTAAATTTGCTTATATGTGAACGCTAAAAATAATTCTATTTTCAGTCTGCCTGTTTTTTTAATCTACTGTTTAAACTCTCACATAGCCTACTTTTTCAGTCACAGCTAATCCCACTCTTACAAGAAGCCTTATTTCTATATTACACCATACTTGTAACAAAACATTTACCATTGTGACAGCTATAGACTTGTGAAAATAGCATATTATGGTATAATGTCCTTAAAGCTTAGATCGGATCAGTAGAATATGTCGACTTAATTGCTTATTAGTGTAGACTTATTCTCAATTTTTATATTAACATATAGTCAAATTTGGACTCCATTTTTTTGCGTATGCATTTCAACCTTAATGTTTGGTGAAATAATTTTGAACGGCCATAATTAAAAATTATTTATACGCTTTGGGGTATGTTTAAAGCTTCAAATTATAATTTGTAATTCAAGCTTTCATATTTTATTTATTTAACTCTTTCAAGCATTGGATGATTTTCATTAAACTCAACCAAATCCCATAAGTTACCATATAAGTCCTTAAATACTGCAACTATTCCATAATCCTGTTTTTTAGGTTCTCTAATAAATTCTATACCTATTTTTCTCATTTCATTATAATCACGCCAAAAATCATCAGTTCCTAAGAAAAGAAAAACTCTTCCGCCTGCTTGGTTTCCTATAAATGCCTCTTGTTCTGAATTTGATGCTCTGGCAAGTAATATTGTTGTTCCATTTGAACCTGGTGGAGATACTACTACCCATCTTTTCTCTTGCTCAGGTTGATATGTATCTTCAATTAATGTAAAATGAAGTTTTTTTGTGTAAAACTCGATTGCTTCATCATAATCTTTTACTACTAAAGCAATATGCACAACTGATTGAATCATTGTTCATCCCCCTTTTCTATTAAAATTTGTTATATATGCTCTACTCAAATCTGAATGCTTTGAAGCTTAAATATTTTTTTGCATATACACAACGCCAAACTTTCTATTAAACTTAACACCTATATTTTTCAATTCTCCAGCAATATAAAAATCATGTTTTTTATGAAATGCTATGCTACCATGATTCTCTGATGATATTTCTGCAACCAAATTGGTGATTCCCATTTCTAACGCATCTTGCTCTAATTTTAATAGGCATTTCTCACCCAGTCCCTTTCCTGTATATTCATTTGCAATGAAATAAGTAATGCATGCAGTTGAATTAAATGTTGGAAATGGATTATAGGGACTTAACTGACAAAAACCAACGACACAATTATTATCTATATTTTTTAGAGCATATGAAGGATACCCTTCTGATTTTTTCATTAGCATTGTATAAAACGGTTCAGGTAATTTATTGTTTGGGAAAGCAGCAGTGCCACTTTCAACATAAAAATTAAAAATTTCCATAATTTCTTTTTGATGTTCCAAATTCATTTTTTCAAAAATAATCTTCATTTACTACACCTCACAAAATATAAATATCCTTACATGAAATTACTACTTGTCTGCCTCTTTTTTATAATCATTATTTCGCCTTATGAATACTATTACGTTTTATAAGAATCTTGTGTGTTAATCATAATATCCAAGCAAAATATCCAATATTATAAATTTTTCTCCATACATATGCTATTTGCATTCCCTTTGTACGGTTCATAATTTTCTATTAGCTCATATCCATTATTTCTATACAGATTAATTGCTTCATGTTGTTTTATTCCTGTTTCTAACAGAGCATATTTATATCCTTTGCTGCTTCCTAATTTCTCTAATTCAGTAATTATTAATTTTGATAATCCTTGTCGCCTGTTCTCTTTTGTTACAAATATTCGTTTTAATTCTATGGTGTCAATATTGTATTCCTTAAATGCTCCACAGGCAACAGGTATTTCATCCTTATAAATAATTATCACGTCATTTAAATAATCAACTTTGTTATGCTTATCATATTGTTTTTGCAATTCTCCATATCGTTCATTAAGGTCATTATCTAATAGTTCAATAAGTTTTATAAAATCAATATTTGTACTATCAGTATTTAATATTTTCAAACTCATTTTATTTTCCTCCATCAATAACATATTTCATCATTAAGAAAATTACGAACTAAAACATAATGTTATGCGCTAACAATTATTTCATTGGCGAGAAGATAAAAAGCTGAATACATTTTTGCCTTCAAACTTTGCCTGATCTTACATTCGTAATATCTTATTATCACCTTCCACAATTAGATTATAACATATTTTTCAAATATTAACCTAATTTAACAGCCACTCCGCTTCTATCAAATCTATATCCATACATATTGTAATCCATAACCATTTCACCATTTGAATAGAAGCAATAATATTTTCCAGCTCAAATAAATGCCCTAATGTATACAATAATTTATTCGCAAAAATGAATAACCATATGTTCTTCCGTGAATAATAAAAAATAAAGTAAGGTGGTGATTAATATGGGTAGTTCTCAATATAACAGAAACAAAAATGACAAAAGTAATGTTGATAAAATGAAAGGTAAAAATAACAAAGATAAGGGTAATAATCAAGTAAAATCTACTACCACATAATAATTTTATATAATATAAGTTAATCTACTAATAATAATCAATTTATAATTAAATTAATTTAAAATGAATAAGCAGCCCTTTTATTGGACTGCTTTCTCTAATCTCTTATCCTAAACTGTAAATGCTAATTCATAACACATATATTAAGCAAAGTTATAATATAAATTATAGCTAAACAACATGTAAACTAGACTTATGTGGTAGCTTACCGAAATAATAAATATTTTT
>NZ_AUUU01000097.1 GCF_002760435.1 Clostridium sp. LS
TTCCCACTTACTATTATAAGGGTTATTATTATCAATTTCTTATACACATTCTCTACTTTTCCTACAATTTTTTTATAATTTATTTACAAAGTGAGATATTTCCTATTTTAGACAGGATTTAATGTACCAAAAGCACTTGTTAAGTTCTTCATGTTTCTCTTCATCCATATCCTTAGTACATAATAAATTTATTTGTGCTCGTTATGTTCTCCAATAACATTTCCATTTTTACAAGTCTTTCTCAGATCTTTTGAATTGTTTAGATCTGATTCACACCCTCATCGCTTTTTAATCTTAAGTAATATAAAAAGAGAGACTGAAAGACCTCTTTAATATCAATAATGAATATTACTAGAAAGATTTTTAAATCTGTTTAAGATTCTTTCTTTCGGTATTCTCTCAAATTTTGAAAAATAGTAATTATTAAGATCAAGTCCCTGTTTAACTGTGGATCTAAAACCACCCACTATCACATCACTAGGTATGACGTTCCCACTCTTTTTTATATTCCTTACGGTTCCTAGAATGCACCCTTTATCAATAATTACACCATTATAGTTTGCCATAGCAATTCACCCCGCTTAATTGTTTGTCTTAATTGCGATAAGGGATGGAGAAATGCCATTCATATAATATATACTAGTGGCTATCCCTCCTATACTTGTATAGCTAGAAAATAACCATTGACTAAGGTTAAATACTTGGTAAGTGTCTGATCCGATAGTTATAGTATCACCGTTGATAATATTGGTTGCGGGAAGTGCATATAATCCAGTCAATACTCCAAGTGGACCGGTGTTAGATACTCCCGTACCTCCATCTCCCGTAACTGTAATCGGACTTAATAAATATAGCCCCATTGGGTTTGGATTTGCATTATTTAAATTACAATTCGTATAAGCATATTGGTTATAAAGCGCGTTTGATCCTTTATGCCAATATACACGAGCTACCGTTGTGTTATTACCACAATAAATATTACTACCGATTATAAATTGATTAGTGTAGTTTGGTCCCTCAATGTTTGTAGTAGGATTTGGATAACCAATGTATAAATAATGTGGATACGTTGTTGTTGTTGCTGAATTTCTTTGAATGACAATTAATATTCTATAATCCAACACATCAACAAAATAATCGTATAATGAAGTTGGTGCCGAATATATTGAATCAACCGTAGTAAACCCCCAAGATGCAACTTGTCCCCTGTTTAAAAAGGTCCCATTTACATTTGGTGTTGTGCTTGGCGTATAATCATCCGCTAACCAAATATTAAGATGATTCCCTCCGTTTCCTGTGGATGTACTTGGCGATGTTACCGCAAGATTTATACTTTTTAACTCTAAAACTACACTTTGATTTTTAGTTCCAATCGGTGGACTTTTAAACACATATCCATCAGTCATGCTTGAAACATCCCATTTATAATCATTTGTTTTATTACTTGAAATCTCTACCCAATTAGATCCGGCACTTATAATCGCATCATGGATCGCCATAAGTAATTGTTGTTTTTGAACTGTTCCTTTTACTAACATTGTTTAACCTCCTATTCCCCTAAATATGTTTCATAGAATCGTATTGAGTTTTGACATATAATGTTTAATAAGTTTTGCGCTTGATTTAAGGAATTATCTTGGGCATAGTCCCAACTTACGATCCTTTGCATCCTTAAAACATCAATCACTGAGTTATAATCAGCATCGAGCACGGCTTCGCCCCCTATTATTTTAGTAAATAACATTATAAATTCTGTTTTAGTTAACATTATACTTCAACCTCCAAGCCTAATATTTTTAAATTTAGTACAACCGGCGCATTTAAGTTCCAATTTGTTATCTCTGCATGCAGCTTATTTTTAGTATTCGGATCTTTGTCCTTATACGGTATAAATACACTATCTGTATAATGATTTACGTGGCCCGTATCATATAATAAAAATCCATTTTGTATTTGATCCTTGATTTTAAGTTGAAAGTTACTTCCATCCTCAATATCTAAATATACGGTCGTAATGATAATTGAATTTTCCCCCAAGTCGTAATCTCTTTGAATCGTTTCCCCAGCATTTAATGAAATAACATCATTTATCTCCATGAATTTAAAGCTCCCTTCCGTTCCATTTTTACCTCCGGAATAATTAATAATTGCCTCGTAAATCTGTTCACTGCTCCAGGTTGTTGACCTTGAAGTTTGACTATCATCTAGTACAATAGTAGCACTAGTGTTTACACTAAAAAATTCACTCATTAAACCTACCCCCTAACTAATAACTAATTGAAAGTCTCTAACACTGAAATTGATGCTGGCTGCATTTTTAGTGACTTTCACATATATCTGTTTTTCCTCTCCAATAGCAAAATCTAACGTTAAGGTACTAGAGTAAGTTATTCCATCTAAACTAAGCTCTATTAAATCACTGCTGCTTGTTTGCGTTCCAACCACTATGCCTGTATAAGTTGTACTGCCTATATTTTTAATACTTATTATTTCATCGAGATCTTGAAGAAAAGCAGGTGTTACATTAGTTACCACATTGCCTAAATAAATTACTTCAAAATCATAGGGACTAATTACCCACACATCACCATAACCAAAAATTAAATTATCTGTGGTAAATAAAGTAGATCCTTGCGGATCTTTAAATATTAAATGACCATTTAGATTGTTAGAATCTAAAAAAATCCTACATTCCATAGAAGAATCAAAGGTTCTAGTTTTTATTAAATTATTGCTAGTATCATATAATTCACATATTGTATCTTGAGGAAAGTTTTGAAGGGTAACATATGGACTTCCATATAACTTATAGCTATCAAGAATAAATCCTTTCTTATTAATTTTATCAAATCCTTGTTTAGTTAAAGTATCAGGGAAGCTCATCCCTCCTATATTCGTATAATTTATGCCATCTGAACTAACATAAGCCTGTACATAACCACTTTCTCTTAAAATTTTCCAATATTTATTTTGAGTTTTTACATCCTCATCTTTAATCCCAAAGGTGCAGTTACCATCTCCTAAATATACCATTGAAAAATCACCATTTTCCATATTATCAAAATTTTCTTTTTTAACTTCTATTAAGAAATCATCAAAGGGAAAAGGTCTTTCGATTCTTATATTATCAGATATTAGCTGCAATTTTCCTGTTGATATATCTCTAGTAATATTAGCACTGCCAGCAAAGTCACTAAAAGGAGAGGCTAAGAAAAAATTCTCAGCCTCTAATAAACCATCTTTAACTTTTAAAAGTTTCATATGGTGTCACCCCTATACTCTAGGTTGCATGATATAGTCATATGGTACAAACTCCACTACTTGAACATTCATAGTTCCAATACCTGAATTTATTAATATCTTTGCTTGCTCTAAAACATCATCATAACAATTAGATGAATATGCCATTATAGAATTTCCTTTACTATCTGTTTCATTACCATAATTTAATGTAGCTAAATTACCATTCTGAATTATACCCCATTCCTTTTGTCTTGGCTTTTTAAAATCAATTCTGCTTGCTATTGTTGTTGACATATTTATTACCTCCTAAATTTTATTTTTTTAAGTTCTGAGTTTCTATATAATAGTGTCTCTTGCATTTAAATTTATCTATATCTCTCATTAACCGTAATTTAAATAATGGATTTTCAAACCATCTTTCTACATCCATTGCTTTTGGGTTTCTCCATAATGGAACTATATTATAATGATGATTTTTCATGTATTCTAATAAGTTGCCTATTAACATACCAATAGACTGTAAGCCATTGCTAGTATCTAAGAAATATACTTTCTCAGCTTCCCATCTTATCCATCTATACGCTCTCTCATAACTTGTATTTGGGCATGAAGTCGACATAGAATACCAATCATAGAGCAATTCCATAACAAATTGTATACCCTCTTTGCCTGTACAATTTAACCAAGCTTGCTTATTATGGTGCCATACCATGATTAATATGTTTACTAAATCTAACATTATTTCCACAGATACAGCATGAGGTGGTATATTCCAATCTATCCCCCAGCCTTTACCCCATTCTATAGGATGCTGATTATATCTTAGGTATTCATAATTAGGATTAGATAGTAAGTCAGCCATTTCCTCATAATCTCTATTAGGAACTATTAAATGATCTATTGGTCCTTTTTCATCTAACCACCACCATCTTTTCGTGATTTCAATAAACTTGGTTTTTTCTTTATCTATAGGATTATAATCTTTTACTAGATATACTTCATTATCATTCCATATAGGAGTTATAGTTACATCTAATAGATTTTTCTTTTGTTGATGGTAAATAGGATATAATTGTAGTTTCTTTAAGTAAAGCTCTCTGAGTTTAAAAGTTGGTACTATATTTAACTTATTTAGATACTTTGAATTTATTCTAAATATAGGAGTTAAGTTAAGTTTATCTAAATAATTAGGGCTAATTCTAAATGTAGGAACTACATTTATTGGATTTAGGTACTCTGATTGTATTTTAAACATAGGAGCCATACCTTTTTTATACATCAATTTTATTTTCCCCTTAAACATTGGAACCGTTGTTATCTTATAATATAATCTACGTTTATCTTTATTCATATATTTTAAGTTAACATAATCATAATATTTAAAATGTTCTTTGTAGATGGATTTTATATTGATGTAATCACAAAATGAGGCAAAGTTTTTATCCATTAATTTTGTATTAATATAATTACAATACTTCATCTCTGCTTTATTTAATAACTTATTAGTCAATCTATCAAGCATATTAGAACTGTATATAATCGCTTCTTTTGATTTGTAAGAATCTAAATAAGGAGTAAAAGGCGTAATGCTTAATAAATTAGATCCTTCAATTAATAACTCCCTATATCCTTCAATATAAGCTTGAGATACATGGTCTGCCCCCAATTCTTTAGCATCCTGTTGATAGATCGGAGTTACATGTTGATTACCTAAATTAATTGCACGATATTTATTTATGTTTATGTTACTAAAATCTCCTAGTTCCTTATGATCCTCTTTGTAAATAGTCAATTCTTTTAAATCAATTAACTCCTTACTTAATTCCTCATTTATTAATTTTAAAAAATGAGATAAAGATTTAATAGTTATTCCTTTGTTAACTATCATTACATTTAAATCTGATAATTCCTTGTGTTTTTCTTTATTAATATCATGTTCTATAGTATCTAAAATAGCAGCTTTTTCTTCCTTAACTAATAAGTGTTGTATTTTGGATAATAAGTAATTATTACTACTATAGCTTATATCCTCTAAAGATATGTCTAATAAATTTTTATTATTTATCCATGACCCAATAGAAGATACAGTTAAATTTAATAAACTTTTCTGTATCAAAAATTTACCACTATATAAAGATACTTGCCTACTTAAGAATTTCGAATTATCACATTCATTTATAAAAGATAAATTTCTCTTTTCTAAAAGATTTATTTTATTAATATTATCTATTTCTTTTGATTCAATTTTGGTAACAGGTATTTCACAAGAAATAGAATAAATATCTTTAATAGTTAATCTATCTAATAGAAATTGATAAGATTTATTGAATATAGAATAATATCCATATCTAGACATAAACTTAAAATATTCTTTAATCTTATTAATTTTTTTATCATCTGTGATTCTATCAATATAATTAGAGGTTATATCCTTATCTAACACCTTTTCTCTAATGTAATCATAAAATTTTTGATTATTACCAAAAAATATATCATTAGCAACCTGTGGCTTATCTAATAAGAATGACGAATTGTATATAACTAATTCACGTCTTTTTAAACATTCTACTAATGGTAGCAAAGGTTTATCTAACAATGACTTTAAAGGCCTTTGAATCTCAAAATTTAATGCTCTTGATTGATTTATACCTTTTAATCTTTTATTATCTAAAAGCTTAGTTATAACATTGTTATCTAATTCTCTTAAATTATCTATAATATAACTCCTATTTTTTATTGATTGATACATTTCTACCATGAGTTTAGTATTTAAAGGCTTAGGAGTATTTAGAACAAGAGGCATATTAGGTCTAATATCTAATAGATTCTTATCCATTACTATATAACAATCTATAAAGAGTTTTTCCCTATCTAGTATTTTATCTTTTGGTATTACATTAGATTTTTCATGTTGTCTCTCTAAATCTAAAGAGTTATTCTCTTTTCCTATATCCACAGTGGATGGTGAAGATCTATTAAGATACTTATCCTTACTCTTATTTACTAGAGTAGCTGTATCATAATTAAAAGTAGCACTAGAAAGAGTGTCCCCTGCATACTTAACATTACACAAGGGAATCATTGTATACAAGGGCATTTATACCTCACCCCTCATTCTTATTCTGTAGTCTTATAACACCTAATAGCTATAGCATAGTTAATGTTAGAACTATTATTTAAGAAATTATAAGGAGCAGTTATAGTAAATTTCTTATAATATTCTTCATCTACAGTATCTTTTTTATATGCTAATTTATCCATATCATATATAGAACTAGCATCCCCAGCTAATACATTAATCATCTTACCTCTTTCCATATCAACTGGATGAACTAAAGTTATATCTGAGAATTGGTGTTTCTTATGGTTCCAACGGCTTCCTTCCACGTTGCACTTATCCATAAATGGGTTAGTAGCATAAAATGCAGGATAATGAGGTTGATAAGGCATACCAATCTTGTTAGCTATCATACATACATCTGTTATACCAGTACCAGTTCTTTCACCATAGGCTTGGCTATATGAAGGCTGCACATCTGAACTAGTAGTGATACCAAAATTATATATATCATCTGTTGTAGCTGAGTCTTCTACTGGTTTTAATGCTCCAATATAAGCATAACTAGTAAGATAATTTGTGTATGGAGTAACATCTGCAGATGGATCTCCTCTTAACACTAAATTAATACTATCTTTTGTAACATTAATCCAATATTGTACAGGTAAGAAATCTTTTATTCCTGATGGAATAGTTCTGTACCAAGATAATCTATGATTATAGTCTGGAGCTATGTCTAAATCATCCCCTGCCGAATTTAAACTGCTTGATATTTGCAGCACTATATTATTTAGTGAGCCGCTTTTTGTTTTTGCACTTACATAATCATCATAGCTTCCACTCTTAGACCAACTTGTACTAACTCCAGCCATCATTTCTAATACTTGAGCATCAGTTCTATGAGCAACACCTCCATTTCCAGTACCATACGTATGAAAATTATCAAAATCTTGTAATGCTTTTTTCTCTGCTACACTTAAATCTGCACCTAATCTATCTATCTTTAAATAGAATGATTTCCCATTAGATGTAGTTGTTTTTAATATACATCTATCATTATTGCTACCAACTGTAAAAGTTGTCTTAACTAAAGAAGTAGTACTACCATCTGCAATTAGGTCAATTGTTGAGCTTGAACCTGCTGAACCAATTTTACTAATAGATGATGGGTAGACTAATTCCCAATTATAAATATCTGCATTTTGAGTAATTTCGGTTACTAGTGAGTTAACTAAATTTCTTACACTAGAACTACCTTCCACATAATAAAAATTTTCTGACATTAAAAATTCCTCCTTTTTGTAATCAATACTAAATAATTTCTTATCTGTTCTATTTGTTAAGGACTAATAAATAGTATTTGATCTGTTCTATCGGTTATTACAAGTGTATTTAAATTTATAGAACAAACTCCTATTATATATGTCCTATTGGTAGATAGAGTTATATCATATTCTTTAATTACTTTTATTCCTGTACTATCTTTAGTATAAATTTTAACATTAACCGGGTTATTTAAAGGTGTTGGGTTAAAGTTGTGAATGTACACATCTAAAATATTATGACCTTTTACTGATAATATCTCAGGATTAGTATTATCCAAATGAGACTGAAAATCCCAATTAAGTTTAAATGTATCATCTCCTATATCTTTATTATGATACCAAACATGGGTTTTATTATCGCTCCAAGTGTGATTGCCATCAATAAAGCCATGTAAGTCTATATCTGCATGGCTTATCTCCCAGTTCATTTCTACTGCAACGTCCCAAGGATTAGTGATATTATCCACTGAAGGAATACTCGGATCGGGTACGGGTGGTGGATCAGGAGGTGGTGGGAGTTCCACTTTTTCTAAATACTCCAAATCTATTATGGTTTGCCTACTATTACCACTATTATTATCTATAGTAAAATTTATAGGTGTATTAGCATTAACTAAGTAATAGGTATTAAGGTATTTATGTTCCCCTAATTCCTTTGTAAAAGATTTATTTATAAGAAGTAATTTATTCACCTCTAAAGTATACCTATCCTCTTTTTTCCATCCGGTTTGGTTAAAATGAAATCCTGTGATATAGACATCTTTCTCAAATTTAAAAGTCTCTGTTATGGATTGAATAATTGGGGGTACATCCATTATTCTACCTTCTATTTTTTGTATACCATTTACTTTGTTGTTATTGATTATTATGCTTAAAGCCTTTGTTATTTTTTTGTATTGCTCAGCAGGCATTAAATCTTCTATCTCTTGGAGTATAGCCTCAATATTATTTGTAGTAATCTGGGGATATTTATCCTTTAAAGCTCTTGCAATTAATGCCGATATATCATCACCAAACAATTTAATAAATTCATCAAAGTTAATCACATATCTTGGGACTGGATTATTAGACTTATTAGTCATATCAGCCCTCCAATATATTAAAGTCTACCCATATAGTACGGTTAGACTTATCATCATCACTGTAATTGTAGATAAACTCTATTATCTGCCCACTCTCAACAGGATAAAACACATTAAAGAATTTATGTTCACCATATTCTTTTGTCCTAACGTTTGTAAATAATTTATTACCATTTACCACCAAATCCCAACTGTCTTTAGGGCTCCATGCACTTAGAGTATAAGTAATACCCGTTATTTGCCCTTTAGCAGGTACAGTAAACTCTATAATGTTATTTTGCTTAGTATCACTAATATACCAACTTTCTAACATTCTGCCATATATTTTCTGTACACCACTTAATCCTAAATTGCCTGTTATTCCATCTAATTGAGCTCCTAAATTATTAAGAGCCGTAATTAAATTATTATAGTCTATTCCCTGTATTTTATTAGATATATCCTTTAACAGGTTCTCGATATCAGTAGTAGAAAAGGTCATCCCTTGAATATCCACATTTATACCATTCTGCAAATAATCTTTAAGAAGTTCGGACAGTTCATCAAAATTAAGGACATAACTTGGAACACTCATTTTTATCACCTGCCTTACTCTATATCTATTAATTTAACCTTATTATCTGAATCTCTGTGCAGTACAATTTCAAAAGTTCCATCTGGATTCTCTTGTCTAATATAATCCACCTTACCATCTGCACCTCTATGAATTATATGTCGCCATACATATCCTTTAGCTGAATTATTTTTACCATAATGAATTTCAGTTACCTTGTTGTCATCTCCCCTAATTAGCTCGCATGGGTATTCCGGCAAATCTGGATAAAATGGCGGAATTACATTGGCATTTGTACTTCCTCCATTATTACCATTTATAATAACCTTTTGATTTTTTTGCTGCTGCAGCCTCTCAAATATGGTTTTGGTTGGCTGCATAAAGTCTCTAAAATAATTAGACACAATCCTTCAACTCCTTTAACCTATAAAATCTAGGGGCGTTGACGCCATACTCAGAATCCATTTCAATTACTTTAACAAAATAGCCACGATATTGCATGGCAGTAGGAGTCATATTAGAGATAACACTCCCCCATACCTCAAGTATTTTATTATCTCCCAAATACCAGCCCATTTCATGACAGTCATTAGGCCAAGCCACTATGTCAGCAGGCTTGACTTGATCTGCTGATATTTCATCACACCATACAGTAGTTATAGTCCCCTGGTCAGTAGTTAATTCTTCCTCTGATCTCATCCCTAAATCTATTAAAGTATGAGTAATTAATGCCTCATCTACCATCCCCCACTCACCTTGATCGGTCCTATAATATTGATTAGGATTAAAAGGAATATTTAGATATTTCATAGCCTGTGCTATAATTGCATCTCTAAGGCCTTTACAATCTATCATATCTCCTAAATATTCAATATTATGAGGATGTATACATTCTAAAGTCAATTTATCTATATAGCCTTCAGCTGAATTAAAGGTAGTAGTTAATCCAATGACTCTATATACATCTGTATTATCATCAATGGTAGTCTGAACCACCTTATCCACATCCATGTCTATATTACCTTCTGCAGTTACAATATCTTGGCTGGTTGCTCCTCGCCACATGAGTACTAATCTTTGGTGTGCAATATTTTGAGCCACACTTTGATTAATAGCAAGATCTGATTCTACTATCTCCACATCATCCCAGCCATTTAAATACTCAAGCATTTCTTTATCTGTAAATACCCAAGATAATTTGCGGTCTTCATTACTGTCATTTTTAATCATTATAGTTGGTTTTAATTTTGAACCAGCTATTGTAGTTGAGGCACTTACTATGTGCTGAACTTCATCATAATTAAAGTCATACCCGCTGGTATAATCAATATAAGAAGGTTTAACTCTTATAGTTCCATCTTTGTCCGCTGAAATTACAGCATCTAAGCTTTCACATAAACTTACTATTGCATCATAGACATTTTGGCCATTTTCTATGGTATATTCATTTAATAAAACAGCTCTTCTTACCACTTCAGGATCTATATTCACATTAACATTTAATAGACCTGCCAACATTACTATGACGGTAGTATTATACGTCTCTGTATAAGTAACCTTAGGCCTAGGATGTACATTTAGTCCTCTCTTTAACAAGACACTGTCATCATGAAGCGTTAATTCAACGATTTGATTATTGCTGTTTATCTTATAATTCATCAGCCAGCCAGTAAATTGAATTTTATTATTTATATATATTTCTATTTTGTTCATTGGATCAGTGACTACATTTTCATCATTGGTTATAGATTTTCTAACAAAAAACTTATCTCTAGGTATACCGTCACAATTTAACCTACACTCATTAACATTGGTGCCAGATCTTCTATCTATATTAATGTCAATAATATAATCTGAAATATCTATAGGCGGACTTAAGGATTTATTTCCATTTTTCCATTGATTTAAAACCTTGAAGTCATTCATATGCCGCTCACCTCACAGTTACATAGCATTTCTACTGCAATGTAATAAATATCTGCTTCTATGGGCATGTCTATATCCATGCTTGGCTCGAGTCTTCCCGTATAGGTGTATCCCCACTCATCTTTGAACTTAAATAAATCACCATAATGAATTAGAAATTTCTTATATGAATCTTTCCCGCAATCTATAATATTAAAAGCTAAAGTAAACCTTATTTTAGTGTCATTTTTCCCATTAATGGTTTGAAATCTTGTATTTCCTTTTAGTGGCTTGTTTTTTATAGTATTAAAGGATGGAAGGGGCGGTTTATAATTAGTAACAACACCATTTACCTCTGATCCATCCTCATAAAATAATTTTGGCTCATTATATACCAACTTAGATACCTCCCTTCTACCTTTATAGTCTCAAGGCATCTGCCATAAACTCATCTACCATGCTGTTTTTTATAGCATTTTGCGCCATGGTCTTTAACTCACTTGTAAGTTGTGCTGTACCTTTTGCTCCTGTATCCGCTACCGATATATGCATTGTTATATTTGGCGTAAAGTTAAACTGCTTTGGATTACTTGTACTAAATGCTGCACTGCCGCCATAAGCTCCACTAAGAGCCATATTATTAAGCCCGCTAAATTCTGGTTTCACATTACCTAAATCTTTAATCTTGTTTGCAATTCCTGAAAACTTAGTAGCTATAGCACCTTCTTGATTGTCTATTCCTTGTATAAGACCTTCTCCTATAAAGCCACCATATTCTGCAAAAACTTTTGATGGAGAATTTATACCTAATAGTCCCTTAAATTTATCAATAATGCTAGTTCCTATATTACTTATAGACGACATCAGACTATCAATGCCTCCTGTTAAACCATTAACCAAACCATCAATAATAAATCCTCCAAATTCAGCAAATACTTTAGAAGGAGAATTTATACCAAAAAAATCTTTAAATGTTTGCCAAATTTGTCCACCTAACCATGTAATAACTTCCCAAGCCTTATGACCAAATTCCTTTATCCCATCAACAAAGCCATCAACAATATTACCAGCAGCTTCCTTAAAATAGTTCACTACACCTTGAAAATAGGCTTTTAACTCATCCCAATGTTTAATCACCTCATAAACTGCAAATCCTATAAGTGCTATTGCTGCAATAACAAGCGCCACCTCTGGGGTTATTATTCCTGCAATTTCAGCAAATACACCTGCTGCAGCTTCAAGGGAATCAAAGGCTCCTATTACCTTTTTAACGACTTCTATGACTTTTTCTACAGGTGCTATAATTTTTTCTGCAACGGAAATAATTTTTTCTAATATACTTACAACCTTCTCAAGCTTGCTGAAATTACTTAAAAAATCCTTAATTGTTTTGAGAATTTCTATGACATTTTTAAATTTTTCTATCCATCCTTCCACAACTTCAATTATCTCTTTTACCTTTGAGATAAATGGATCTAATGCTTTACGTATAGAAGCTAATACCCCTGTAGACTCTTCAGCTTTTTCAGCTGAGTCTTCAAGCTTATTTCCTAAATCTTCTGCGGAATCACCTGCTTGTTTTGTAGCAGTTGTAAGTTTTCCACTAAGTTCTATCGACATATTTATAGAAATTTCTTTAAGTGAATCTAAAGCTGGCTTTAATTCTTCATTTATTGTTTTTGCTAAAGCTTTAGCCTCATAATCAATGAGCTTTAAAGCTGCTGCAAACAAACCTAATGGTATAAGGCATTGCTCAATGCTCTCCCTTAATGCTGTTAATGCATCTTTTAGGTTATTTACTTGAATAGTATCTGCCTTTTCTGCTTCTGTTAATTCTTGAATTCTATTTGTAAGCTTTAAAACTGCATCTGTGAGTAATTCTATTTTATTTTTCATTTCGTCAAAACTTGCACTTAAGGCCTTTGCTGTCTTTGAAGCCTCTTCTATTGTTTTAGTTAAATTTCTAAATGCTTCTTCGAGAATTCCAATTTTTGAAGCTTGTGAAATTAAGCTGCTTAAAGCATCATTCACTTTCATTATTTCATCATAAAGCAAAGTAAAGATACCGCTTTTCACCAAGTCTTTCACCTTATTTAACGCATTAACTAGATCCTCTAAAAGTACTTCAGCAAGATTTTTTACTGCTTCCATTAATTCAATTATGGCTTCTTTTAATTCCGATAAACATATTTTGAGTTCCATAATTGAAGACGCAATACTTATTACCATATTACTTACAGCTACAGCTGTATCTTGTAGACTTATATTTAAGTTCTGCGCCGAAAGACTTACTTCATCCATGGTATCTCCAACAGCTATAATAACTTCACCGCTGCTAGCAAAACTCTCTAGATCTTCACCTGCACCTCTTAAGGATTCGCTAAAATTCGATGTATCCAGCTCAAGATATGCAATTGCAGATCCTACATTTATTGCCATACTATTTTCACCCCCTTTTGGGTTATATTATGTCAATCTAAAAAAGGCTTAATGCTCTTGCGCCTTAAGCCAATTTATAATTTCATCGTTATTTGTATTCTTTTTCTTATCATCATCTTCAAATCTAGGCTCTCTATGATTTTCTTTGCTGAGCTCATTTAAAATATAAGTGCAGCATTCATCAAAGCAAAAGGCTTCATAATCATTGGTTATTCCTATAATTTCTGATGGCCTTTGTTTATACTGTTTGCTTATGGCTAGTATTGACATTATCCTTTGACTTTTCACGAAATTTTTCTATCTCTTTTAACCCGTTTTGAGTGTAATTAAATAATGCCACAAGCTGTTCATCAGTTAATTCTAAGCCTACCTCTTCTAAATCCTTAATAGATGGCTCTACAAGAGCATTTTCAGCCATTACAAACATAACCTCTGTAAGCTGCTTTAAGTCAACACCTGTACTAGCTTTTTTCCCATAAAATAATTCTTCTGCAGCACTTAATAATTGGTTAGGAATTACCCCTCTTTTTGCTAAATTTAAAAGAGACACTCTTTTAACTTTTGCATTAAAAGGTATCTCTTTCTTAAATCTAGGTAATTCAATCACATCATATTCCGCCATTTTCTTCAAATCTTCAATTTTAGTAATTTCCATAAATAATCTTCCTCTCCATTATAAATAACATTTTTCTATTTATAGCCCTCATAAAAACATCTTGACTCAACTACAATTGTTTATTGATAATTTATCAATTAAGCACTAATAATTTCATCTATCAATTCCACAACCAACCTCTAAATTAAAATTATTTATATAGTTGTGAAATCTACACTAATTGGTGTAGTTGTTCCACTTCCATCTAATAGAGCAATTGCTTTGGCTTCTGCTGTATAAGTTACGCTTCTTTCTATGCTTATTGGTATAAATGTAACTATCTTTTTAGTGTTGTCTATAGTAACATTTCCATCCACTATAGTTCCATCAGCTTTCTTTTTAACTACAAAATGTATATTATCTACCTCATCTTGATTAATTTCCTTCACAAAAGTCCATTTAATGTTCGTAGTTATTTCTACTCCAACATCTGGGTTACTATTTGTTACTGTTCCACCTACTACTCCCCCCATGGTTTGATTACCACTTGATGGGGGTGTTATGGGTGTAACTCCTCCCGGAATACTCGTAACGCTCTCTATATCAATTGCAGTTTCACCTCTAAATGGGATAGATTCTGCTTCGAATTCAGGAACTATAAAATCACCATCTTTTATTTTGTATTTAGGCACTTTTCCTTTACAATGCTTCCAGGTAAATTTTGTGTATCCTGTAGTTCTACTATAATCCTTTTCTTCAGTGTATACCTCTAAAGTAAATAAATCCTTATCTACAACTTCCCCCGCTGGAATTGAAGTATAGTTACCTCCAGAAATGGTACCTCCATCCACCAGCCTCATAACATCAAGATTAAAAGTGTTATCCTTTAATTTTAATTTATACCCTATCGCTATATCCTCTGTTTGATTTATTCCCAGTATTTTGTCTTTTACTCTTAGGATATCTCTTTTTCCAGCACTTAATATTGGTTCTACATCAATTTCACTTGCAGTATCTCCAATATCAAACTGATCGCCTGTAATTTCATTTTTTACAATGCATTTTTTAACATTTACCAAAGTTTTTCCATTCGCCATGTTATTACCTCCTCAATCCTTTAAATTGTTTATATTCTATACTTGTTGCATAAGCTTGTACTTGATCATCTATAATACTTGGAGTTTCATTGCCTGTTGGCACCAATTCATCTATATCCTTTATGGCTTTTTTTATATTTTCAACATAAAATTCCATAGTAGAGTAATTGCTCATTGGATGATAAATTATGATATCAAATAATTTATATCCTGCTACATTTCCAGCTACTCTAAAAGTGCCATTTTCTTTTATGACTACATAACTATTCTGACACTTATCTCGCTTTTGCCCTGGTGAATATACTTCATATCCAAGCTTTTTTAAGTGCAAATATATTTCTTGCCATAAGGTTTGCGGAATTGTGCTATTTATTAGATCATCCTCCAATATATCTCCAGGTATTTTATAATTAAAGCTTGCCATATTAACCTCCCAGCAAATTATCCATATTTCTTAATATTTCTGGAGAAAGTTTATCTATTGCTGGCTTAAGAACTGCATACCTCTTATCATTAGCTAATTCCAAATTTACAAACTCCTGCTTATTACCAGCAACATAAATAATACAATTATCGCCAGTCCACTCCTTACCGCTTTCAATTTCATTAGCTAGTTCTACTGTTTTACTTGAATAAGATAAATTATCTTTAACTTCTTCTTCAAGTTCTTTTGCTGCTATATCTCCATAAATATCTATAATTTCTTTAACCTTCGCTTCAAAATTACCTAAGCCAGTGATTATATTTTCAATATCAAACTCCATATTTATCACATCCTGCTTAACCACATATCAAACACTATATCTTCAATATTTCCTGTATCAATTATTTTAAATTTAATATTGTCTAATATAAAATAATCATCCTGTTTTATTTTCTTACTTTCGTCATTATAAGAAATCAATAATTTATCATAATATTTACTATTAAGAGTTGCTGCTTCTCTAGAGCTTAAAATCATCTTTGATTCATCTCTATAATAGTAGCCTTTTATGGTGCATACATATAATTCTTCTAAATTTTCCTTATATATATCTGGTCCACATCTTAATATTTTGATTTCCTTTAATAATCCTTTTCTATCAAGCTGCTTATATATTTTTTCACTTATTTTACCTCTATTTAGTTTAGCCATCAGTACTCATCAGCTCTTTTCATATTGGTTATATAACCATTGCTCATAGATTCAGCTTGAAATTTTTCTGCTAAAGTAAGCCAATATTCTCTGTTTGAACTGAGCTTTATTCCCGCAACGTCAATTTCATCATCAGCTGCTGCCTTTAAGAGACAGCCTTTGTTAGCTGCTTTAAAAACATCATCATCATTAGCTGCTAATAATAAATACAGTTCCTTATCCTCAAAATAAGGATATTCATTTTCTTGAAGATAAAATTTTAATAATTCCAAAGGTGTAAGTGACATAACCTTTCACCTCCCTCAAATTTAATATACAGTTGCAAATAACACTTCATCAGCTCTTTCAAAGCTTGGTATAACAATTTGAGATACCTTTGTATCTACCGTAATTGGATCTTCCTTTACCATTGTTGTTATTGCAATTGCATCTTGCACAATAGCCGTATCAAGCTTTCCACTTCCATAAATTTTGTCATATTCTTCTGGGGTAGTTCCATAGACAGTATAACCTAAAGTAGTTCCACTCATAAGTGTTATTTTTCCATCTGTGTAATATGGTTGAGGATCTAACCCTTCTTCTGGAATATAGGTTCCATTTTCTAAGAACACAATATTTAATCCAAGTATTTCTTTGCAGAAATTAATATAATCTTGCTCTGACAATATTAAGCTTGAAGCTGCAGCACCAGAACGCAAATGAGCTGTAATGGCGTCATTAATTCTAAAGGTATTATTAAAAGTATTTTCAGTTAATAACACAGTTGTTGGCTTAGGATAATTATCATCAGTTATTACTTTTTGGAAGGTCTTAATATCGCTTACTATATCTGCTTTTGAATCATTCCACTTTGTTCCACTCACCACGATTTTGTGTGCAGCTGGTACACCATAATCTACAACTATGTCTCCATCATTGCTTGTAATATTAATTATTCCATTTTGAATTAATGAAGCTCTCATTCTCTTTGTTTGAATGTTAGCCCCTTCAATTAATCCCGCATAATTCTCAAACAATTGTGCCGCTAGAGCCTGTACTAAATTCTCATTATTTCCATTAGCAGCATTAATTAATTCTCTTCTCTTTGATTCAGTGATCCCAACCCCTTCTTTAAAGAATGGCATTTCTTTTCTTTGCACATCTATCGAAGCATTTAACGCCCTAATCTTAGTAGCAACATCGAAAGTTGACATTTTTAAGGCTACAGCCTTTTTTTTGGCACCTTTTGCAAACTCCAATTCTGTTCCTAATTGCTTTTTATTAGGGAATAACGCCTTATCCGCACTTTCTTCAACTGGAAGTTCTCTCATATATAAAGCTATGTTACTTGAATTTATAAAATCTTTAATATCCATACTGTAAATGTTCCTCCTCTTTATCATATAAATAACTTAGTTTAATTAGCAATTAATAGTTAGTTTTATTTTCATTAAATAAATAAAATTTGTTTTAATGCAATTCTTTCTGCCTCTTTACCGCCAGCTACAGTTGATTCTTCTGTAAACTTAACGTCTGCTTCATATAAAACACCGTGTAAAAATATTGGTACAACCGCTGTTGCACTACCTGTGTTTCCATCAGCTGACACAGCTCCTTTAAAACTAACATCCTCGTATACAACACCATAAGCATCTGATGCATTGGCCGTAGTTGTTACAGCCTTCCCACCCTTCGTAAGTAAAGTTCCAGCTTTTAGTACCTCATTGGAATCTAATAAAACTGATATATCTGATTTTTTAACCTTAACTGGTAAAGCAATAAAATGATCACCAGCTGCTGCTCTAAGTCTCCCTTGAGCACCAATTGAATAACTTGATTGTTTCATTTACTTCTTCCTTTCTACACTTTATTTTTTCACTTGATAAAATTAGCAATGCCACTTCCCTGCATTGCTGCTTTTTCTTTTCCTAGTTCTGCTGCAAAGTTCCTTTTCTCTCCAAGGTTAGGACTCCCGCCACCAGTACTAAAGGAGCTTGTTCCTTTTACTTCTTTTTCAAATAAGTAATCACGTTCCTTTTTAATTGTTTCCATTTGCTCCTTAAGTCCTAATATATTTTCTCCGTCGACCTTGAGAGCTTCTTTGTTTAATAAAGTCATAATTAAAGTCTTATCTTTTACATTAAAAGCATCTAGATTTTTCTCTAAAAGATTATTAAAATTAATATTTTCCAATTCTTTTTCGTAGCTTTCCTTTTGATTTCTGCTTTCATTTTCAAGCTCTATAATCTTACTCTTTAAATTTTCAATATCACCATATTGATTTTTTAGTTCTAAGATTTGCTGCTCTCTTTCCATAGCCTGCTTTTTATAAGTCTTAGACTCTTCATTCACCTTATCAAAGCGCTGTTTTGGAATAAATGGTCCATTAGAAATATCTTCATAATCCTTATTTTCAAATTCCTTCTGCTTTTCCTCTGGAAGCATTTTAAATAGCTCTTCTCCTATAATCTCCTTTAATTTTGCCATTATTATCTTTCCTCCTTCTCTATCTTCGCTTGTTTACATGGTAGCGTCCATGAATAGAGTTTTTAGGTTTGTTCTTTAACGTCTGCCCCCCTAAAAAAGACGAAAGAATGCGAGATTTTCATAGTCTTGCGTACCAAAAATATGTCTACTTTTGGTAAATATATACTTAATTGAGGTATCTTATCCCTTCAATTGAGTTTTTTCTTGCAAAATTTCGTTCCATTCTTCCTTTGCATCTTCTATATCTGAATAGTCTTTTATATAAGATTGGTGTGATCTTACTCCACTATTCACTTCTGACATAGCTAAAGTTTTCTTTTCACTGGTATCACTTTGCAGCGGATAATTATGATCAAACAATGTAGTATATTTTAATTGATTCCAACTCTTACTATATTTACTTGGATAGCAAACTGGACTGGCTTCTTTTATGAAATTAAATAAATTTATAAAAGCTGGTGTCCAATCATTCCATTTATCTTCACATCTTGCAATTAAATCATTATATAAATATGACATAGCTTTTGCACTTGGTATATTGTTCAAATCGGCTAATCTAGGCATGTCCATAGCAAAGTTAAGATCTGCCTCCGTCCTATCTAAATAAGCTTCAACAGCAGCATTATTGCTCATATTATATTCTAATCTTTGGACCTTAGCCTGTTTCCCTGATTCCAATAGTTCATCTCTTGTCCTCACTGCATGCAGAGCGCCTGGAGCTACAATAAACTTATTGACATCTTCTTCCTTACCATCAATAACTGCCTCTGAACCATACATTTGAAATCTTAATGCATCCCTCACATCTGAAATTGTTTTGTTATATTGAATTTGAATATCTATTAATTCATCAAGATCAGATTCACCAAAGGAATCATTTAATTCCCCGCCATTTTTAATTAACCAGCATGGAATAGTTGAAAATCCTGTATTAACGTCTATTTTTAAATTTTCTTGAAGCTCTAGATTCCTATAAGTTTCTTTTTTATACCAAGCTTCAAGCTCTTTAGTTTCTTCGTTAGTTTTATAATAGTAAGTATGAAGATAATAAAGCTTCTCTAGATCTGAGGCTTTATATACATTTTCTTCATCTTCCTCAAAAAGCACTACATATAAAAGCTTCCCATTTTTTTCTTTATAATAAAAATTTTCTATAGATTCATATTTAATAGCTATTTGAGAATTTGGATTAGCTTCAACTCTGAGAAGAACTCTTTTTTTAATAGTTGCTTCCAAAAATGCTTTTTTAGTTGTTGACCAAAAGAAATTATCGTCTAATACATCTTCAATAAATTTCCTAAGCTCTTCACAATGTTCCTTATCCTGTTTATTATCACTTTTAAACTTAATAGTTGGTTCTACTCCAAACATCCATCTAGCTTGTTTTTTTAGAAGTGGTTTGACTTTATTTCTTATATCTTGAGTAGGTTTATAATCACAATTATCGTTAGTCTCCCAGTTTTGTCCCAAAATAGCCTTGTCCTCATAAACTTTATTTACTGGAATTATACTTTTGCCTTTGTAAAATATATAATCTTTTCTTACTCTTTTTCTTTCATACTTCTCAACTTCTGGTAAATTGAATAATACCTCTTTTATATTTTTACTTTTATCATCATAATCAAAATACATTAAAATACTTCCCCTCCTCTTTTATAAGAATCATAGCTACTAAAGTTAACTATTCCTCTTCCTTTTTTATAAACTGAGTCATCATATTTTAGATCAATGTCACTTCTAAGAATTGTATAAATAAAGTATCTTACTGCATCCATACAGTGATCTTTATCTTTTAGCACACTTTCAATTCCATGATCCAGCTTCTTAGGATCCCAAATATATGAACTAAACTCCTTTAAAGTTTCCCTGCATATATCATTAACATAAAATAAGCCAAGATTTAAAGCATTAGATACTGTTCTTATCCCATCTAATACATCATTCTTAGCTTTCATAACATTCTTAAAATTATCATCCCTAAGCTGAGCAATAAAGCTGGCTGCACTTGGATCAACTATTATTTTTACCGGAATAATTGTCCCCAGGAAATTCCTTAACTCTTTAGAATATTGCACATCTGATTTTTGCTCCTTTGTGGCTTTTCCACTGTAATAAAATTCCTTGACTATATACCATTTATTTTCAAATAATCCCCATAATAAAAATACTGTTGCATTTTGAGTTCCATAATCGATACTCACATAATACTTCTCATACTTTCTAGGAATTGCTTTAACCTTGTGGATATCTTCATTAAACATATCATAAATAATGCCTTCTGCAAGAGACCATAAGCCTAAAATATATCTTCTATAAAATATTCCCGAATACATTTTTTTATATCTAGCCTTAACTTTTTCACTGAGCGACAAGTTGTCTTCCATGGTAAAATGTAAATGTATTGCATTTTTTTCTTCCAACCTATCTAAATATTCAATCTTAAACCAATGATATGGCCCATCTGGATTGCAATTAAACCACATTTTCGAGCCATCTACTGAGCATCTAGCAGTTGCCTGATTCACAAAAGATTGAGGCATTAAAGCAACTTCATCAAATAAAACACCGGCTAAGGTTATTCCTTGAATTGAATCCTGTGAGCTTTCATCTCTACCACTAAATAAATAAAAATCATTGCTTCTTCCATTTCTTGAAATAGTCAAATAATTTTCATTGGAAGATTTGCGGTCTCTACATTTATATCCCCTGCCCTTAAGCATTTTTTTCAGAGGTTTTACAACATTTCTTCTTAGGGAGCCTATTGTCTTGCCACAAAAGGCAAAGTTTTCTCCATGAAATTCTTCTGTTGCCCACATAACAAAAGACAGGCTCATCACAATAGTTTTGCCCGCCCTTACTGAACCATCTGCAATTAATATATCCTTGTCCTTTACAGGAGATTTCTCATTCCACCAAGTCAAAACCTGAAGCTGCTTCTTTGAAAAAGGCTTAAATTTAAAATTCTTTTCTATGTGTTTACTCATCCTTCCACACCTCATTAACCTTATCTTTTAAAGCCTCTAGGAATTTATCATCTTCAATCTTATCCTCTTCGTCAGTATTCGCCTTATTAATCTCTGCCCTTAATTTATCATTTTGAAGTTTTTTATTTTCAAATTCTAACTTAGATTTGGTCTCATCATCAAGTAAATTACAATGTTTAGTAAGAAAGTCTAAAGCCTTCATCTTATCATAAAGCTTAAATTTAATTCCAGTTGTACTTTCAGATATTTCGCTAATTAAAGTTCCATCTATTTTACTGCTGTCTCCAAGCTTTATATAAGTAAATTTTTTAGTCATTACTGCACCATCATCGTTATATTTTGGCTTTCCATCCTTATCAAAAAGTGGAATGTCCTCTTCTCCAAACTCTAAAAATTCAGTTATATCTGCAAAAGCAATATCAATATATTTCTGTAAAACTCCATATTTTAAAGTTTCTTTATCAATCTCCGCTTTCGTTAATAACTCTATTTTTTCCTTTACCTTAGGATTTGCAAGTAATCTAGATCCACAAGCCATTGCAGTTTTATATGAACAATTATAAACCTGCTTATAAGCCTTGGTTGCATTAAAGCATTTACTATATATAGTGCAGAAAAGTTTTTGCTTATAGTTTAACTCTTCATTTGGTGCCCTAGCCATACTCTTCCTCCCTACTTTCTTCTCTGATCATTTTTAAAACATTCTGCTAAATCTCTTTCATGGACCTTATTAAATGGAAAATACAATAATTTCATTTTTTCACATTCTTCTCTGTATTGCCCACATAACACTGGAGTTCTAGCACAAACTATTTTCCTTCATAACAAAAAGTACCTAGCCTATAAAATGAAACTAGATACTTTTTGAAAAAGGGTATTTATGAGAGGAAACTATCTTTTGTTCCCACTTACTATTATAAGGGTTATTATTATCAATTTCTTATACAC
>NZ_AUUU01000098.1 GCF_002760435.1 Clostridium sp. LS
AGTTCGCATTAGGATTGGACTGCGATATATATGCATCAGCTATAGGATTAATAACTACGGTAGGCATTACACCATCTCCTTATTCTTTCTTTTCCTCTGCTTTGCACCAATTTCAAAAAATTTGGGCTACTTTAATATATGCAAGAGAATATTTTTTGACACAAGGCGACAATTAATCCTGTCTCAGAATTATATGCTTTTTTAAAGTTATGTAATACTACTCCATAATTGGTAAAATAATAATTACCTCTACCATAATAAAGTAGAGGCATATTTTTATGAATGGTTATTTTGAAATTTAGCTACATATTCATAAGACATAAAAAAGCCTTTCATATTTTCTCCAACTATATTGCAAATTTGATTTAAGAAATTATCATCCTCCTGTGATATTTCCACAAAATAGTGAAATACAAATGGATTTACATAGCCACATTCTTCAAATATTTTATTTATATCTATCAACGTAAAGAATTTATTACATCTTGGATTTAATATTGAGTTATTATTATACATAAAGCTTCCACTTAATAAGCCTTTAATAACTGAATAATGCATCATATTCGGAATAGTAGCTATTATATATCCCCCCGGCTTTAAGAATCTTTTTATCTCTGATAGTAATTTCCATGGATCTTTGCTAAATTGAAGTTTATTACCAATTATTATATAATCAAAAAAGTTTTCTTTGTTTTCCTTAAAATTAATATTATAATTTTCCTCAAAGTCTTCAGTACTTATCTCTATAATTTTCCCACATATTTTTGCTATTTTTTCATTTGTTTCAATGCCGTATAATTTTGCATTAGGATACATGTGTTTTAGTTTAAGCAAGGTTGCACCGAGTCCACAATCAAACTCGATAATATTCATTTCTTTTTCTTTTAATTCATTTATTTGGCCTATAATATCAAACTTTAGTAAACTTTGATTATTAGAATTAAATCCCCATTTTTCTTCGAATTTTTTAGTATTTGTTTTTAAAATATCATGAAATTTAGTATAATCTTGTTTAAAAGACGTACTTCCAAAATGATGTATGAAGCTATCATTACAAAGCATAAGTTTATATCCTGCTTCTATAATTCTCATGCATAAATCATCGTCTTCAAAATTCCCAGGGGTAAATCTTTCATCTAAATTACCAATTTTATTAATAACCTCTCTTTTTATTAACATGCAAAACGCCACTAATCTAACTTTTTCTTCCCACTTTTCCTTTGATGAAATATTGTTCTCCTCTGCAAATTTAAGCATTTCTTCCATATCAGTATACGGTACATTTATTGATTGATAATTTGAACAATAATTAGTAATTGATGCAACAGCTCCAATTTTCTCATCACTATAAAGGCATATTTTAAGATTGTCAAGCCATCTTGGTGTAACTTTCGTATCATTATTTAATAGTAAAATATCATTATCCTTTTCTGCTGCTTTAATTCCAAGGTTACATCCTTTTGGGAAGCCTACATTCTCATCGTTTAAAATAAGTTTAATATCAGTTTGTTCTTTAAGCCATTCTTGAGTTCCATCAGTAGAGTTATTATCTACAACAACTATTTCGTAAGTACCATTTCTGGTATATTTTTTTATGCTCTCAAGACAGATTTTATTATAATCGAGATTATTATAAGTTAAAATTATTATGGATGTTTTTTTTTCTTCAACCATTAATTTCACATCTCCTCAGATAATTTAAGATTATAAATTTTTTTTAAAATTTCTTAATGCTTGGTAGGCTTATTTATCTATGGTATTTTATCGTAATTCTCAAAAAGTGAACCATATAAAAATAGAACAGATAAGATTAAAAAAAAGAATTTATCTTTTCGCAAATTTTTATCCAATCAAAATTATTTCTCGTATTAATTTGAATATCATCACAAATTCTTTTTAATCGTAAGTCATCTGAACATATATCAATTAATTCTTTTGAAAGGGCCACAAAATCATTTATTGGAAATATACTTCCATATTTTTTATCAGAAGTAATGTCTAATGCGCCATCTACATCTGAAGAGATGACAAAATTACCATTAAAGGCAGCTTCTCCAAATACTTGGGCAAAAGCTTCAACCCTGGAGGTTAAGCAAAATATTTTAGACTTTTTATATTCTTCCATGAGTAAATTTCTATCATAAATAGGCCCTGTAAAAATAACTTTGCTTTGCAATTTAGGATAAAATTTGAAATAATTACTTATATGCTGATTAAATTCTGATTCAATTGGGCCTATTAATTTTAACTTCCAATCATTAATTTTATCTGAAGCAATCATAAATGCTTCCATTACAATTTCAGTTGCCTTTTCATAGGTTCCCAATCTCCCTACAGTTAAAATAATATTTTCTTTACTACTATACTCAACAACATCACTATTAAAAAAATCATAAAAACCATTTGGTATATATTCAACTTTTATAGGCCAATTATTGTCAATTATTTTTTTTAAGTTCTTAGATTCAACAGTAATGAGAGTGCATAGATTTAATAAATTTATAAAGTACTCATTAAAAACTATTCTATTTAACCAATATCTATTTAAATCTAATTTTAAATAGATTTTCCCATTTGGATTAATTGCTTTATATCTTTCTATCATATTTAAATTAAAATCATAGTAGCCAATAAGCATTAGAATATCAGTTTTTTTCAATACTGATGCGATTGAGTCTTCACTTTCCATGAAATTTAGGTTAATGTCTTTAGTCATTACCTTATCATAATTTTCTTCATTTTTATTACATAAAATTGTTACCTCATAATTTAAATGTTTTTGAAATATATACGGTATTATTCCTACATCTTTTGTTAGATGAATGTTCCTCAATCCTGGCCAATATAGTGTAAAATATTTTTTCATATATACCTCCAAATTTTCCTATTTAAATAATACATTTTATAATTGCTAACTTGGTTAATTATTTTATAAAACTAAAATATTCTTTTATATGTTATGATTTGATTTATTATGTTGCTGCTATTATATTTAAAATATTGCATTTTCAGTTTTATTATCATTGAAAATGGTTATCCTAAATTTATAATTCTTTTAAGATAACCATTTCTTACAATTGAAATATTATTTCATATCTCAAATTGTTATTAAATTATATTGAGCAATAGTAATAGATAATTCAGTTTAACTTATTACTATATTTCACAAATTCACTCTACACCAAGGTACTACCAATTACTTCTCCATTCTTTGTTAAAGTAGCATTAGGTGTTGTAAATACAGCTATTGCACCTTTATGACTAGCATATAGCACTCTCTTTGCAATAAATGAAAGATCCACATTAGCTGTAAATGATCCAGGTAAACCTATAACATTACCTACAACAAAGCAACTTGTTGGAATTATACAATCAACTCCTAATCTAGTAATATAACTATCATTTAAAGTCATTCTACTTCTATGATTAGGCCAACATATCTTTCCTGAGAATGTCAAATTTTGAATTCCTAATGAAGATAATGGAATTAGAGTTGATCCAGGTATTAGTAATGCAGCAATATCGGCATGAGCCGTAAAAGGAGTACTTCCTATTATTCCAGTTGCAATTATCTTTAAATTTGCTACTTCAAAGGCTCTATTTCTTTCAATTGTCCTAAGTTTTATTCCTGGTTTAGTTGGTTTGTCACAGCAGCAAGGTGGTTGTAAAGTAATAGTTCCATTTAATTCATCAAATACATATACTGGATTACCTCCTACTCCATCACTAGCATCAAATAGTGATGTAGGTGTAAGTGTAAATGTTTGTCCTCCAATTATTATTTCGCTATTAGCTGGATCTGCTTGAGCTAATCCAATAAAATCATAGGTTATTCCTATGCTTCTTATACACACAAGTTGTCCATTAACCAAGCTAGGATTAGCGCTGTCTAATAAAAAGGGAATGTTAGATAATGTTCCTATATCTTCTCTTACAGTTGATACAACATCAAATAATTCATCTGCAATAATTGGTACACATACTGCGTCTCCTATGCTCGAACAACTTACTTTAATTGGATCACATCCATGGCAAGTACAATTATCATGCATTTCTGCTGATTCACAAGGTGTGCAAACTTCTGTAGTTGTTCCATCGGGGTTTGTTTCAGCAGTCACGCAATTTCTTATTTCGGCCATAATTAATATCCTCCTTATTTTAGATTTGTCTTTAAGTTCGATGATATTCCATCTTTTTCTACTTTATTGTATGAAACACATAGAAATATGTTTCCATTTAATAATATTGTTTTTAGTTTATTCTATAAGTTTGAGAATAAAATGTTTACCAACAAAATATAAATACATTGAAGAAATATTTTAGGAGTTATTTATGTCTTTTGTAAGAAAATTTGGCACTTTGCTTCAAAAAACTAATCAAGATATTGTAAATATAGATATAGATGATGATATTTATATTAAAACTTTCAATAGTAATCTTCAGCTTATATCTTCAAAAAAAATATTGCCTGGAGCTTATACCTTTCCAGATATTTGGTTTGACATAAATAAAAACGATTCAATATATGGTGTAGCAAATGTAAATAAAAATAGTATTATACATTTCTATATAAATCATAAGGTAATCATAAAAAATACTATACTAGAGTATGATTCAAGTGCCTTTTCCATTCAATTTCTTTATACAAAAAATATTGAGAATAACACTCATATTATTTATTATTTAATTGATAAAAGTAATATAAATCAATGTTCATTAATTCACTATTATAGAGAAGATAATGGATGGAAAAGAAGCGAAATAGACTCATTACAATATGATATTCTTACTAATTTTGTTGTACACTTTGAAGACTCTGTTCCAATAATATTTTATTTTAAAATAACTAATGGATATGAAGAACTCTACTCTTCAACTTATAATTTAGATACCAACACCTGGTCTATTCCCATCCAAATTACTAATTCTCACAAAGTTAAGGTATATTTATCTGCAATTAAAGGCTCTGATGGAAGCTATCATATAACTTACTCAGAAAATAATTTTAACAGATATTATTGCAGCTACATAAATGTATATGTTAACAATTATTCATCAGAATTATCTGCCAATAAAACTATAAGCGAAACCATAGCTTGTTCATTTCCAAATATAATTGAACATAAAAAAATACTCTATATTCAATGGGTAGAATTTAATACTTTACATTACTGTATTTCTTATGATTTTGGTAAGACCTGGACTAGACCTATTTTAGATAAAAACTCTTCAGAACATTCTTTTGCATGTTATAGCTATAAATCCAATAAACTTGACAATAACCAATTAAACATTCCTATTGTATTTGTAAATACTGAATCCTTTAGTACACTTGGATTCATAAATAATAATAGAATTTTTTAAATATATTATATCTATAAATGAAATCTAATAAATTATATATAAGGAGATAATATTTATGGAAAATTTAACAAAAATAAATTGTGCTGAAACAACTTATGTTTGCAACTTTCGCCCAAATGTTAATTTTTGCAAAGACGAGAAATTATTTGTTGGTTCTGTTCATGATAATTATAAGAATTTAAATTTATATAAGTCTCTATTTCAATTTTATATATCTGATTTAAATCTCGATTCATCAAAAAGTGTATACTTATTTTTATTTTTAGAAAATATATACCCTACTACCTGTAATAGTATTGGTGTTTCAATATCTGGCAATGATACTACTTTAGATATTTGCGATATTAATTGGTCTTCACTACCTAAGAAGAATAATCGTGTACGAATAAATATAAATATACCAACTAATTCAGTAAAAAAATATATAAAAATTAATATATCTCGTGTTATCAAATCTTTGAATTCATATAATAATACTTATACAATAATAATAGAACCTCTTAATTTTTATACAGCCTCTGTATTACAATTTAGCTCTAAAGTATGTTCAAACCCTCCTTACTTAGTTCTTGTAAATGATAATTATGAAAATAATATTGGTAATAATACGCCATTTGATGATTATGAATATGATTATGATGATATTGAAAATACTAATATAGATGATTTTTCTAAAGAAATTAACACTAAATCAGAATCTCAAAATTCAAAGTTAAATTCTTTTGAAGAAAGGTTATCTAATACTCCCCCTGCTACAAATAGCAATTCAGATGATATAGATGATAAGGTTATTCCAAGTTTAAATAAATTTGATAAGGATTTTTCTGAAATAAAAGATAGCATAAATTCGTTAAAAGAATATTTTCAAGATATAGAGGAATTAAAGAACTTGTCTTTTGATAACTTGCCTGAAGATCTTTTAAACAGATTAACATCAGACCTAAATGAATTAACAAGAAGCGAAATCTCTCAATTAAAAAATTCTGTTAATTATGATATTGTAGAATTAAGAAATTCTGTTAACAATGTTATTTCAAATTTAGACAGCTCAATAAAAGAAATAACTCAAACCCTATCTCTCTTATCTAATGAAGTAAGCAAAATTTCAGAGATAATAGGAAATGTAATTATAGAGCCTTTAGAAGATAAGTCTAATAACCTATATATAGATAAATAACATGTAAACTAGACTTATGTGGTAGCTTACCGAAATAATAAATATTTTTGTTAC
>NZ_AUUU01000099.1 GCF_002760435.1 Clostridium sp. LS
GTCCAAAATGCCATGATTATTTTTCATCAGACAAGGAAGTAGATTGGCCTCATAGCCAGGACTATTAGGGCAATCTGCTGACACAGTATGATGGAAAATAGGCTTGGCAAATGGACTTGTTATTTTTTTGATTGTGCCTAATATTAAAGATGCAAGTGAATTACAGTTATTAACTGGACATTTACTTGCATCTATTATTTTAATTTAACAAATAGTCTCTGACGATGATTCTTATGCATACTAGCAATAATTTAATACATAATGTATAATAGTATTTATAACATTGGAAGATTTCACTAAGATTTTAGTAAATTTTAATAAATAAATTTCAAATTACTAAAATAAAATAGTATAGCATACGCATAAACAATAATTCATCTATCGGAGGGAATTAAATGAGTTTATATAGAATCATGATTGTAGATGATGAAGAAGAAATAAGGCTCGGAATTATTAAAAAAATAGATTGGGAAGCAAATGGGTTTATTGTAGTAGGTGACGCAGAAAATGGACAAGATGCCCTGGAAAAAGCGGAGAAACTTCAACCAGATGTAATAATGACTGATATTAAAATGCCATTTATGGATGGACTGGAGTTGGGTAAAAAGCTTGTGGAATTAATGCCATCAACAAAGATTATTGTATTTTCAGGATGTGATGATTTTGAGTATGCTCATAAGGCAATAAAAATAAATGTAGTTGAGTATGTGCTGAAACCGATTAACTCAATCGAACTTACTGAAGTTTTAGTAAGGCTAAAAGAACAATTGGATCGTGAATATAATGAAAAGCGAAATTTTGAAAACCTTTATAAATACTATGTTAACAGTTTACCTGTAATTAGAGAACAATTTTTAGTAGGCGTAATCGAAGGTAAAGTAACTGAAGCCCAGTGGAATGAGCAGGCGGAAAATTTAGGGATAGATTTTCAATATGAATACTTAGCAGTAGGATTAATTCATGCAGATGGTGTCTTAAATTTAGAAGAAGGAACTAGTAACTTGGGAATACAACAAGATTCCTCATTGATACCTGTTTCAATTAAGAAAATTGTTGATGAGAGCATGGAAAAGTTCTGTAAAAATATTAGCTTTTTTTATTCTGATATGGTAGTAGTTATAGGAAATTTTGAGAAAAAGGAAGATATATTGCTGTTTATAAAGGGAATAAATGAGGTTTGTAAAATCTATAAACGTATTATGAATTTAACGATATCAGCTGGAATTGGATACGTGTACAATAGTGTGCCAGAAATGCGCTTCTCATATAGAAGTGCACAAAGTGCCTTGGATTATAGATTTATTCTAGGTACGGGAAAAGCTATTTATATCGATGATGTTGAGCCGGATAGTTCCATTCAGCTCCAATTAGAGGAGCAGGAAGAACGAACAATGCTTAATTCTATTAAGATATCCTCAGAAGAGGAAATTGCAATGATAATAAGTAATTTATTTAAAAAAGTTGAAGATCTTCTTTTGCCATTTAATAAGTATAGAATTTATTTTATGGAAATTATCACTTCAATTTTAAAACTAGTACAAGCATACAATTTAGATATAGAAGAGATTTTTGGAAAGAATTTTGACTGCTATAGCTTTTTAGAAGCTTTTAATTCTATAAATGAAGTTAAAGAGTGGCTTATACAAAAAGCTGTTAAGATAAGTGTATATATTAAAAAGGGACGAATAAACTCTTCCATGCTACTTATAGAGAAGGCAAAACAGTATATAAAGGACAATTATAGTGACTATGATATTTCTGTAGAAACACTTTGTTCCAAGCTCCATGTAAGTCCAACATATTTTTCTACAATTTTTAAACGTGAGACGGGCATGAATTTTGTAAATTACCTTACTACACTGCGTTTAGAGGAAGCTGTTAAACTTTTAAATACTACAGATGATAAAACATATATAATAGCTGAAAAGGTGGGATATCCAGAAGCTAACTATTTTAGCTATGTTTTTAAAAAGAAATTTGGCGTATCACCATCAAAGTATAGAAAGAATTGAGTTGATTTACTATGCTTAATTTAATAAGAGCAGGAATACAGAAGATAATGGCTTATTTTAAAAATGCAAGTATACAACATATTATATCAATTTCATTTACAGGAATTGCAGTTACAGGAATGATAATTGTAGGTGGATCACTCTATTTGCGGTATATTAATTCAACTGAAGATATGGTGTCTGAAAATAATAAATCCATGTTGGATCAAGTTAATCTAAATTTAGATTCATATCTAAGAAATATGATGAAAGTATCTGATGCAACTTATTACAATGTAATTAAAAAGAAAGACTTAGCAGTGGAAAGTTTGGATAAGGAATTGGATTTATTATATGAAACCAATAAAGACTCTCTTATAAGTATTTGCGTTTTTTCACAAAAAGGTGAAGTGGTAGCTGCATCGCCAGTTGGACAACTAAAAAGTTCAGTTGATCCAAGAATAAATGACTGGTTTTCCATTGCAGTTAATAAAAAAGAAAATCTGCACTTTTCGACACCTCATGTTCAAAATTTATTTGCTGACCCAGATAACAAGTATAGGTGGGTTGTATCCCTTAGCCGGGCAGTAGAGCTTACAAACAATAAAAAAACTACTTCAGGTGTCTTATTAGTTGACATAAACTTTAGTGGTATTGAGCAGATTTGTAAAAATGTAAATGTAGGTAAATCAGGTTATGTGTACTTGATTGATAGAGAAGGGGAGATAATATATCACCCTAGGCAGCAATTAATTTATTCAAATTTAATTGAAGAAAATAATAAATATGAAGCCAATTATGAAGATGGAAATCATATAGAAACTTTTCAAGGTGAAAAAAGATTAGTTACTGTTAAAACAGTTGGATATACTGGGTGGAAAATCGTTGGAGTAACTCCTATGACGGATATTACATCTGATTATTATCAAATGAGTATCTTTGCAGTGTTTATTATGTTTTTTGCTATTTTCATTCTTGTATTTTTAAACATGTTTGTTTCTTCCCGCATAGCTAATCCAATAAAATCTTTAGAGAAGTGTGTGAAGAAACTTGAAAATGGTGTAAAGGATGTAGATATTTCAATTAGTGGTTCCTATGAAATTCAGCATTTAGGAAAAGCAATTAAATCCATGGTAAACCAAATGCACACTCTTATGGATAATATAATGACAGAACAGGAATCAAAGCGAAAAAGTGAATTAAATGCACTTCAAGCACAGATTAATCCTCATTTTTTATATAACACATTAGATTCTATTATATGGATGATAGAAAATGAAAATTATGATGGGGCCATTACGATGGTAACAGCTTTAGCTAAACTTTTTAGAATAAGTTTAAGCAAAGGAAAAAATATAATAACAGTAAGAGACGAAATTGAACATGCGCGTAATTATTTGACAATTCAAAATATACGTTACAAAAATAAGTTTATTTATAATATAGAAGTAGAGGAAGAAACTCTTGATTTAGCAAGCATCAAATTGATTATTCAACCATTAATAGAAAATGCTATATATCATGGTATGGAATTTATGGGAGGAGATGGTGAGATTCTAGTAAAAGCATATGCAAAAGAAAAGGAATTGTATATTGATGTAATTGATAATGGACTTGGTATGCTTCAGGAAATTGCTGATACCCTTTTAACCAATGAAAGTAAAATTGAAAAGAAAAGTTCAGGCATAGGATTAAAAAACGTTCATGAGAGAATACAACTTTATTTTGGAAAAAACTATGGACTTGAAATTTATAGTGAACCAGATGAAGGGACAACAATTAGGATTCACATGCCATGTGTGAATTATTTTGAGATGAAAAAAGAGGGGGAAGTAAGATAGTGAGAAAGAGAAGAAAGCAAACTTTTATTATTTTGTTTTTATTGTTAATACTATCTTTTCTACTTCTTTTAAGTGATACATTATGGCATGAAAAAGATAAAAAAAACTATAATATTTCAGTAATAACGAGAGGGAAAAACAGTGAAAGTTTGATGACAATGAGACAAGGCATTGATCAAGCAGCTTCAGAAATGAATGTTAATATAAGTTTTATTACTTTATCGGAGGAAAACAGTGTCCTTGAACAACAACAGCTTATTGACAGAGAAATAAAAAATAAAGCAGACGCAATAATTATATCGCCAACAGATTATGAAAAAATGGTTAAACCTATAGAGAGTGCAATGAAAAAAGTACCAGTAATATTATTTGACTCAAAAGTTGATTCAGATGCTGTACTTCCAAGTATCTCTTGTGATAATTATAAGCTTGGGGTAAGCTTGGCAGAAGAAATAATAAAAAATTGGCATGAATCTAGTAACATTGCTGTAATAAAAAACAATATGGAATGCAGCAGTATTAAAGAAAGATATGAAGGCTTTATGAGTGTTATGGAAAAAACAAATAACAATTGTATTCCATTGGAGGTGGAGATGGACAAACAATCATCCTACTATAATGGAGCAAAGAAATTATTAGAGGATAATAATATTAACATAGTTGTAGCATTTGATACAAGCATATTAGAAAGTGTAGCTAAAGTGAAAAAAGACTTAATGAATATGGATAAAAGTAAAGGTGATATTGAAATTTATGGAACAGGGAGTACAAGTAACATTATTTCTTTTTTAGAGGATAATATAATTAATACAACTGCAATACAAAATGAATTTAATGTAGGATATCTGAGCGTAAAGACAGCAGTAAATAAAATTAATGGACGTAATATAGATAATAATGCTATTTCTTCTACTGTAATTAATAGAAAAAACATGTATTCCGAAGAAAATCAAAGATTATTATTCCCATTTATAAGATAGGTTTTTGCAGTCAATAATGTTGCTTAATACCTAACAGAATTATGTTACGGGGTGATTTAGGGTGAAACTAATTAGGAAGTTATGTGGGGTCTTAGTAGTACTACCAATTTTTAACTTATTATCAGCATGTAATGCAAATGTGAATGCAATAAGTAATAATGTTAAAGAAATAAAAATTGGTGTTACACTATATAAACAGGATGATGCATTTATATCTATGATTACCAAAAATCTTGAAGATATAGCAAAAGAAAAAGAAAGTCAAGGAAAATATAAAATAGATGTTAACATCGTAGATGCCAAAGGAAGCTTAATTAATCAGAGCGATCAAGTTGATAAATTTGTTTCACAAAAGTATGATATTATATGTGTAAATTTAGTAGATCGTACTGCAGCATCAACTATAATCGATAAAGCTAGGGCAGCCGATATACCGATTGTCTTCTTCAATAGAGAACCAGTAGAAGAAGATATGCAAAGATGGAATAAGTTATATTATGTTGGAGGTCAAGCGGAACAATCTGGTGAGATGGAAGCAAATATAATTGTAAATGCATATAAGAAAGATCAAAGGAGTGTAGATAAAAATGGAGATGGCAAAATTCAATATGTAATGCTTGAAGGTGAACAAGGCCATCAAGATGCTTTAATTAGATCAGAATATTGCATTAAGACTATAACTCAAAATGGGATTGAGTTAGAAAAGTTAGCAGATGATACAGCGAATTGGCAAAATGCTCAAGCAACAACAAAAATGACTCAATGGATTAAAAACTATGGCGATAAGATAGAAGTTGTTTTAAGCAATAACGATGATATGGCTCTTGGAGCAATACAAGCTCTTGAAAATGCAAATATTCCAGTAGATCGTAGACCTCTTGTGGTTGGAGTTGATGGGCTGCCTAAAGCCTTAGAAGCAGTAAAAAATGGATCCATGGCTGGGACAATTATTAACGATTCAAAAAAACAGGCAAATGCAATTTTTAATTTGGCATATACATTAGCTACCCATGGATATGTAAATTCTGTAGAAGGATTAGAAAAAGGAAAATATATTAAGATTCCGCATACTGAGGTTACAAGCGAAAATGTAGATTTATACTTAGAAAAGAAATAAGGCACAATCAAAAAAATAACAAGTCCATCTGTCAAGCCTATTTTCCATCATGCTATGTCAGCAGATTGCCCTAATAGGCTCGCTATGAGATCAATCCGCTTCCTTGCCTGATGAAAAATAATCATGACATTTTGGACTTGTTATTTTCTTTCATGTGCCTAATAAGATAATTTTAAGGAATAATTATATTTATAGAGAAAATTATTTAAACTATAAACATTTATGTTTATTTTAAATTTTCTTTATGAGTATAATTATTTTTTTGCACATAAAATTATGTTTACTTGTTAAAGCTAAAATATCAGTATAGAAGGATCAAAATAATACTAAACTTTTTTATTGGGTTAAGTAAAGTGCATGGAGGATTGAAATGAAAAGCTTCAAAAAGATATTAATAGTAATTATAAACTTAATTATTATAATCAATATATCTTTCGGATATAACAAGGTGCTTGCTAACTCTGAATTAAGAATTAGTAATGGGGTTCCTGTAAGAGTAAGTATATTATTTCAAACTTATGATCCTTATCTTTCTTTGGTAAAGCAAGGATTCGAGGAAATTCAAAAGAAGAATGAAGGTAAAGTAGAATTTACTTTTTACGATTGTCAAAAAAGTCAATCTATTCAGAATCAATATATTAATTCAATTCTTAATAAAGGTACAGCAGATCTTATATTTTTAAATTTAGTGGATGAATCAGTTTATCCTGCACCTTCGCAATCAATTATTAATAAAATTAAAGAGAAAAATATTCCAGTAGTTTTATTTAATAGAGAACCTCTTAATATTGATGTAGTTAGATCTTATAATAAAGCTTATTATGTAGGAACAAACCCAGCAGAGGCAGGAATATTACAAGGAAAAATTCTTATTAATGCATGGAATAAGGATAAAGCGGCTATAGATAAGAACGGGGATAATATAATGCAATTTATTATGTTAATGGGTCCGTTAAATAATTTGGAGGCAATTGGTAGAACAAAATATTCAGTTCTAACAATTAATGATGCAGGAATTGCTACACAAGAACTAGCATCAAGAGTTTGTAATTGGGAGGAACAATTAGCTAAAGATGCCATGGAACAATTATTTTTGCAAAACGGAGATAAAATAGAAGTAGTAATTGCAAATAATGATGCAATGGCAATAGGTGCCATTGAAGTATTACAGAAATATGGATATAACAAAGGACCAGGAAGTAAAACAATAGCTGTTGTTGGAGTTGATGCCATACCAGAAGCTCAGAAATTGATTAAAGAAGGAATTATGACAGGATCAGTACTTCAAGATGCTCAAGCTATGGCGGAAGCAACTTATGACATTGGAATAAATTTAGTATATGGAAGGCCTCCACTTGAAGGGACGCCATATAAATTTGATGAAACTGGAGTTGCAGTACGTATTCCTTATAAGGAGTATACAGGTAACAATGTATGATAGTACATTCAAGTCTTAGTTAATTACAAATATATTTAGGTATGTGGAACTTAAGTATAGAATTAAAGTGGAGGATAAAATGAAAAAATTTAAGAAAATAATAACTGCCATGGTTATTGTAACTATGATAACAAATATATTTCTTAATTGTGATAAAGTGTTTGCTAACGCAAGTTTAGATCAAGGTAAACAAAGACCTGTTCAAGCCGCTGTATTATTACGTACAGAAGATGATCCATATACTTTATTACTTAAGCAGAGTTTTGAAGAAATTCAAAAGAAAAATGAAGGCAAAATTGAATTTACTTTTTATGACTGCAAAAATAGTCAATTAATTCAAAATCAAAATTTAGATTTGGTACTTCAAAAAGGGAATGTAGATATTGTATTATTAAATTTAGCAAGCACAAGTGGCTCTCAATATATAATTAATAAAGTTAAAGAAAAAAATATTCCAGTAGGCTTGTTTAATATAGAGCCGCCTAATATTGATTCAGTTAGATCCTATAATAAAGCTTATTTTGTAGGAACAAAACCAGAGGAAGCAGGAATATTACAGGGAAAAATTCTTATTAATGCTTGGAATAATAATAGGAAATCCATAGATAGAAATGGTGATGGGATATTGCAATATGTTATGTTAATGGGTCCAACCAATAATTTGGAGGCAATTGGTAGAACTAAGTATTCCATTTTAACAGTCAACGATGCTGGAATACGAACACAGGAAATTGCATTAAGAGTAGCTAATTGGAGAGAAGATTTAGCGAGAGAGGTTATGGAACAAGTATTTTTACAAAATGGTGATAAAATTGAAGCTGTAATTTCAAATAATGATGCAATGGCCATAGGCGCTATTGAAGTATTACAAAAGTATGGATATAACAAAGGAGATAAAAATAAAACAATAACAGTTGTTGGAGTGGATGCAATACCAGAGGCCCAAGAGTTAATTAAAAAAGGATATATGACAGGTTCAGTTCTTCAAGATGCGGATTCAATGGCGGAAGCAACTTATGAAATCGGTATGAATTTAGTACATGGCAGACCACCACTTGAGGGTACACCATACAAGTTTGATGATACAGGGGTTTCAGTACGTATACCTTATAAGGAATACATTCAAAATATCCAATAACGTTTGTAAAATTTAAGATAATTAACTTTACAATAATATTAAGTTAACTTAATATTATTATAATAAATTATTTATAAAGGATGTGGGGCTAATGAGTAAAATAGAAGAAATAATGGAGTTTAATTCAAAGTTTGTACAGAATAAAGATTACGAGGAATATGTAACAACTAAAATTCCTAAGAAAAAAATGGCGATACTATCATGTATGGATACTAGACTTACGGAATTGTTACCAAAAGCTATGAACATAAAAAATGGTGATGCCAAAATTATAAAAGATGCTGGGGCAACTGTTATGCATCCATTTGGAGGGGTAATGAGAAGTATATTAGTTGCAGTATATGAATTTGGGGCAGAAGATGTTTTTGTAATAGGACATCACGGTTGTGGTATGAGTAATTTAGATACCAAGAGTCTTGTTAACAAGATGATAAATAGAGGCATAAATGAAGAAATTATAGCAACCTTAAATAATTCAGGAGTTAATGTTGAAGGATGGCTTCATGGATTTGAATCTGTTGAAGAATCAATTAAGGAAAGTGTAAGAATGATAAAGAATCATCCATTAATACCAAAAGATATAAAAGTTCATGGTCTTATTATGAGTCCAGATACAGGAGAATTAGAAGTTATAGTAAATGGTGAAAACTAATAAGCTATAAGTAAGAAGTAAAAAGTGATAAGTTTAGGAGGGCTATGTTGAGATTTTTTAAGAATGTATTAGAAAAGCTCTATGATTTTCCCCATAAACTTGTCACTTTAAATTTATCACTTATAGCTTATAATTTATAACTTGATCAGGTTTCTATTATATGTTTCCAGTATCTCTTGGGCATAAATCTGCATTGAAGTCTGAGATTTTTACGTTCTTCTATAGTAGTAGATTTAAAATAAGCTTTCCAAAGATTTGCATATTCATCATTATGATATTTAAGTTTTTCATAGGTTTCATTATACGTATCAACTATTTCATAAAAATTTGTATTATAAATTAAAGCCTTTTCCCGGGAAATATCATGAATAATAAAGTATTCATTAGAAAATCTATTTTTAAAGTGATCACCGAGCAGCTCTAAAATATCATTATCAGGTTCAATAGATGAATATAAGAATTTATCATCAATGTAACTAAATCGAACAAAGCCTTCAAATCTGTGACATTCGTATGAAACCTGCTTATTAATATTATCTACAAGTCTTATTATATCTATATTTAAAAAATTATGAACATCATGGCCGAGCTTAAAGGCTATTTTCAAATATTTAAGTATTATCATAGCTTTATCTTCATTATTACTAAGATATACTAAGTAGATTTTTTTTAGCGAAAGGTAATCTACTTTGTCAATAACTGCATTTTTTACCTTTCTAAATTTTCTCATATCAGTAGTAATTTCGAGAATTTCCCCAAGTAAAAGGGGAGCTGTAGATTCGCTTTTGCCGTAAATTGATATTGGTAATACTTTAGCATAAAATATATCATATATAGTAGTTAATAAACCTTCAAAGGTGTCATCATAAATATAAATATTCATAATCAAAACTCCCCGCTTATTGAAGTAATTTTATCACTTATTTGCAGCGTATTTACCTTTGGCAGGAAAATATTCGAAGTTGTTTCATTTTGATTAAAAATTTTATTAGAAAATGATGTGTTTTTTCCAGAAAGTATAATGCCAGAAGGAGTAGTTTTTTCATCTAGTGACAGCATATCAAAGAAAGATAGCTGGTTAATATTTATCTTACTATTTTTAGGTAAATCCAATTCTAAAAGTTTATTTCTTATTCTAACATCATCAAATAAAACATCACCATAATATTTTCCACTACAAGTAATAAAGTATTTTGCTCTCTTTAGGACAACTCTAATATTCTTTAGATCTTCAAAGGTTAAATTATGAACTCTTCTAATTTTTAAAATTTTTTTAGCTGAAGTAACCCCTATGCCTGGAATTCGCAGCAATTTCTCATAAGAAGCTTTATTAATTTCTACTGGGAATTCATTTAAATTTGATAATGCCCATGAGGTTTTTGGATCAAAATCTAAATCGAAATTATCATCATCATTCTTCAAAAGTTCATTAGCTCTAAAGCCATAATATCTAAGAAGCCAATCAGCTTGATATAATCTGTGTTCTCTAAGCATAGGAGGGTGAGTTATATCAGGAAGAAGTTTATTATCCTTAATTACAGGAACATAAGCAGAATAGTAAACTCTCTTCAAACTATATTTATTATAAAGAGCTTCTGAAAGCTTGATTATTTTTCCGTCACTTTCTGGAGTAGCTCCCACGATTAATTGAGTACTTTGGCCTCCAGGAACAAAAAGAGGTGTACTCTTTATACTTTTTTTCATTTCACTATAATTAATTATTGAATTTTTTATTATCTTCATCGGTTTTAAGATTTTTTCTTTACTTTTTTGTGGGGCGAGAAGCTTTAGACTGTCACTAGATGGAAGTTCTATGTTAACACTCATTCTGTCAACATAAGTACCGGCCTGCTCAATTAATGCTTCATCAGCACCAGGTATAGCTTTTAAATGAATATATCCATTAAATTTTTTCTCCAAACGCAATTTTCTAACAGTCTTAAGCAAAAGTTCCATAGTGTAATTTGGATTATTAATTATGGCAGAACTTAAAAATAAACCTTCAATATAATTACGTTTATAAAAATTAATTGTAAGCTCGCAAACTTCCTCGGGAGTAAAACTCACCCTTGAAAAATCTCTTGAGGAACCATTAATACAGTATTTACAGTCAAATACACAATCGTTTGAGAATAGTATCTTAAGCAGCGAAATACAACGCCCATCAGGAGTAAAGCTATGACAAATACCAGCTTCAGATGCATTACCAATCCCATTATTAGTATTTTTTCTTTTGGAACCAGAAGAAGAACAAGATACATCATATTTTGCGGCATTAGATAAAATTTTTAGTTTTTCCATTAAATCCATTTTGCGTACACTTCCTTTTTACAACATGAAACTTTTATAAAATAGCATATAATCTACACTAATACAGGAATATAATTACAGAACATATATTCGTTTATATTATATACGAATATATGTTCTGTTGCAACGGGGTAATTAATTTTTTGTAGAAATGTGCAAAACTAGATTTTCTCTAAAAAGCAAAACAAAAATTGGCTATATGCTCACTGGGAAGACTTATAAGAAAAGCTGTTAAAAGCATACTAGTAGAGGGGAGTTCTATTAGTATTTTCTAGCATAATCTTAATAGTCCTAGACAGTGAACATATAGCCAATTTTATGGTTTATTTATACTTAAAACTAATATACTTAGTGTTTATATATTTTATACTGGGCTTACGGTTTCGCGTTCAATTAAAGAGTTCATAAGGATTATTCTTTTACTATGTAAATTATCGTATTCAATCTTCTCGATTAAAAGCGAAGCTGCATTTGATCCTAGAAGAAACATATTTTGATCTATAGTAGTTAACTTGGGTTCCACAAATTTACTTAAATCTATATTATCAAACCCAATAATTGATAGTTTTTTTGGTACATTTATATTCAGTTTCTTACAAGCATTAAGAACACCGACAGCCATAAGATCATTACATGCAAAAACAGCAGTTGCAGAGGATTTCTTTAATACATCAAGAAATATATTAACAGTATTGTCCACAGTATCACTACTATTTCCATTACCAATGTTGATAATATTTTTCGCATTATAATTTCTTAACTCTTCCATTGTCTCTTTATAGACTTTTTCTTTTATATCATAAGAATAACTATCTCGTCCTCTAACGAATAAAATATCTTTGTGATTATTTTCTATAAGGTGATTTAAAGCCATACTTGCGCCCATAGCTTCATCATTAACTACTGATGAAATATTATTAGATACTGAATGTCCATTTACAAACACAAGTGGAGTTTGCTTTGCAATATTGTGATAAAATTTAGCCTTTATATTTTCTGTGCTAGGATCGATAACTATTATTCCAGAAACATTCCTAGATAATAAATTATTGATACATGTTTTTTCTTCTTCGCTGTCATTGTTACTGCAGACTAAAACTAAAGATAAAGAATTAACCTTTAAGCTGCTTTCAATCCCGTTGATAACTTCTGGGAAAAACATATTATTAATACTAGGAACCACAACACCTATAGTAGCAGACTTTTGCTGCGTAAGTTCACGTGCTTGCATATTAGGAATATATTTAAGTTCCTCTATTACTTCTAATACTTTCTTTCTAGTTTCTTCTTTTACAGGGTAATTTCCATTCATCACTCTTGAAACTGTTGCAACAGAAACATTTGCTTTTTTAGCCACGTCTACTATAGTTATTTTCATAATTACTCCACCTTATAATATATTTATAAATTTATCAAAAGCAGCAAATCCTAAATCATTTCTTTTGAATACGCCAGCATGACATAATACTTCTAAAAATTTAAGACCAACTTCGTCTTCTAATATACCATCAACGTTTTCATTAGATAAATTTGGGTATTTTTCTAAAAGGTATTTATACCAATCAGAGTGTTTTGCTACAGCTTCATCATTTGAAATATCAGCTTTTTTATTAATTAAATATTCTTTTAGAGTATTTAACTCATCTTTTAATCTAGCAGGAAGAACTGCAAGCCCCATAACTTCTATAAGACCTATATTTTCCTTTTTAATATGATGGACTTCATCATGAGGATGGAAAATACCAAGAGGATGCTCAGCGCTAGTTCTATTATTTCGTAGAACTAAGTCAAGTTCATACTTATTCTCTCTTTTTCTTGCAATAGGAGTTATTGTATTATGTGGTTCATCATTTGTATGACTAATTATATCTACAGATTCATCAGAATAACTTCTCCAAGAAGATAAAATTTCATCTGCTAAATCTAATAGCCTATCTTTATTAGCACTTGAAATTCTAATGACAGACATAGGCCATTTAACTCGTCCTATTTCAATATCTTCGTAATTTTTAATTGTATATTTCTTTTCTACTGGAGCTTCCTCCATAGCAAAAGTATAGTGACCTCCTTGATAGTGATCGTGAGACAGTATTGAACCGCCAACTATAGGTAAATCAGCATTTGATCCAGCAAAGTAATGAGGCAGTATATCCGTGAATGCTAATAAATTTCTAAAAGTGTCTTTATTGATTTTCATAGGGATATGTTCACTATTTAATATTATACAATGCTCATTATAATAAGTATAAGGGGAGTACTGCAAATAATATTTTTGCGTATCAAAATCTAAAGGTATAATTCTATGTGTTTGCCTTGCAGGATGATTTATATGTCCATAAAATCCTTCATTTTCTTTACATAATAAACATTTTGGATATGAGCTGGATTTAACTAGTTTAGCCTTAGCTATATCTCTTGGATCTTTTTCGGGCTTTGATAAATTAATAGTTATATCTAGGTCACCATACTCAGTAGGTGCTTTCCAAACTATATTCTTATCAATTCTATCTTTTCTAATATAATTGGAAGCTATGCTCAAATCATAGTAGTATTCAGTAGCCTTTTGTGGGGATAGATTGTATAAGTTATTATATTTACTAATAACTTCTGAAGGTCTTGGCATAACGCAATTCATAATTGCAGTATCAAATAAATCTCTTTCAGTTACTGTATTTTCAATTAATTGATTTTCACAAGCGTAATCTAAAATATTTTCTAAAATAGGAGTTGGAGTTTCAAGGTCTTCAAAAACTTCGGAAACTTCAAACTCATTAATATTTAGAGTTCCAAGTAACATGTTAGTAGAATATATTACGTCGTCAGCAGTTATAAGTTCCTTTTTTAATGCAAAATTTATAAGTCTATTTATTTCATGATTTATATTTATCATGTTAAAACCCCCTTAATCTTAGTGACAAGTTAAGGATGAAATCCCTTTTGGGGATTTCTAAAAAGTATTCGTTTGAAAAGCCGTAGGCTTTTCCTCCTTAACTGTAAACTGTGAATTGTTAACTTATAACTGATTAAAGTTCTCTGTCTTCAAAGCCATTAGGATTGTTTTTGTGCCATGTCCAAGCTGTTTTGATAATAGCCTTCACATCAGTATATTTAGGAGTCCATCCTAGGATTTTTTGTGCTTTTTCGTTTGAAGCTATTAACCTTGCAGGATCTCCAGCTCTTCTTTCGCCTACAACAACGTTAATTTCTTCGCTAGTTGCTTCCTTAGCTGAATCAATCATTTCTTTTACGCTAAAGCCAACACCATTACCTAGATTAAAGATATTACTTTCATTACCATTTAGTAAATACTCAACAGCTTTAATGTGTGCATCAGCTAAATCAAGTACATGGATATAATCTCTTATACAAGTACCGTCAGGAGTATCATAATCTTCACCAAAAACAGTTATAGCTTCTCTTTTTCCAAGAGGAACTTGAAGAATTAATGGTATTAAGTGGCTTTCAGGAGAGTGGTCTTCACCGATGCTTCCGTCTTCTAAAGCACCTGCCGCATTAAAGTATCTTAATGAAACATAATTTATCCCATTAGCCTTGTTAACCCATTTCATCATTTTTTCCATAGTTAATTTTGTTTCACCATAAGTGTTGGTAGGATTTGTTTCATCGTCTTCACAGATAGGAATTTTCTTTGGTTCTCCATATACAGCTGCAGTTGAAGAGAAAACAATATTCTTTATATCGTGTTTTACCATGCTTTCAAGTAAAACTTGCATTCCATATACATTATTATTGAAGTATAGTAAAGGCTTCACCATACTCTCGCCAACTAGGGAATTAGCAGCAAAATGTATAATAGCTTCAATATTATTTTCAGAAAAAACTTTATCTAAAAATTCAGAGTCACGAATATCCCCTTTATAGAATTTTGCTTTTGGGTGAACAGCCTTTATATGACCTGATTGCAAATTATCAACTATTATAACGTCTTTATTTTGTTTTATAAGTTCATGTACTGTATGTGAACCAATGTATCCAGCACCACCACAAACTAATATTGACATATTAACATCTCCTTTATTTTAATAGATATTTACTCAGAAAATTAATTCATCTGAATCTATTCTATTTCATAAACAATAATTTTATTAATTAAGTTTTTATTAAACAAATTTTAACTGATTTTTCTTGTTCCGTCTGAAATACTAACTACGTAGAAGCTAGGTTCATATCCAATTTTGTTTGTATATTCAGCTTTTACTTTTTCTATAAATGAATCTATACAATCTTCTTTTACAATATTTACTGTACATCCGCCAAAGCCTGCGCCTGTCATACGAGCTCCAATTACGCCGTCACTTTCCCAAGCAAGAGAAACTAAAGTATCTAATTCTATTCCTGTAACTTCATAGTCATCTCTTAAAGAAATATGAGAATCATTCATAAGTTTTCCGAATAAAGCCAAGTCGTTAGCTTCTAAAGCCTTTACTGCCTTTAAAGTTCTTCTATTTTCATATACTGCGTGCTTAGCCCTTTTTGCCTTAATAGGATCTGAAATACAAGATTTAATTTCTTCAAATTCTTCCTCTGTAAGTTCACCTAAGGCATTTATATTTTTTAACTTTTGTATTTCTGCTAAAGCAGTTTCACACTCACTACGTCTTTCGTTATATTTAGAATCAGCGAGTCCTCGTTTTTTGTTTGTATTAGCAATTACTATTTTATAACCATCCATAGCTAAGGTGCTATAAGAATATTTTAAAGTATTACAATCTAAAAGAATAGCACAATTTTCTTTTCCCATGCCGATAGCAAATTGATCCATTATTCCACAATTTACTCCAATGAACTTATTTTCAGCTTCTTGGCACATTTTAACTATATCTACCATATCAATATTTAAATTAAATGAATCATTTAATATTGTACCCATTAAAACTTCTATTGAAGCAGAAGAAGATAATCCTGATCCATTAGGGATATTCCCATAGAATAATATTTCAAAACCATTAGAAATATTATGGCCGTGATTTTCAAAAGTTTTAATTACTCCTTTAGGATAATTAGCCCAGTCGTGCTGTTTTTTATAAACCATATTTTCTAAATCAAATTCTATAATTCCTAGTTCTTCGAAATTTAAAGAGCTGACTAAAACTTTTTTATCTTCTCTTTTTCTTACTAAAGCATAAGTTCCTATTGTAAGAGCACAAGGGAAAACATTACCACCATTATAATCAGTATGCTCACCAATTAAATTAACTCTACCTGGTGAAAAGAAAACATTCTCAGAGTCCTTCTTAAATAAATCAGTAAAATTACTTTTTAATAAATTAATATCTTGCATATTTCATTCCTCCTTCTTATTTTTATAGTAACCGCTTACTATAAAAAAGTAAATAGGTATTTTAAATTTTTATAATAAATTACAAAGAATAATAATTTTTAATTAAAATTAACATTAGTATAATAAAAATGACTTTAATTCACAAATGTATATATTTACATTTATGTATCGATAGAAGTTGTATTAGCTTAAAATAGTAACCTATCATTCATAAACCAAACAATAAGTAATAAATATAATTAAGCAAATTAATAGAAAAGGCTTACTATACAATTATAAACTGAGATTTGACTTCATAAAAAATGTTTTCTGTTTTCCTAAACAAAAGTGAAATTAGTTATATACCAATATTAAATTCTTATCTACTTATAAATGAATGCATTTATACCACAGTTAATTATATTTAAGCGCAAATTAAGGCAAAGAAATTAGATACATGTTTGTGAAACAGGCATTTGAAAATGAGCTGCTAAAAGCGCTTAAAGGGAGGTTGTTCTAATTTAGCTTGTCCAACTAAATAGTTGGAGCAAGCTAAATTAGGCACAACCTCCATTTTAGTGCTTTCAGCGATATTTTCATAGTCCTGAGGAACAAACATGTATCTAATTTCGATTAATTTGCGCGTAAGTATAATTTATATGCTGTATATACGCATAATCAAATAGGCAGCTTATGAGTTAAGCTGCCTATTGGCATCCTTATCTTTTTTTTGAATAAGAATTTCTATTCATATTGTTATTCATGGTATTCATGCCCATGTTATTAGAGTTTGCCATTAGCATACTTAAAATGGAACTAATATCATTTAAGTTTGGAGCAGCCCCATTACTGTTATTAAATGAATTACTGTTGGCATTACTAGAATTAGCATTGGTATTGGCATTGGAATTGTTAAATGGATTAGTATTGGTATTATTCATATTATTCATACTACCCATACCATTCATATTGCCCATATTCCCCATCAGCATATTCATTAATGGATTGCCATTCATATTATTCATGCCGCCGCCCATACTTCCCATAAGCATGTTTAATAGAGGATTGCCGCCCATCATGTTCATATTGGGATTCATGCCTCCAGATTGGTTCGGATTGCCTCCCATCATGGGATTTCGCATTCCTCCGCCCATGCCATTAAAAAGTGAAGCTAACAGCATATTAATTAAAGGATTCATTTTACCACCTTACTATTAATTGTTATAATATAGTTTATTGCAGTTAAGCACAAAAGGATACAAAAAGATAATTTACGTCCTAATAATATTTGTAGAAAGCATCTAATTAATGAAGCGATGGAATAAAAGAAGGAAAAGTGAATAAAATAAATATATTAATGAGAACTGAGAAAATTGATCTTAGTTCTTTTTTAAAGTCGTAGGAAATTATAGAATTATTAATTGTTGAAATTGAGTGATATATACGATTGTGAGATTTTTGAGTGGTGAAAAATGAATGATGAATGATTAAGGAAGAAA
>NZ_AUUU01000100.1 GCF_002760435.1 Clostridium sp. LS
GTAGAAGATTTAAAAGATTTAGAATTATGTTATGCACCACCATTTGCAACAGCAAAGGATGTTGTTAATTATGCTGGTTATGTTGGATCAAACCTTTTAAATAGCGACTTTAAACAAGTTAATGTTGATTTAGTCAGGGGCCTTGTAGAACACAATGCATATATAGTAGACGTGAGAGAAAGAGGAGAATTTTCAAATGGTCATATTAAAAATGCTGTGAATATTCCATTAAGTGAATTAAGACAAAGAACAAACGAAATACCAAAGGATAAACCGGTATATTTACATTGTAGAACTGGTCAAAGAAGCTACAATGCGACTTTAGCACTACAAAATTTAGGATTCAATAATGTTTATAATATAACAGGAAGCTTTTTGGCATTATCATTTTATGAATACTTTAATGATAAAACAAAGAATAGAGAAAGTATTGTTACTAAATATAATTTTAGATAAATTTTAATTCTCATCTCTATTGTAAAGAAAATTTGAAATATAGATAACCTAGTCTGCGTAAACTTCATGATAATATAATAAATTATCAAATGAAGTTTACACAGACTATGCTTTTATATTGAGATGAATGGATTGGAGCTATGTTAATACTTTGGATACCTAAATTCAAACTTTTTTAGGCTGTTGCTCTTTATAAAAAGAATACTGGTTCCTTTCGATCTTTATAGAGGTTGTTTAGTCGTATTGCAGCGTCTTTGACTAGACTGGTTTTAACCATTCTGGCGTTTTGTGGACAGTTCTTGATGCATGCACAACAAGTAATGCATTTTTCATTATCAATCAAATTGCAATTTTCTGAATCGATAGCACCAACAGGACACTCTTTTGCACAAATTCCACATTGCGTACAATCATTACTAACTGCTATGAAATCAACATTCCATAACTTTGTAATTCCTCCATAGGGATAGTTCCCAGGTACATTTATATCAGAAATTTGATCGACCAATGAAATAGATAGTAGCTTATCATATATTTTACGACCAAATAATTCTGCTTTATTTAAATCACTTGCATCAGGACGGGCCTCGGCGATTGGTGTTTCGGAACTAGAAAAGGAGTGTTCTCCAATAAATGCTGCACCAGCTATTGGTTTACATCCGCATTTTATTAAAATATCTTTAAGCTCAAGTAGTGCATCGTCATAAACACGATTACCGTAAACGACGATACATACAGCAGGCGTGTTACGAGCTTTAATTGAATACAGCCATTCATTTAAGAGTTCGGGCACTCTTCCCATATAAACTGGTACTGCAACAACAAGTAATTCATTTTCAGATGTTTGTATTTGTTGCTTTCTCGCATCTGGTTTGGTAATATCAATCAACTCCGTAGTACCTTGATTAATTCCATATGCAATACCTTGGATAATCTTTTTTGTTGTTCCAGTAGGTGAAAAACAAACTAGTTTCAATGATTGTAGTTTCATAAATATCCTCCTTTGAATCTGCAGAATTTCTACAGCTAAGTAAAAAATCTTGTTTATTCTGGCAAGTTTTTCTAGAAGTATAATAATACAGGTTTTATAATATTAATAGGAGTGAAATTATACTAGTATAAATTATAATAGACAGGATTGATGATGAATTTGAATAATGAGGAATATCGATATAAAGAGCTAGCCGATTTTTTAAAAACTCGAAGAAAAAAGGTCTTGCCATCGCAAGTAGGACTTTCATTAGGAACTCGTCGGCGTACTCAAGGATTAAGAAGAGAGGAAGTATGCCAATTAGCTGGTATTGGATTAACGTGGTATACATGGCTTGAACAAGGAAGAACTATTCAAGTTTCAACTCAAGTAATAGAAAGTTTATCTAGAGTTTTATTACTTAATAAACAAGAACGCATTCATCTTTATTCTTTGGCAAACCTTCCGATTCCAGTAGATATACCGGCATATCAAGAAACAGTAAGTCCAATACTTCAACATGTTCTGGATAATTTAGTATTCTCTCCATCTCTAATAATGGATCAGAGATGGAATGTTATTGCTTGGAACAAAGCAGCATGTTCAATACTTGGTAATTTTAATGAAATGAATGATCGTGAACGAAATATAGTTTGGGCGATGTTTACCGATAACAAATATAAACAGTTATATGTTCACTGGGATCTACATGCCAAAGGTTTACTGGGTAGATTTCGTTCAACATGTGGGCAGTATATTAATGATTCTTGGCTTGCCCAGTTTATTGATGATATTAAAATGGAAAGTATAGAATTTAATTTATGGTGGCCGTTACATGAAGTCCAAAGTGATAATGAAGTTTATAAGCAATTGAACCATCCTATTGCGGGAACCTTAAATTTTGAAGTCAGTAAATATAATGTTTTTGATAATTCTGGCTTAACATTGATTATACATACCCCTATAGCAGGAACTGATACTGAAACAAAAATGAAATCATTGTTGAATGAGTAAAATTTTGAGGTTTACATAAAAGTCTAAGTCTCGATAGGCTATAGAGGAATATAGAATAATACGGGAGTATTGCCACTGATTAAAATTTAATCATTTGGCGGTACTCCCAAAATGGTAATTTACATATAAAATAAAATATATGTTCCTGCCTCACCTGCATTCCTTTCAATATTAACTAATTAATAGCTTTTTATTTTGCACGTTACACTCTTAAGTTAATATTTTTTTTGATGTTAATGAAGGAATATCTAAAGAATCATTCCAAAAGTTTTTCGTGTGATAAAGTCACAGACAATATTAACTATATTAATTAAACTTAAATTAAGATATATTGCAATTCTGGAAACGAGATTAATGAATAATCTTAGGGATATTTAAAAGAATAGCAATTTTATTATTTTAGGATACTTATTAGTAAATTTAAAAGGAGAGATTCTTATGAATAAAAAGATTATTATTGTTGGTGGAGTTGCAGGTGGCGCATCCACAGCAGCTAGACTTAGAAGATTAGATGAAAATGCTGAAATAATTATGGTGGAAAAAGGTGAATACATATCTTTTGCTAATTGTGGACTTCCATATTATATAGGAGAAACTATTGATGAAAGAGGAAAATTAATAGTTCAAACAGTAGAAGAGATGAGTAGCAAGTTTAATTTAGATATAAGAAATTTAAATGAAGTTATGAGCATAGATAAAGAAAATAAGAAAGTTAAAATAAAAAATCACAAAACAGATGAGGAATATGAAGAAACCTATGATGTTTTAGTTTTATCTCCAGGCGCAGCTCCACTTAAACCACAGATACCAGGAATAAACGAATGTGATAATTTATTTACTTTAAGAAATATACCAGATACAGATAAAATTAAATATTATGTAGATAACTATAAACCTAAACATGCAACTGTAATAGGAGGAGGATTTATAGGCCTCGAAATGGCTGAAAATCTTCATGCCAGAGGAATAAATATTACACTTGTAGAAGCAAGTGAGCAAGTAATGGCTCCTCTTGATATAGAAATGGCAAGTATAATTCATGAACATCTAATAGATAAAAATGTAGAATTAATATTAAAAGATGGAGTAGCAGCATTTGATAATAAGGGTAAAAAGATAATACTAAGTAGCGGAAAAGAAATCACAACAGATATGATAATATTATCAATTGGTGTTAAACCAGAAACAACAATTGCAAGAGAAGCTAATCTTAACCTAAATGAAAGAGGCGCTATTGTAGTTGATAAATTTATGAAAACTTCTGACCCAAGCATTTATGCATTGGGAGACGCAGTTGAAATTATGGATTTTGTAAATAAAAAGCCAACAATGATTCCGCTTGCTTGGCCTGCTAATAGACAAGGAAGAATAGTAGCAGATAATATATGTGGAAAGAATACTGAATACAAAGGAACTCTTGGATCATCTGTTGCGAAGGTATTTGATTATACAGTAGCAACAACAGGTAATAACGAAAAGACACTAAAGAGATTAGAGATAAAATACGAAGCGATTCATATTCATCCAGGTTCTCATGCAGGATATTATCCGGGTTCTTTCCCTATAGCTTTTAAGATGCTATTTGATCCAAAGTCAGGAAAAATCTTTGGGGCTCAAGGTGTGGGACTTGATGGAGTTGAAAAAAGAATAGATGTGCTTGCTACTGCTATAAAAGGGAATTTAACTGTTTTTGACTTACAAGATGTAGAACCTTGTTATGCACCTCCATATAACTCAGCAAAAGATCCTGTTAATATGCTTGGATACTATGCGTCAAATATTATTGAAGGATTTACTAAAACAATTCAATGGAACGAAATAGATAAATTAGACAAAGAAAAATCATTGATAATTGATGTTAGAGAAGAGTTTGAATTAGTTACAGGTAGTCTTGATAATTCAATTCATATTCCACTTGGACAATTAAGAGAAAGATTAAATGAAATTCCTAAGGATAAAAACATATACGTAACTTGTCAAGTTGGACTTAGAGGATATGTTGCCAGCAGAATACTAGAACAAAATGGATTACAATGCATAAATATAGATGGTGGTGTAAAGACATATTTATATGCAAAAAGAGCAGAGGAAAGCATTAGAAACCAATATAAGAATAATGAAGAAATAAAAGATGAGGTGGCTGTAATGAAGTTAGAAGATTTAGATATAACGGAAATAAATGCAAACATTACTTTAAATGCATGTGGACTCCAATGCCCAGGTCCTATAAAGCGAGTATTTGAAGAAATTAAGAAGATGGAAAATGGCAATATATTAGAAGTTAAAGCAAGTGATCCTGGATTTACAAAAGACATAAAATCATGGTGTGATTCAACAGGAAATACTTTATTAAAATCAGAATTTAATAATAAAGAAAAAGCATTTATAGCATATATTCAAAAGGGTTCAGCATCAACTTCAAGAGAAAATACTGTTTCACCAAATGTCGTAGAAAAGAATGGAGCAACATTAGTTGTATTTAGTGGAGATTTAGATAAGGCAATAGCTTCGTTTATAATAGCTACTGGAGCTGCATCTATGGGGAAAGAAGTTACTATGTTCTTTACATTCTGGGGGCTTAACATATTAAAGCGTGCAGATAAGCCTAGTGTTTCTAAGGATATTATGGAAAAAATGTTTGACGTTATGTTACCAGCTCATCCAGGGAAATTACCATTATCACAAATGAACATGATGGGAATGGGTCCTGCAATGATAAAACAAATAATGAAAAAACATAATGTTGATGATTTAGAAACTCTTATTAAAAATGCAATAGATATGGGTGTTAAAGTAGTTGCATGTTCAATGAGCATGGACTTAATGGGAATAAAAAAAGAAGAATTTATTGATGGAGTTGAAATAGGCGGAGTTGCTTCTTATTTAGGATCAACAGAAGGTTCTGGATTAAACTTATTTATTTAAAGGATATATATATGTATAGTGAATTTGTATGTTTAGCAGGTAGTTTAACTAAAGTTAAATTACCTGCTTTTTACGATATTAAATAATCGGGTATATGAATAGCCTTATATGGATTTTTTGAAAATCTAATGTTAAAATTTAATATATTGAATAAAAGGAGGGCAACAAATGATTTTTTTTGGACATTTAGGGCTAACAACTGAAGCAATAAAGGCATATGAAATAATTTCTTATAAAGATAAAAATAAAAAGTTAAGTGATGAAGTTTTAATTGATTATAGAATTGTTTTGATTGGTTCAATACTACCTGATATTATAGATAAACCAATTGGTGCGGGTTTATTTCGTAGTATATTTCATAATAGCCGCATTTTTGGGCATACGTTATTATTTTCTTTTTTATTAATAGTGATTGGGTTATATGTGCTAAATAAACGTGGCAAGAATAATATTTTATTATTAGGAATTTGTAGTTCTATTCATTTAGTATTAGATAGCATGTGGTTATATCCCAATATATTATTATGGCCATACTTGGGATGGACGTTTCCTGTAAGGCCAGAAGGTAATTGGGTGAGTAGTGATATTGTTAGACTTATAACAGACCCTACTTATTATTTACCTGAATTAATAGGTTTTGCTATTATTGCATATTATTTTAGAAGGCTTATTATAAATAAAGAGATAAAGTATTTTACAAGTAAAGGAAAATTATAGATAAACTTATTATAAAGTTTTATTTACTCATACGATATCTTTTGTTATTCTACAGCCAATATCAATAGGTTTTGCATAATATAGAGAAGTTGTTACGATAGCGCTTGCTCCTGTTTTTGCATATTCTTCAATATTGTTTTCATTAATACCTCCAGAAGCTAAAATAACAATTGAAGGATTAATGTTTCTAAGAGTATCTACATATGATTTTAAATCATTATATGAAACTTTATCAAACTGAATACCATCAATACCGTTACTGCAAAGCTTTATAGCATCATCTATATTTTCTACTTCGGCTATTACCTTTTTCTCGCAGGCTTTAGATTTTACATTATCTATTATTTTTATAAGCTCATTAATTCCTCCTAAAAAGTTTAGGTGTTGCTTAAAAATTAGTATAGTTTCAGATAACCCTAATCTGTGAGGAAAACCTCCCCCTGCAATAATTGCTTTAATTGCCAACTCCTTTGTTCCTGGAACGACTTTACGGGTTGTAATAATATGTAGATTTGGATTTATTTTAGATACTATATCAACTAGTTTTTTTGTTTTTGTAGCGATTCCAGAACTATAATCAAGAATGTTTTGTGAGACTTTCCATGCCATATGTAGATCTTCAGCATTACCTTTTCCTTCAAGGAAAATTTCACCTTTTTTCATTAAAGTCCCTGATGATTGAGTTTTGATTAACTCTATATTTAACTTGTTAAATATTTTCACAACTTCTTCAGTGCCACAAAGAACAGCATCTTCTCTAGTGAAAAATTGAATTTTACCTTTTTGGCCACTAATTCCTAAAGCTAAAGTTGTTAGATCTATATAAGGTACATCCTCTTTTATAAATCTGTCTATAAGTTCATCAGAAATATACATCTATAAACCCTCCTTTAAATTTATATTCTAATATAAAAATGAGTTTTATTTACAATTAATAATAAGTTGATTGCTGTAGTAAGTCAATATATTTTTCTGGCATTTGACAATAAAATATATTGAAATGATTAGCAGAATGATTTATAATATAACAAAACATGGTATAACACGACGTTGTGAAAATAAAAAGTTGTGTTATGCCATGTTTTATTGTTTTACGCTATAAATGAGTAGGGGGAGTATAAATGAAATTTAAAAAAATTATATGGATAGGGGCAATTAATCTAATAATGATAGCACTAATTACAGGGTGCAGCGGAATACAAAAATCAGCGCAAGTAAGTTCAAATAGCTCTAAAAATGAGATATCCCAAACTGATTCATCTGAAAAGAAAAGATTTGAAGGGAAATCATTACTTGTATATTGTGCAGCTGGGATAAATAATCCAATGGAAGCCATTGGAGAAGAATTTAAAGAAAAATATGGTGCTGATGTTCAATTTACATATGCAAATTCTACCGAACTTATTAGTCAAATGGAAATTTCTAAAAAAGGTGATCTTTGCATTTTAGCATCAGTGGAAGATTATCAATCTGCAAAGGATAAGAATTTAATAAAAGATAAAAAAGAATTAGCTAAACATATACCAGCTATTGCTGTTCCTAAGGGAAATCCAGCTAATATTAAGTCTCTAAAAGATTTTGGAAATCCAGGTGTTAAAGTTATTTTGGGTGACCCACAAGTCACACCATTAGGCAAACTAGCGAATAAATTATTCGAAAAACAAGGAATATTAGATGCTGCAAAAAATAATATAGTATCTACTTTTAGTACTGTGAATGAAGTTGTCACTTTCCTTTCTCAAGGTAAAGGAGATTGTTCAATTGTATGGGAAGATAACATTTTAAATTCATCTAAGGATTTAGACTTAATAAGCATTCCAGAGAATGAAAATATGATTAAAACTATTCCTGTATGTACACTGCAAAGTTCAAGTGAAAATGAGTTGGCGCAGGAGTTTATGAATTTTACAGAATCTGATGAGTCAAAGGAAATCTTGAAAAAATTTAATTTAAAACCAATACAATAAAGGTAGCGATATATGTTTAAAGAAAAGTATAAAGACATTCTTTTTAAAACAATTATAAGTATATTCGTAATTATACTTACAGGATTTATATTACTTACTATATGCTCAGTATTAAAAAGAAGTTTTCCTTATCTTTTAGAAAGCCTTATGGATGCTGAAATTCAATTTTCAATAAAAATGACTTTATATACATCAACAATAGCAACTTTGATTTCATTAATATTTGCAATTCCTATAGCCTATGGACTAGCAAAATTCAAATTTTATGGGAAAGGAGTAATTAGTGGAATAATTCAAATTCCAAATTCGATTCCGCCAATTGCATCAGGAATTGCACTATTATTGCTATTTAGTAATGATGGAATTAGCGCCATACTCAATAAATTAAATCTGGATCCAGTATTTTCAATCAAGGGAATTATATTAGCTCATTTTTTTATTAATGCTCCATATATGATTAGGATTATAAGAACAACTTTTGAGGATATAAATCCTAAGCTTGAATTTATATCAAGAACTCTGGGTTACGGAAGTTTTGGAACATTCTTTAAAGTTAGTATTCCTTTAGCTAAAAATGGGTTGATTACAGCTATAATTATAACTTGGACAAATACTCTTGGAGAATTTGGAACTGCTTTAATGCTTGCAGGATCCATAAGAATGAAAACTGAAACATTACCAGTAGCAATCTTTCTAAATTTATCAGGTGGAAAGTTAGATAAAGCTTTAGCAGCAGCAACAATATTAATAATTATTTCAATTATAGGATTAATTACTTTTGAATTTGTATGTAAAAAAGAGAGACTGTATTCAAAAAAGTAGAAAGAAGTGAATTTATGCTTAAAGTTAATCACATTCATAAGGATTTTGGTGAATTTAAGCTCAAAGATATAGATTTTCGAGTAAATGATGGAGAGTATTTTGTTATATTAGGACCTACAGGAACAGGGAAAACCCTTATTCTTGAATCAATAGCTGGAATGTATAAATTAGATAAAGGTGATATATATATTGATGAGCTCAATATTACAAAAGTATCACCAGAAAACAGAAATATTGGTCTTGTATATCAGAGCTATTTATTGTTTCCTCATTTGTTAGTAAGAGAGAATATTTCTTTTGGACTTAAGGCAAGGAAGGTAAAAAAGAAAGATATTACGATAGCCTTAGATGAAATAACTGAAATGTTAAATATAGGACATTTGCTAAATAGAAAAGTTAATAATTTAAGTGGAGGAGAACAGCAAAGAGTAGCTTTTGCAAGGGCTATTGTAACAAAGCCTAAAATACTTTTATTGGATGAGGTAAGTAGTGCTTTAGACCCGAATACTAAAATGGAATTTCAAGTTAATTTAAAGAAAATACATAAGAAATTGCATACGACAACAATTCATGTTACTCATGATTTTAATGAAGCATTATATTTAGCAGATAGAATAGCAATTATTAATGAAGGAAAAATATGTGAAATAGGAACTCCGGAAGATATATTTAATAATCCTAAAACAGATTTTGCAGCTAAATTTGTTTTAGGAAATAATTCGAAGTGTGGAGATGTATAAAAAGTTTATTTGTAGATGATAAACCAATTAATCTAAATTTAAAATTGTTCCTGTTCTATTTATAAATGTATTTTTACAATTTTCATTAATTGCTTTAACAGCATTTTCACCAGTGCAGTGAGATAATCCTAATAAACCGGGGGTCAAATTGTTTATACATTTAATAGATTTTGCTATTCTATTAGTATCTGCTTCTATAAGATGTGTTCCGCCTATTATTCCAGCTATTTTTTCATTAGTTCTTTCTTTAATAGTTTCTACAATATTTAAAAATCCTGGATGAGCACAACCAAGTAATATAACAATTCCATTTTTAGTTTTGACGCCTAGAGATATTTCATCATTAAAAGTATCAACTTCATATTTATCACCAATTTTAAGCTGCATATCTTTGTTTAGCTTTTCAAATTCATAGTATTTATTAAAGTTAGAAAATACAAGGATTTCATCACTTATTTTTAATACATCATCATGCACAAAATTTATGGGAACATTTTTGCTTTGAAGGTATTTCTTATTAAAATCTATACCAACATATTTATAGCCGCTCTCCTTTGAAAAATCAGATTTAAGTTTGCCATCTGAATAATGATACCTTTCACTTTTTTCAAAAAAATGTTCACTTACTATAATTGTAGGAGTTATATTGTAAGTATCTAATAATTTTTTTACACCACCACAATGATCATAATGAGCATGACTCAATATTAAAACATCGACATCTTTAAGATTGATATTTAATTTTTCAGCATTATCGATAAAATCACCTGTTTTTCCTGTATCAAAAAGAACTTTACATTTGCTTGTTTCAATAAACATAGATAATCCGTGTTCATATTTTAATAATTTACTATCATCTTGAGAGTTTTCTATTAATGTTGTTAGTCTCATTTTAACACTCCATTCTTATTAAAGTCATATATGATTTTAATTTGAAAAATTAGGCAAAAGCATATTTAGATTATATCAGTTTGTCGTAATAATTAATAGCATTTGACAGTAACAAATTATGAGAGTAATATAATAATTGTCAAATGCCACTAATTTTGTGGTGATGGTTAAATTATGATAGCATTGCTATAACTTCGGGATTAGAAAATTCAATAAAGACTAATCCGAAGAAATTACAATTGAATAGAGAAATTTATAATTAGATTGGAGGAATAGCAGGAGTTATGAAAATATCAATACTTAGTGGCAAAGGTGGAGTCGGAAAAACTACTATAGCATCTTCTTTAGTTGAACTAGATAATGGTATAACTTTAGGTACAGAAATTGGTGTAGTAAAAGATCTTCCGGGAAAATTAATAAATCATTTAAGAGAAAATGGAAGAGAATTCAATTCTGATGAACAATTAATTATAAGTGATGAATCAACAGGAAGTGAATCAGCAATAATATCATCTATTATAGGAAGCGATGTTGTTTTAGTTGTTGCAGAACCTACAAAATCTGGTTTTGAACATTTAATGAGAGTAGTAGCTTTATGTGAACAATTTGGGGTATTTACAATGGTTTGTATTAATAAATTTGACATAAATGAAGAGATGAGTAATAAAATAGAGGAATTCGTTAAAAATGAAGGCTTAGTTTTAGTAGGCAAAATTCAACATAATGATGTTATTGAAGCTATAGATGATTTAAAACCAATTAAAGATTATGAAAATAGTAAAGCATTCAGTTCTATTAAAGATATGTGGCAGAACATAAGAAATTACATTTGTTAAGTTTAAGAATAAATTCTTTTAAACCATTAGATTTGGGGTGGAAAACTTTATTTTGAGTATTTCCACCTTTTTGAGATATCAAGAATAAGTAAATATATGGCTTAAAATAAAGTGAAATTAAGCTAGAACATATATAGTTGTGAAATCATACAAAACATTAGTTTTGTTAATAATATTTAAAAATAACACTATGGGCCAAGTTAAATTAATTAAAGTAAAATAAGGAGAATATAAATGAATAATATAAGGGAACGAGCTATGGATTTATTTAAACAAGGATATAATTGTTCTCAATCTGTGTTTGGTGCTCTTTGTGAAGAATGCAATATAGATTTTGAAACAGCACTTAAATTATCGTCTTCCTTTGGAGGAGGAATGGGTAGGTTACGTGAGGTTTGTGGAGCAGTAAGCGGTATGTTTATGGTAGCTGGTATGAAATATGGTTATAGTGATCCGAAGGATAGCTTATCTAAAGCTAAACATTATAAGAAAATTCAGGAGTTGGCTGAACAATTTGAGGAAAAGAATGGTTCAATAGTTTGTAGAGAGCTCTTAGGATTATCAAATAAAAAGGATAATTATATCCCAGAAGAAAGGACAACTGAATATTATAAGAAACGTCCATGTTCAGAAATTGTTGGTGACGCGGCTGAAATTATATATGAATTTATAAAATTAAATAAATGATGTTAAGATGAAATTTTAGACTATAAGATGTAGAAAATATATAGTGTTTTTTTGCTAGCAATATGTGGTTTTGTTACTGGACATACAAATTTGAAGCATTTTATTTAATCTAGTATAATTAAATATATAAATATTTATAACAGATTTAAGTATTATGTTAATATTGAATATATAGTAATCCAAGGAGGATAAAAAAGTGGCAAGACCAACTAAGTTTAGAAGAGTGGAATTTTTCCCAGAAGATGATTTTTTTGTACCATGTGGAAAACCAAAATGTCAAATAGAAGAAATAGTTTTAAAAGTAGAAGAACTTGAAGCAATGAGGCTTAAAGATATAGAAGAGCTAAATCAAGAGGAATGTGCTGAAAAAATGCAAGTATCCAGGCAAACTTTTCAAAATATAATAGACAGTGCAAGAAAAAAAGTAGCCACAGCATTAACAGAAGGCAAGGCAATAAGAATAAGTGGTGGTCACTATACTACGAAGCTTTGCAAATTTAAATGTGCAGAATGTGGAACAATTTATGAAATAAACTATGATCAAGATAGAGTTGTTTGTCCAAACTGTGGTTCAGATAAAGTTATGTGCAGTAAAAAAGCAGGATTTTGCAGAAATTGGTGTAAAGGTAATAATACAGAACAAAATATTTAATAGATTTAGCTAGAAAAAGTATTTCTAGCTTTTTTCTTTTTTGCCATTGTGATGAAGTATTTACCAGATTCAGATAGAGAAGTTGTAATATTTGAGCTTATATTAATCATAATTTTTTATTCAAAAATATACTAGCATATTATATCTATAAGGAAAAATTATTTATTTTTATATATTAATAAGAATATGTTATAGTATATTATAGAGGTGAAAATATGTTAGATTTTAGAATAGATACCTTTTTAACTGTATGTGAATATATGAATTTCACAAAAGCATCAGAAGTACTTTGTATTACACAACCTGCCGTATCACAACATATTAAATATTTAGAAAAAACTTATGAAATTAAGCTGTTTGAATACGAAGGGAAAAAAATAAGGCTCACAAAAGCAGGGGAGATCTTGTATCAAACTGCTATAACAATGAAACATGATGAAAAATTCTTAAAAGAAAAAATTTTTGAAGAAAAATCAGGAGTAAGGAATCTTAAATTTGGTGCAACCCTTACAATTGGGGAATTTATATTGCCTTTAAAACTTCACAACTATTTGAATAAAAATAGTAATATAAATATTACGATGATTGCAGGAAATACTAAGGAACTTCTTAATAAATTAGAACATGGTGAAATTGATTTTGCATTAGTAGAAGGATATTTTATTAAAAGCGAATATGATTATGTTGTATACTCAAAGGAAAACTATATTTGTGTAGCAGGAAAAGATTATAAATTTCAAAAGCAGCCTAAAGTATTAGAAGACCTACTTGGAGAAAGCTTGATTGTAAGAGAAAAGGGATCTGGAACAAGGGATATTTTTGAAAAAAATTTAGAAGAACAAAACTTGACTATAAAAGATTTTAATAAAGTTATAGAAATAGGAAATATTAATACAATAAAGTATTTAGTTAAAAATAGCAATGGAATTACAGCCATATATGAAGCGGCAGTAAAAGAAGAATTAGAAAATGGTAGTTTACAAAAAGTTGAAATTGAGGATTTGCAGAAAAAACATTGTTTTTATTTTATATGGAGGAAGAATAGTGCTTTTGAAGCTTTGTATAAAGAAATATTTAAGGATCTTCAATAATTAATACATAAAAAAGTTGTTCATAGTAATTCAAAAAATTACTATGAACAACTTTTTAATTGAGTTTATTCGTTATGGCATTCATGTTCATGACAGACGTCAGCAGAATCTACAAGAGAACCTTCAAGCCATTTTAAAGCTACAGTTTTGATATCTCCAGAGCAGCCGCGTAAAACATCTATACCAGCATTATTTAACACTCTTACAGCACCTTCACCCATATTTCCAGCAAGCAGAACTTTAACTCCCATGCCAGAAAGAGTAGTTGCAATATTTGATTTGCAGCCACAGCCAGCTGGTGATGAAATAGTTTCGGAATCTGTTATTTCTTTAGATTGTGTATTAACTGTAAAGATTGTGTAATATTCACAATGTCCAAAGTGATCATCGATATTATTGTTACGTGATGGTAATGCTATTTTCATAATATAAACCTCCAACAAAATATTAAAGGAGCATATATAACAAAAAGGTTATTGGCATATGCCCTTTATATATTATAATAAACTTATAAGTGGCATATGTCAATAATGTTAACAATAAAGATTGTAATACGATATCTCATATAAATTTTAGTATAAGCATAAACATCAAACACCATATTGAATCATTAGATATATTTATGGTTATATTATAAATTCTTATTTTACTTACCAATAATCCAATATTATACTTTAAGATATTAAAACTAATTAATTAGAATAAATTACATATTTGAGGGAGATGCATATCGTTTATGGTTAATGCTAAGAGACAAAAGGAAATGAAAGTTTTAGGATTTCTATTGCAAAATGATAAAGAACATTATTCAGTCAGGTTCTTAAGCAAAGCAGGAAATTATACAGTGGAAGAATTAAGAATGATTAATAAGATTGCAGAAAAATATGGACGAGGCTATGTTGGCCTCACTACTAGACTTCAAATTGAAGTACCATGGGTTAAAGATGAAGATGCAGATAAAGTAATCGATGAAGCTAAAAAATTAGGGTTACGTCATGGCGGGACAGGCCAAAAAGTAAGACCATTAGTTGCATGTAAAGGAACTGTGTGTCTTCACGGAAACATTGACACGCAAGGCATCTGTAGAGAATTGGAAGACAAATATTTTGGGACAGATACTCCTCATAAATGCAAAATAGGAATAGTTGGCTGTGCCAATAATTGTGCAAAAGCTAATATAAATGATATAGGAGTTATGGGAAGAACAATACCAGAATTTAATTTAGATAATTGCGTTGGATGTGGTCTTTGTGTACAGAGCTGCAGGCAAAAAGCCTTAGAAATAGTAGATAAGAAGATAGTTTATAATAATGGACTATGTGTTAGCTGTGGTGAATGTGTGAGAGTATGCAAAACTAATGCTGCTATTGTTAAAGAAAAAGGTGCTGAAATATTTGTTGGTGGAAGATTTGGAAGAGGTATAAGAATTGGAGATTCGCTAGGAAGAATATTTGATGAAGAAAAGATAATACCTACTATTGATAAAATAATGAAGTATTACAGGGAAGTTGGCCAAAAAGGAGAAAGAATTTCTACAGTTATGGACAGAATCGGTAAGAAAAAGTTTATATCTAATATATTAAGTGAGATTGAGTAATCTTTTAACATAAATTTAAGTACTTATATCTATTCATCTAGGCGTTAGTATTTGTGCTTAGATGGATGTTTTTATATATAAAATACTAAGAGATAATTCCAATTTAATATGTGATTTAATCACATGAAAAATATGTGAATTAGTTATAATGTATGATTGAAGAAGTATAGTACAAATTGCTAAAGAGTTTTGAAGTAATAATAATTATAATATGAATGTCTTATGTGATAAGGACAGCACTGTTGCAATGAATTATGATATTGAATCTATACAGAGAACTTTGTTTATAGGTAAAAATGGATATATTGTTGGAGATCATATGGAGGAAATAACCAAAGTCGAATTGGATAAAGAAATTAAATCTTTATTAAGTGATTAAGTTACAGATATAAAACAAGAACAAAACTATAATAAAGATATAGAAAGTTTGAAGATTATAATATTTAAATTGGAGGAATTAAGTATGGCAAAAATTATAAATAGTAATGAATTTATAGAAAATGTTGAAAATGCCGAGGGGGTAGTAGTTGTTGATTTTTTTGCAACTTGGTGTGGTCCATGTAAGATGTTAGGTCCAGTATTTGAAGGTGTTAGCAATGAAATGGGAGATAAAGCTAAGTTTTTTAAGTTAGATGTTGATGAAGGTGGGCAAATAGCTCAAAAATATGGAATATCTGCAGTTCCAACAATGATCATATTTAAAGATGGAACTCCAGTAGAAAATTTAGCTGGTTTTATGCCTAAGGATAATATAATAAATAAGGTAAGTGCTCATTTATAAAATGGCATAATGCAGTGTTAAACTTCACATTGTTAAGAAAAAATAAATCTAACATGTGGAGTTTAAATTATTTATATTAAAGGAGGTAATTATTGTTTTGGAATACAAAGTTATATTTCATATAGATGAACTTAATAAATGGAATTTAGTACTAAAGAATGTGAGTAATTTATTAGATGTCATAGGTAATAGTAAATTTTATATTGAAGTGCTAGGAAATGCAGAAGCAGTGAGAGCGTATAAAACTTCTAGTGAAGAAATTAGCTTAAATATTGAAAATTCTCTGAAAGAGTTGAATGCTAAAGGAATTAAGTTCGTAGCATGTAATAATGCACTAAAAGCTTTTGAATTGAAAAAGGAAGATATAAATTCTTTTATAGATATTGTTCCTGCTGGTGTTCTGGAATTAGTAGAAAAACAAATGGAAGGTTATAGTTATATAAAGCCTTAAGCGATTGATAGCTATTAATATGCGAACAATATATAGATTATAGATTAAATTACTTAAAAGTAAGAAATACCAAATGAAAGCGGATTTTTTATATGTGTTATTGAGTAGAAGATCGGCTTGTGCAAGGATTGAATAATTGCTAATGTAATAAAGAAGAATTGTTTAATAATGGAACTACAATAGTGATTTATAAGTATGATATAATACACTTGGCTAAATTGCACAAAATACTAGCCAATAGGGGTAGACTGGATAGAAATATTTAGCCTGCCTTTATTAATTTCTAAAAAAACTGAGTATTGAATTGAAATATATCTATAGATTTGAAGTTTACGACGCATACTAATGTGGATATTCATATAAGTAATGAATATCTATGAAATAAATAGTAACTTTGCATACTAGATATAATTAGGAGGTAATGTTTAAATGACAAACTTAGTAATTAATACAGTTATAAAGACAATTTTAGCGTATGTCTTTGCATTAATTTTAGCAAGGGGTATGGGTAGAAAACTTATATCCCAAATGACTTTTTTTGATTTTGTTGTAGGTGTAAGTATGGGAACATTAGTTGCAAATGTAATGGTAGATTCATCGAATCCAACATTTTCTTCTGTTGCAGCATTAATAATAGTAACAGTTTTAAGTATAGGAATTGCTTTTCTCAATATTAAAAGCTTTAAGATAAGAAAAATGACTGATTCTGAGCCTATTACTTTAGTAAAGGATGGAAATATTGTAGAAGAAAATATGAAAAATACCAGAATGACAGTTGGAGAATTAATGATGAAGATGAGAGAAAAGAATGCCTTTAGTTTAGCTGATGTAGAATTTGCAATAATGGAAACAGATGGAGAGCTATCAGTACTTACTAAAGCTGACAAAAAGCCAGTCACTCCCTTACAAATGAATATTAAAACTGAAAGTGAAGGGCTTATGAAAGATATAATAATTGACGGTGAGTTAATGGAAGAAAATTTAAAGACTGTAGGAGTGGATAAGAAATGGATTGAAAATGAGCTGAAAAAGCAAAATGTACAAGAGATTTCTGATGTATTTTATGCAGGTATAAACAGCAATAAAAAATTAAATGTATCAAGAAAATCTGAGAAGGATCATGAGAAACGCGGGCAATATGGAATAGAATGATTTAATAAAAGTTAGTTTTGTTTCCTATGGAGATTTCCTCATCTTTGTTTTTAAGAATTTTTTCAAGCAATGCTTTATAAATAGGTTTCAAACCTAGAATATCTGTGATTATATAAACAACTATAAAAACAATAGATGAAGAAAGTAAGAGATTAAAGGCGTAGGTCATAAATCGTAGCTACATAAAATAGATAGTTTTAAATCGGTAATAAATAATTTATAAAATGTTGGGAAAAATAAATTAATATTAGAGCTACATTAATACAATAAGAAAGAGGTAATATTATTTGCGCGATGTAAATGGAATCGGGGTAAGCATACCCAGAAAAGAAGCTTTTGATAAAGTTACAGGAACAGCAAAATATACTGATGATATCATTAGTCCGGGTATATTGCATGCTAAAATGCTTACAAGTCGTTATGCACATGCAAAAATTAAGTCAATAGATATATCTGAAGCAGAGAATTCATCGGGAGTAAAAGCAGTTATAACAGGAGACTATTTTCCTAGGCTTTGTGGAACAGTAATTGAAGATAGACCTCCAATAGCAAGAGATAAAGTACGTTATTATGGGGAGCCTGTTGCGGTTGTTGTAGCGAATACCGAGCAGGAAGCTATGAAAGCTGTAAAGTTAATAAAGGTAGAATATGAGCCTTTGCCTGTTATCAATTCAATAAGTGATGCTTTAAAAGCAAATGCAACTCTAGTACATGAAGATTTAAATAATTATACTCATGCAGTACATGATGTATATCCAGAGGAAAACTCTAATATCTCAGACAGAATTAAGATCAGAAAAGGTGATGCTACAAAAGGGTGGGAAGAAAGTGAAGTCGTAGTATATGGTAATTTTTCGCTTCCCCAGTCAGATCATATTGCTATGGAAACTCGAAATGCTAAGGCACAAATACTACCCGATGGCAGAGTGATAATTTATACTTCTTCGCAAGGTCCATATTCAGTTAAGAAGCTTTTAAGTAAATATTACAATATACCAGAAGGAAATATAATTGTTAAAGTACCCTTTGTAGGTGGAGGATTTGGTGGCAAGGCACCTATGCAATTAGAAATTATTGCATATCTAGCATCTAAAGCAGTTAATGGGAAAATGGTTAGAATAGCAAATTCAAGAGAAGAGGATATTAAAACTTCACCATGTAAAATAGGAGTTGAAGCAAATTTAAAAATAGGTGCGACAAAAGATGGAATTATAAAAGTGCTTGAAGCAAATTATTTGGTAGATGGAGGAGCTTATGCAGATATAGGACCGCGTATGGCTAAAGCAATGGCTGTAGATTGTTCTGGACCATATAACATTGAAAATATATGGTGTGATTCCATATGTGTTTATACCAATCACACTTATACGACATCCTATCGCGGATTTGGCCACACAGCGTATACCTTCTGCTTGGAGAGAATGTTAGATAAATTAGCAGATAAAATCGGTATTGACCCTTTAGAATTAAGGACTAGAAACGCTATAAAGCCAGGTCAATATACACCTACACAGGTAAAAACAACATTAAGTAATATAGGAAATTTTTCTGGCTGTATAACAAAACTAAAAGAATTAGCTAATTGGGATGAAGGGGTAGTAATAAAAAGTGAAAATGGCATGATAAGAGCAAAAGGAATAGGTTGTTTCTGGAAAACGTCCGATTCACCTACTAATGCTGTTTCTGGAGTTTTTCTAACTTTTAATAGTGATGGAAGTATAAATATAAATAGTGGTGCAGTTGAAATTGGGCCAGGAATGAAGACTACTCTAGCTCAAATACTTGCTGAAAAACTGAAGATGGATGTAGGCAGAATTCATGTAATGATGGGAGTAGATACTCAAGTTTCACCGGAACATTGGAAGACTGTTGCAAGTATGACAACCTTTATGGCAGGAAGAGCAGTTCTAAGGGCCGCTGAAGATTTAATAAAGCAATTAAAAAGCTTAGCTGCTGATATCATGAAATCTCCACCAGAAGATTTAGAGGTTGAAAATGAAAAAGTTTATCTAAAGCAAGACCCTGAAATGTATGTAGCATTTAAGGATTTAGCTAGAGGTCATAAAGAAGCAAATGGTCTTGCGATTGAAGGTCAAATACTTGGGCGTGGAAGTTATATAATGAATCATATTACTAATTTGGATAAGGATAGTGGGAAAGGAAAGCCAGGTCCAGCATGGACTGTAGGTGCGCAGGCTGTTGAGATTGAATATGATCCATCTATGTTTACTTATAGACTTTTAAAGGCGATTACAGTTATAGATGCAGGTAAAGTGATTAATCCCAAAACCTCAAGGGGCTTGGTAATGGGTGGAATAAATATGGGATTTGGCTTAGCTACAAGGGAGGCATTCACATATAGTAATGATGGTATACTTCAAACAACTACTCTGCGAACATATAAACCTATGAGATTTGGTGAAAATCCAGAGTACATAATTGATTTCATTGAAACTCCTCAAGTTGATGCACCTTTTGGAGCCCGTGGATTTGCCGAACATGGCATAATAGCAATTCCAGCTGCATTTGCCAATGCAATATCACATGCGGCTGAATATGAATTTAATAATCTGCCGATTACACCTGAGGTGATTTGGAAGGCCAAGACAGGAGGAAAATATGATACCCTTTGATTTTGAATATTATAAACCTGAAACAATTGAAGAAGCGGTTCAAATACATGCCGAGTTAAATAAAAATGGAAAGAAGCCTTTGTTCTATGGTGGTGGATCTGAAATAATAAGTATGTCAAGGGCTCATAATATATATACAGAAGGTGTAATTGATATAAAAGGAATTCCTGAATGTAATTTTCAAGAAATAAAGGACAATAAGCTAATTATTGGCTCGGCTGTTACACTTACACAAATTGCCGAAGCAAATTTATTTCCCTTATTAGGATTAACGGTACAAAGAATTGCTGATCATACAATGCAAGATAAAATAACTCTTGGAGGAAATATTGCAGGAACAATTATATATAGAGAAGCCGTACTTCCTCTTTTAATAGCTAATAGTGAGATAGTTATAGCAAATTTAGGTGGAAGAAAGCAAGTTCAATTTAAAGATGTATTTGATAAGAGAATAAGACTTAATTATGGAGAATTAATAGTAAAGGTAATTATAGATGAGAAATATCTTTCTTTGCCATATCTGCATGTTAAAAGAACAAAGAGTGATAAAATTGACTATCCATTAATTACTCTTACAGCACTTAAGGATAATGATAATATAAATATAGCTTTTAGTGGATTATGTAATTTTCCTTTTAGGTCGTCTGAAATTGAAGAACATTTAAATGATTCAAAGTTATCTAATAATGAAAAAGTTAATAGGGTAGTAGCTAGTATGCCAGACTTAATATTAAATGATTTATCTGGAGGTAGTGATTTTAGAAAATTTATGTTACAAAAAATGCTCATAGAAGTGTTAGAGAAAATGGAGGGGTGAATGAATGCTGAAGATTATTAACAAAACAATAATAACCCTAAATGTTAATGGAGAAAATAAAGAAGTTGCTGCAAAACCTTCAGATATTTTACTAAATACTCTTCGGAATGAATTAGGACTTACAGGTGCTAAACCAGGTTGTGAAAATGGAGATTGTGGTGCATGTACTGTTATTGTTGATGGATGGCCTATAAAGTCCTGCTTAATGCTTACTGTCGAAGCTATAGGAAAAAAAATAATTACTGTTGAAGGCTTGGAGAATGCACCAATACAAAAAGCCTTTGTGGAAAATTGGGGATTTCAATGTGGATATTGTACTTCAGGTTTTTTAATGGTTTGTCATGCATTATCTGGTATACATCCTGATGCAAATGATCACGTAATAGAACAATGGCTGCAAGCTAATCTTTGTAGATGTACCGGTTATGAGGAAATAAAGAATGCAATAAAATCTATTATGGATGGTAGCATCTAATAGTTAAAAAAGTAATTTATAACTTTAAAATTCAAATAATACAAGAAGGAAGTTTTCTCTCGATTAAACTTCCTTTATTTTAATATAATAAAATTTATGATTATACATTAAGGAAGAGAAGTGTACTTTTCTTCAAGCTTTATTTAATATCGTTAATTATATTATCCACTTTATTCATTTCATTAAAAAATATATCTTTATGTAGATTGATAACAATATTAAGATTATTTGTATCTAATTTAGTATTATAACTAGAATTCTTATATTCATTTGAATTAATATAATTTATTATTTTAATTTGTTCGAAAATAATAGAAAGAGTAGAAACCATATTATCTAATTTAGTTTTAGTACATGAGAATTTTGGATTAATATTAACTTCTTCAGTATATATTCTAAGCTTTTCTTTAATATTACTTATTTCAAGTTCAATCTTATCTAATTCGTTGTTACTTTCTAAAAAATCTTTAGACGTTGCAATAAATAGCAATTTTTCTTGTATATTCTTAGCTTGATTTTTTATTAGTTTTGTAATATCAGGATTAAAGACATAATTGTTTACAAGGGTAGTAATGGAAATGCCAATAAAAGTATCCAAAAGCCTATGAATACTATATGTAACAGCTGACTCTTTCACACCGGCTATGATTGCCACAAATACAAGACAAGCAATGGAAGTAGTGCTATCCCATTTGAGATAATTACACACATAAATAATTATTATAACTCCTATACCAACTAGAAATACATTCTGAGGCTGAATAGTAACAAGTATACTACCAATGATTGCTCCAATAGTAGTACCAATTACTCTATTTATTCCAAATTTAATCGTTTCTCCAAAGAAAGTAGATATTGGCATTACAGCAGGCAATAAAACAAAAAAAGGAAATTTTAGATTTAGTAGATTTGATACCAGCATACATAAAGCAGCGGCAATGCCTGCTCTAACTGCTTTTTTTATTAGATCCATCAATTCACCTTCTTAAATATATTAGGTATTTTATATTAAAAAGTTATTTCTCATAAAATGATGAAGAGATCTAACTTTTGCTAATAACCATATAATCTCCACAAGTAAGCTGAACAACCTCTGCTTTTAGTGCAAAAGCGATATCCTCTGTTAATTGCTTTTGCTCTACAGGACTATTCGCAACTAAAATAAGGGGATTACCATTTTGTGCTCTATCTTTACTTAAAGATATATATGCCACTATTTCGTAACCAGTATTATAAGAGTCTGCACCCATAGTATCAATCCTTTCTTTTGTTATTAGCTTTCATCAAATTCGAACTCTTTTTTATGCTCTCTAAAAGAGTAGTCTTTTTTATAGTTTCAAGGAAGGCTCCTTCATCATGAATAATTGGTACCATTACCACAGCAATTCTACCAGTTTCATAGTCACGTTTAGTATAGTGATATCTTTTAACTCCTAATGCCCTACAAACTTCAAATATTATAGCTTGAGTTTGTCCATGATGATCAAGTATTCAAGAATTTTCATTTAGCTAAAGCATATCAATATTGATAATATTCGTAATAAGGATAAAATTTATACATTTTATCTAGACTTTTATGATATTGAAGATAAGAAAACATATAAATATATTTATAGAAATATACTATATAGATATATGAGATGGAGGAGTTAAATGGTAAATAAACTAAGAACAACTTGTAAATCATCACATAAAATTCTAAGCAACTTAAGTACTATTGTATTTTGGGGATCTTTATGGGGGATAATTGAAGTGACATTAGGGTATCTGTTACATAAGATAAATTTTAGTTTTGGTTGGTGTATATGGTTCCCACTTGCTTTTTATTTTATGGATAAAATTTACAGAAAAACGGGGAAAGTCCAATATATTTTGTATGGTGCAATTGTTACGTCGGCTATTAAATTAACTAATTTATTTATTGAAGTAAGAATAGATAAAGTAATCAATCCAGCAATTTCTATACTTTTTGAAGCAATTGCATTGCTAGTTATTTATAAAGTAATTGAGAAAAAGAATAAGAAGATAGGAATTATTGAAATATTAATAGTAAATGTTTTTTGGAGATGCTTATATTCTATCTATATTTTTATTATGCCAAGCAGCTTTTTAGCCATTTCACCTTTGGCGGGATTAGATTCATTTTTGAGGTTTATATTATTGGAGAGTAGTGTAAATGCAATTTTTATTATGACATATATATTATTTAGAGATAAAACTATAAGAAAATTTTCAATAAGTAATAGAAAAGAGTTAAATGTAAGCCCAATTCAATCATTTTTAATGTGTTTATTTGCTATTTTGGTTCAAATAATTGTATGATAAGTATTATTACCGGAAGTGTTAATTCAGGAAAGACTAGTATGCTTATTGATATATTCAGAAAACTTGGAAAAGGTGATGGATTCTTTAATAGAAAGATATATATTGATGCGCATTATGTTGGACAAGAAGTTGTCAGAATGCAAAATGGAGAAAGTAAAATGTGGTCTACAAGAATATATCAAAATGATAATTGGAATGAAGTCTTCAAATATGAAAAATATAGTTTTTCAAGAAATGGGCTTGAATTTGCAGAAAGTATAATAGAATCCATTATTAACTCAAGTATAAATCCAATTTATATTGATGAAATTGGACCATTAGAACTTCAGGGAATGGGATTTGATAAATTATTTAAGAAATGTTTAGGGACAAAAAAAGAAATTTATGTAGTGATTAGAAATACTTGTGTCAATAGTGTTATTGAAAGATATAATATTAAGATGCACAAGATAATAGAAGCAAAACCTCCGAGTAAGATACAATAAAAATAAGATCATCCTTAATTGAATGGTCTTATTTTTATGGTATTATTTAAATTTCTCAAGTAGGCGTGCATATTTATTATTAATTTAGTCAAAACTAAACTGTTTAAGAATATTTCTCTTAAAAAATAAAATTTTGTAAGGCGGAATATGTATGTCTATTGATGGAATAGTACTTGCGGCAGGATTATCTAGTAGAATGGAAAAATATAAAATGTCTCTAAAAATAGGGGACAAAACTGTAATTGAGAGATGTATTGAATCAATGTATGATTTATGTTCTAACATTATAGTTGTTGGAGGATATAATTATAGTGCAATTGCAGAACTTTTAAGACCATATGAAAAGGTGAAATTAATATTTAATGAAAATTATATGGAAGGTATGTTTAGTTCTGTAAAGGCAGCATTAACACAAGTTAAAAACGAAAAATTTTTTTTGATACCGGGAGATTATCCAGTGATAAAAAAAGATACTTATAAACAAATGCTTAAAGCTGAAGGTAACATAATAATTCCTATATGTATGAGAAAAAAAGGCCACCCAATATTATGTAATAGTAATCTTATTCATAAAATTATAAATGATTTGAATTATAAGTCTTTAAGGGATTTTATAAATGATAATAGCTTCACATCCGTTGAGGTACACGATGAGGGAATACTTATGGATTTAGATACAATTGAGGATTATGAAAAGATACTTGAATATTATAAAAGAGTAAATAATTTATAATAAAGTAATAACATATGTTCTAAAGTAATCCAGTACAAGTCATGAATACTACTTTTACTAATATTTTTATAGATTATAATTAACAATAGTGGTTAAGATATTACTGCCAAGCAAAATAAATATTATTAAGGGAGGTAGATGCATATGTCATCAAATAACAGTGGAAGAAACAGAACTTTAATACCAGAGGCAAGACAAGGATTAAACAGATTAAAAACAGAAGTTGCTTCAGAAGTAGGTTTAAGTGATTATGAAAACATTGATAAAGGAAACCTTTCTTCAAGACAAAATGGATATGTTGGTGGAACTATGGTAAAACACATGATAGAAAGCTACGAACAAGGCTTAAAATAATTAGTTCAATGCGTAGCAAATAATTTATTATAATAATTAAATGCGTAAATGAAGACTAGTAGAATAATGTATTGCAGATACAAGTGTTTTACTAGTTTTTATCATGTTCTGTTATTTGAAGAATTTATAAACATGTGAAAAGTAAATTTCTTCACTAATTGTATAGAAATTAATCATATTTAACCATGTGGAACATTATATCAATTTAAAATGAACAATAATAAATAGTTCCTTCATTTAACAATGTAATAATTTATTAAATGAAGGAAAAACAGGCCATTTAGCATTTTAATATCTATTTGAAACAAGCTTCAATTTCTGAATCAAATTTATTCTAAACCATTGGAAGAATCAGCAGCGTTTGACATGCTGGATTGCCTTGAAGCATTAACTAGTTCATTATATGCCTTAGCTTTTTCAATATCGCCATCGTGACTGTGACCAGAAAAATTAGCGTATGTAGATGAATTTAACATATCAATTTGACCAGAAGTACCAACTTGTTGATTATACTGTCTAGCTTGCTCAATATCTGGATCAAAATTTTGAGAGTTTTCATTTTTTAAACTCATAATTATAGTCTCCTTTCATTATTGAAAATCATTATTTAAGTATTTGTGAGTAGTACCACTTACCTAACAAATTTAGTTTGTGATAATTTCACGATTTTATAACAGGAAATAAGTATATTTACACTATTGATTTTTATAATTCTCTTCACTAAGATCGTAGAAAGCTGGGCTTTTACTTAGAGAATTTTATTTGCAAATATCCAAAAAAGAAAAGAAAATAGAAAGTATCTAGGATTACTAAAGATAAGTTAGTTATGTTACTTTTGTTAATATTTTTGCAGATTATAATTCATGAAAGAGGTTAATATATTACTGCCAAACAAAATTTATTGAATTAAGGGAGGTAGATTATTATGTCATCAAATAATAATAGAGCTTTAGTACCAGAGGCAAAACAGGGATTAAACAAATTAAAAACTGAAGTTGCTTCAGAAATTGGATTAAAGGATTATGAACATATTGACAAAGGAAACCTTACCTCAAGACAAAATGGATATGTTGGCGGATTCATGGTGAAACACATGATAGAAGAATACGAACAAGGCCTTGAATAAGTAAAAGGCCAAAAAAGTAGAAATTTCTCCACAAGCCTGACTTCTACCCTCGGTTAAAAAAGGCTGGCAGAGCAACGTATTATTATGTTTGCTCTGCTGGCTTTTTTATATGGTTTTGTCTATCAGTGTAAATTCTATTATATTAAAAAATATTATGCTCTAGTTATAAGCGTATAAAAAAATAAAAACTCCAAAAAATAAAATTGGAGGTGTTTTATAATGCAAGTAAATTTAACGCAAAAAGAAAGAATGTTACTAGAAGACCAAAAAAGTCATGAACAAATCTGTATACAAAAATATTCAAATTATGCTAATCAGGCACAGGATACACAATTAAAAGAAATTTGTAAGAATAATGGGCAAATTGAAAAACAACATCTTGATACGATTAATCAATTGCTAAATGGTAATGTTCCGCAGATGAAACAACAAAATCAAAGTTCTGGACAGAATATGAATAACTCTCAATCAGTTACGAGTAATTTATCTGATAAAGAAATATGTTCAGATTTATTAATGACAGAAAAATATGTATCAGGAGCTTATGATACTGCTATTTTTGAATTTAAAGATACTGAAGTACGTGATGTATTAAATCATATACAAAAAGAAGAACAAAAACATGGCGAAGCTATATTTAAATATATGGAAAGTAAGGGCATGTATAATGTTCAATAATATTTATTTAGAATTCTTAAGAACTTAAGAATATAAGAATATAAGAATATAAGAATTTGCTTCTAAAATGCTGAATAAGAGGTTAAATTTTTAAAAGGATGCAATCATTAATGGATGCATCCCTTAATTTATTTAGTATAATCATTTCAGTGAGAAATTTATGTTTCATTGGAGTTATTTGATTTATAAACTAAAGTAGTAAACATACCGCCTGTACCTTTAGTAAAATTGTTGGAAATATGATGTGAAATATGGCAATGGAAAGGCCAAACGCCGGGATTATCTGCTTTAAATATCACGTCCCATGTCTCACCACTGGCTACTAAAATGGTATTTTTTAAAATCATATTATTTTTATCAAGTGGATTTCCATCAGCTTTTTCAACTTTAAATTGATGGCCATGAATGTGCATAGGATGATGATTGATTTGAATTGCTCCAAGTCTTAAACGGACTATATCACCATAATTAATAGGCATAGGTGTAGTAGCTGGAAAGCTCTTTCCGTTGATAGTAAACATATTAAAATCGTTAGTGAATGGATCGAGTTTATAAACACCAGGCTTTACTTCTTCTTCCTTTTTTAATCCAACAAGATGCCATTCTTGCATTAAAAGTAAATAGTCCTTATTAACTTTTGTTTTATTAGGGTTTAAAATAACAAAACCTCCAAGTAGGCCCATCATATCTTCTTTAGCAACATTAACGTGTGCGTGATACATATGGGTACCAGGCGGATTAATTATTTTAAATCTATAGTCAAAATAATCACTGGGTCTAATTTCTGGAGAAGGTTCTACTGCAGGAACACCATCCATGTCATTTGGTACATCAAGTCCATGCCAATGAATACTTGTAGATTCAGGTAAGTTATTAAAAACTCTTATGTTTACAAAATCACCAGGGCATACTTGAATGGTAGGTCCAGGTATGCTACCGTTGTATCCCCATCCTTTGATAAACACACCAGGCAATATTTCTTGCTCTACTTCTTCAGCAAATAACTCAAAATATTTTATGCCCTTAGACATTTTAAACTTAAGTGTTTGAATATCGGGTGTAATAACCATAGGGAAAACCTCTTTATTTTTATATTATACAAGCAATATAACTTCGTAATATAAGCTGTAAAACCTCGTCTGGTTCTTGTAAATATTCTTTTATATGTTAAAAGTTATTGTTATTTTACTTATACATTTTAAAATATGAGTTGAAATAAGTAACTGTTACAAAATATTAGTAAAATATAAAAAACTATCGTGAGTATTATAATGCCTGAGTTTAATATTTATTTTGATATACAATAGTGAAATAAATCATATATAGTTATATAAATAATTTAATGAAGGGATTCTTGAAAAATATTATGGATGAATTTCAAAATCAAATTACAGATATTAATATGCATTTATTAGACTTTCTTGATTCAATAGGAAAAATATTTTGTAGCACAGAAGAAGGAGAAGTATATATTAGACATTTTTATGATGAACACATTAAGCACGCATGTGAAGTAGAAAGTGATACATCAAAAAGTTTATCAGTTATATTAGGATATATATATTGCAGTATTTTGTATACTAAGGAAAGCTTGTTTAATTTATTGCCGGACATATGTTTAAATTCTGAGGAGAATGAATGGGGAATAAGAGTAGCAGAATCCAGCAAATCTAACTACCCTAATCTTAGTTTAAAATACGTTGTTAAAAAAATCAGAAATTCTTTTGCGTGCAGAAGCTTTAAAATTAATATTCATGAGAATATAACTAGAGATAAAGTTTTTAAGAATATTAAGATGGTTTTTTATGATATTAATCCTAATGATAGAAGTGATATGTTTGAAATTGAATTAAGTATTGATGAACTGGTGGATTTTGTTAAAAAATTCAATTCTGAAATTTGTAAAAATTATGAAATTAGTAGGAGATAATTGTCATAGATGCTAATGAGAATTAGAATAATATGGAGACCAACAATTAAATTAAGTTATAAATTTAATTTGAAATAAACAAAGTATTAGGCCAAATAATGTAATAAATAAAATTCAATTAATTGAAAAATAGCTAGTGTGAAACAATTATAGTGATTTTACTAATTTTTTGAGGGATTATTATTTATAAGAATTGTAAATATAATATTGAAAAAATTTATATTAATAGGGGAGGTTTGAAGAATATGTTTTCTTTCCTGCATACACCATGAATTATCCCCATCATGGTTATTAAAGGCTAGTAGAACATTTACATTTCATTGAAATTTTTGTTCTACTAGCTTTTTTTGATATAATCAAATAAGAAAACTTATACTAACTTAGAAAAGCCCCAATAAGGGGCGTAAAAATGTATAATAGAATAGATTATCATGAAGACTTTTTTAGTAAAAATAAATATTCATAATAATGTACTATTTATAGAAAGTAACTAATAGTTTGTATCATATCATTAACCTTTTGGCTTAAATACCATTGCAGAAATAAAGCCAAAGACTATTGCAGCAGAAACTCCTGTGCTTACTGTCTTTAAAACACCGGTAAAGATACCTATAAATCCTGTGTCCTGAGCATCGGTTAGAGCTGCAGTAACGAGAGTATTTCCAAAGCTGCTTATTGGTACAAATGCACCTGCACCTGCAAATTTTACTAAAGGATCATATAGGCCTAATCCACCAAGTATTGCACCAATTACAACCAGTGTGCAAGTTGTGTGTGCAGGCGTAACCTTTAAAGTATCTGTTATAAGCTGGCCAATAACACAAATCAAACCACCTATGATAAATGAAAAAATTAATTTTTCCATAATTTTATTCCACCTTCTTTTTTACATTTCTATAGAAACAGCATGAGCAATGCAAGGTATGCTTTCTTTTTGTTGAAAGGATATAGGAGACATCAATGCACCTGTTGCAACAACTAATATTTTCTTTAATTCCCCTCTTCGCATACGATTGAGCAAATGTCCATATGTTACACTAGCGGAACAGCCACAGCCACTGCCGCCAGAGAATGCTGGCTGATCATCTTTATAAATTAAAAGTCCACAATCTGTAAATATATCTCTTGGCATGTTTACTCTATGTTTTTCAAATAAAGCATTAGCAAGCTCGTGACCCACTTTTCCTAAATCACCAGTAGCGATAAGATCATAATGAGTTGCATCAATGTTTAAATCTCTAAAATGAGCTTCAATGGTATCTACAGCAGCTGGTGCCATAGCGGCTCCAACATTATAAGGATCTGAAACTCCCATGTCTACTACTCTTCCTATAGTAGCAGAAGTTACTTTAGGTCCATTTCCGCTTTGTGCAAGAACAGCAGCTCCAGCTCCAGTTACAGTCCATTGTGCAGTAGGAGGTCTTTGCACTCCGTAATCAGTAGGATATCTAAAGGTTTTTTCAGCAGCCGCATTATGACTGCAGGCAGCTGCTAGAACATATTTCGCAGCTTTACTGTCGATTAATTGAGCTGCTAAGGATAAGCCTTCCATAGAACTAGAGCAAGCACCAAATATTCCTAAATACGGCATTCCTAAAGTTCTTGCTGCAAAGCTACTTGAAATGATTTGATTCATTAAGTCCCCACTAAAGAAAAAATTAATATCCTCTTTTTGAATATTTGATTTTTGCATAGCCCTTTCACAAGCATGCTCAAGTAAGGTTTTTTCTGCTTTTTCATAACTATCTTGCCCTAGCCATAAATCTTCATGAATTATATCAAAGTCATTTACTAAAGCGCCATTGCCTTCAAAAGGACCGCCAACGGCAGCTGAAGCTATTATTGTAGGCTTAGAATTAAAAATCCAGGATTGATGTCCTTTAAGCATTTACATCGCCCCCAACCATGTTATCGTCATTTTTATGGTAGCAACTACAACAGCAGCAAAAACTCCATAAACAATAATTGCACCAGCAAGTTGAAACATGTTTCCAGCTACTCCAAGCACAAAACCTTCACTTTTGTGTTCAATTGAAGCAGAAGCTATAGAATTAGCAAATCCTGTAATAGGAACAGCAGTGCCAGATCCAGCCCACTGACTTAAGTGATCATAAACTCCAAGTCCAGTAAATAAAACTGCAAAAAAGATTAAAACTAAGGAAGTAGGACCTACTGAGGTTTTTTCATCAAAATTATAATAGTTAATAAAAAACCATTGTAATAGCTGACCAATCGAACATATTGCTCCGCCTACGAGAAAAGCTCTAATACAATTTTTAAATATTGGTCTCTTAGGTTCAATATTACTTACTAAAGCATCATATTGCTGCTGAGCTGTGGTCATTTTTTTCTTTTTCATATTTGACATTTTTTCACCCTCTAACGTAATAAATATGGTTCTAATTTTTTCATGATTTTTTCTAACTTTTCAGCATTTTGTGAATACATAGTTTTTGCAGCTTCATTGTCACTATCTAAAGAAAATGACACAAGATCAGCTTGGGTTTTTTTTATACTTACATATAACATTTCTTTGACTTCTGTTTTGGGAACTTGTATTAAATCATCAAAAAGATCAATATATAGGTCTCCAGAAGAATCTACTTGACCAAGAAAAACATTTTCAAGTGAGACGCCTTTGATTTCTAATTGGGTTGTAAGCCATCCTTGATTTAATCCAGCATTAGTAAGTCCTTCATTTAATATATTTCCATCTAAAATAACTGTTTGTGGTTCGGTCTTTGATCCAACCTGCTTTCCTAAATCAGAAGCGGTAACAGGTTTCTTATCAGCCTTTAAGCTTACATTTATATCACCTGTAGTCTCCATTACAGCAAATTCGACATCAGCTAAATTAAATGCTTTTTTAGAACGTAGTTCCTGCAAAAATTCTTGTCCTGTAATTCTTTCTTTAGATAAGTTATCTTCCATTACCTTGCCGTTTTTAATCAGGACTCTTTCTTTACCATGTAACACATTATATACCCACTTACTTCTCATGGAAGCATAATCTAATATAATAGGCATCAAAGCCCAGACTGCCAGTGTAGTTAATCCAAAATAAATATTATTAATAAGATTTAAAGAAATTAAAGTAATAATAATAGCAATGACAGCATAAGAAATTAAGTCGAAAGGAGTTGCTCTAGTGAGGGTCTTTTTCTTCATATATTTTGATACAACTAATGCTAAAAAAAACAAAATTACTGAATTAAATAATATTATTAACCAAGTATTCATATTCCACCTCACTTAATTGCCTTTATATTGTGGTTCCTCAAACTCCATAGTTCCTACTCTCTTCTCCAAATCTACTTTAATTTTACTTATTTCTTCAAATGCTGTATTAAACGCATCCCTAGCTTCTTTATCACATTCTTGTAAGGAATACATTCTTAAAGTAGCCTCAGCTCCTTTTAAAGTAGCTAATGTTTGTTTTACTTTTGATATCGCTGTCATATAAAAGTCTCCTTTAATATTTATTAAAATTTTACTAAATTACTTTATCCAATAAGTTCGATTTTAATTCGTTTTTTGCCCAATGATTATGAAATTTTTAAAGTATGAAAGAACTACACAGTTTAGAAATTAACAAATGTATGGTAGAGAAATTAATGAAAAATCTTTAAAAAGAGTTTAACAAATCAAGTTAAATAAAGTATTTAGAAGTAAATTCGTATATTATAAAAAAATGAGAGTGTTGGGAATAATTTTGATATAAATAAATTGAATATTTAGATTCATTATGAACAAAATATAGTGGTCAATTAAAAAAATATAAAGGAGGAATTTTGTATGCCAACAGGAACAAAACTAGAAACGGCGCTAGCTAGTGCTAAAGGATTAGCAGCAGATATGAAGACATTTTCTTTAGATACAGATAATGAAGAGGCAAAACAAATGTTTAATCAACTTTCTTGTACAATGGAGAATGTAGCACAAACACTACAATCAAGATTTGATTTTGTAAAACAAGAAGAACCACAATATAATAAATAATTTATTAATACACTTTGATATTTATTTAAGTTTATATTAAATAGATATTAGAGTGTATTATTGTATACATATACATAATTTAAGAAATAGATATTTGATTGAGAATTTATAACTTGTTATCCTAAATGTAAACATATATAAGAAACAAAAAAGTTAAAAGAGTTCTTTAACTTTTTGATCAATACTCCTTTAACTTTAGAATGCTTTAATATTTATTTTCCTAGGTCATTCCAATGCTCATAAGCTTCATTTAAAGCAATAAGTGAACTAGATTTATCTCTTGCCATTATAGCTCCACGAAGATGTGAGATGCATATATCAAATTGATTTATTTCATCTCTTTCAGAACTAAATTGGACTCGTTTGACTATTTTTTTCCAAGAGTTAGATAAGTTATCTGTTTTAATATCAGCACTTTCCCAGTTTTCTGATTGTATATCATGTATAAGTAGTTGTATTGATTCTGAAATATTATCATCAATGCCGATAGGTTTCTTTAAAATATCGCCGCTAAGCATAATTAATATAAAGAAGACCAGTGATGCTATAGGTATAGATACGACTAAAAATTTTCTCATAATAGTTTCCTCCTCAATAAGGACCTTTATAATCACCGATATCTGTTATTTTCATCATATGGTCGTTATATTTGTCAATATATAATGACCCTGAAGGTGTTAATGTTGCAAGAAATACTTCTGAAATATCTTTAATTTCATGCATTTTTAGCTGTTCCGTAATCCATTTCTCAGTTTTATTAAGTTGTCTTAAATTTTCATGTATGAGAATTCCATCGTAAATAAGTTCTGTGCTTAGACCACTTGGTGCTTTGAGTATACTCATATCTTTTGGTGTTAAATTCTCGTACTCCGGTTTCTTTAATACCGATAACTGACCATTTGGTTCGATTATTGCAAAATCTACCTGAGATAAATCAAAAACATCTTTAATTCTAAGTAGTCCCATTATATCAGCAGCTGTGTATTTCAGTTTCCTTAATGCACTTTCCATTATCTTACCATTCATAATAACAATCGTAGGTTCACCCTCTATATATTTTGCAGCATATCTCCATTTCTCGGTGATAATTTGCATTAAATATCCCAGTAAAAACCAAGTAAAAAGTCCAACAAAATGTGGCCACGCTCTACTAGATAAGTCTGTAGTAAGAGTTGCAGCAATAGACCCAATTGTTATTCCAAGAGCATAATCAAAAAATGTCAATTGACTGATTTGCTGTTTTCCAAGTATCTTCGCAAAAATAAGTAAAGAAAAGAATGCAATGATAGCACGCACAAAAACTACTAGTCCTTCATTCAATTATATGTACCTCCAATCTTAACAAGATAAATTTATTATTCTACCTGAATCGTATTTTATACTGTTAAATTAGAACATTTTAGGCATAAATCTAAATAGGCCTAGTAAAATATAAGTTAATTAATTAATTTTTAAGGAAAAATCTATTTATGGAACAAAATAATAATTATTAATTAGTTAATAATCAACAACAGTAGTTAGAGGGGATAAGGCAAGCCATCCAAGGCGAAATAAATGATGGGCTATTTTATAATTACCTTATAAGCCAAGCATCTACTGACGAAGAAAAAGTAATATTGAGTGCCATCAATGAAGAAGAGCTTAGACATAGTAAACAATTTGAAGGAATTTACAGAGATTTCACAGGGATGGGAATTCAAACAGAGGGAGAAGAGAATTTTGAAATTCCAAATTCATATTCAGGTGGAATAAAAACTGCTTTATTTTATGAAGTGGAGATGTTGTAAAGTATAGATCTATAAGAAGACTTCCAGAAGGCGTATATAAAGACGTATTATTTGATATAATTATAGACGAATTAATGAACACATCAATACTCAATTATTTATTAACATTAAATGTAAATGTGAAAAAACTATCCATGGATGAAAGTTTTATGGGGCGCTATACAACTGGATATAATACAAGTAATTTTATTTTAGATGATTGGGCGAATTATATTATATCGTTGGTTAATCGTGTACAGTTAGAGTCTAAAGGAAATAGTAATTGGGAAAATTTATTTCGCAAATATATTATATTGGGTATACTTTTAGGACAAGGATTAAATCCTAAAGAAGCTGTTGAGCAAATTGAAGAGTGGAATAAAATAGAAGCTGATAATGCACGTAAGAACTTTGGATATTTATTTTAAATACTCACATAATAATAAAGACTTCATGACTAAACTTATTATTTTATTTTGCCTTCTTACTTATAGGTAGGTAGGCTTTTTTATTTTTGTTAATATAGGCGCTCATAAATTTGTATGTAAATAATAAAATAGAAGTAGAGTAATTATATTGAGGAGAAATAGTATTCGTGGAATACAATGATAACACAGAGGCAACTAATAGAAAATTTTTAGAAGCAATTGGTGATTTAAATGAAGCTTTTCAAGATGAAAGAAGTGATTTAGTCTATTATGAATATCTCGCTAGTATAGCACCTACAGCCAAAGATAGAGAAATAATATACTCTATCATACAGGAAGACCGTGTAAACGCAACACTATTTAGAAGAATGTATAAAGAGCTTTCAGGTATTGACGTTTCGCGTAATCCCAAAGAAAAGTTTGTAATGCCAGAATCATATATAGCAGGTATTAGCGAGGCTATAAATAGAGAAACAAGAGAGATGGACCGTTATAAAGCAATTAGAGAAGGTTTTCCTACTGGTTCATCATATATATATACGTTATCCAATATAATTGCAAATGAGTTAAAGCACATTCAACTATTTAACTCTATACTTTCTTTAAATAATACTGTAAATAGTAATACTATTAATTCATCTAGTGCTATGAATTATACTATGACTAATACATCAAGTAATACTCCTATAAATAATTCATCAAAAATTGAAAATTTAGTGGAACAACATACAGCTAATTTCTCTCTAGATGATTGGGCCAGATTTATTAGACCATTAGTTAGTCGTGTTTTATCAGAAGATGAAGATAGAAATACCGTACAATTTTTTAGAAAATTAATTTTGTCAGGAATACTTATTGGTTTAGGAAACAGACCTTTAGCGGCTATTGAATTAGTTGAAAGATGGCAGCAAAATAGGGCTTCTAATTTGCCAAGAATGAATAAAATGAGTACATGTAATATAAACGATATTTTATTTTGAATAGATAATTTAAATATTCATATAATAATAAAGAATTCACCCGAATTCAATCATAATATTCTCGCTCCCTTATTTACAGGGGGCGTTTTTATGTTCCTAATACAATTATAATGTAATTAATTATGAAAATTGAAAAGTAGGTGATATATAATTATCAATCCAACAATGGTGAATTGCCTAGCGGCATGATAGCTAGGCTTATCTATGAAAAATAAATTTTAAATTACTTGGTCTTCTATAATTACTGTCAAGTTAAAATAGATGTAGACCTAAAAGATGTAATTGTTGAATTATAAACTATATTTTTATACTGGTATCATTGAAGTATATAAAACATAAACTAAAAGAAAGTCATAAATACAAGTACCGCTCATTCTCTCAAAAAATAAACAGGTGGATTTACATTAAGAAATCTCACTTGTTTATTTTTCTTAGCAAGATAAAATAGATATCGGATACTACTTTAGCATTTCAGAACTTTCAGTCATTAACGTTAATGTGTCGGCTATTTTACAAACTCTATCTTCATTGGTAAGTACAATTAAATAATCACCAGGATAAATAACAGTATCTCCCTTTGGAATTATTTCTTCTTCACCTCGTTTAACAGCGACTAGCAAACAACGAGATGGCCATTTGATTTCTTTAATTTGTTTTCCGTCTAATTTTGAACCCATGCATACTGGAAATTCTAAAATGGATTTATTCTTTTTGTTTCCTATAGAAACTTCTTCACCTTTATTTTTAAGAATTTTCTCAAGTAGTGATTCATAAATAGGCTTTGAACCTAAAACATCTGCAATTATATAAGCAACTATAGAAACAATAGCTAAAGATAGCAAGTGATTAAAGGAACCTGTCATTTCTGTAATTAATATAGTTCCTGTTATAGGTGATTTAACTACGGAAGCAAAATATCCAGCCATACCGAGTATAACAAAATTACTGATATACATACTATCAAAGTGAACAAAGTGTATAAGTATTACGCCGTATGTATTTCCAATTAAAGCACCAATAGTTAGTAGTGGAAGAAATATTCCTCCAGGAGCTCCTGAACCAAAACTTGCCATAGTAAATAAAAATTTCATAACAAGAATAATTACTAAAAGTTTCAAAGAGAAATCTCCATATGTTAAGGATGTAATAAGTTCATGACCTCCGCCTAAAACTTGTGGCAGTAAGATTCCAAAAGCAATTGAGATTAATAAAGGAATTATAATTCGGAACTCTTTTTTTAGCCATATTTGTTTTGCATATAAATCTTGAGTTTTTAAAAGAGTTTTATTAAATAATACTCCTAGAACGCCTATAATAATACCTAATATAATTATATAAAAATAAAATTTAAGTGGTAGCAGGGCAAGATCGCCAAAATTAAAAACTGGCTTTAGTCCTAAAAAACTACTAGCTACAAAGTCTGCTGATAGAGCAGAAGATAAAGCCGATAATAAAATTAATGGTGAGAAATTTTTATGAACTTCTTCCAATGCAAACATTGTTCCAGCTAAGGGCGCATTAAAAGCAGCTGCAAGACCTGCGCTAGCACCACTTGTGATAAGGTATTTTTCTTCGATTTTTATCCTATTGAAAACTTTACTAAAGCCTTGTCCAATTGCAGCACCTAATTGAACGGATGGGCCTTCTCTTCCTAAGGAAAGACCAGCGCCTATTGAAAGAACTCCTCCTAAAAATTTACCCAGTATTACTCTCCACCAGGTCATATCAAGCTTTCTAAGTAAAACTCCTTCAACTTGAGGAATTCCACTTCCGCTAATCATTGGTTCACTTTTAACCATTAGTCCAACAATATATCCAATAATTATTAGAACTAGGATCCATGGAAGAATAAGTATAGGTTTAGTGCATATAGCTTTATAAATATCATCTAAGATAATTCCAGCTTTTTCAAGTGCTAAGCGATATAACACAATCAATAAACCAGAAGTAATGCCTATACCTATTCCTTCAAAGACAAGTTTCAATCTGAAATTATGCCAATGAAATAAGGTATTATACGTATTTTGTTTATTTTTTGTTTCCAATTTTATGCCTCCATTATTGCTGTATATAAAAATTAATCGATTTACATCTTCAATATGTGAAGATGCAACATATATATATTATAATATATATGTCAATATGTTAATATAAAAAACTAAATTATAATGAACAATTTATAAAATAGTTATTTTTCCTTCTTCATCTACACGTTGAATTGCCCCAGTTGTTCTTAATAAGGAGCCTATAACAGAATATATAAATCCAGTAGTTATATTTATATTAGGAGTAAGTGAAAAATTAGTGGTACCTGCCTGAATTTTATTATATATTTCATTTAATCTAATAATTGAAACCCTAGTATAAATAAGAGTTGTATATAAGCTAAGACAACTTGAAAAGGCTGCTATTTCACTTGGAGTTGGATGTTGAGTGTTTTGTTGTTGCTGTTGTTTAGTCTGATTGCTTTCTTGTTTTGGGTGCTGCTCTGAATCTTGTTGCTGGCTCGGGTTATTCTGCTGACTTTGCATAGCTCTTTGTAATATTAGACCTATAGCTTCTTTAGCTGAAGTAAGACCTAAAATCATTGAAAGTAAATCTATATATGCTGATGATATTTCTATTTGTATTAATTTCAAATCTAATTCGTCATTACCAGTAAATTGTGCAATAGGATTATGGATTTCATGCATAATCGAACCTCTGAAAATTTAATATACTATAATATATAAGAAAATGTATTATAGTTTGTGCAGTTTAAATTAAGATTTATAATATTAATAAATGAATTTGTATATTTAAGAATATTTTTAAGGTTCATGTGATTCTTTCAGATATTGACATTTTGTTTACTTCCGAACAAAGAATTCGTAATGCTTGATTCATTTACAAAAGGTGTTAATACTTCTTTATATAGAGAATAAAGAAAAATATAATAGCATAAAAATAAGACTCAATCAAACTAATGAGTCTTATTTTTATAGAATAAATATTATTTAGAGTGTATATTTTTCACCCAAATATTCATATCCTCAAAGGTACCACAAATATTACAATTATTTACCACTCTGCCGGTATAGTGGTAATTGTGTTTACTTAATATAAAATTTATACTTGGGTTAATAGCTCTTGATAAGCTATACAAAGTAAGAAATCCTTTTGCCTTAAGATTGCGTTCTAAAGAGAATATAATATTTGATAGAATCCCTTTTCCTCTGTATGCAGGATAGGTAGCACAATCTGTTATTTCAGCATTTAAGTTTTCTTTATCCATATCAGCTGAAGCCACACTAACAATACTGCCAGCATAGACAGCAACTTTATATAAAACTTTCTCTTTCATAGTTTGTTTTATATATTCCTTATTATAAATAGGAGATGGATATGTCAAAAAAACTGTGGAAAATAGTTTGGTTAATTCCTCAATATCATCTTCAGTAGCAGTTCTTATTGTATATATTGGATTATTTGGCTTATGCACATAAGTATTTTTTATTGCTTGACAGTCTTTTACTAATAAATCTTTTTGGGAAAGGTTGGTACATATTTTTCTATCGCTGCTAATAAAATATGACATGCAAAATGCATCCATGCTTTTGAAATATCCATCAATTTTCCCTTCTGGGATAAAACCTGCATTAATGAAAGTGTCAAATAAATCAATATTACAGTTACATATAATTTTGCCTAAATGCAATTTTGAGGCAAAATGAATTATTCTTTTAAGATTTTGTAGGGTAATATTATTTAAATCAACTATTTTTAGACGTTTATTTGTTAAATCTACAAATACTTTAGTGCGGTCTATTTTAGTATAGTAGTTATCATTTAATTCACATTTATCTGCTCGCATTAATCTCTGATCTCCTTTTCATCCTTACGTTACTTTTGGGGGCTAGACAAATTCGTTCATTTCTATAAAGTTTTTCTAATCCTTTTGTGATATTTCTGTTTCAAAAACTGTCGGAATAGCTTGTCTTCTGATTGGACAATTATAATAATTGGGATCAATTAGTGTTACATAGTAAGGCGTTATTGCCATTTCCAGCTATTCCATTCTTCTTTAGAAACATTTTTCCATAAGGAAATGTCTTTATAATTTTTCTTCAAATTAATCACTCCTTTAATCGTTGACATAAGTATATTAAGGTACTTATAAATTATTAAGCTTAGAATTAGCTTGAATGTCAGCTGCAATCATATCTTGGAAATTACTATTAGTTGCTGCATTGTTTGAAGTGCATAAATCATTAATAATCTTTGATAAACTTAGTACATCACTCATTTCATAAAATCCAATTTTATCTTTTATGAAATTTATAGCATGAATTGCACCAGCAGCAAAAACTTTTCTAGAAAAGGATTCATGAGAAATTGTTATTTTATCATTTTCACCAACAATTAACACTTCATGTTTTCCGATTACACCACCGGCTCGTACTGAATTAATAGGAATCTTTTCTTCAGAAATATTTTTCCCTAAGTATACTAAGCCGTCTTCTATCTCACTAACAATCTTTAATGCTGTTGCAGATGGAATATCCTTTTTGTACTTATGGTGCATTTCTGTAATTTGAAAATCATAATTATTTAGTAAAATAGATGCTAATTTTGTTAAAATCATTAACACATTCACTCCAAGGGTTATATTAGGTGCATAGACCATACCAGTTTTATTATAAGTAACAATATCTTTTATTTTCTTTAATTCAGATTCTGAAAAACCTGTAGTACCAACAACTAGATTTATCCCCATTTGACATATGATTTTTGAATTTTTTATAGTAGCTTCAGGTGTTGAAAAATCCACTACAACATCAGGTCTGTAGTTTAATAAGCATTCCTCCAATTTATTAGTACCTTCAATCTTAATTCCAATTTCTTGAATTCCGATTGCTTCACCTAAGTCCATATGTTTTTTAGTACTGCCAGGACTACACATAGCCGATACGATTTTAATACCACTTTGTTTAAAGATCATTTTAGCAATTTCCTTCCCTGTCTTTCCAAGACCAATCAAACATACTTTTACCATAGAAATCCTCCTTTAATTATTAATTTGAAAAACAATAAGCTGCAGAGAAGTCTCTGCAGCTTATTAGCCAATAATATTATGAGTATACTTAAGAAAGTATATTTAGCAGTATACAAAAAAACTTCTCTCCAACGCTTACGAGATTAGCTGACGGATTCGGGTCGAAGAAAATTAACCCTACTTATTAAATAATAAGATTCACCCCAAAAAATGGTTCTCCCGCTCAATATGATTCAGCGCTATAGTATTATTTTATTTTTATAATTTTTAGTATCTGTATATAACCATATCATTTTTACATATATATGTCAATGTATATATAATAAAATTATATATATTTGCATATATATATGTAAAGTGATGAATAAATTCCCTGCACAAAATAAAATTTAGTTCATACATATGAAGATTCATCGAAGTATTTATATTAATTACATGCGGAGGATTTAAATGAGAAAAAATATTGAATCAGAAAAAATATTTAATGATATAAATTATGATAATTATATTGTTCAATATCAAGGTGATATTGTATCAGAGATATCAAAGGCGCCAAACTATTATTTAACAATAATAAATGATAGGTTTGCAATCGTATCAGTACCTAAAAATGTGGAAATTAATATGGAGGGGGAACCATACATTCAGTCTATAGTATACGTTGTTCCAGCAGAATTTTATACACTGCAACAAATTTCACCAGTTGAGGCTTCACAAGCTGATTATATACAAGGAGGATCTTCTCTAGACTTAACTGGCAAAGGCGTTAATGTTGCAATAATTGATTCGGGAATTGATTATTTAAGTGAAGAGTTTATGGATAGGAATGGGCTGACAAGAATAGAAAGCATATGGGATCAGACAATTAAAACAACAGTACAAATACCAAATGATCCTGTACCATTTGGTATGGTATATGGTAGAAATCAAATAAATGATGCTATAAAAGCATTTAGAGAGGGGAAATCGCCATATGATATAGTTCCTAGCAGGGATGAAATAGGGCATGGAACTAATATGGCAGGAATAATAGGAGCAACTGGTAAAAATCCAAATTTGAGGGGAGTAGCTCCTGATTGTGATTTTGTAGTAGTAAAGCTCATAAGAGATTTTTCATATGAACGTCAGTTCCCAGAAACTACTGTACCAGTATACAATTTAACAGCTGTGCTTACAGCATTGCAATATTTATATGAATATAAAGAGGCTAGCAGAAAACCAATGGTTATATATTTCCCTCTTGGAACTACTTTAGGCAATCATAAAGGAGTAGGTACAATTGATGAATTTATGAATACTATTTTAATTAATCCAGGTATAGTTATAGTAGCTGGATCCGGTAATCAACGAGATGTAGGAGGCCATGCATCTGGTACATTAGTACCAATTAGTGGTGTTCAGGCTATGGGTACAGGCGTTATGGAACTAGACGTTTCTCCAGAACAGAAAAATTTATGGGGAGTTCAAATTTGGGTGGATTTGCCTAATATAGCATCTTTAGAGGTAGTATCGCCTTCTGGGGAAAGCACAGGACGAATACCAGTAATAATTAATTATACTACTAATCATACCTTTATATTTGAAAAAACAAATATGAAGGTTAATTACTATTTTCCAGAAGAAATAACTGGAGATGAGTTAATACGTGTTAGATTTTATAATTTACAGCCAGGAATATGGCGACTTAGACTATATTCAGATTATATTTTAAACGGAAGGTATAATGCGTGGCTTCCACAGCGAGGGCTTACGGTTGGAGCTACTAGGTTTAGTAATCCAGATCCATTTGGAACAATAACAAAGCCTGGTAATGCAATTTATGTTGTAACTGTAGCTGCATATAATCAAAACAATAATAATATTGTGGAATATTCTGGAATGGCATTTTTAGAATCCTATGTAGATATAATTGATGTTGCAGCAGGAGGAGTAAATGCATTAACAGTTGCACCTAATAATAGAACAGCTATTGTTAATGGAACTAGTGTATCAGCAGCTGTTGTATCTGGAGTTTGTGCCATGTTATTTCAATGGGGGGTAATTGATGGTCATGACCCTAACATGTTTGCTCAAACTATTAAAGCCTATCTTGCTAAAGGAGCAATCTCAAGAAGTGGTGATATTATACCTAATCCGTATTGGGGATATGGAATATTAAATGTGCCTAAGATATTTAAAAATATGACATAAGAATATAAAAATTTTATTTAAAGTATGGAAATACTTATTTTTACATCAATATTCAATATTCTATATATTGACGCATATATATGTAGATGTTAGTATAATTAAGTTATAGTATATTTTGTTAAGAAATTATTTGCATGATTAATTGTTTATATATATGGAGGTTATTTATGGATAGCACGCTTAGATTAAAAGAAGAACTAATAAAAAAAATGGAAGAATTGATTTCAAATAACGAGGGGCCTTTTAGTATAGTATCTGCTGATATTGATGATTTCAAAAATTTAAATAATATATATGGTAACTCTACTGGAGATGAAGTTATAAAAAAAATGATGTCAATTTTTAATAATAATTTATCTTCCACAGATATGGTTTGCAGATGTGGTGATGAATTTAATATATTGCTCGTAAAAAAGGGTGCTGAAAGAAGTTTTATGGAATTGGAAGAAATAAGACGATACTTATCAGATAATACATTTAAATTAAAGGAAAATTCTGAAGAGAGTATCTACTTTACCTTGAGTTTTGGAGTAGCAAGTTATCCAAGAGATGCTAAGAATGTTATAGAACTTTTCAGAGTAGCTGATAGTGCTCTATTTAGAGCAAAAGAGTTAGGAAAGAATAGAATATGCCTTTCAGAGGCTGAAAGTATGGTTTTAAAATCTAATTATTTTACTAAAACTCAACTTGACAGACTTTCTAGGCTTTCAAAAGCAACTGACAGAACTGAAGCCTTTCTGCTTAGAGAAGCTCTAGATGATTTGTTTAAGAAATATAGTAAGTAGTTAATAAATATCAAATGAATATTAAACATTACTTTTAATGCCAGTTAAACTTTTAAAGTATTATTATAAGTTTAACTGGCATTAAAATTTATACATTTATTTAGATTTCAACTCATCAATATGAATAGTCGTGTACTGATCAGATTTAAGTGTTTTAACTATTTTTTGCAGAGGTGAATTTTCGTCATAAATTATATTAAGCTTGTTGTTGGAAGTATTAAAATTTATATATTGTAATTCAACATATGGATGATAATAAAAACTATGAAGTTTATCAGGGTCTTCATCATTAAGTCCATCAATTATAGATGTTGGATCTGAATTGTGTACATATCCTAATGGGGTAGGGACAAATAAGTGATAATCATCTAAGTTATATATGTTGTTTGTTGTACTGTTGAAAGGTTCGTATATAAATTGAAAATATTGTTCAATAACGCTCTTTTGAAGTTCGGTTTCCCCATAATGAGGACTTTCAAAATAGGAAATAGGAATATTTAAAGCACTTGCTGTATCAATTCCATTTTCCACTATGGCTCTTACATCAGATTCGGTATTATTTACATCTTTCGTCAATTCATTACCAGGCCCGCTTTTTTCATCACCATGCTGATGAGTATAGCCATGAAGACCTATTTCGGCGCCTTTATTAATTAAATAATCTAAAAGATTAACAAAGCCTACATTTGCTATACTATTGTTTGTTAATAAATCATTATCGATATTATCTGTAGGAGACTTAAATCTCGGAATCCAGCTAACATGAAATTTCATGTCTTGAGAATAAAGAAGATTAGCCATAAGTTTTACTTTTGTTTGATTTTGATCCACAGCATAATTGCCGCCACTACCGAAATCCTCTAATCTAATTAGGGCAACCTTATCATTATAAAGCACTGGAGAATCTTTAGGAGCTTTAATATTATCATTAAGTAAACTAATATTCTTGATTTTAAAGTTAAAAACAGCAATTAAATCGAAAATTTCTTCTATGTCCGAAATTGAAATATAATTACTATTTTCGATATTTACTAAATTACCACGAAGAGAGCCTGTCTTAGAATTTTTTGTATAGGAATTTTTAGTTAAAGATATCGTATTATCGCTGTTAGATATTGAAATTTTATTGTCTAAAATATCAAGTTTATAATTAAGTTTTGAACAGATGAAATCAAGTGGTAAGTAATATCTTTGGGATTTAAGTAACATAGGAACATTAGTAATGTTAGATTCATCTAGAATATTTAAACTTACACCGCTAACCTTTGTTATTGGCCTATCTTCAAAACTAATTTTTGGAGTATATGAACTTTTAAAATTATCATCTGGAAGTGAACTGGCATAAACAACATTATTTATAACAGTAATGTCTTTATCAAAAAATTTATAATAAAAAAGTGGATGAGAGAATATGAATATAGATAATAATATTGGCAATATAAAGATAATTAATAAATTTTTTTTCTTTCGCATAATTTTTCCCCCTAATTGTGTAGAAAATATTTTCCTAAAATATTTTAGTACAAGTTTGTGACAAATAGTTGTCATAACATAAGGGGGGTGTATTTTATTACCATATTATAAAAAGAATACATTATAATAATATATTAGTTTTTATGCCTTATTGAATTAGAATTTAGATAATATATTTTTTATTTTTGTAAAAGCACCTTGACTTGAAGGGCCTATATATCTTTTCTTTGGATATTTATCTTCGACAGCTTTAATATATTTATCAATTATGGAATTGATATTCGTGGATTCAGTTAATTTAAAGAATGCATATTGTTTCTTCTCTAATAATTTTAAATTTTTTTTAAAATAAGAATCAATTCTCATCCAGTTAAATTGTTTGGATATATTTTTTTGATTAAAACCAGTAGCATAACTGCCAGGTTCAATGAGAATTACAGGGATATTAACATCCTTAAGTTCTTTTAATTCTTCATTTAAAGATGGTCCTATAGCTTCCAGTGAGAATTTAGTTGCACAGTATGGAGATAGAAATGGTATAGGAGAACGCCCAGCCAGGGATGATAAGAAAATTATTCTCCCTTCTTTTCTTTTAATCATTTGTTTTAAAACTAACTGAGTTAATTCAATCGGAGCAAACACATTGGTTTCGAATGTATTTCTATAACTATTAACGTCTATCTCAGCTACTGAGCCAGAATCACCAATGGCAGCATTATTTATTAAAACATCAATGTGAATAGACATTACTTTTAACCGGTCATTGTCACATAAAATGTCTAATTTAAAGCTTTCAAGAGGAAGATTATATTTCTTATTTAGTGCATTTAACTTATCTGCTTGTTCTTTTGTATGCGTTGTTGCATACACATAGTGGCCTCTATTTGCTAATGTAATTGCTGCTTCACGTCCAAGGCCTGAACCACAGCCAGTAATTAGAATTTTTTTCATTATTATCACCTTAATTCATTTCAGATTTAATTAAAAATGTTACATATAAATTAATTTTAGAAAAAAATTAATAAATATGCATTTGTAAAAGTAAATAAAATTATATAGTTCAATTTAAATATACAGGCGTAAATTTACTGTTTTTTATATTTAATAAAAGTGTTTAAAATTAACAGAAATAAAAGCATTTAATAAAGTAAACAATAAGAAATAAAGAAATTATATCATTAAGATAAATGTTACTAAGGAGGAAAAAATGAAAAATAAGTTTAAATATGTTTTAGTAAGTTTTATAAGTTTATTTTTTATTATCTCTATATTTGATGAAAATATAAGCAGTGCTATGACATCCTCTATTCTATTGAATAATGAGCAATGTCTGGAAAGCAAGGCAATTGCTGAAGAGGATAAAAAAATAATTTATTTAACTTTTGATGATGGACCTAGTTATAAAGTAACTAGCAAGGTTCTAGATATATTAAAAGAAAATGAAGTAAAAGCGACTTTTTTTCTGATAGGCAGTCAAATAAAAGATAAAGAAGATGTGGTAAAGAGAATATACAACGAAGGGCACAGTATTGGTCTTCATACATATACTCATAATTTTAGAAAGATTTATTGTAACGAAGATAGGTTCATACAGGAAATGATGTTTTGTCGAAGCGAAATTCAAGAAGTTATTGGAGTTGCACCAAATATAATACGATTCCCGGGTGGTAGTTACAAGCATTTAAGTAAAAATTATTTAAAAAAATTACATGATAATAATTTCAGAGTATATGATTGGAATGTGGATAACTGCGATGGCTTAAATCCAAAGATTCAACCGTATAATTTATATGTAAAAGCTATAAAAGGAAGCGATAAACTTGATAATATTATATTGCTTTTGCATTGTACTGATATGAATAAAAATACATGCAAAGCACTTCCTAAAATAATAGATTACTATAAGTCCCAAGGATATGAGTTTAGGATTATTACAGATGAAACAGCAGAATTATATTTTCCAATAAAAAAATAAGTATTAGTAAGCATTTACTAGAAATTGAGTACCGCAACATTTACATAATTTTATTGTATATTAGTTTTGCTATGTTTTTAGCGGTTGATTTGCAAGCTCCTTTTATTTCAAATAAGTTAAAATAATGAATACAATTTTTAATGAATGTCATACTACTTATATAAGGCGCACTGCTCTATATGAAACTCGACTTTTTTAGTTAATTTATTAGGCCTATTATTTGGTTAAAGAAAGAAGGTTAAATACTTTGAATGTCTCATCTAATTATCAAGAAAATATTCAGTTAATTCATTCACATTTAGCAATAGATAAAAGTTTTGATATTGTTGAAAGACCATTTGTAGTAGGGGGGAGAAATTCTGTTCTGTATTTTTTAAATGGATTTATTAAAGATAATATTATGGAGGAGATATTAAAATCATTTTTTAAGATAACTCCTGAGACTATGAATTCATATGCAACAATAAATGATTTCATAAATAATGAAGTTAGCCATGTGTCTGTTAAAGGTGAAACTGATTTAGATAAAATTGTTTTAGCATTATTAACAGGTCAAACAATAATGTTTATTGAAGGTTATCCTGCATTTGTAATTTTGGATTTACGTACTTACCCAGGGGCAGATTCATCAAAACCCGAAAAAGAAAAAACCTTAAGAGGTGGAAGAGACGGCTTTATTGAAAAATTAGTATTTAACTGTGATTTTATCAGGAGGAGAATACGAGATCCTAGATTAGTTATGGAAATACATCAAATAGGAGATGTATCAAAGACAGATGTTTGCCTTGCATTTATAGATGGAGTTGCAGATAAGAAAGTACACGATTTAATAGTTGAAAGTTTATCAAAAGTAGATATAAAGGCTTTGACTCTTGGCGATCGAAGTTTACTTGATACTATGTGTACAAATAATAGGTTTAATCCGTTACCAAAAGTAAGGTATACTGAAAGACCTGATATAGCGGCTGCACACATAGTTGAAGGAAAAATAATCGTCATTGTTGATAATTCACCAAATGTTATGATTCTTCCAACTGGAGTTTTTGATTTTTTACAAAACGTAAATGATTATTATTTTCCGGTTTTTACTGGAAATTATTTAAGAATTATTAGAAATTTAGTAATGATCTCAACAATTTTATTTACCCCAATATACTTACTGTTTATAAATGGAAATATTTTTTTTTCAAGTTTTTTCAATTTTTTAAAACCTCAGGATTATTTTCCTATTCCAATGCTATACCAATTCATACTTTTAGAATTTGCTATGGATTTATTAAAGCTAGCAGGCTTAAATACCCCAAGCCCACTTGGAAGTACTATGTCTTTAATTGGAGGTTTAATTCTTGGTGAATATACAATAAAAACAGGTTGGTTTACCAATCAAGCTGTTTTATACATGGCTGTAGTAACCATGGGGGATTTCATTCAGCCTAGTATAGAAATGAATTTTGCTGTAAAATTTGCAAGAATGATTTTATTGGTACTTTCTGGATTCTTTGGTTTCTGGGGATTTATAGGCGGTATTATATTTATATTTATAATAATGGCAAGTACTAAAACAATAGCTGGAGATAAATATTTTTATCCATTAGTACCATTTAATTGGCAAAAACTTAAAGGGGTACTGTTTAGAACAAGAATATCAAATGACGTTCAATAAGTGCATTGAGTGCAAAGCCATTTAGAAGCTATAATACGGTGAGATTTTATGAATACTTGATTATTATCATAATATATACTATAATTAATGCGATAATAAAAAGTAAATATAACTAGATACGGTTGGACAAATTTATATTTGTTTTCAAGCAATTAGTTTCTGGGGTGGGAAACTCTTTTTTGAGTATTCCCACTTTTTTTGTTTAATTTTTTTCAGTGAGGATTTAAATAATAATTAATTAAAAGAAAGGATATGAGATATGAAGGATAAGATTAAAAACAAAGTTTTAAGTCCATTTTTATATTTTTTTAGAAGTGAATCTTCAAGTGGAATAATACTTTTAATATGTGCTATTGCTGCAGTTATAATTGCGAACTCAAGTTTTGCAGAAATATACGAACATATACTTCATACATATGTAACTGTTGGATATGAAAAATTCTCTTTATCAATGTCAATTCTTCATTGGATTAATGATGGATTAATGGCTATATTTTTCTTAGTAGTTGGTATGGAAATAAAGAGAGAAGTAGTATTTGGAGAGCTTAAATCATTTAAGAAAACAATACTTCCGATCTCAGCAGCTATAGGAGGAATGGTAGTACCTGCAATTATTTATGCATTATTTAATTATAACGACCCAACTATCACAGGATGGGGAATACCAATGGCAACTGATATAGCATTTGCTATTGGAATGCTTTCCTTAGTTGCAAAAAATGCACCTAAAGGTATAATTGTTTTTCTTACAGCCTTAGCTATAGTTGATGATTTGGGAGCTATTATAGTAATAGCAGTATTTTATAATAGTCAGATTTCATTGTTAGCTCTTGGTATAGGATTAATAGTTTTTATTGCACTGTTATTAGCTAATAAATTCAAAGTTAAATATACATCTGTTTATATTATTTTGGGTTTAATTTTATGGGTTTGCCTTCTAAAATCGGGCATACATTCAACAATTGCCGGAGTTTTACTTGGAATGACATTGCCAATTGGAGAAAATATTCACAAATTTAAAAATTCCATATTATATAAGCTTGAACACACTTTAACACCTTGGTCTAGCTTTGTAATTATGCCAATATTTGCTTTCGCAAATGCAGGTATAACAATCAACGCTGATAGTTTTTCAAGTAATATATTTTCGCCAGCATGTTTGGGAATTATATTTGGTCTCTTTATAGGCAAACAAATAGGTATATTTGGAACTTCATATATTTTAGTAAAATTAAAAATTGCTAAGTTTCCATCGAGTGTAACAAAAAGACATTTATATGGTGCAAGTGTCCTTGGCGGTATTGGATTCACTATGTCAATATTTGTTTCATCGTTATCATTTACAGATACAACTATATTATCTATGGCAAAAATGAGCATTATGATTGCTTCAATTTTAGCAGCAATATATGGAACCATAGTTTTTAAAGTTATAAAGACAAAAAGTAGAAAAATAAGTACATTTTAAATAACTGCAATCAGGAACTTTTAAAAAGAGTTTCGAAATAATTTTATAAAATTAAATTTATCTTTTAAAGAACTGCTAACAAGTTGATAAGTTTATGTTATTATTTCAAATATTTATAGAGAGGAATGTTGATGAATTCTAAATTAAGACAATAATATCTATAATAAAGCTTTTCTATTAAGTTAATTTATAGCTCGCTTTCGCTCAAACAAAGGAAGAAAAACACAAGCTAGGTGAAGAAAGTGGTATTTCTATTTATAAATGCTAGTCATAAAGTACATGCTAATATCAGGATAGGTGTATAGCTTACATTTTTCATTGATTTTATTGCCTGCGGCAGCAAGGAAATTGTCCTAGCCCTAAAGGGCTGTGACAATTAAAAATATATTTGTTAGAGCTACAGCTCTAACCTATTAGTATTTTCATTTAATTATTAGAATGTTATTAATGTAATCCATATTATATTTTGTTTATAAGTATGTAGTTAATTTGTTTACTCTATAAATAGATAGATTTGTTATAGTTACATACGTACTTACTGTAATATGAGACTCTAATAAGAGAAATTATTTGGGCGCTTAATCCATCACCCAAAAAAGGACAAGTCATACAGCAAGAACTTCTAGACTTAGATGAATTTTCCGGCAAGCTTCAACTTCATCTAAGTCAAGAATTTCTAGGCATTAGACTAGTCCTTTATTTGGGTACCCGATGGGCGCAGAAGGCATGCACACTTCGCTAGAATAAGTCGTTGTCCCGTAAATGTCCAAGCTAAAATATTAAAGGCCATGAACTTTTTATGGTCTTTTTGTGTTTATAAAGATTTTGAAAATTGAAGGTTTTTCCTTAATTTCAGCTGGGACACTTCGGGAAACGTTATTTAGCTAAATGTACATGCCTTCTTTGCTGTATTAGAGTTTCTTGATGAAGATGATGGAGAAGGTGTTACTATAGTTTTTGGTGTATTGTAATACTGGAGATAATGCTGCATGCGCAGATAAGAGTTTTTATTAAAATGTAAGAATGTGAAGAGAAAGTTAATGTTTTTATTTTCCTATGACGATTCTTTAAATTTACTTCTAAATTTTAACTTCAGAAAGAGTCAATACGTAATTCCAAGGAGCTTTGCTCCAGTGGAATTACATTGACACTTTCTTCATAGATTAATTTAGATGCAGTGATAGGATTAAAGGCTGCGCCTTAAATCCTATGAACCATAGAAAGCATATGGAATATAGATTGCTCTAAAGATTATGGAGAGGTACTATTGGTTTATTACACGATTTATGGAGAAGTGATGCATATGCATAAGAAAAGGGCGCCTTGGACTTGCCCTCACAAGATAGAGATAAGATTTATTGGAAAGTGAAGGCAGGTCCACAATGTACATACTTACCTGCTACTCCTTACTAGTAATGGCGTTCTTTCCGCTTAAGAAATCCAATCACTAAAAATAATATAAATAGATATAAGAGGTAATTATTTTTAATGATTCGGTTTCTTTCGCTTCAATAACACTCATTACTAATAAGGACAGGCAGAAAAGCAAGTACATTGACGGCGCCCTGTGAAATAAAAGTATTGGAAATAGAAATTATGATGATGCGCAGTCTGTATATATTGTGTAGATATATTATTGTAAGGTTATATAAAAAGATATTTAAATTTTTTAATAATAATATCAAAAGAAGTTTATAAAAGAGGTTACAAATAAGAATAGAAAGGATAAAGAATAAAATAAAAAGATACTATCTATCTTAGTATCTTTTTAGAAAAAATCACCTCTCCATTACCGAGTATAAGAATAGTGTATCCATCTTTAAGAGTGGCTAAATCATATTTTCTTGATTGGGCTGTTAAGCGAAAGAATTGAATTAAACTAGGCTTAGAATCAAAAATTGCTACGAAAGCACGTTCGTTAAAAGAATTATTTTGAACAGTATAATCAATATCAGGGGATAAATTTAAATCATATATTGTATACATACCTTGTTTAATAATGTTGTTTATACCGATACAATATGTTGCGTTATTAGTAAACGAAAAACATAAAAAAAGTGAAAGTACAAAAATAAACTTTTTCATAATATTAACACCTACTTTATAGAATTAAAAAGGTAAACTATATTATAAGTAATATAGTTTAGGATATAATAACTTTACCTTTACCAACAATGCTCAATATATAGTCATCACGCAGAGGTTCTAAATTATATTTTTTTGATAATGGCTCTAACTCAATAGATTGATGTACAATTTCATTAGAGTCGGAAATTAGTAAATAAATATATTCATTAGGCGAAATATTCTGTACAGTATAAGCAGTATTTGGATATAAGTTTATATCTTTTAATGTATAAATACCTTTACTTAAAGTTTGAGGTTGAGTTAAGGAATGGGCAATAACTATATTAAGTGACAGAAATAAAAAAATAAAGAATGCAATAAAAAATCTTTTCATTTGGGATAAACACCTCATCATAGTTTTGTTATAAATAATTATAACTTGTTTAATTATTATGCGTAGTTTTGAATAATATATTCAAAACGTAAATTAATTAGAATGAATTTACAACTCATTCTAATTTATCATTGATTATTTTTTATATTCATGATAAGGCATTTGAATTGTAACTCCTGTTTCATCAAATTTATAATTTGTATTTTCAAGAGGAGCTTGATTATGAACTAAATTCATTCCTACAGCATAAAGAGCTTCAGCTGTTTCAGTGGGATCTTGAAAAACTGTACCAGTCATGAATCCTTTATTAATAAAATCTATAGCCTCAGGGATTCCATCAATTCCGAAAACACGAATATATTTTGATTTATCACCTTTATTATATCCATATTTTTGTAGTGCTTTTATAGCACCTATTGCCATAGCATCATTGTTGGATATTATTGCTCCAATTTTGCCATTATATCTTAAAAACAATAATTCCATAGAACTTTCAGCACATTTTTCATCCCAATAGCAAGATTTTGATAACATTTCTAGTGTTTTTATTCCAGCGGTATTAATTGTTGAAATAGAATATAAGCTTCTATCAACTGTTACAGTTATATTTTCAGGACCTTTTAGAAGGATATATTCCAATGTACCATTATCATTAATATCCATAGCTTGTTTGTTTGAATTCCATTCTTTAACAACAAGGTCTCCTTGTAGAATACCAGATTGTTTAGCGTCTGTTGATATAACCAGAGCTTTACTATACGATTTAATGGGTTGGGTATCAAATGGTACTGTATTAAATAGAATTATTGGAACATTTTTCTCTTTCGCTTTATTTACGACTGAAGCTACTGTATCTCGATCTAAATTAACTAAGTTTACCAATAAAAGATCATAATTATTGCTTTGTAGAACTGAATCTATAATTGTATTTTGTATGTTTTGATTTCTTTTGCCATCATAAAAAGTAAAGTTGACATTGTCTTTACTTTTAATTTTTTCCAGATCTTTACGAACCAATGAAATATATGGATCATCAAAGCTAAATAATATTACAGCTGTTCTAGTTGGATTTTCTGCAATTGTTTGTGATTTAGCATATATGTTATTTTGAACATTATTCATTGATACTACAGTTAATATAATTATAATTAATATTCTTCTTAATATTTTCATTTTAATCCTCCAGATATCTTTACTGAATCATAAATGTTTAATATTAGATTTATCGTTTTATTTCAAATTTATTCTTATTATAAAATATTTTATTCTAACGAATTTATCTCCCCTCCGTATTTGGAGTTTATTTAAAATTGATAGGCTGACACCACACAGCCCCTAATAAGATACGTTTTTTTCCCTAAATGAAATTTTAAGAAAACATTGTTTATAGAATATGACATACTTGATACATAATGGTAAATCAGGGTGTAGATCGAGAAAATTATATTATGTCATATTATTGATATAATTAGTTAGAACATTATTTATCTCTATTAAATATAAATATCCAGTATTTAGAATGGTCTATTCACCCTAGTAGATCATTCTTTTTCATATATAGAGCTGGATGATTATGGCATACGGAAGTACCAAAAAGGAAATTTTAAACAAGCTCCATTCATAAAATTAATTTAAATACTAGACTTGTGCAGCGATTTGCACATATATGCCAAAAAACTAATATTTTATTATTTTCAAGCATAAATTTTAGAATTATATAGGTTTAAACTTGTTATATTTTAGAAAACAAATCAAATGTATACAAAAACATTGAGTACAGTATATCTAAAATTTATTCTTTGATATTTGATAAACCTTGATTTTAAGCCATTTGGTAAAATTACTCGATTTAGTGCACAAGTCAAGTTAAATATATAGATATAGTGTTGAATAAATAAAAGTTTGATTTTAAGGTCATAGTAACAAAGCTTTTTTAAAATAAAGTTTTTTGGAAGAGCAATTATACCAATAGAAAATAAATATTGTAAAGGGGATTGCGAGCACTCACCCCTGTACAATATTTATTTTCTATGGAGCTTAAGTATTTGCCCAAAAAACAACAGTGGCTTGTCCTATAATTTTAGTAGTTGATTCTGCAGTTTGTGGAGATATCAAAGGAAATGAAACAATCCTGGAGAGGACCTCTCCAGGATTATTTTATTTCAAGTTTAAGCTGCATTGGCCTTGTATCAAGGTAGTATTCATATTCCATTTTATAGTATAGAATTAATTTTCTTCGTCACCCATAAGGTAATGTATTTACAAGTGATTCAAATTGAGCTTTTGATGCAAAGCCTTTTTCTTTTATAAGCCATGTTGTAAATGTCATTTGATCAAATCCTTTCATGTATGTATTTTCATATAGGAGATAGGAAAAGCATATGCTGCTAATCCCACTCAGTCTGTAGGTAATTTAAAAAATACTGGTATTTCTCGTGATAGTATAAATCAGTTTTTTTAGATTCTTCTTTTGATAAAAATGACAGCCATTCTTTATAATGACCAAATGAATTAAATGCTTCTTTAGTAGTAAGCCATTTTGTAAATGAAAAGTATCTCATATATATAATCCTTTCTTAAGTTGATATTATAATTATTGCCTAAATTACGAACAAATATTCGTAATTACTTGTACTTATTTGTATATTTTTTAAAGAAATTTAAGTATAAGAATTATGATTATTGGCTAGACTATTTGAAAGGAAGGGAGTGGAAACATAATGGAAAATAAAAAGATAATTAGAAAAGCAAAACCACCAACTAAGCAGCTTCATGTGGAATGTGAAATCAAGTTATATGAAGACTTTGAAGCATATTGCCATAGGAACGGAAAAGACGTTAGTAAGGCAATAAGAGGATATATGAAATTATGTATTGGAGAATAAATTATAAATAGTAAAAGTGCCTAAAAAGGTGCTTTTTTTGTACATAAATATTGTCTAAGATTTTTAAAAGTGGGAATAATAAAAATAGGGGAAAAGGAAGAGAAAAAAATGAGAAAAGGTGGTCATAAACGTGGAAAAGAGAAAATATGAATCAAAAATATTAATAGCAGAGTACATATATTTAAGAGAAGATGAAAGGTTTAGGTTTTCTGAAACAGCTTATAGGCTAAAGGATGGCTCAATAATTATTGAGTATGATGGTGCCCCTTTAAGTCTTTACGGCTTGAAATTAAGCTATAACAAGAATATAGGAAGAAAAGGAATCTTTAGTGTTACAAATGATGATTATGAATTTTGGAAGTCATTTAGAGCTAGAATTGATGGAGGAAGTTTTATAGATTATGAAGCTGAAAGAAATGAGGATATAGAAAAAATCAGGGAAGAATATTATAAGCAAGTAAATGTAGAACATGAAAATATATTAGAAAGCCTGTCATGTGATGATTTGCCATACTAAATACATAGGGGGAGAAATCCCCTATAAATAAAGGAATAATTAGGACAAGCATTTGGCACCAGAAACCAATTAATGAAAGAAAATAGTTAAATCCATATTCCGAAAGGTCCAACCAATGCTTTAAAAACAGCATGTCCAGCTGAGTAGCATAATATCACATAGATTTTCATATCAACTTTACCCATTTATTTAAAATTAAAGTCAAGATCAAAAGCGCAGCGTATCTTTACTTTAATTTTAAATAAATGTACCCTAAGGAATGAAAAAACTACATAAGAGGAAAATCCATAATTTATCAAGTGGGGGCGATCTTGGACAGGCTTTTTAATACCTCTACATAATTAAAAGTAGATAACAGCTCTGAAAATCGTATCACTAAAAATAATTTCATTGTAATATAATTTATTATTTTTAGTGATTGGATTTTTAGAGCGTAAAAACTACAGAATCAAGCATTATAGTAATAAAACTAAGCCTGTACAAGATAGGCATGCCGTCACATTACTAAAACTTTCTTATATAATTGTGAGGGCATGTCTAAGCCCCCAAAAAATCATTGCCAGCTTGTCTGACCAATTAAACCTTATCTTTATATTTCTCTGCACCAAGTACAATAATTTTATAATAAACTAAAAAGAACCATAAACAAAAGTTCCAGCCAGAGGGATGGAATACTAATATTATGCTAATTAAAAAAAGAATATAACTGCATATTTATACATTTTAATTTAATCATAAAAACCTCCATCCCGAAGTGCCCCACCGGGAACCCAAACAATGGACTCATCTAATGCATACAGATTCTTAGTGAATAAAAGGCTCCGAGTATTGAGGAGACTTTTAGGCACTTAGAAGCTGTTGCTGATGACTTGTCCATTTTTGGGTGGTGGTTAAGGCACCCAAAGAACTATAAAGTAAATTAACCTGTCCTTTAAAAAATACGTATATAGATATAATAATAGTAACTACATCTAATAGAAGGTAGTATGGTATAAGATCATTAATTAGTTGTAATGTACTACTTTAGAAACTAGATACGTACGTAATAACATATAAAAATTACGTAAATGATATAGCAGCTTTACTGCAAGAGGCGAATCCTCTTATAAATTAATTCCTTGCTGCCGCAGGCAAATCTCATCAAAGAAAAGTAAAAGCTATATGCCTATGCTATAAGCATCTTTTACTAAATCAACATAAATACCTAGAAAATTATAATCAATAACAATTAGCTTGTACTTTTCATCCTTTGTTTGAGCAAAGCGAGTTAAAATCAAAGGAATAGGCAAGCTTTAAAGATAAAAATCTCATGCGAGTTATAAAAAACTTTCAACCTACTTATCTAAATATATTAATTGACTTTAATAAGCTTGATTATTCCATCCTTTGACTTGAAGGCGAAGATTTGAGCCTTGAAGTCACTAGGTGCACCTAAAGAAACCTCCAAAGAAAGTAACAATGTAATAGCTTAAGGCGGAGCTTTAAGATATTGCATATTGTTTCTTTCTGGCCCTTTAGTTTTGAAGAAAATTTAAAGTTAAGTGATAGCAGAAAATATTAAAGTTCGAGCTT
>NZ_AUUU01000101.1 GCF_002760435.1 Clostridium sp. LS
ATCATTAACGTCTTGCGTTACCCATTTTGAAGTTGCATTAACATCTGTTCCATCTGCACTTATAACAATATCCTTTTTTGCTGAATTCGCTGCTGCTATTTCTGTATCTATTGCGCTTGTATCTAATCCAGCAACATATTTTGTTATTTTTTCGATTGTTATAGCTCCACCTGAAGCTACTGACACATCTATTTTCGCCTGATGATTGGAATCATCTGCTACTGTGATTATAGCTGTCCCCTCGCTTTCTGACGTAATAGCTACTCTTCCATCTGTTATTGCTACTGCCGCTGAAGTAGTACTTGATGTAGCTGTTGTTCCTATAATACCTAATGTTGCCTCATCATTTAATGTTGAATTATCTGTTACTGATGTAAATGTGCTAGCAGCTGTTATAAGTACACCATCATTATTATATATTTTATTTTGTGCTGATGGCTTGTCTCCAACAATTGCACCACTTGCATCAGTCGTATAATTTATTCCAGCAACTACAATATTTCCGCTTAGCATAGCACCATCTTCAGCAAGGGCATATGTTTGACCTTCTACTTCAATTACACCTGTTTGCATTGCTCCAGATGAATTTGCAAAATACCATTTTCCATCTGTATCCAATATCCAACCAGTTCTCATTGCTCCGCTTGCTGCTAGGTTGTACCAATTTCCATCTGTATCTTTTAACCAACCAGTTTTCATTGCTCCACTAGATGTTAGATAATACCAATTTCCATCTGTATCTTTCAACCAACCAGTTCTCATAGCCCCGCTAGATGCTAGGTTATACCAATTTCCATCTGTATCCTTCAACCAACCAGTTCTCATTGCCCCACTAGGTGCTAGGTAATACCAGTTTCCATCTGTATCTTTTAACCAACCAGTTTTCATTTCCCCACTAGGTGCTAAGTTGTACCAGGTTCCATCCGTATCTTTTAACCAACCAGTTTTCATAATTCCATTACTATCAAAATAATACCAAGTTCCTTGAATTAGCTTCCAACCTGTTGCTGTATTGTCATTTTCTACCCAGCTCCAATTATTTTGTGAATCTGTCTTCCAAGCAGCATTTGCCGCTACTGGTATGATCGTTGATATTACTGTACTTACCACGGCCATCGCAATTAACTTTCTAATTTTCATAGATAATTCTCCTCTTTTGTTAAAATATAGTAATTGAAGGCTACTTAAAAATATTAATCTAATTAGGTATAAATATTTGTAAATGATTAAATAAAGAACATAGCAGTAATCTTCAGTATTTACTTGATAACAAAATAGTATAATAGACTGTATTCAAATACAATCCCGTTTTATGTGGAAATGTACTTTGTTTGTGGATTTTCAGTGAAATTAGAACTTTTTTGATAAAATAGTATAAAAAATATTTTTTCAGGCTATTTTGGGATTGAATCCCCTATTGAATTTAACTATTTTTCTATAGGAACCTTAGGCCCTGTTAAAGCCAATTGGTAAAAAACCAAGTCTAACCATTTACCAAATTTATAACCGGCTTTTTTTATGGTTCCAGAATATTCAAACCCAAATTTTTCATGAATTTTAATGCTATTTTCATTTAAACGATCAATACACGCTACCATAGTTGCATATTCCTCTGCATTTGCAATATCTATTAATTCATTTAATAAGGCTTTCCCTATTCCTAAATTCCTATAATCTTTATGTACATACACTGAATGCTCAATTGAATATTTAAATGCCGGATAAGCCCTAAATGGTCCATATGTAGCAAATCCTGCAACTTTTTTATTTTTCTCAAATACTAGCAATGGATAGCCGTCTTCTTTCTTTTTTTTATACCATTCTTTTCTTTCGTCAAGAGTATGGGCTTCATATGCATAAATTGCTGTTGTATTCAATATAGCATCATTATAAATCTCTAGAATATCCGCTAAATCTTTTTCAGTTGCTTGTCTTATCATCTTTTTATTCCTTTCATTATAAATTTATCTTTTTCTATTTTACCACCTTACACTAAAGGCGTAAAATTCTTTTACCCATTTATTGCTCTTTATCTCAAATTTTTTAATAATTTTGCTCTATGAATAAATTATTCTCTTAAATCTTTATAAGCTAAAGCAAATCAGCATCTCTTTACTTTATATATTTTTTAATTAATATTATTAAATAAAAATTCAATAAAATAGCAGCCCACTTAAAATGAACTACTATTTCTTAGTTTATTTAATAATAAAATTTGGGAATGTTCCTTTCATCATCTAACCCTGGTATAACCGGAGGTCTAAACTCATTACTTCTCCACAATCTGCTTGATTCAGTAGCAGTAAGCTCTGCAAGTCTTGTGACACCAACATAAACATCTGATATCTTATACCAAGTTGCATAATCAACTACGCCTGTCTGTGGCAATGTAAATATTTGTTGAAATGTTTTTACTGATTGGGCTGTTTTGGGTCCATATATTCCATCTTCAGCCAACTTTGGAATTAAAGGATAATTTCTTGCAATTCTATTTAATTGCCCTTGAATTGCCCTTACTGATTGACCTGATGATCCAATAGTTAACGGTTGTCCAGGGTATGACATAGGACTTCCAGAAACTTTTTGAGCTGTAACTAATTCAATATCGCTTCCATAGTAATATGTCAAAATATCATATGGTACCATACCCTGACGCCCTAATTCTTGGCTTCCCCATTGACTTAACCATTGAGGACAGGTAACACTCTTTCCATCGCAATATTGAGAAAAAAGTGGTTGTTTCTTTCCAATTCTTCTTATATATGTGGAGAATATCTCATCAACAATTTGACTTATGTTATCATAAATATTTCTTCCATAATTAAATGCTTGATCATAGGCTGTAGAGCTTGTAATATCAAAATTTTTACCTTTACCTCGATACCATTCAGTAAAAATTCTGTTTAACGTAAATGATACAATACAAAAAATATTTGCTCTTAGTGCTGACTCTGTCCATGTTGAATATATTTCACATGAAGCAACATTTTTAATGTAATCTTTAAATCCCACTTTATAATTTGGGGCTGACGGATCATTGGGACCACCTTGATGAACAATAACATATTCAGGAACTACAGGCTGAGGTAGTACAACTCCTAATGTTGGTGGAGGTAATGGCTTATCTTCTTCCTCAGGTATCTTAGGTGGAAAATTTCCATTCAAAGTATTTGGTTGTATATTTATAACTTCTTGTCTCATAGGCCCTCTGCTTAAACTAGTCTCGAGACTGCATATTTGATATGCAACTTGAGTAGGAAATACCTGACATCCTCTTATTATTATTGGATTAAAACCTTCTCTTTCAACGGTTATATCATATAAGCTATATGGTATTTGATTACTGTTTGGATTTAAAGAATATTCTAGTAGAGGTGCTGGTAATTCGATAATCTGAGTTAATCCAACTGTATCTGTAATAAGCTCAATAGCTCTGCCATTTCCTGAATCCGATGTTCCTCTTACTGTTATCCTGGCTCTATCAATAGGAATATAGTCATCCCCTCTAAAACATTGGATTTTTAGTCTACCAGTATTAGATGTAGTTGTACCAATATTAGCTCCAGTACTTCCAGTACTTGCTGCCTGATTAGCGCCTGCTATTGGAGTTGCAGCACCTGTATTAGCCGCAACATTTCCGCTATTTGTACTATCCATAACATTCCTCTTTATATTTTTTTTCAAAATATTATATTTTAAAGCTTCAATATTTGTTACTGGTATATTCATAAGTATTTTAATTTAAATATTCATCATTTAAGATCGAATAACATTTACAATCAATTAAAACTCCATTACCATCTTTAATTATTTTCCTTAGAACACCCTCATATTTTAATCCACACTTTTTCATAACGCGTCCCGATGCCAAATTTCTTATGTGGTGTTTCCCCGTAATTCTTTTAAAACCTAATTGATTAAATGTAAAATTTATTATGCTTGATAATGCTTCAGTTGTAATTCCTTTGTTCCAAAATTCCTTTCCAAGGCAGTATCCTATTTCACAATTTTCATTGAAATCATCCAAGTTTATCAAACTTATACTTCCAACTACTTGTTTACTTTCTTTTAATTCTATTGCCCAATGATAATAGTCGATATTTTTATAGTTATCTTTCCAAATTTTTAATATCTTATAGGTTGTCTCAATGTTTTTATGATTAAGCCAAGTAAGATACTTAGTTACCTCTGAATCATGGGTCCAATTATGAAACATATCTATTGCATCTTCCATCGAAAATCTTCTCAGCATAAGCCTATCTGTTTCTATTGCTATAGTCCCTACATGGTTTATCATTATGTATTCCCCCCAATAATAAACAACTATTTATAAATTAAATTTTGTAACGTTAAAGAGGCGCCTAATAAATAAATTAGCGCCTGTCTTAAATATTTATTTCAGATAATTTATCAATTTTCCACTAACTTTTCACAATATAATATTATTTTCTTTCATGTATCTTATATTTTTATTATAACATATTTATCCTTATCATTAAGCTTATAAATTATTTTTTTCAATCAATTCTTTAGTACTTAATACATTACTAAATCTCAAGCTTTGAGCGATTAGAGTTGCATTATGAAGATCTTTGCTACTTATTGTTCCAATTTTATTACTAACATCTATTGTCCCTGTTGCATCACTTAAAAATTCTACAGCATATCCTTTATGAAATGCATCTCTTGCCGTTGTATCACAGCACATTTGTGTCATATATCCTGAAATAATTACCCCCTCAATATTTTCTCTCTTCAAAATATCTTCTAAATCAGTGTTATAGAAACTGCTTGGCTTAGTTTTTTCAATAATATAATTATAATCCTTTTTAAGAACATCAGCATGTATGTCCCATCCTTTCGAGTTCTTTATAAAAGTTTCTCCATCTATTCCTGTATGCTGAACAAGAATAATTATAATATTATTTTCCTTTGCATAATCCATAACTCTTAGAATATTATCAAGACTATTTTGTGGATATGTCACTTTAAGTTTTCCATTAAAATATTCATTTTGTACATCAATTACTAGCAATGCTTTTTTCATTTTCATTCCACCTTTACATTTATTGATTTGGCTATATTTGCTATAATCATAATATCTTAAATTTAAATTGATATGTGAAAATAATTGCTATGTTTCACTTTCAAATTGAAAGGATTTAATACTATATGTTTGATGAATTAGATTTAAAAATTATAGATATGCTGAAAATTAATTCTAAGATTTCACTAAAAATAATTGGTGAAAAAGTTCACCTTACGCCCCAAGCTGTCTCAAATAGAATCATACGTCTACAGAATTTAGGAATAATAACTCAATATACAATATGCACAAATGATGCACTACTAGGGAAAAATATTACTGCATATATTACTATTTTTATGAAAACAACTAAACATGAGCAGATAACAAAATTAATAAAAACAAATTCAATAATAAAAGAATCCCATAGAATTAGCGGTGACGGGTGCTACTTGCTTAAGGTAATATGCAGTAATATGGATGAAATAAACTTATTACTCGATGATATAATGAAATACGGCACTTACAGATTGAATTTATCTACTTCTACAATAAAATAACCAATGTAATTTAATTTAATTTAGAATATTTTTATTAATTAAGACGCATCCTAAAAATAATTATTATAATTAAACAGGTATATTGGAGGATGCAATGAACATATTAAAAAAATTATTATTATTTATTATTATTCCAATTGTGACAATTGTTCTAACTGCTGGAACTTCAAAAAACATTATCCCTGTAAGCTCAAATTCCAGTAAAAAGCTACCTGTTAAAATAGGAGTGTTCTTTGATAATTCCAATGCTATGTATATTTCTCTATTAAAGCAAAATTTAGAAGCCATAGAAAAAGAAAATGAAGATAAAGTAAAATTTACTTACTTTAATGCAAAAGACAATCAAACATTGCAAAATGAAAGTATTGAAAAAGCCCTCGCAGATGATTATGATCTTTTTATTATAGGCATAATCAGTCCTAATTTAAATGATGTAAAAGGTACATTAAGCAAAATCATGGAAAAAGATATTCCTCTGATTCTAAATCCAGATCCTGCTCAAGAAATAATAAACTTTGTAAAACCTTATAAGAAGTTTGTTGTTATTGGAGCCGATTTTGAACAATCTGGCACTATGGAAGGAAAAATTCTGGCAAATGAGTGGAATGCTCACAAAGATATTATAGATAAAAACCATGATGGTAAATTGCAATATGTTATGTTAAGAGGCAGAATTGGTAGTCCATTAACATATTTAAGAACAAAGTACTCTATTTTAGAACTTAATAATTCAGGAATAAAAACAGAAGAACTTGCTGCACCTTATTGTGAATGGATGCAGGATTGTGCCAAAAGTTCTATTGACTCTCTATTTCTTGGAAACGGCAACCGAATAGAAGCTATAATTTCAAATAATGATGCCATGGCAGTAGGCGCTGTTGAAGCCCTTCAAAAATATGGCTATAATAAAGGGGATATTCGAAAAACAATCCCTGTTGTTGGAATTGATGGAATGCCGGCTGCCAAAGAATTAATACAAAAAGGTTATATGACCGGAACTGTTGTTGTAGAGCCTCATGATCTTGCAGAAGCTCTTTATTCTATTGGAATGAATTTAGCTACAGGCAGGCCCCCTCTTGAAAATACAAATTATAAATTTGATGATACTGGCTTTACAGTTCACTTAACTTACAAGGAATATACAAAATAACTTTAATCCCCTCATTCTCGCAAAAAGCGAGAACAAGGGGTATAATTAAAAACCACAGCTAATCTTCATTATATATCTTATATGCGTGCTTAATTAAACTTCTATACAAAATACCACTTCCAACTAAAACTGCAAACATACAAATACTAAAAATTACAAGATAACTCTTTATGAGTAAAGCTGCAATTACAAGTAATATTCCTAATATAAACACAATAAGCATAATTAAAAGCGGCAGATAATTCTTTTTAAACATTGCCCTTTCATTTTCCCACTCTAATTTTGGAGATCTAAAATCCATATATATTCCAAATAAGGTTATCAATAATATTGATCCTAAAGATGAAATTACGCCCAATAAAAATAGAATTGGCGCTGCCTTAACTAAAATTAATCCTACCCCAATTATTAATGTTCCAATTTCGTTTATACATAGTGATGATATTATCTTTGAATGCAATTGAATTTTATAATCTATTGGGATATATTTAGAAACTATAAAATCTTTTCCCTCTCTAGAAAGTGCTGTTGCTGCAGCTCCTCCTGTCATAACACATGTAGTTCCTCCAATAAATGCAATAACTATAGCTATTCCATACCAATCAGTGTTTTTATTCAAAATATCTGCAAATTTTGATAAATCGCCATGTGATAAAAATCCCATTCCAAGTATTGCAGGCATGTAAAATATCATTGCTACACAGTTAATAAAAAATTGCGGTGTTCTAAGTATTATTTTTATATCTTTTTTTATTAATGCTTTTAAAGGTGAACTTATTTTATTTAATTTACTTGCATCTCCAGTTTCTAGTATATTTTCTCTCTTGCTATACGCTTCTGAAATCCCCACAATTCCCTTAAGGTATAATTTCCCTCCAACAAAATAATATATAATAAACATTATTATACTTAATGCTAAAGCTATAAGAATATATAGCAATCCTTTAACTTCATTGTTATATAACAAGGCATATGATGAAAACTTATTTGTTATAAATATCCCAATCATCATGTCCATTAAATTATTATGACCTTGTGAAAACTTCTCAAGAAGCTGCTGCGAGTTCATATTTCTTCCTGAATTTGAATTAAAATAATTAAATCCAATTACTAATATCAATGTTACACAGCCTGTAAACATTCTAAAAGCATCTTTATGTTTAGATAAACTAGTGAATCTCATTAATACCATACAAATAACTGAAGCTAATATCATTGGTAGAATTGGCGTAATTATAACTACAATTATACCATATAAGTAATATAAAAAATTTGCCTTTGATGCAATTCCATATGCTATTAGCGGTAAAATCAACATTCCAGTGTATATATACATATTTATTAAAACAGCAATAAACTTTCCAAATACTATTTCACTGCTTTTAAAAGGAAGAGGAAGTATTACTTCTATATCTTCTGCGAAATAAAAAACATTCATAATTATGTAAATACCAAAGAAAAATGATACAGTTGCTCCAATTGATAAAACAAAAGCTAATAACGCTCCTTCTTGTCCTACTGAATGAAATGAATCATAACTCGCACCAATCATAATAGTAAATGGTAGCGAAATCATGCTTATTATAATCATCATTAATATTACTATAAAAATCGGCTTGAGTTTGCTGCTTGCAAACATTTCTTCAAGGGCATTTCTTACAAAATATCTTGTTATTAATTTAAGTCTATTCATTTTCAGTCATCTCCAAGAACATTTCTTCTAAAGATTCATTTGCTTTAAATTCATCTCTTAACTTCTCTAAAGTACCATTAAATATTAATTGCCCTTTATTAATTATTGCTACTTCATCGCATACTTTTTCGGCTACTTCAAGTACATGTGTAGAGAAAATCACAGTATTTCCTGCATCTGCATGCTCTCTCATCATTTCTTTTAAAATAAATGCTGACTTTGGATCCAACCCAGTCATTGGTTCATCTAATATCCATACTTTTGGATTATGTACCAGAACTCCCATCAGCACTATTTTCTGTCTCATACCATGGGAATATGTCTGAATTTTATCACCCAAAGCAGACCCCATTTCAAATCTTTTAGATATTTCCTCAATTCTAATTGTTCTTTCCTCTTTTGAGACCCCATAAACATCCGCCATAAAGTTTAAATATTCAATGCCTTTTAATCTTAAGAACATATCTGGGCTATCAGGAACATAACCAAATTGTTCTTTTGCTTTAATTGGATTAACATTAATATCAATACCATTTATTTCAATACTACCTTTAGATGGTGCTATTATTCCTGTTATCATTTTAATAGTTGTTGTTTTTCCTGCACCATTAGGCCCAAGCAGTCCATAAATTTTTCCATCTTTAATCTCTAAATTCAAATTATTTACGGCATTATAACTACCATTATAGCTTTTTGTTATGTTATTTAAATTTATCATAAATATAAGCCTCCTTTTAAAAATATTATACTAAAGTAGTAATTTAAAATTATTAAATAAAGCTTAAATAAAACTTAAATTTCTTTCCTATACTTCATCCCTAAGCATGCATCCATAATCTCCGTATTTATAATCACCATACACTCCATAAGATATACATTTTGCTCCGCCGCCACATAACTTTAAAAAACTGCACTTTGCACACCCATTTGGTGTTCTCTCAAAATTCCTTAATTGCTTAAAAACTTTAGAATTAAAATATATCTCTTTTAGTGAAGAATTTTTTATATTTCCAGCTTTTATCGGTAATCTTCTGCACGGCATCACCTCGCCATTTTCAAGCAGTATAATAAGGCCATCTCCTGCACTACACTTATAGCAATTTCCACATCCGCCTAGAAATTGTAGGCTCCTTTCTCCTGAAATTATTGTCTTAGAAAACATATTTAATATTTTAGTCTGCTCATTTCGTATTATATTAACATATTCAATAACTTGCTCTTTATCTAAAGTTCTAATATCTTTATTATTGCCAAAGCCAATTGATACCATTCTATCTGTCCATACTTTATGCACTTTGCATTTTTGAGCTACCTTCACAACATCTTTAAATTCTTTATAATTCCTATTATTTGCAGTAAAGGAGACTACGGTTTTCAGTTTATATTTTTTCAGCATCTTTAAAGAATTAATAACTTCAGTATAAGAATTCTTTCCTCTAATATTATCATGAGTTTTTTTACTTCCATCTAGACTTACTTGAACCATTTTAGGATTATAAAATTTTAATCTACTTACTACATCTTCGTTTAAAAGTGATCCATTAGTAAGAACTCCAAATTCAATATATTTATTATTCTCTTTAAAAAAATCTAATAATCCCCAAATATCTTTTCTAATAAAGGGTTCCCCACCAGTTATGTTAATTTGACCTTTTAAGTTTTGATTATTAACTTTATTAAACTCATATAAGAGTTCCAAATACTGTTTTCCAAAGCTTATTAGTTCCTCTAATGAAAATTCCGTTCCATAATAATCTTCTTGGTAACAGTGCTTACAGCGCTTGTTACATTTATTAGTAATATGCCATTGTAATAGTAATCTTTTCAAAACTAATTTCCCCCGCATCCTCCGCAAGATGAACATGAAGAACAAGAGGAACCTGACGAACATGATGAACAAGAGGAACTAGCCCCTCCTGAATCATTATTAGTAAAATTGTTATTATTAGAATTAACGCAGCTCACCCCTAAAAAATACCTCCAAGAATTTGTCATTAAAAAATCATGAATGCTGCTCTCACTATTGTTGCCTATATTATTTCCGTTAACCTCTAGTTCTTTGTAATATCTTTCATAAGCTTCCATTGATGCTTTTCCTTTTTTAGTCAACTTATATTTTAATTTAATAGATAGAATAACTTTTAATATAAAAAATATTATAATAATTTCAAATATAAGGCCACTTACTGGCATACCATTAACTATTCCACCAAAAATTCTCCAAATCCCTGGAACAAATATAACAATCATACCCATATTGGAAGTTAATTTATTATTTTTAATTATTTTATCATCTTTAATTAATCCATCCATCACTAGTTGCTCGTAAATATTATTATAATAATTCCTAAGATCTATCTCTTTGATCATATTAGGTTTAAAATCCTTAGGTGCGAACTTATCAATATATAAAATATATACTTGCTCTTCTATATTAGATAAATAAGTGGACATATCCTTATTTACATAAAATTTATTTTCTTCTTCATCTTTTAATAACAATCCTTTCACATAGAGCCTGTACGTTATATAGTAAAACATATTATATACATTATATTTATTTTTCAACACATAATAGTTTTCTTCATTTAAGTTTGAAATGATAAAATCCTTACTGTCATTATCTCTTATAATTTTCAGAATAACTATTACTCCTACTATTGCAAATAAAGCATAGATAATTAGAAAATCCTGACCTTTTATAAATGGTAAAAACCTCATTACTATTTCCCTCTCTTATTTTAAAAAATGTTTAAACGATATTACTATAATATCCCACTTTTAATAATTAGTATAGATATTTTTACTTATAATCCATATATCTCCATAATAAAAGAGAATCATATTTCTTGATTCTCTTTATTTATAATATTATTATTTTTTGAATTAAGCTTGTAAATATATATAATAATAAGTTATTGAGTTATTGGAACAAGTTGCCCGCCGCCACTTAAAGTGATTGTCTTTCCATTTAACCAGCTATTTGCACTATTAGATGAATCATAGTAAATTGTATTTCCATTGTCTTTTATGTTAGCTAAACTTGTGTCTTCATCTGTCAATGCTGTTATATAAGATGCTCCTGTTACTGTCCATGTAGAATTTTTATCTAAAGATAGAATGACTGATTTTGCTTTATTATCTCCGTTAATTGTGCTTGTTAAAGAAGAATTATTAATTAAGTTTAAAATCACTGTACTAATATTATCACAAGCAATAGTTCCCTCAAGAGTTTGACTATCAGCATTTAAAGTAACATTTCCTCCATTAGTGCCTTGATTTCCCCATCTTGATGTTGCTGCTGCATTTAATAATATTCCAGTGCTATTTTTTAATTTAGCTCCATGTAAATTAATTTGTGCATCGGTATTTGTAATAAAGAACAATGCCCCTGCTGATGATGAAAGAGTACCACCACTCATATTAAAATAACTTGTTCCTACTCCGGAATCACCTGACATACTTTGATAAAGCATAACTCCGTTTGTCTTTTCACCAGTAATATTACAATCATATAAAGTAATAGAATTTTTTCCTTCAATGCAAGCTGCTTCCGATCCTGTAGCTTTGAGGGTTGCTCCCTTAACTGTAATATTACCTGTAGAATATATTGCCGGAGATCCTTCCCCTGCTGTATTCATAGTTCCACCAGTTACATGTATTGTTCCTTCGCCTCTGTCTGTTGCGAGTGCTGCACAATGGTCTCCTTTTGTTGTAATATTTACATCTTTAGCAATAATAGTACCATTATAAGTTGCATCTAGCCCTCTTGAGGAATTTTTAGTTGTATTAATAGTAACATTTGAAACATTAATTACCGATGCATCACCTGTTGAAAAAATTCCATTTGATCCTTCTGAATCTGTATTAATTGAACTATCGCTAATTGTTATATTGCTGGCTCCAGCTGCAACCACACCTCCATTTACTCCATAAAAATTACTTTCATCTTCTGAAGTAGTATCTCCAGATTTAGTTATTGTTGCTCCGGAAATTGTTAAAGTACCGCCATTATTTACTAAAATAGCATTTTGGTTAGCTGTAGCTGTAGTAATTTTCTCATCTTTAGAAGTTTTTGTTTCACCATTTACTGAATATGCTCCAGTTAATGCAATGCTTCCAGTTTGAGATCCTCCTGTGTAAGTAGTATTATTAGATTTTACAGTTATACCTGAAATATTTCCTGAACTATCATAACTTATGCTTAAAATTTCTCCTATAGTTATATCGGCTAAAGTACCAGATACAGTTTTACTTCCCTTGGTAACAGATATGATTCCTTCATTTGAAATATTAATAATTTTCTCTTCTCCACTTAGCTTAAAGGAGGTAGTACTGCTGTTTCCAATTCCTGGCCCTCCGCCTCCTTGTGGTGGTTGACCTCCACTTGGTGGTGTTCCTTGAGTCCCATCAGAGGTTCCGCTTCCTTGAGCTGGTGGCTGACCTCCATCTGGCGCTCCTCCTCCTTGTGATGGCGCTTCACCTCCATTAGCTGTCTCTCCTTGTGGCGATGTTTGTGAATTTCCCACTGAAGATGAATTATCAGAAGTAACTTCTTCACCTAGAGATATAGTTACATTACTTCCATCTATAGCTTTGACTCTTCCAAGTATTGTTGTATCTTTGGTTTGTTCAACAGAAGTGCTCGTAGCTGAAGCATCAGCATTTGCCAACTTGCTTGTACATCCTATAAATGTGCTTCCTACTAAAAGAGTTGCAATTAACACTGAAATTATTTTATTATATTTTTTTCTTATCATCTTTCATTCCTCATTTCATACTTATTTTATTTTTTTGATAAACTTTCATATTATTAGAAGCTTTAAAGTTCTTATTTTCTAAATGCACTGTGTTTGGTTTATGTCTGTATTGTAATACCCTAACCTTAAATTAGTCTTAAATAAATATTTCAGGTTAATTTAAGGAAACTATGGTAAACTTGTAGTACATATAATTGCAGAAGAAATGAGGTAATCCGCATGAGAATTCTTATTGTTGATGATGAAGTAAGATTAGCAGAAGCTTTAGGTCAAATAATGATCCAAAATAAATATATTGCTGATATAGTTAATGATGGCGAGTCAGGGTATGATTATGCCATGAGTGGTATTTATGATGTAATTATTTTAGATGTTATGCTGCCTAAAATGAATGGCTTTGATATCGTACGTAAAATGCGTGAAAATAAGGAAAAAACGCCTGTAATTTTACTCACTGCAAAAGATGAGGTTGTAGATAAAGTAACCGGATTGGATTGCGGAGCTGATGATTATTTGACAAAACCTTTTTCACCTGAAGAATTGCTAGCCAGGGTTAGAGCCTTATCAAGAAGACAAGGTGAAATAATATTAAACGAACTTAGCTTTGGAGATTTAATCTTAAATCAAGCTGCAAGCACTTTATTTTGCGGAGCTAAATCTATACGTCTAGGATTGAAAGAATTTGAAATATTAAGATTATTAATGTCTAATCCTAATAATATTATTACTAAAGAAGATTTACTTCTTAAAGTCTGGGGGGCAGATTCCAGTGCAGAGGATAATAATGTAGAAGTTTATATATCTTTCTTAAGAAAAAAATTCTTTTTTCTTAATTCTACAGTTACTATAGAAACTGTTAGGAAGCTTGGATATCATTTAAAGGAGAATAAAAAATGATTACTAAGTTAAAGAAAAAGTTTGTTTTTATTAATATGGTTCTAATATTTATTATTCTCAGTTTTACTTTTGCTGCAGCTTATATCTCCACTAAAGATAGATTAATAAGAGACAGTAATGATATCCTGCAAAAAACCATTGAACAGGAAAATGAAATACATAAAGATCAAATAAATTTAGGCGAACTAAATACTTATTCTCCTCCTCCGCCTCCTCAAATTCTATCTTTTGCCGTACAGCTTGATAAAAATAATAATATAACTGATGTTTTTTATAATGATATGGATAAATCTAATGATAGCACCTTAGTGACTCTAGTAAATTCTGCCTTAACTGATAATAATATAACTGGATTAATACAAAATAATAATTATAGATTCTTAAAACATCCTAATGAAAAAGGGACAAAGATTGCATTTGCTGATAGAAGCTTAGAAATAAGTACTCTAAACTCCCTTCTCAAAACATTTATTTTAGTTGGACTTGGAAGTTTGTCAGCATTTTTTATTGTTAGTTTATATTTAGCAAGTTGGGCTGTTAAACCTATTAAAAGATCCTGGGAACAACAACGTCAATTTGTTGCTGATGCTTCACATGAATTAAAAACGCCACTGACAGTAATCTTAGCTAACACTGATATAATATTATCTCATAAAAATGACACCATAATAAATCAATTAAAATGGATTAATTATATTAAAACTGAAGGAGAAAGAATGACATCCTTAGTTAATGATTTACTTTTTCTAGCAAAAACAGATGCCAATAAAAACGAAGTCATTTTATCTAAAATTAATTTAAGCGACATTGTTTGGAATTGCGTTTTACCTTTTGAATCAATTGCATTTGAAGAAGAAAAAATAATAAATACAGAAATATCTCCTGATGCTTTTATTAATGGAGATAATAATAGATTAAAACAGCTGCTTTTTATTCTTATCGATAATGCAATAAAATATTGTAACGAGAAAGGCTATATTAATGTAACTTTATCTCAAACTCAAGACAAGGTGAACTTATCTGTAAATAATACTGGTGCGCCAATTCCAGAAGATAAAATTCTTCATATTTTTGATCGTTTTTACCGTGTTGATGAATCTAGAGCAAGAAAAAAAGATGGTTATGGCTTAGGGCTTGCCATAGCGAAAAGCATTGTTGAAACACATAAAGGAAAAATGTCTGTTTTTAGCTCTGAATCTGAAGGTACTACTTTTATTGTTACATTCCCTCTTCTTAAAATAAAATAAATCTGATATTCAATTAAACCGACTCAATTGAATTGGGTTGGTTTACTAATTTTCAGATTCATTATTTTCTAACTCTATTAATTTAGAAAATAATATTTAACTCTCAGCCAAACTACTTATTATTGCATCAGGTATATTATCTAAAGGAACTATTCTATTAACTGCATTTAATTTTATAGCTTCCTTTGGCATTCCAAAAACCACACTACTTTTTTCATCTTGTGCAATAGTATACCCCCCTGCATTCTTCATTTCCAGTAACCCCTTTGCTCCATCCTTTCCCATACCTGTTAATATTACTCCTATAGCATTTCTCCCTGCAAATTTTGCTACAGAACTAAATAACACCTCTACTGACGGTCTTTGATGGAATACTAAAGGTCCATCCTTAAGCTCAACATAGTACTGAGCACCACTTCTTTTTAAAATCATATGCTTATTTCCAGGAGCAATTAATGCTTTACCTGGAGTTACCAATTCCATGTTTTCAGCCTCTTTGACGTGAATTTTACATAATGTATTTAAACGTTCAGCAAAAGATTTAGTAAAAAATTGCGGCATATGTTGTACTATGATAATTGGAGACATATTTGCTGGAAACTTCATTAAAACATTTTTTATAGCTTCTGTCCCCCCTGTTGAGGCACCAATGGCTACAATTTTATTTGTTGTTTTTATCATAGATGTCTCTATTGTCTTTACTGGAGCATTTCTATTAGTTTTTATTAAGTCTCTTTCAAATTTAATATTATTTACAGACTTAATTTTTTGAATTAATTGTTCACTCATATCTTTAACAGAGTAAGATGATCCTGGTTTAGAGATTACTTCCAAAGCTCCAAGTTCAATTGCCTTAAGTGCAGTTTCACTGTTTGCTTTAGCAAGTGAGCTTACAATAATTACGGGCATAGGATAATGCTCCATAAGTTTTTGGAGAAAAGTTAATCCATCCATTTTAGGCATTTCAATATCAAGAAGAAGGACGTCTGGATTTAATTGCACTATTTTATCTCTTGCAATATATGGATCTGGTGCTGTACCAACTACTTCAATTTCACTATCTTTGCAAATTTCTTCTGAAATTATTTTTCTAACTATAGCAGAATCATCTACAATAAGAACTTTTATTTTATTTTGTATTATCATTATACCAATCACTCCTTCTAACATTTATTCCTTTGTATACAAGTATTTCGCCATTAGAATTATTGAATATAACCTTTCTTCCAGTTGCCTCACCCAAATCTTTTGTAACAATTATTATATTGTAAGCTTTTAATATTTCTATAGCTATTTCCGAATTTTCATCTCCTATCTTGGAACCAAGTTCCGGATTAAAGCCTCCTCCAACCACATGCGCTCTTAAATTTTTAATTTCGGAGCCATACTCTCTCATTAACTTTATAAGATATGGAGTTGAAACATCCCCAAACTTAGCATTTCTTTCACCACACTTGTCCCTGCTGTAAATGTAGTGATTCATTCCTCCAAAATTGAGCTCACAATCCCAAATGCAAACAGAAATACAAGAGCCAAGTACAGTATTTATTAAATAATTATCCTTGCTTACATAAATAAACCCTGGCTGAAGATAGTATTGTTTTATATCACCCAAAAATTATCACCTTGCTTAACCATTAAATTGATAGCTGTCAATTATATCAAAAAGCTTTTCCTTATCAATGGGCTTTACTAAATACCCTTCACATTTTGAAAGAGCTGATTTTTTGATATTTTCAAAATCACCTAGTGCCGTAGTCATTATAACTACTGCTTGATCCATCCCATAAATGTCCATAGAATTTTCATACTCACGAATTTGTTTTAGTACTTCCTGTCCATTTATTTCAGGCATAACTATATCTAGGCAAATCAAATTATATGGATCACCTTCTTCATAAGCTAATTTAAATGCTTCTATAGCCTCTAGACCGTTACTTGCTATGTCGCAAGTTCCATACTTTGACAAATAGCTTGTTAATATACGTCTACCTATAAATTCATCATCTACTATAAGTATTTTCATACAAAAGCCTCCTCTTTATCTTGTAAACTATATATAAGCCCAAGTTGTGTTAAAATTTGTATAATCTTTTCTTTAGTTATAGGCTTATTTATATAAGCTTCACATTGTTCTATAAAGGCAGTGTTAATATTTTCATAGTCATTATTCATGGTAACCATAATTATTTTAACCTTGTCCATACCTACAATCCCAACTACATCTTCAAATCTTCTAATTTCCATTAAGATTTCTTGTGCATCTTTTTCAAGCATCATAATATCAAGACAAATTAAATCATATGGCTTATCTTCATTTATTGAAGTTCTGTAAGCTTCAAATGCTGCAATACCATCTGAAAACATATCACATTCACCATAGTTTGAAAGAACTTTCTTCAATACTTTTTTGCATGTGAACTCATCGTCTACTATCATTATTTTCATTTATATCACCTCCAATTTATTTCGTAGTTTACATTACAATTCATAAGCCTCACCATTAACCTTTAGAAGATATTCCACAATTTGTCTAACTTCTTCTTCAAGAAGACTTATTATTTTACTAACACCTTCTACATCCTTTTCTCTTGCTGCCATCTCAACCTTATTTGCAAGCCTATAACCTTCATTTTCGCCAAAGTTTATTAACGTGCCTTTTAATTTATGGGCAGCTTTTCCTACTTCATCCAAATTTTCTTCTCTACAATAATTTTTTATGATATCAATTTGATTTGGAGCAAAATCTATAAGATGATTTATTATCTCATTTAACAATTTCTTATCTCCATCTATAGTTTCAAGAATTTGTGTAACATCAAATTGTATTTCATTTTTTATATCTATTTTTGTTTTTGGCAACAACTTTTCAATTTCTTTGAACAATTCATTTTTATTTATAGGTTTTGTAACATAGCTATCCATACCTGCACTTAAACATTTTTCCTTATCTCCATTTAAAGCAAATGCAGTCAACGCAATGATAGGAATGTGTTCATTTGTGTAATGTTCTGATTCCCTGATGACTTTTGTAACTTCCATTCCATTTGTTTCAGGTAATTGTACATCCATTAGTATTAAATCTACCTTTGTATCCTTTAAAGTATTTAAGGCTTCTTTACCGTTATTAGCAGTGATAACTTGGCAGCCTTGCTTTTTCAAAATATTCTCTACAAGCTTTTGATTAATTACACTATCCTCTACCAATAGAATTTTAACATTACTAAGTACAATAGGATCTTTATCTTCTAAATATTGCGTCTCTTCAGAGTTGTCTGTAAAATTATATTTATTTTGATTTTTTTCATTTAAAATTTTCATTAATACTTCATAAAGCTGAAACTTATCAATAGGCTTATATAAAAATGCTGAAATATTTAGCCTTATTCCAACTCTCAAATTGTTCTCTATCCCAATTGGGGTCAAGCAAACAACTTTAGGCTGCTCGATATCTTCAATTTTTCTAAGACGTTCAATGAAGGTCATGCAATCTGAATCTTCTATTATTGTATCTACAATAACTATATCAATTATCTTATCTAGTCTTGATCTTTGTTTTAATAAAGCAATAGCTTCCTGACCTGTACTAATATATTTTACCTTTAGCTTCAATTCCTCTAATTTTTCTCTAACTTGGCGCTTTATTTCTTCATCTCTCGTAATTACTAACACTTTTAAGTCCGATATTTTTCTTTGATACTCTTCTAGATGTCGTTGTTTTATAGTTTTCGGCAAATCCAATTTAACTGTAAAATAAAATTTACTACCTTCTCCAACTTTGCTTTTTACTCCAATTTCTCCACCCATAAGTTCAACCAGCTTCTTTGAAATTGCCAAGCCTAAGCCTGTACCACTATATTTTTTGCTATATATGTCCTCAAGCTGAGTGAACCTGTGAAATAGTAATTTTAATTTACTTTCTTCAATTCCAATTCCCGTATCAATAACATTAAATAAAATAATACTACGCTTTTTGGTTTGATCAACTTTTGTTACTAATACTGAAATAGAACCTTTATTGGTAAATTTTATTGCATTTCCAATAAGATTTACTAAAACTTGATTTATCCTAAATTGATCTCCAATTAAAACTTTTGGTATACTTTTATCAATCTCATATTTTAGTTTAATTTTCTTTTCTGTTGCATGATGATAAAAAGATTTAATTGTTTTATTAACCATATTCTCAATATTAAACTTGTCTTCTTTTATTTGAATTTTTCCAGCTTCAATTTTAGAGAAATCAAGTATATCATTAATAATTCTAAGTAACGATTCTCCGGAAATTTTAAGTAAATCAATATACTCTCTTTGCTCTTCATTTAAATTAGTCGAGGATATAAGTTCTGTCATTCCTATAATACCATTAAGAGGATTTCTTATTTCATGACTCATACTTGCTAAAAATTCACTTTTAGCAAGACTGGCTGCTTCTGCTGCTTCTTTTTCTTTTAATAACTTGGAATTTTCATCATCAACTGTAGCTAAAGAAATTATGTTTTCTTCCATATTTTTATCCTTAAATTTTTTATTATAAAGAAAAAGAATAAGAATTACACTTAAATTTAATATGCATAGAACTATAGTGATTTTTGTTTCCATATTATACCTCCGATATAGTAAAGCCCTTTAATTTAATTCTTTTCTTTAAATAATGTTTCTATGTTAATTATTAAAGATACTTTTCCATCTCCTAAAATAGATGCACCTGCCACTATATCTAGATTCTTAAATTCTTCACCTAAAGGCTTAACAACTATTTCCTGTCTTTCAAGCACCGCTCTTACTGGTAAAGCTTTTAATTTTTGATCATATTCAAGTATTATGATCATTGCTTCATCATCACGAATAGTTTCACTTGAGCATTCAAATACTCTATTCAAATTGATTTTTTCTATAATATTATCTCTGAGTTTTAACATAGAACGTTGACCTTTGAGGCTAACCCAATTACTTTCTTCTGGTTTTAATATTTGTTTAATATATAGTGTTGGAACAATATATTGGCTTCCAAAAATATCTACAATTGTTCCATTCATTACAGCTAAGTTTATAGGTATTTTTAAAGTAAAAGTACAGCCTGATCCTAATTTGTTCTTTATGTCAACCCTTCCGCCGAGGTTCACAACTTCAGTTTCTACTACGTTCATTCCAACCCCACGGCCAGCAATACTATTAACCTTTTCTTGAGTTGAAAATCCAGGCATAAAAATTAATCTATAAGCTTCTTCATCCGTTAAAACAGCATCACTGTTAATAAGACCTTTTTCCTTAGCTTTTTTTATAAGTTTTTCTGGTGCCAGTCCTCTTCCATCATCCTCTACATCAATAAAAATACTGCCTTGCTTACTATATGCCCTTACGATAACTTGACCCTTTTCTATCTTATTCTTACTCTTCCTCTCTTCTGCATCCTCTATTCCATGAGATATAGCATTTCTTAGTAAATGCATTAATGGATCAAATATTTTATCAGCTACGCTTCTATCAAGTTCCGTATCTTCTCCAACAAAGTCAAGTTCAACTTCCTTTTGCAATTCCATTGATGTATCCCTTCCAATTCTCATAAGCTTTTGGAACGTAGATTTCATAGTAACCATTCTAAGAGACATAGAGTCTTTTTGAACATCTTTAATAATTTTCGCCATTTGATTTAACAAAGCCATGCATTTATCATTTTGATCAAGCTTTCCTAAAGACTCTTTTTCAAGAAGTGATTGATGAATCAATAGTTCTCCAAGCATATCTATTAAATTATCAATTTTTCTTGTTGGAACCCTTATATAACCTCCATCAGAATTAGTCCTAGCAGCTTTTTTATCATTTTGATCATTTATATTTGTTTTTTTATCTTCAATACTTATAGATTTCATGTTATTTTGAGATTCTTCTGATTTGACAATTTCTGCTTCTTTTAAAGGTACAGTATCCAGTAAGCTTAGTTTGTCCTCATCCTCTTTGGTTTCAGATTTCTCATCTGCTTCTTCACTAATAATATCTCCTTTGCTCTCAAGTAATTTTTCTATCTCTATTTTTATATTAGAATCATTAATAAGATTTAAGTTGCAGCAAAGCTTTTCTATTAATTCAGCACATTTAAAAACTACAGCTATGTTATCTTCACATAATTTTGCCTTCTCTTTCCTTATATCCTCCAATATAATCTCAGCTTTATGTGAAAGTTTTTCGACCAAATCAAATTCAATAAACCTTGCTAATGTTTTAATGACATTAAATGAACGAAAGCTAACATAAATATTTTTAACTTCTATATCTTTATTTTTTTCAAATAATTTTAAATTCTCATTTATTTTTTGAATTTGTTCAAGGGCAGCAGATACAAAGTCCTGGGTAAATTCATGTTCTATTACAATTTCATTTTCACTTTGCCCAATTATGTCATCCACAATAATATCTACATCTGTTTTATCCTCTTTTAAGGATGCTTTCGAGAAGTTAGAAATTAATTTAATTCGTGCATCTAAAGAATTATTCTCCTCGATTTCAATATAATCTACATTAGCATTTGTAACTTCTACTTGGCCTTGTAATAATTCTAATATTGAGTCACGAGCTTTTTCAGTTTCTCCTAAAATTCTAATTTCCGAACTATCAAATGCATAATTTTCATTTTGTAAATCCTCATCATTTGGTTCTTCTGGAATTGATTTTAATATCCTTACATGTTCTTTTATACTTCTAAATATAAGCCATGCCCTAAGAGATTTCATTGCACATTCGCTGCTTATATTTACGCATATATTCACCACGTTATAGCCGGACATAATACTATTCTTAATATTTCTTATATCCTCATCGCTAATATCAAAATCTTTTACTTCAATAGTCTTTTTGTTATTTTCACTTGTGCTAGGTGTAAGCTTAGAATGTTTTTCTTGTACGACTAAGTGAAGCTTCTTTAATAATTCATCACTTTTTGAGCCTTCCTCTTTTCCATTGTTGATAATACTTTCAATATTATCCTCTAAAAAATCACAGCATACAAAAAATAAATCAATTATTTTTTTATTAAGCTCTAACTTCCCTTCTCTAACATCGCTTAAAATATCCTCTAATTTATGGGTAAAATCAGCCATAATATTAAACCCCATCATTGAGGAAGATCCTTTTATTGTATGTGCAGCACGAAAGATTTTGTTAAGTAACTCCTTATCAAAAGTGCCTTTTTCAAGTTCAACTAAAGACTGATTCATTATTGCAAGGTGTTCCTTAACTTCATCTACATACACATCAAATAACTCATTCACTTTTATGCCTCCTCTTTATTACCCTTTCAACTAAGACATATCTGCAAAAATTTACTTCTATATGATCAAAGAATAAATCCGTATCTTCGTATTAAGGTAGAATTTTGATTGCTAAAAAATTAACCAAAGTTATAGCTCCTATATTTTTCAATATTGGAAGGTTACTTTTGGTAAATAGTTGGCCTAAGGTAACGAAATTTATGATTCTTGTTATTTAATGTTTCAGAATGACCTATAAAAAGAAGTCCACCTATTTCTAAAGCGTCATAAAACTTATCAATAATTTTTTGCTGAACACTTGGCTCAAAATATATCATTACATTTCGGCAAAAAATAATATCGAATTTCTTTTCAAAGGGAAAATTATTCATCAAATTAAACAACCTAAAGGTAACCATATCTCGAATTTCTTTCTTGATTTGATAGTTTCCATTAAATTTATTACAGTACCTTGACAACCAATACTTTCCAACACTGCTTGTTATGGTTTGCGGATAAATGCCATTAATAGCTAAATTAAGTGCTTTTGTATCAATATCCGTGGCTAAAATTCTAGTTTTAAGTCCCAAAGTATCATAATATTCTTTTAGTATAAATCCTAAGGTATAGGGTTCTTCTCCAGTGGAACATGCTGAACTCCATACCCTAACTTCTCCATTTTTTTCAATAGTTTTGTTATTCTCTAGAATAAATTTCGCATTTTCCCTAAGAAATTCAAAATGATTATTTTCTCTAAAAAAGTCAGTTTTATTAATTGCAATTTCATTTATAAACTCGGTTAAAAACTGCTTTCCGCTTCTTGTACTAATAAGCTTCAAATATTCATCATAAGAAGTGATGCCTAAAGGAGTCATCATTTTAACAATCTTTAATTTCAACATATCTTTTTTAGCATTACTAAAAAAAATTCCAACCTCTCTATTTATAAAATCCCTATAACTCTCAAATATAACCTGGCTAAAGTACTCCATAGATTAAGCTCCTTAAAAGTTTTTTCCTCTCTGAAAATGCCCTAATGCTTATTTTAGAAATTTGCCGTATCCTCATCTAATGGAATTATGTCATTAGGATTTACTATACGCGTGCTCTTTCCACTTGCTTGTAACTGAACTTTTCCTCCTGTTGAAAAATATTTATTTGTGTCCCTGCTATTAATTGATGCACTACCTCTCATTTTATTTCCAATATCCTGTGGCTTTTTAATTTTTTGTATATTTCCATTAAGAGCAGCCTGCCCTTCAACAATGGAAATTAATTGATGTACTACCTCTCTTAAATTTTCTGTTTGTGCACTTAACTGTTCTGATGCAGATGCACTTTCCTCTGCTGTAGTAGCATTTTGTTGAGTTGCAATTTCCATTTGAGACATTGCTTTATTTATTTGTGAAATTCCTTGAGCTTGTTCTTGGCTTGCTGCAGAAACTTCATCCATTAATTCTTTAACCTTATTTGCTTCCACTGTTATTTCGTCTAAGGATTTAGAAACCTTTTCTGCTACAATAACACCTTTTTCAGATAAAGAAATATTCGTTTCTATAATTGCTGCTGTGTCTTTTGCAGCTTGTGCACTTCTTTGTGCTAAATTTCTAACTTCTTCTGCAACTACAGCAAAGCCCATTCCTGCGTCTCCTGCTCTTGCTGCTTCCACTGCTGCATTAAGTGCTAATATATTAGTTTGGAAAGCAATTTCATCTACAACCTTAATTATCTTCGAAATTTCATCACTAGATTTCTTTATTTGAATCATTGCCTCCATCATTTCTCTCATATCAGTACTTCCATTATCTGCTGAGGTTTTTGCCTCTCCTGCAAGAATTGAAGCTTGTCTTGTATTCTCATTATTTTGTTGTATCATTGATGTCGCTTCTTCTAAGGTTGCTGCTGTTTCTTCTATAGAAGATGCCTGCTCAGAATTTGCTTCTGCTAATTGTTGACTTGAACCTGATAATTGTTCAGATGCTGCTGCAATTTGCTCAGCCCCCTCATTTAGAGATTCAACTGCAAAATGCAATGGCTTTGAAATAGAACGGCTTAAGAAAATACCACAAGCAAGCGCTGCAATTACACCTATAATCAGTACTACAATTGATGAAATTGTTGCAAATGCTGTATCTTGACTAGAATCTGCAGTAGACTGTTTCCCTACATCTTCATTTAACTTTATTATTTGGATTAATGTATTTTGTGAATCAAGAAAAGATTGCCTAGCATCAAGAGAAGCTGCATTAGCTTGATCATATAAAGCTGATATTTGTTTATCATTTATATCTACACCTGAATCAAGAAGCCTATCAACCTGCTTTGTTATATCTATTACAGCTTGATGTTTTTTCTTCCATGTATCCCATTGTGGAAGGAATTTACTAACCAACTCGGATTCTTCCTTAGTTTGCGGTAATGGCTCGTATACTTTCCAAGCCGCATCACCATCGCTTAAAGCATTATCCATATATGTATAATGTGCAGTTCTTAGATCCTTAGTCGAACTAAGCTCCTTATTTATTATCCCACGTTCCGCCGTTAACACTTTATTTTGTTGAACTTCCACTTGAAGCAGAGCATCTATACTTGGCATACGAACTAGCCCAACCTCTTTGATATGTTCTGTTAATTGTACAATACCATACCATCCACACATACCAACTATTAATGTTATTATCGATACCAAGATAAAACCGCCAATAATTCTAGAACTTAATTTCATATTTCTCAACATACCCTTTTTCCTCCTATTTCATTTCTTTTAAAAGAACCATTTCTTCCATGTTTAATACCTTCTCTATTTTAAGAAGAAGTATAACCTTCCCTTTCACCTTTCCTAATCCCGTTAAAAATTCCTGCTCAATATCTGTACCGTATTGAGGTGACTGCTCAATTTCAGCTTTTTGGATATTTACAACCTCTGAAACTGTATCTACAACTATACCCATTAGTTTTTTTGTATCTGCTAAATTTATTTCAACTACAATAATACAAGTTCTATGGTTATACACTCTCTCCGCTAGATTGAATTTTAATCTCAAATCCATTATTGGTATAATCTTACCTCTGAGATTAATCACACCTTTAATATATTCAGGAGTTCTAGGAATTGAAGTTATATCCATCATTCCTATAATTTCCTTAATATTTTGAATAGGAATTCCATATTCCTCTTCAGCAATTTGAAAGGTTAAATATTTTCCTCCTTGTGGTTCCATATTTTTACCTCCTCTCGTAATAAGTTATAAAATAAAATCAAACATAACAAAGTTTGCCATATTTTTCATCTTTTAATTGTAAATTATAGAAGTTATAACAAAATTAAGTCCATGTTAAAATTACATTTCGTTGTTATAATATGTAAACTAAACATATCTTTAAATAAAAAACTAGCTTAAAAGTTATAAGCTAGTTTTTAATATACTCAAAATAATATTATATTTTTACAGCAAATTTATTAATTCATCAATGTCATTTACAGGTGCTAAGCATGATTTTCCCTTGCATAGATAGTATGTTGATTTATCATTTATGAAATCATATTCTTTAACAAAAGGAATTAATTTTTCTATTTCATCTTTATTTTCATTAGTCTTAATAATAGTCGTTAAGTTAAATATTGCTTTTTCACTTAATAGATCTTTAATTTTTTCTTCTTCGCTTTTATCTTTTATTAGGCATACTAATTCCTTAGATTCACTTAATGCAAAAGAAGCAGCTAATAAGAAAAAGGAATGATTTATTTCTTCCCTTAATATAGATCCACAAATAAAATTAAGCTGTTTTCCTGCCATTTCCTCTAAGTTTGAATCCCCAGTTATTCTTGCAAGTTTTATTAAATTATAAGCTGCAACAGAATTACCTGACGGCATAGCTCCATCAAAAAGTTCTTTGGGTCTTGCTATTAGCTGCTCGCTGTCTTCACCATAAAGGTAAAAGCCATAATTTTTATAATCCCAAAAGAAATTAATCATATTCTTATTTATATCAAGAGCTTTACTTAGAAATGAAATGTCAAAACTACTTTCATAAAGCTCAATAAGACCAAAGCAAAGGAATGCATAATCATCTAAGTATGCTTTATGACGCGACTCCTCTTCTCTATACCTTGCAAGTAACCTATTATTTTCATCCATTAATTTTTCAAAAATAAAGTTTACTGCCTTTTTGGCATACTCAAAATATCTCTCATCTTCAATGACCTTATATGCCTTTGCAAGGGCTGCTATCATGAGACCATTCCATGATGTTAATATTTTATCGTCTTTGTGTAGTTTATACCTATCACTTCTATATAGAAGCACTTGTTCACAAAGAGCTTTTATCTTATCATTAGTTTTATCAAATTCATTATTTTTAATTAAATTTGGTATGCTCTTCCCTTCAAAATTTCCATTGAGTGTGATATCAAAATAATCATTAAAATATGTTCCATCCTCATCACCTAATACTCTCAAGATTTCTGATGGTTCAAATACATAATATTTTCCTTCTTCACCTTCACTATCCGCATCCTCTGCACAATAAAATCCGCCTTCTTTATTACTAAGCTCTCTAAATATATATTCCAATGCTTTAGTTGCCACATCTTTGTATAATTCATTTTTTGTTATTTCATAACCTTCAAGGTATGCAAGAATTAATAAAGCATTATCATAAAGCATTTTTTCAAAATGTGGTACTAGCCATTTATTATCAGTAGAATATCTGGAAAAACCATAACCTATATGATCAAACATTCCACCTCTATACATGGAAACTAAAGTTTTTTCTGCAATTTCCAAAGCTTTAATATTTTTATGGTTTTTATAATATCTTAGTAAAAACATTATTTTATGAGGAGTTGGAAATTTTGGCGCTTCTCCAAACCCTCCATAATTTTTATCAAAGGTTTGTAAAAGTTGATTGTACCCGTTTTCTAATGTTTTGGAAGTTAACTCTACACAACTAGTTTCGCCTTCAAAATATTGGCCAAGTTCTGATAAAATACCATCACTTGTTGATATAAGCTTATTTTTATCTTCACTCCATTGTTTTACCACCGCATTCAAGATGTCCATAAGTCCTGGTATATTGTATTTTGATTTCTTGGGATAGTAAGTTCCTGCGTAAAATGGTTTTTGGTCCGGAGTCATTATTATTGTAAGCGGCCAACCGCCGTGTCCTGTTAAAGCTTGACAAACTGTCATATATACGCTATCAACATCTGGTCTTTCTTCTCTATCTACCTTTACTGCTACAAAATTATCATTCATAATTTTTGCAACTTCTTCATCTTCAAAAGATTCATGTGCCATTACATGGCACCAGTGACAACAAGTTTACCATAACCTGCAATATTAAGAATACCCAATAGAAAGGAATACAGGCTTATTTTCCTGCTTTGCTTTAGCAAAAGCTTCTTCTCCCCATGGATACCAATCAATAGGATTATACGCATGTTGAAGAAGATATGGTGATTTTTCTTCAGCCAATCTATTGGGTGCTATATTTATTGTAGTCATTTTATCACCTTCTTTCATAAATATAATAATTTAGTATACCCCAAAAAATAAAAGATACTACTTTTTACACACAACTTTGATTGTTCATAGGAGTAAGCAGACTTTATAAGCAATGAAAGCAATCTAGTAATAAGAGGCATAAATCCAAAGAATAAGTATAAATAAAAATCTCCTCACAATAAACTTTACATATATTGTGAGGAGATTTAATTTTTAAACTATCTTAAATTTGAGTAAAACAACTATAATTGCCTTTTTCTTTAGTAATAGGATTATACGATTAAATTGTAATTAAATCATATTCTTTATTTCCAAGGCCTAGTTCTACTGCATAATCAATTGCAACTTTCCAATCAGTTTCTGGGCTTACATCAGTAAAATGGTCATGATGTTTACAGCCATTTTTCTCAAGTAAACTTCCCGCCATAACAGGTTGTCTATTTACAGCATCTGCGCAAGCAATATCTAATGCAACTGGATCAAAAGATGCAAACATACCAACATCAGGTACTATAGGCACATCATTTTCTGCATGACAATCGCAATATGGAGAAACGTCAATTACTAAGCTAATATGAAAGTTTGGACGTCCATTTAATACTGCCCATGAATATTCTGCGATTTTTTTATTTAGGATATCATTAGATTCACTTGATCCAGGCATAACAGCATCCATAGGACAAACTCCTATGCACCTTCCGCATCCAACACACTTATTGTGATCAATAGATGCTTTTTTATTAGTAATATCAATAGCAGAGTGAGCACATATTTTAGCACACATGCTGCAGCCAACACAATTATCTTGATAAACATGAGGCTTTCCACTACTATGCATTTCCATTTTTCCAGCACGAGATCCACAGCCCATTCCTATGTTTTTAAGGGCTCCACCAAATCCAGTCGCCTCATGACCTTTAAAATGGTTAAGAGATATAAAAATATCTGCATCCATAATAGCATGTCCTATTTTTGCTTCCTTAACATATTGACCATTAGCAACTGGAACTAAAGCCTCATCAGTTCCTTTAAGACCATCGGCAATTAATATATGGCATCCTGTTGAAAAAGGACTAAATCCATTTGTATACGCAGAATTAAGATGGTCAAGAGCATTTTTTCTACCACCTACATATAAAGTATTACAATCTGTTAAAAATGGGTTTCCCCCCAGTTCTTTAACAACATCTGCTACAGCCTTAGCATAATTAGGTCGTAAAAATGCTAAGTTGCCTGGTTCACCAAAATGAATCTTAATAGCTGCATATTTTTTTTCAAAATCAATTTCTCCAATTCCTGCTGTTCTTATTAAACGAGTCAATTTTTGTATTAAATTTTCATTACCTGTTGTGTGCATATTAGTAAAATATACTTTTGATTTTTCCATTTTTTAATCCCTCCAAAAACAATGATCATAAGTTAGCTAAGATTCACTCGTTTACATTATAAATCTTCGAGTTAACTCGAAGTCAATAATTAATTGCGGCGATTTGAAAAAAATTTTCCTTTCTTTATTAGAATCTTTAATATTTATTAAAAGAAAATCAACCTTGAAACAATACCCGCAATTACTGCACCCACTACATCTGAAATTAAATCAAAATTAGTATCTATAAGTCCATGCTGATTATTGATCTTATTTGTTGTGTCTGATATAAATTCATATATTTCAAAAATACAACCTAATGAAATTCCTATGGCTACAACAAAAATGCAACCATATAACTTTGGAAAAATTATATATGTAGTTACTTTGCTTAATATAGAATAAAAGAAAAGTGAAAATGAACACGAACCGAAAGCATGTAGAAATCGATCATAATATTTTGAACGATTATAAAAATTTAAATGTTTCCCAATAAGACTATCTCCAATAATAGTTAATAGAACCATGAAAATAATAAAAGACGCGACTTGAAATTTTAATATATATTGGATTGCTAAAAAAACTAAATAAAAAACATAAACTGCAATATTTTCAAAAAGAAAATTATAATTCTTTTCCCTTAATGTTGATACAATGGTAAATAACATAATAAAAGAAAAAACAATGGTCATAAGAGCTAATAATGTACTATACTCCATACATTCACCTTCTCTATATATTTAATATTATTATTTGCTTATTAAATGTTATTTATTCTAACGTTTAATAACTCTATAATGGCTATTGATAAATCTATGCTATTTCCTATATAATTTTTTAAAAGGAGATGATTAAACTGAATAACAAGAGATTACGCGCAAATATACTTTTATTGATAACTGCTGCCATATGGGGATTTGCGTTTGTTTCACAAAGGATTGGTTCTAAATATGTAGGGACCTTTACTTTTAACGGAATAAGATTTGCACTTGGGAGCATTTCTTTAATTCCTTTAATTATTTATTTTGATAAGAAAAAGAAAAATGAAAACACTAATGATACTAAAGTTTATACTAATGTAACTGCTAAAAAAATGATTTCATCTGGAGTATTAGTTGGTACGATTCTATACGCTGGTTCAAGCATTCAACAAACTGGTCTTATTTATACAACTGCTGGAAAGGCAAGCTTTATTACAGGTCTTTATGTAGTCATAGTCCCAATAATAGGAGTATTTTTAAAACATAAAATCGGAAAAAATTCATGGATTGGAGTTGGACTTGCTGTTGCTGGACTTTACCTTTTAAGTATAAATGAAAATTTCAGTATAAGCTATGGTGATTCCCTTGAAATTATAGGCTCGCTTTTTTGGGCTATTCATATTTTATCAATTGACCATTTTTCAAAAATAGTAGATCCTTTAAAATTGTCATGCCTTCAATTCGCAACGTGTTCACTATTAAGTTTAGTTACAGCCCTAGCTTTCGAAAATATAACCCTATTTGGAATTTCAGGCGCATTAATACCTATACTTTATGGTGGTCTCCTATCCGCTGGTGTTGCATATACTCTGCAAGTGGTAGCTCAAAAAAATGCTAAACCATCTCATGCAGCCATCATTCTGAGCATGGAATCAGTATTTGGAGCTATAGGTGGCATGCTTATACTTGGTGAAGTTATGAGCATGCGGGGATATGCTGGATGTGCTCTCATACTTGGAGGAATAGTTTTATCACAACTTAGATTTTCCCCAAAGATATCTAAATCCTGAAAATTATCACAAAAATCAAAAATTAAATTTTCAAAATTAAAGGGATAAATCACTTAGAGGTTTATCCCTTTAAAATGTAATTTAAATCACGCTGTATTAAATATGATTAATTATAATATTCACATTAAGCTTTTTATTAAGCAAATCAATATAGTATTTACAGAAATATGTATACTTTTCCTCAGGTTTCAAATAATAAATGAGATATAAAATTTAGATAAATAATAAAAATCATATAAGGAGGATAAGTAATGCAAAAAGTTACAAAAACAATGGATGGAAACCAAGCTGCAGCATATGCTTCATATAATTTTACAGAAGTAGCCGCAATTTTCCCTATAACTCCTTCTACTCCTATGGCTGAAGGGGTTGATGAATGGTCTGCTCATGGCAAAAAGAATATGTTTAACCAGCCAGTTAAAGTTGCTGAAATGCAGTCAGAAGCTGGTGCTGCTGGGGCAGTGCATGGATCACTTCAAGGAGGAGCGTTAACAACTACATATACGGCATCTCAAGGATTGCTTCTTATGATACCAAATATGTATAAAATGTCTGGAGAACTTTTGCCAGCAGTATTTCATGTAACTGCTCGTGCAATAGCAACCCATGCTTTATCAATATTTGGAGATCACCAAGATGTTATGGCTTGCAGACAAACAGGCTTTGCTATGCTTGCGGCATCAAATGTTCAAGAGGTAATGGATTTAGCATGCGTAGCACATTTAAGTGCAATAAAAGGAAGAGTTCCCTTTATGCATTTCTTTGATGGATTTAGAACCTCCCATGAGTATCAAAAAATTGAGGTACCTGATTTCGATGAAGTAACTAAACTAGTAGATAAGAATGCTTTAAAAGCTTTTAGAGACAGGGCTTTAAATCCAGAACATCCAGTAGCTAGGGGTACAGCGCAAAATCCTGATATATATTTCCAAGGAAGAGAAGCACAAAATCCTTTCTTTAATGCAGTACCTGATATAGTAGAAGATTATATGAAAGAAATGAAGAAAATTACTGGAAGAGAATATCACCCATTCGATTATTATGGAGATCCAGAAGCTGAGGATATTATAGTAGCTATAGGTTCAGTATGTGATACTATCAGTGAAGTTGTAGATTATTTAAGAGAAAAAGGCGAAAAAGTTGGTGTGATAAAAGTTCACTTATATAGGCCATTTTGTGAAAAATACTTCTTCAACGTTTTTCCTAAGTCTGTTAAAAGAATAGCTGTATTAGATAGAACAAAAGAACCTGGCGCACCTGGAGAACCATTGTATCTAGATGTTACTAAGCTTTTCTATAATGCAGAAAGTAAACCAACTATAGTTGGAGGAAGGTATGGTTTAGCTTCTAAAGATACAAGACCATCTCAGATCATAGCTGTATTTGATAATTTAAGAGCACAAAAACCAAAGGATAATTTCACAGTAGGAATAGTTGATGATATTACTAATACTTCCTTGCCTGAAGGAGAAATAATTGATACTACACCAGAAGGCACTATAAGCTGTAAATTCTGGGGCTTAGGATCTGACGGTACAGTTGGAGCTAATAAGAGTGCTATTAAAATTATAGGAGATAATACAGATTTATACGCTCAAGCATATTTTTCTTATGACAGTAAGAAATCTGGCGGTACAACTGTCTCTCACTTGAGATTTGGAAAGAGCCTAATAAGGTCTCCTTATTTAGTTTATAACTCAGATTATGTTGCCTGCCATAATAAATCCTTTATATATAACTTTGATGTTCTGAAAGGATTAAAGGAAAATGGTATCTTTGTACTAAACTGTCCATGGGATAAAGATGAAATCGAAGATAAATTACCTGCACCATACAAGAGATATATAGCCAAAAACAATATAAAATTCTACACTATCGACGCAATTGCTATTGCTGGTGAAATAGGCCTTGGAAACAGAATTAATATGATAATGCAATCTGCATTCTTTAAACTAGCAAATGTTATACCTGTAGAAGATGCAGTTAAATATTTAAAGGATTCAATTTCTCACCTATATGGCAAAAAGGGTGATAAAATAGTTAAAATGAATCACGATGCCGTGGATAGAGGTATAGATTCCTTAAATGAAGTTAGCATTCCTGAGAGCTGGGCTAATGCACAAGATGAAGATAAGCCTATAAAAGATGAACCGGATTTTGTTAAAAATATTCAACGTCCTTTAGCAAGGCATGAAGGCGATGAGCTGCCAACAAGTGCCTTTGTAGGAATGGAAGATGGTACCTTCCCTCTAGGCACTACTGCTTATGAAAAGCGTGGTATAGCAGTTAATGTTCCTGAATGGCAGACTGATAAATGTATTCAATGCGGACAATGCGCATATATCTGCCCTCATGCAACTATTCGTCAATTCATAATTGATGAAAATGAAAAGAAAAGTGCTCCTGAAGATTTTATTACAAAGAAAGCAGCAGGAAAAGGTCTAGAAAATTATGAATATAGAATTCAAGTAGCTCCACTAGACTGCACAGGCTGCGGAAACTGCGCAGATGTCTGCCCTGCTCCTGGTAAAGCTCTTATAATGAAGCCTTCAGAAGAACAAATATTAGAGCAGGAGGAAAATTGGGAATATGCTATGACCCTTACTCCTAAGGAAGATTTAATTGATAGAAATACCTTAAAAGGCAGTCAATTAATTAGGCCTCTTCTTGAATTCAATGGTGCCTGCCCTGGATGTGGTGAAACACCATATATAAGACTATTAACACAACTTTTTGGCGAAAGAATGATAATTGCAAACGCAACTGGATGTTCCTCTATCTGGGGTGCAAGTTCTCCTTCCATTGCATATACAACTAATGCAGAAGGAAGAGGTCCTGCTTGGGCAAATTCACTATTTGAAGATAATGCCGAATTTGGATATGGTATATTCCTTGGTGTTAAACAAATTAGAGAAAAACTTGCAGATTTAATGAACGAAGGTTTAGCATCACCTGATTTTAATGATGAAATTAAAGATGCCTTCAGAGAATGGCTAAATAACTTCAATAATGGCGCAGAATCAAAGTCAGCTTCTACTAAAGTTATAGAAGTATTAAAGAATTCTAATAACGAAATAGCTAAAGAGATCCTTGAAAGAAAAGACTATCTAGTTAAGAAATCTCACTGGATAATTGGTGGAGATGGATGGGCATACGATATTGGTTACGGTGGAGTTGACCAGGTTCTTGCTATGGGAGACGATGTTAATATATTTGTAATGGATACAGAAATATATTCTAACACTGGTGGTCAGGCATCAAAATCATCTCAAACTGGTCAAGTGGCTAAGTTTGCAGCCGCTGGTAAGAAAACTAGAAAGAAAGATTTAGGACTTATGGCTATGAGTTATGGCTATGTCTACGTTGCTCAAATAGCAATGGGTGCAAATATGAATCATGCAATCAAAGTAATAGCTGAAGCTGAAAAATACCCAGGACCATCACTTATCATAGCTTACGCTCCATGTATAAGCCACGGAATAAAAATTGGTATGGGTAACAGTATAAAAGAAGAAAAGAAAGCTGTAGAATCAGGATATTGGCATCTATATAGATACAATCCATTACTAAAAGAAGAAGGCAAAAATCCATTCTTGCTTGAATCTAAAGAACCTACTGCTTCATATAAGGACTTCCTACATGGTGAAATACGTTACTCATCCTTAATGAATGTATTCCCAGAAGTAGCCGATGCATTATTTGACGAATCAGAAAAGAACGCAAAAGAAAGATATGATACCTATAAACGTTTATCAGATATGCAATATTAATTTAATAAAAAAATCCCCAGTTTAATGGGGATTTTTTCTTATATAATCTTATTTTTGATTTGTATCCACGTATTCTTTAGCATTTCTAACTTGTATTTCGCTTGGAATATTTACGTTTGATATAGGTTGTGAATCCTCCATATTTGCCCAAGCAGCAGCATCATGTTTTTCAATTGGCATTCCAAGAAATTTTTCTTTAAATCTATTTGTCATATGTAAACCTCCTTTAATATTTTAATAAACTTGGATTAATAATAGTATTACCATGAATATAAAAAATATAGGTTTTATTTATCCTTTAAAATCTCATTTGCTATTACAATTTGGCCTAAAGCCAAACCACCATCATTAGCAGGTATTAGCTTATTTGTATAAACAATAAATTTTTCCTTTTCTAATTCATTAATCAAATTTTTGAGCAAGTATGAATTTTGAAATACTCCACCGCTTAATGCTACCTCACTAATGCCTATATCTTTTCTAATTAGTTTGCATAAATCTTTTGAAAACTTGACTATTGTATTATGAAACTTATCTGAGATAATACAATCCTGCTCACCGAGAAACTTATCATTTATAATACCTGCAATAATTTTCTCTAATTTCACAACATAGCCATCACCCTTAACTATATTGTAATCATAAAAATCCAAACTCTTTAGTGAGGCAATTACTTCAAGTTCCAATGCCGCTTGTCCTTCATATGTAATAATATTTCTAATTCCAACTAAGCTTGATACAGCATCAAAAAAACGTCCCATGCTTGAAGTTTCCGGACTATTAATATCTGCTTCAATCATAGATATAATATTAAATGCTCTATTTCCATATAACTTAGCCAATATTTCTCTCATTTGTACATCTGAGTAAATTTGCGCTTTAAACAATTTATATATAAATGACACAGCCATTCTCCAAGGTTCCTTAATAGCGTTTTCAGCACCAGGCATTTTTGTATAGTCTAAATGCCCTACTCTTATAAACTCTTTATTATCACAAAGTAAAAATTCTCCTCCCCAAACCTTTCCATCGGTACCATAACCAGTTCCATCATAAGCAATTCCAATAACTTTTCTATTTACATGATTTTCCGCTAAACAGCTTACAATATGGGCATGATGATGCTGAACTTCAATTTTAGGTAATGACAAACTATAAGCATACTCACTTGAAGCATAACCTGGATGCATATCACAAGCTATATACTTTGGAGCAAACTGAAATATATTCTGAAAATGCTTTATATTATTTTTATAATATTCAATACTCTCAATATTCTCCAAATCCCCATTGTATTGGCTTAAAAATAAAAAATTTTCTTTCCCAATGCAAAAAGTGTTCTTCATATTTGAACCGCAAGCTAAAATTTCTTTTGTACTCTCCATTTTTATAGGTTCCGGCACATATCCTCGTGCTCTTCTTACCATGTGCACTTCATTATTTACTACTCTTACTACTGAATCATCTATTGGTATATCGATGTCTCTATTATGTAGCAAAAAATAATCCGCAATATCTTTTAAATTTTCAGTTACATTTTCATTTTTATACTCTAAAGGTAATCCATTAATATTTGCGCTGGTCATAATTAAAACTTCTATACTATCTTTAAATAATAAATAATGTAAAGGTGTATATGGTAACATAACTCCTAAAGTTTTTTGATTACACGCTATATATTGGGATAGGCCATAATCTTCTGCCTGATTTAGTATTACAATAGGTTTTCTTATTCCTATGAGCACTTTTTCTTCTTCCATATTTACATGACAATATTTTTTTACCTTTTCAATATTTTTTATCATAACTGCAAATGGTTTATGAGGCCTCTTTTTTCTAATCCTAAGTAATTTTACTGCTTCTTCATTTTTAGCATCACATACTAAATGAAATCCCCCAAGTCCTTTAATTGCGAAAATTCTGCCTTCTTTGAGCTTTTGTCTTACAAATCCTAACTCATCACTTGTTTTTATTCTTACCCTATTACAATCTTCTATCCACAAGCTAGGTCCGCACTTTTTGCATGCATTCGGCTGAGCATGAAATCTTCTATTTCCAGAATCAGTATATTCATTATGACAGTCTTTGCACATAATAAATTTCTTCATGGTTGTGTACGCTCTATCATAGGGAATAGATTTTATTATTGAGAACCTGGGGCCACAGTTTGTGCAATTAGTGAATGAATATTTATATCTTCTATTGGACGGATTTGTAATATCTTTAATACATTCTTCGCACATAGCTATATCAGGAGAAATTAAGGTGATTTTTTCTTTCCTCCTTTCACTTTCTCTAATTTCAAAGCATTTATAATTTACAATTTCCTTTTCGTGTACAATTATATTGTCTATTCTGGCTAAAACAGGTTTTTTATTTTTTAAATTAAAAATAAAATTATTTAAATTATCTTCTTTTCCTTCAACATCAATATATACACCTTCTGAATTATTATTGATCCAACCTTTTAAGTTAAAGAAAAGTGCCGTATTATAAACAAAAGGTCGAAAACCCACCCCTTGTACAATTCCCTCAATCTTCAAACATAATCTTTTCATATAAACCACCTTCCATAATGAAAAGTTATAAATGTAATTTATTATGACTTAAAATATGCCTTTCACAAAAAGATAGAAAACTCTTTTTGCAGAGTTTTATTTTAACATATTCTAGGCAGCTGTTGCCCAGATGGCATATCTACAATTCTTTTTCCACCTACAATAGTTTTTAAATAAACCCTTTGTGGAACTTTTTCTATAACCCTGCCAATAATTGCTGCATTAGCTCCAAGTGAATGCTCTTTCATAGTTCCTAATACTTTACTTGCATAAACTGCTGGCACAAAACAGCATAATTTTCCTTCATTTGCAATATACAATGGATCTAATCCTAAAAGTTCGCAACATCCTTTTACTTCTTTACTTATTGGAATTGAATTTTCATCTAATTCAATGGATACATTACTTATTTCAGCAATTTCATTTAACACAGCTGCAACTCCGCCTCTTGTTGCATCTCTCAGTACATGAATCTGAGAACATACTCCTAGCATTGAATCCACAAGAGAATTTAAAGATGCGCAATCGCTTCTTAATTCCCCCTGTATATTTATTCCACCTCTTTGGCTCATAATTGTCATGCCATGATCTCCTAAAGTTCCGTTAACAATAATTACATCTCCAACCTTAGCATTATTTGCATTAATGCTTATATTTTCATAGATTTCACCTATTCCAGAAGTATTAATAAATATTCCATCAACTCCTCCTTTTTGAACTACTTTAGTATCACCTGCTACTATTTGAACTTTTGCATCCTTTGCAGCGTATGACATAGACTTTACTATAATCTCTAATTTTTTCATTGGAAATCCTTCTTCTATAATAAATGCACTAGTTAAATATAAAGGCTTTGCGCCACTCATGGCTAAGTCATTTACCGTACCACAAACTGCAAGCTTTCCAATATCTCCTCCATTAAAAAATATTGGATTAACTACAAAGGAATCTGTAGTAAATGCAATTTTCTTATTATTCAAACTAAGTTGTGCAGAATCATTCATTTCACTTATGATTTCATTATTAAAGTACTTTAAAAATAAATCTATAATTAGATTGTTAGTTTGCTTTCCTCCACTACCATGGTCTAATGATATAATTTCTTCCATTCTATACCTCCAGAAACCAATTTACAGTACTATATTACTAATTATACTTATAATAAGCAGCGCAAGTACCTTCTGTTGATACCATGCATGACCCTACAGGATTTTCAGGTGTGCAGTTTGTTTTAAATAGTGGACATTCAAAAGGAGTAATTTTTCCTTTTAGTATGTCACCGCATCTGCAGCCAAAACTGCAATCGTAATCCTTGTAATCCACATTAAAATACTTTAAAGCATCAAATTCTTCATATTCTTTTTTAAATTTATATCCACTATTAGGAATTACCCCTATTCCTCTCCATGTGCTTTCAATAACTTTAAACACTTTATTTATATACAGTAAGGCTTTAGAATTACCGCTGTCTCTTACAATTCTTTTATATTCATTTATTATGTTATAGTCCTTTGTATTAATCATATTAATAAGTGTATTTAATCCCTTAAGTATATCTAAAGGTTCAAAACCAGTTATAACACCCGAGATATTATGCTCGCTACTTAAAAATTCATATGGTTTTTTACCAATAACAGCACTAACATGGCCAGGAAGTAAAAATCCGTCAATATTAATTTCTTCATCTTCAACAAGAACTTTCATTACTGGTGGAACAATTTTATGTGCCGTAAAAAAAAACAAATTCTTAATTTCTTTTTGTCTCGCTTCCATGACAGTTAAAGCAGTTATTGGAGTAGTTGTCTCAAATCCAACTGAAAGAAAAACTATTTTTTTTAATGGTGTGTCTTGTGCTATTGTCAATACATCCATTGGTGAATATACAATTCTAATATCTGCCCCCTCAGCTTTCCTCCTTAATAAAGAACTTTTCCTGCCTGGAACTTTTATCATATCTCCAAAAGTTGCGATTATGACATCTTTGTTTGACGTTAACTCTAAAGCAGTATCAATATAACTTTGTGGAGTTACACACACTGGACAACCTGGTCCTGAAATTATTCTTATATTATCAGGTAATATATCTCTTATGCCATATCTAAAAATAGCCATGGTATGAGTACCACATACCTCCATAATATTTATTTTCTCATTGGTAATATTCTGCATTAATTTTCCGAGGCTTCTAGCATAGTCTCCATTTCTAAATTCATCAATAAATTTCATTGTTTAATAACTCCTTTATTAGTTCCAGAGTTTTTGAAGCCTCTTCTTCATCAATTGTTTCTATCGCGCAACCAGCGTGAACTAGAACATATTGTCCAACTTTTACATCTGGAATAAGGTTCATAAAAACTTCTTTTTTCATAGTACCTATTTCAATAACTCCTTTAAATCCATTTAAACTCAGAACTTTACCTGGAACTGCTAAGCACATAATAAATCCCCCCAAAACTCTATTCCTTTTCAATAAGAAAAATTAAAATAAGCAGCTTCATTAATGTATATACAAAAAACATATTAAAAAGAATTAAGATTCATTAAGCTTTTGTTCAGATAGGTCAAATATAATAACATTAAATTCATTTAGAATCTATTGGAGGTGATTTTATGAACGATACTTTGTATCTTGTTATTCCTTGTTATAATGAAGAAGAGGTTTTACAAATAACAGCTAAAAGATTATTAATAAAAATTAATACTATGATAGATAACGAACTTATTTCTAAGGACAGTAAAATACTTTTTGTTAATGATGGCTCAAAAGATAAGACTTGGACCATTATAGAAGAGCTTCATAATCAAAACAGCATATTTTGTGGCATTAATCTTTCAAGAAATAGAGGACACCAAAATGCATTGCTTGCTGGGCTTATGACTGCAAAAGAGGTTGCAGATGTAACAATATCTCTAGATGCAGATTTACAAGATGATGTTGAAGTTATTGATAGATTCGTTGAACAATATTATGATGGATGCGATATTGTTTATGGTGTAAGATCCAGCAGACAAACTGATACTTTTTTTAAAAGAACAACAGCTTTAACTTTCTATAAATTAATGACTACTCTAGGAGTTGATATGGTTTATAATCATGCTGATTATCGTCTTATGAGTAAACGCGCTTTAGAAGGCTTAAGTGAATTTAAAGAAGTAAATTTATTTTTAAGAGGCATGGTACCTTTAGTTGGATACAAATCTTCTATAATAGAATATGAAAGGCACGAAAGAGCTGCAGGTGAATCTAAATATCCATTAAAAAAGATGATTGCTTTTGCTTTAGACGGAATTACTTCCCTTAGTATAAAGCCAATAAGGATAATTACAGGAATAGGATTTCTCATATTCTTCTTTAGTTTTATAGCCTTAACTTACACTTTTATAGTGAAGTTTTTCGGAAAGACAGTAACTGGTTGGACTTCCCTAACTCTTTCTATTTGGCTTATTGGTGGAATTCAACTTTTATCTCTTGGAGTAATAGGAGAATATATTGGTAAAATATATAATGAAACTAAACAAAGACCAAGATTCATCATTTCTGAAAAATTAATCACAACCGGGAAAGATAATAACTAGGAGGCATTTTATGAATCATATTGTTGTAAAGTTTAAAAAGATAGTTGAAATGTTTTTTATTTCAACTATCCTTTACAATGCCTTGCCTAAAGAATCATCCCAAGTTATAACCAAATTTCTTTTTTCTTTTGCTTTATATAATGCCTTATCTGCTTTTAATATAGCCGTGTTACCGCTTTCTTTATTATTACATGTAACAACTCCTATACTAGTAGTAATTCTAATTACAATATCATCAGAATCAATATAAATTTTAGCTCTTTCCGTGGCTATTCTAATTTTTTCAGCAAATTTAACTGCTTCTTTTTCCTCTGTATCTGAAAGAATAATCACAAATTCTTCGCCACCCCATCTAATAACTGTATCATTTACTCCAATACATCGATTTAAAATACTTACAAATTCCTTTAAAACTTTATCCCCAACGTTATGACCATAAGTATCATTAATATTTTTAAAATTATCTAAATCAAGAAGTAATATGGAAGTTGGTGAAAATTTATTTACGTCCATAGGAAACTTCAAATAAAAAAGTGCTCTATTTCCTACACCTGTTAGATGATCATGTAACACTCTTCTATAAAAGTTTTCAACTAGCTTTCCACATCGAAATCCAAATAACATGTCTATTGCGCCAACGCTGGACCATACTAAAAAATTATAACGTCCCTGCAAGATAAGGGTTATTAAATACCCCAAAATATGTAATACCAACACAGATGTTATTATAATATAAGAAGCAAATCTTAGAAAAAATTGATCAACTAATGACAATACTTTCACCCCTACACATTAACCTACATATAACTATTAAATAAGTTCCTTATAATAAATATATAAAAATGTAAATTAAAACAATTATATCTATTTTATTAAGTTATTATATCACAAAAATACTACTTTACATATTAATAATATAGACTTTTTGTTATTTAAACTAATTTGATGATTATAGTTCTATTAATATTTAAAATACATGTATTGATTCAATTTATCTAGAGATACTTAGGGGGAAAATCTTTCTCATCTCCTATATTTAATTAAACCTTGTTCATAAATAGTTATTTATAACTTCTGAATATATTCATAAATCGAGAATTTTTTATTATTCCTCCAGAAATTACATTGGTAAAAACCTCGTAAAAGATTAGACTTCTTAATTTAAATCTGTATAATCATTATTAGACATCTTCAAAAAATAACAAGTCAATATATTAGTATATTTGACTTTTTATTTTATTTAACAAATTCGAGTTATCTTTTGAGAAATTGGAGGTACTTAATGAATAAGATTAAAAAATATTATATTATATTTCCTATAATTACTGCGATACTGTCACTTATTGTAATGATAGTAACATCTTTAAATACAAATGTAATTAGCAAAAGTTATTCTAACTTTAATGATGATTTAAACGCTAACAGTATTTCTACTGTTATAGTTGATACTTCACCTAAAATGACTATAATTTTAAACAACGGTAGTAAATATTCTACAGACAATCCACATACAGATACTTTAAGAGAAAAATTATTACTAAAAGGAATAGAGGTTAAGGACGAAACCACTCCCCCTCTAACAAAATCTATTCCTTCAGGAGTTTTAGGTATATCACTTTTTACAATAATGGCTATGCTTATTTATAAAGCAAAAGGTGGTACTTCTTCAGTAACATCTATGGACATGCAAGACTTTAGCAAAAATAAAAAAGCTGCTTTAAACTTTGATGCTGTGGCAGGCAACGAAGAAGCCAAAGAAAGCTTAATGGATATTGTCGATTTTCTAAAAAATCCTGAAAAATATCAAAAATATGGTGCAAGAATGCCTAAAGGGGTTATTCTTTATGGGGACCCTGGTACAGGTAAAACACTGCTTGCAAAAGCAGTAGCCGGTGAAGCTGGCGTTCCGTTTTATGCTCTTAGCGGTTCAGACTTCGTACAAGTTTATGTTGGAGTTGGTGCGGCCAGAGTAAGAAACTTATTTAAAAAAGCGAAATCTCATGGAAAAGCCGTAATATTCATAGATGAGATAGATGCTATAGGTAAGGCAAGAGGTAATGGTAAGAACGGATCTAGTAACGATGAAAAAGATCAAACTTTAAATGCTCTTTTAACTGAAATGTCAGGTTTCGGTCAAGAAGAAGGTATAGTAGTAATTGCCGCTACTAACAGATTAGACATGCTTGATAAAGCTCTTTTAAGACCAGGTAGATTTGACAGGCATATAGAAGTATCTTTACCAGATGTAAATGCTAGAGAAAAGATTTTATCTTTGCATTTAAAAAATAAACCACATGAAAATATTGATATAAAAGATGTTGCTAAAAAGACTGTATACTTCTCTGGGGCGAAATTGGAAAGTTTGATAAATGAAAGCGCTATTTTAGCTGCTAAGGATAATAGTGATTTTATTACACCATCTCATATTGAAGAAGCTTACTCAATAACTTTAGCTGGACATGAGAAGAAAGAAAGAAGTTATCTTAAGGATGAAGACAAGCTTCTTACTTCATATCATGAAGCAGGACATGGTCTAGTAGGAATGCTGCTTCTTCCGCAGGACAAGGTGTCTAAAATAACCATTATTCCAACAACTAAGGGTGCTGGCGGATATACATTGACTATCCCAGAAGATACTAGTTACCATAGAATTGATTATCTAAGAAACAAAATCAAAGTTTCCCTTGGTGGTCGAGCAGCAGAAGAAATTATATTTGGAAAAGATAAAATTTCTACTGGAGCACATGGTGACATATCTCAAACTACAGATATTGCATTAAAGATGGTTACCGAATATGGTATGGGCGAAACTCTAGGGCTTATAAAGCTTTCAAGTGTTGGCTCTCTATATAGCAGCTATGGAAATCCTGTTATCGAAGAATGTAAAAATCTTGTTAATGAACTATATGAAGAAACTCTACAACTCTTAAGAGAGAATAGAGCTTACCTTGATAAAATAGCTATAGAACTATTAGAAAAAGAAACTCTATATGAAGATGAACTCAAGAAATTAGCTGTTATTTAGAATATTACTAATAAAATTAGGTACATGTGTCTATAAAAATTTCACACATGTATCTAATTTTTTTATTTAATTGCACCTAATATTCTACAATATTAGTATTGCATGCTCCCTTGGCTTTGTTGCCATTGTTGGCCTGATTGAGATTGTTGTCCTTGTTGCCATGATTGAGACTGTTGACCCATTTGACTTAATTGGCTTTGCACTTGGTCAATAAGCTGATGGGTTTGAGAAAGTTCTTGAGTCGCTTGCATTTGTTGATTAGCATCGTTTAATGCCTTTATAGCTTGTTGAATAGATGATTGTAATTGTTGTTCTAATTGTTGTTGTTGTTGTTGTGCACGACTTCTAAGTCCTTGTATTTCTTGTACAAATTGACCTGATATTTGATTATTGTTTTGTGAGTTACCTTGAGATTGCATATTACCTCCACTGCTTTGTAAACTTTTATTTAAAGTTGATTTAATGTCGTTTATTACCTCTACTAGAGAATCTTGTTTATCTCTAACAGCACTTAACTCCCTAGCAAATTCTGTATCAACCTTTTTCATGTAATTACTTTTTTGATCCATAATTATCTCCTCCTTATATTAACTAATAATTAATCACAAAAATATATTACCCTCACTAATCCACGTCTATACCTTATTAATTAAGGTAAATAATCCAATGTTTTAAAACCTCAAGTTCTGCAAATATCAATATGCATAATGCCAATTATTTATTATAAATAAAAAAAACGGAATTATTTTTTAGTAACTTACCAAAAAATAATTCCTACAATTCCTTTTAGAGTCTATTTTATATGCTCCTTAGGTTCAGAGAAATAATATCCTTGCGAATAATCTATATTCATATCTTTAATTTTATTATAAATTTCCTCTTCAGATACAAATTCAGCAATAGTCTCTATTCCTAATTCTTTTGCAAAAGTAACTATGGTTTTTGTAACTATCTCTGCTGATTTATCTTTATGTACATTTCTAATTATCGAACCATCAATTTTTATATAATCTACATTTAACTTCATAAGATAGCTGAAATTTGAATACCCAGTTCCAAAATCATCAATAGCAATTTTAGAGCCATATTTTTTTATTTCTTTTATAAATTCTGTAACTTCATTAAAGTTTTCGATACCTTCTGATTCAACAATTTCAAATACAACTTTCTTAGGATTTGCAGCACTTTCCAATTTTTGAATTATTAACGATCTAATTTCACGATTTACTATATCTTGAAGAAGAAGATTTATAGATATTTCATAATCTGTTTTATTTAAGGCTTCAAAAACCTTCTTTAACATTATTATTGTTAGCTCTTTATACAATCCAGCCCTTTTTGCAATGTCCAAGAAAAAGTACGGTGGTATAATTTCTCCATTCTCATCAATCATTCTTATTAAAGCTTCACATTTCTCAATTGTTCCTAATCGGTTATTAACTATAGGTTGAAAGAAGGGCACAATTCTGTTTTCTGCTATAGCATCTCTTATCTTTTTAGTCCATATTATATTTTCTTTGATCCCCTCATATATTTTTAAGTTTTCCTTATATATTTGGAACAATTCTCCATTCTTCTTAGCATATTTCAATGCCATTTCAGCCTTTTCAAATAGTGGTTCTTGCTCAAATGTCACTCCCACTGTTACAGTTATATAAATTTTGCCTTCTTCATAGTAAAAACACTCATTATTTATTATATTTTGCAGTAAACTTATTCTATATACAAATTCTTCTTTAGGTATATCATTATCTACTATAGCAAATATATCTGAATTTATTCTATATGGCTGGAGTTTGTTTTGTCTACAATAGAAATAAATCATTTTAGAAACATCAATCAGAACTTTATCACCTATAGCATTTCCATAAAAATCATTTATATCATTAAATGAATTGATATCGATAATTGCAAGCTTATTATAAAATCCTTCATATAAATCTTTAATTAACTTGTTTCTATTCCCCAAATTAGTTAATTTATCTATATAATATTGTTTTTCTAATTCTTCTGTTTTTTCTTTAATTTTTTCCTCAAGCTTTAAATTTAATTGATTTATTTCCTCTCCAGTATTTTTTATAAGATTATATAGTGCTGAATCTTCCTCAGTATAATAGGAATATTTAGAATTAAATTCTTCATTGATTTTAATTCTTGCATTAACATCTTCCGAAAGCATTAATATTGTCATTGTCTCCGTATAAAATATATTTGCATTATTGACATATTTGAATTCACCGAAAGTATAAAATCCACTTACTGATACATACTCATTAACAGGTATTATTTCTTTAGCTTTCATTTTTTTAAATATATTTTTTCTTGAATCACAAGAATATATAAATAAGCTCTCTCCCGGATATTTCATAATCTTATAATACATTTCTTTTGTACCTTGTAGAATTTCCCTCAAATCACAAAATCCGATTCTTATTTTCTCTTTACAGTTTAACCTTGAAGACATAAGTATTTCATGATCATTTACAAATTTTGATATACGTGTACTAAAATATCTTTTATTTCGTCTTACCAATAAAGGAAATTTATCTCCCAAGCGTAAAATTTGTTCGTTATTGCTTGTACCTAAGTATTTGCTATAGAATTCTTTTGCTGTTATATCGCCTATTTTTTTAATAACGCTGCCTTCAACCTCTGTAACTTCATATTCCTTACCTACTGGTATACAATTAAAGCTGCTTCCATTGCTTGCATATAAATTCTTTCCCGATAAAGCAACTGCAACCACTGTATCTTTTTTTACACCATTTTCTGTAAAAATATATGTTTCATCTTCAGAATCGTTCTTGCCAGCAATTCCTCCTGCTACTAAAACACTGTTATTTATGAAATTTATTCCATCTAAAAATTCCTCTCCATCAATGCTTATATCGCCAAAAGAAATAACAGCTTTAGTATCTGGATAAATCAACTTACGAGCCACTTCTTTGCCTTTTTGAAAGTCTGATAATTTTTTTTCAATTATAATGGTTTTAATTATAGCTTTCTCAAAAACACTTATAGAAACTATGCATTCCTTCTCTAAAATATCGCCATTTAAAATTTCACCTGAAGATGTAGCACCTATTATTTTACATTGTGGTATTAATATCTTAAAGTTCTCTATTATTTCTTCTATGAATGCTTTCTTTCCTATACCTGAAAATACTTGTACCAAAATACTATTATATTTTATTATGTCAGTATTATTTAAATACTGTTTTAACGTCTCAAAGTCCCTATATTTAATATTATAGGTTTTCATAGTTCACCTCAATAATCTCGATTTAAATTTTCATACATTTATAATCAATTATACCATTTATTGAAGCAATAATCATTATTTTTCTACATATTTAAGCATAATTTTCACCAAAAATAACTTTACAAGGTAAATTTCAAAAAAAACACACAAATGTAAACGTAATTTTAAATTATCTTTTATCCTTTTTTATACAGTTGCATGATTTTCTTTATCTTTTAGTTAATATTTTCATTATAAAATTAACTTCTAATCTAAATGATATCTTACGTAACCTGCTTTAATCTAAAAGTACCTTCCTTCCTTCATTAACCGCCTCCACCCTATTCTTAGCTCCAAGCTTAGAATAGATATTTAAAATATGAGTTTTTACTGTTGAAATAGATATAAAAAGCTTCTCACCAATTTCCTTATTACTTAATCCATCTATTAAAGCCTTAAGAACTTCTAATTCTCTGGAACTTAATACTTCTTTTTCATCCTTAACACCTATTAATTCACACAATCTTTTTATAAACTCTCTATTATCCCTGTCATTGAGTAATTGTGCTTCAAACTTTTTTATTATTTCTTTAAGATATTTTCTATTTATATAATAAGGAAATAATAATTCTTCATCTTTAGAATAAAAAACTACTTCCTTTAAAATATTTACACATTCTCTTGTATTATTAGCATTAACCTTATTTAATAATATCACTTTCCACAATAAAGAATATACTAAGGAATATCCTACTCCATTCTTTCTACATACAAATGCTACTTTATTAAAAGTTTGCAAGCTCTCTTCATATTGTCCCAAATGAAAAAGAATAATTCCGTAAGTTAGCCCGATATTATCTGAATAAGTTGAATTCTTGTACCTCTTTTCATAAATATGAATAAATTCATCATACTCTTCCTTTTTTACCCTATTTTCATTGGATAGTAATCTAATTTTTAATGCAAGTATTTGATTATAAGCATAGCTTTCTTTATCTTCAATCTGTATATTATTTAACAATCGTTCACATTCATCGATATCACCCTGAATATATTTTACTTCGGCTAAATTATAATCAATGCCTACTTTTAAGCTGCTAAATGCAGCTTTCCCATCAAAATCCTTAAGCATACCTTGAGCTTCTATTAATAGTTCTTCTGCTTCCTTGTGCATAAGTTTCTTAATATAAACCCCAGGCAATCCAACAGTCCTAAAAATAGTAAAGCAAGATTTATAATTTTTATTATTCATTCTTTCAATTAACTTTTTATAACCATCTAAGCTTTCATTTAGCTTACCCATACACTCTAATATAGATACTTTATTATATTCATATAATAAATCTACATAACTGTTATTCAGCTCAATATTAGATTCTTTGATTAACTCCATCATTTCCAGTGCCTTTGAAGCTTCTCCTACAAATCCCAATGTCCATGATGCTAAGATGTAATATATTGTTTTAGTAAATATATTTAAATTGTTATCAATTACCTTTGGCAGCTCAAAATAACAATCATCTACGCACGAATTATTTAATATTAAAGCAAATAATTTTATTGCGCTTTTTAATACATTATTGCTCGCATTATCTCCAATTGAATTAACTATTAGATTGCATCTTTCATAATCTAAACTTAGGTAATTATAAAATATAGAAATAAAAATTAAATCTATACTTTTACTATAGTACTCCAATGGAAATTCATTTAAAATTTTTGTACTTACAATATTATGCGCATTCTTTTCTATTATCTTTAGAGCATCATCATATTTACTGTAATTTATTAAAATACTGATTGCTTCATCATAATTACTGTCACTTATTAAAAAAGCATTCAATTTCTCAATAATTTGATTTTTAATAACATCATCATATTTATCAAAGAGTTTCATTAAATATTGTTTTAAAATATTATGATATCTAAAGATCTTTTTTTCTTCATCAATTGTAATAATCAGCATATTTTTAGCAATTAGATTTCCAATTATTTCAAAGCCATCTTTATTGCTTATTTCCTTGTAAATGCTTGGATTCACATAACTTAAAGGTGAAGTTTTAACTAAAAAGTCTATCTCATCTTTACTTAAACTATTTATAACTTCATTATGCATATAATCTATAAATAGTTTATTATCTTTAGGAATATTTTTTATATTTTTGTTATTACCTATAGTCGTTAACAAAAGTTTTATTGCACCTATCCATCCTTCAGTTATTAAATATATATCATTTATTACCTGTCCATCGATTTCCACATTAGAAATATTTTTGATAAATTCCTCTGTTTCTTTTAATGTAAGATTAAAATCATTAGAATTTATATCTACTATACCACCCTTCATAAGGATATTTCCTAAATAAATCTTAATGTCATATCTAGAAATTAAAATAAAATGCACGTTATCTGATGAATTAGATATAAAGTAATCAATAGTTTCCATAAGAAATTTATCTTCTAAATAATGAAAATCATCTAACACTATGAATAATTCTTTTTCACTTATAAGTTCATTAATTAAAGATAATATTAATTCAAAAATATCTTCTCTCTTTACCAATGGATTTATCATATCAATATAAAAATTTAAATCTTCAATATTATTTTTTAATCCATGCAAAATATAAGTCCAAAAATAAGATAAATCATCACTGTTTTCATCCAATGAAAACCACATATAATTTTCTTTTTCAGCAATAAAACTTGAAATAAGAGTACTTTTTCCAACAGCTGCTCCGCCTTTTACCAATGTCAACTTATTCTTTAAAATGCTATTAAGTTTACTTTCTATACTCTGATTTCTACGAAGAACATAGCTCTTATTTTTAGGCCTTATTAATCTTGTATAAAGAATATTTTTCACTATATCACCCTTATAACTTATTTCTATGTGTATATTTTACCATAGAATCCACATATAACAAAATTATCTACATGTAATTATATCTTCTCATTTTATATCTATTAATTAAAAAGGAACAGACTATCATCACTAATGAAACAACAATAACACTAATTATATCAACATAATTTATGCCAATGCCATTTTCCAAAGAAATTGTAAAACTTAAAATATGCTTTTGAGGCATAATATTTCCAATTGTATTAATTAGATTGTTACTTGAGACTGTGAAAAAACTTCCTGCAAGTAAAGTAGTTATAATATTGATCATCGTACCAAGCATACTGGCACTCTCCATCTCCTTTGTGACAGACGACATGAATAGCCCAAAAGCTGAAGACAAGAGTGATAAAACTAATATTATAAATGCTAATTCCAAAGTAGTGACCCTTGTATCTAATTTTAGTAATTCTTTAGATAAAACTGTTATTAATACTGTTGGAACAAAAATCATAAGAAATACTGAAATAAAATGACTTAATACATATTGTTCATACGATATATTTGAACTAATTACCCTCTTTGAAATTCCTTTTTTATCATCAAAGAAAAATCTATAAAGCATTACTCCTAGCAATATTACAAACATAGTTATATATCCAACAATATTAGAAGCTATTCCTCGTTTTTCTCCGTCTTCAAGAGTAACCTTTTCTCCGTTTGCTATTCTTTCTAGTTTATTTTTAAAATCGTTATCTTTAATAGTATCTACAACAGCTCTTCCATCTTCAAAAGATATAACTGCCTCATATTTATTTTTCACTAATTCTGAAATAGGTACTTTAGCTTCAAGCCTAATAACGTTAATTTCGTTACTATTGAAATTCACATCATAATCTCCTACAACACCAATATTAGCTCTTTCAACAAAACTACTTGAAAAATATATAGCTGCTCCTATAACTATTGGAGTAATTATTAGTGGCATTATCAAGTAAGTATTATTTATTATCATTCTATATAAAATTCCTTTTACAACATTTATCATCTTTCTTCACTCCTTACTGCTCAAATGCCCTAAATATAATCCTCTGCCTTATAATTCACATGCATAACAATGAGACTAAATACACTTAGCAAAATTAAGCAAAATATTATATTACTATAATTTTGAAAATTGTTGTCATATATCACATTAAAGGTTAAATCCAATATCCACTTTATAGGCGATAAATTAGCTATACTGCTTACCACTTTTCCTAAGCTGTCCACTGGAAAAAACATTCCAGAAAGAAGTGCAAAAATACTGCCAATATTTGAAAGAATCATATTAGTTAACTCCTCAGTCTTTATAATTACGCAAACCGCCCCACCAATTGTCACTGTAAATAGTAAGAATGTCATAAATAATATGAGAACATATTTAAAATTTCTTCCACCGAAATTAACAATGTTAAAATAATTCATTATTAGCATATTAATAGAAAAACTTATTCCCATAAAGAGAAATGAAGATATAATCTTAGACATATAAATTGAAACTTTTGAAATGGGAGCATAGGCTATTCTAATGTTCCCTTGTCTTAATTTCTTTTCCATAAAGGTATTTGGTGTTATAGTTATAGATGAAATTATTAAATACATCATCATTGTTACCCCATAATAATCATACGAAGTCACTCCTTCTCCGCCATAAAGGCTAGAAAATACAAAACCAAATACCCCTATTAATAACCACGGATAAACAGTACAAACTGTTACAACAACTGGAGTTGCCATTAAATTTCTAAAATCTTGTTTAATTAGCTTCAATAAAATCATAACTTTTCACCTCTAATCCCTTAAATTTTTCCCTGTTAACTTTAAGAATACCATTTCTAAATTTCCTTCTTCGCTTGTTATATGACTTATTTTAATATTTCTATCAATTAAACTAATAATTATCTTATCTAGATTTTCTATTTCTTTAATTGATGTAATTCTTAAACAATTATCAAAAAATTCTACTTTTTGAATCCCTTCTATCTCATAAAAGAAATCAAATTCAAAATTGTCTTTAACCATATCTATGGATATTTTGTAAATTCTAGTATTCTTATAACTTTCCATAAGCTGCGCTATTGTTCCCTGAGCTATTTTAGTGCCACTATCCATTATTATTATTCTATCTGCTATTTCCTCAACTTCTTCCATATAGTGAGTTGTATAAATAATAGTTGTTCCTCTGTCTCTTAACTTTCTAATAGATTCTAAAATATGATTTCTTGATTGAGGATCGATGCCTACAGTTGGTTCATCTAATATTAAAATCTTTGGCTTATGAGCTATAGCGCAAGCAATATTTAGTCTACGCTTCATCCCCCCAGAAAAAGTCACTGGTTTATCATCTTTTCTATCTTCCAAACCTACCACTGTTAATGCTTCCAACACAGAATTCCTTAGTTCTTTGCCACTCAATCCATATAATGAAGCAAAAAATTCAACATTTTTATACGCTGATATCTCTTCGAAAATAGCAAGCTCTTGTGGAACTATCCCAAGTTGTGATTTAATCCTCTTTTTATTATCCTTTATATTTATGCCAAAAAACTTAATCTCTCCATCATCATGTTTTAATATAGTAGAAAGAATGTTTATTGTAGTACTCTTACCAGCACCATTAGGACCTAAAAAACCAAGTATTTCGCCCTTGTATAAATTAAAACTCAAACCATTAACAGCCCTATTTTCCTTATAATATTTTTTTAAATCTTTTACTTCTAAAATTGTTTCCATTATCATCACCTCTGAGATTATAATACTCTCTAGTCCTAGTTCTTGTAATCAACCGAAAGGTTGATTGGATATAGTTAATATATTAAATATCTTGTCTCCTATAATCAACCTTACAGATGCTACATGTAGGTATCTAAAATAAAACTCTATATAATTGTGTTTAAAATAAATGTTGGCAATGTTTAGAAGTGGTATTTTATGGCCATTATTAAAAAGACAATTCAAAACTTATGGAGGTGTTTTTTTTGATTAGAAAAGATAAAAAATTCAAACAATTAGAAAGCTTTATTTCTATATTATTAAAAAATGATGTTTGTCAAAAAAGAAATATAGAAAGTTGTCCTAATTGTCTTGGCCATAAATTTATAAAGTATGGTTCATTTAAAGGAATTCAACGGTATAAATGTAAGGAATGCAAAAAAACATTTTCAAAGACTACAAATTTTATATGGAGCTATTCGAAAAAAGAACCGATTAAATGGATAAAATTCGTTGAATATGTATTAGAAAGAAAATCCCTAAGATTTTGCGCAAAAAAATTAAATATTAGTTTAGTAACAGCATTTTACTGGCGACATAAAATACTACATGGTTTGTTATTTGATAGCGTACCAAATCAATTAATTGGAAATGTATATATTAGTAAAAAACTTATACCTGAAAATTTTAAAGGAAGCAGAAAAATTAACACCCACGTGAGGCATAACATATGGGTAGTTAGTGCTAAAGGATGTGAGGATTCTATGATAGCAACCTCTATTTCAAAAGGCTTTTGGGACTTACGGAGCTTTAATAAGAAAATATATCATTTAATTGATAAAAAATCTTATTTAGTTCCTTATGGAGACAGATACATTTCTTTAGTTGCTAAATCACATAATAAAGAACATACAAAGAAAGTAAAGGATGAAATTAAGATTAAGTTTTTTTCCAATAACCTTGAAAAATGGCTTAAAAAATATCATGGTATTGCAACAAAGTATTTGGAAGAATACTTATCACTTTTTATACTATTTAACTTACATAAGAAATTTAGTTCTCTAAAGCTCTTCAATACATTATCTTTTGATAATAGATTTCTAAAGATAAGTGAAATAGGTATTGAGTAGTAACGTCCAACTCAAATTTATAAAATAAATCTTAATTTATCTCCTCTCTATCTTATTACATTATTTTTCATATACTTTAAATATTTTTTAACAACATTTATGTTAAACACTTATATAGTAAATAAATATCAATATATTTGTTACTAATTATTCTAAGGTAGTTAAAATATTAATACTCCATATTTAAAAAGTACAAAAAAGAGACTTTCCAAAGCAAAGATGAATTAAAACACATTAGTATATTTTTATTAAAATTCCACTAAGTTGTATTAAACATTTGCTTCGAAACTATCTCCTTATTAATGACACAGTGAGAAAAAACTCACATTTTATTATATTTACATCTCAATTCTAGGTTTTGCTGGATCACATTTTGGAGTTTCTATATCAGAAACCATAGAAAGTTTTGTTAGATAATAACATTCTTCTCTAAACATATGGTCCGTCATTAATGGGTAAAGAGTACCTAGAATTTCTTTTTCTAAAATGCCTGCTTCTAATTCTTTTAAAAATTTTTTAAAACAATTCATTATTTCTTCAGCATCAAAATTAAGTTTTCTTAACGCTGGAAATTCGCAAATACCAGTTCTCATATATCCCTTATACTCTATTGCCTTTAGATATAAGTTATCAAATACTTTTGAATATTCCTTGGCCTTTTTTATCAATTCTTTATGAGTCATATCTAAAGTACTAGTTAAAGTTGCGGCATGACCAGATCCATCAGGAAGCCAAAGTAAATGCATATGAATATCTTTACTAGTAGGTATGTTTCCCTTAATTAATTCAGTTAAGATATAAATGTACTCATCTAATTCATTAATCATATGATTTAGGAATGTAGGAGGAAGATTAATGTAAATTTTACCTTTGATTTGTTTGGATAAAATAATTAATTTGAATTCTTTTATCTTTATTGCTGCAGAATAAGATTTGTAATTTAACTCATGAAGTTTTTCCTCAGAAATTAATTTACGAGCCTTATCCAGCATACTATCAAATAAATTAATAAATTCATTTGCTTCTTTAACAAAATATGTTTCTTTTGGTGAAAGCGCATTTAGAATAAACCTAGAATGATCTCCTAAAATTTGTAACCAAAAATTGTGTTCAAAAAGTGCAATTTGGTTAATACTATTATATGCCAAAGTAGGCCTCCAAAATAATTTTTCCTTAATTGTTAGTTTATGATACTTGTACATTTTTTGATACATATATAATAAACTTATTTTTATACAAAATATAATCATATCCACTAATATAATAAGTTTTTATTTATTCTAATTTTCCTTCTTATTGGATTTTTTATTTTCGTTTCCTGGTATATTTGATTTTTTATCCACTGGATTTACATTAAATTTAATATCCTTACCATCAGACGTTGCTATAATTGTACCTTCTAAGTCTGTTCTAAAAACATTAATATTTTTTTCATTAAGTTTATCTAACGTTTCTTTATGTGGATGACCATAATCATTACCTTTTTCGCAGCTTATTACTGCATATTTAGGATTAACTTTATCTAGGAATCCTTGTGTTGTAGATGAACGGCTTCCATGATGGCCAACTTTTAAAACATCAGCTTGTACATCTAATTGTTTTTCTAGTATTTCATTTTCCGATACATCCTGAGCATCTCCCATAAATAAAAAGCTTGTATTCCCATACTTTAATTTGCAGACAATAGAATAATTATTAAGATCATCATACTTACTGCTATTTGGTGCCAAAAATGTAAGCGTTGCATTTCCTATGCTAATTACATCTCCTACTTTAGGCACATTTATTTTTAAATCTTTTACTTTTAGGGCTTTTATCATATTTTCATATGTTTTAGTAGCTGTTGTAACCTTGGGAGCATAGAATGTTCCTACAGTATAATTGTTAATAACATCATCCATACTTCCTATATGATCCTCATGTGGGTGTGTAGCTATAACATAATCTAATGTGGTAATTCCTATAGATTTCAGATAATCTAAAGCCTTCTTATCACTTGTACCTGCATCAATTAAAATATTCTTTCCATCAACTTGTATTAATTCCGAATCTCCTTGTCCAACATCTATATAATGTATTTTTAGGTTTGCCTCAGCTGCAGGTATATCATTTTTTCCACATGAAATTAAAAATAATGAAAATATTACAGAAATTAAAAGACATAATAATTTATTAACTTTTCTCATTTGATTTCCACCTCGCATGATATTAATTGTATATTAGTAAATATTTTTGTCAATAATGGTATTGGATACCTAACCATAACTCACTTCAAACGATAATAAGAGATAGTATAGCTTTAATTGTATATATTGTTTCTTATATCATGCAAATAATAGTTATAAGTTAAAATACTTTGCAGATATTAAAGTTCTATTATATAATGTCAACATGCTTATTTTTAAAAAGAAATTTGTTCATAAAATAAATGTGGTTAAAAGATTTATTAACATCTTAATTTCCTATATTTCTAAACAAAAGAGGAGGTATTATGAATACTAGACGAATTTATTTGCTCTATTTTTTATTATTTATTGGGGTTATTGCCCTGTCAACATCAGCTATTTTTGTTAAGCTTTCAAGTGCTTCTGCACCTATTATAGCTACTTATCGTATGATGTTTTCTGCTTTCATTTTAGCACCTATGTTATTTCTTCATAAAGATAATTTTAAGGAAATGCAAAGATTAACAAAAAACCAATGGCTATTAGGTATTCTTGCTGGTGCTTTTCTTGCATTGCATTATGGACTATGGTTTAAGTCTTTGCGTTTTACATCAATAGCAAGTTCCACAATATTTGTTACTCTTCAGCCTTTGTTTGCATTTATCGGAGGTTATTTTTTCTTTGGTGAAAGGTTAAAAGGTTTTGCTATTGGTGGCGGGATTTTAGCTATCGTTGGCAGCTTTATAATTGGATGGGGAGACTTTAGCATTGGAGGTACATCTATATACGGAGATGCACTTGCTTTATTAGGTGCTGCTACAATAACAGTTTATTTTTTTATTGGTCAACACTTAAGAAAACATTTATCTCTTGTTCCATATGCTTTAATTGCTTATTCATCCAGTGCGTTATTTTTGCTTATATATTCTTTGATACTTAGATACCCATTAACTGGCTATCCTTCATCAGACTGGATATACTTTTTCGGTTTAGCATTTGTTTCAACAATTTTAGGACAAACTATATTTAACTGGCTAATAAAGTGGTTAAGCACTTCAACAATCTCAATGAGTATTTTAGGCGAACCAATTGGCACATGCATATTAGCATTCTTTATTCTTGGTGATACAATTACTCTGAAGCAGCTAATTGGTTCCATGACTATTCTATTTGGTATCTTTTTATTTTTAATATATAATCAAAAAGCTACTAACCCAGAAATTGAAGACCACTAAATTATATTTTAATATATGATTTCCTAACTCTATAAACAAAATAAGTAAAAAACCTAATAGATAAAGAGATAGTATTGAATTTTAACATATCTAATACTATCTCTACTTTTTTACTTCTTATTCTTATTTCTATATTAATAAGACGTAAAACTCAATATTCTCTTAATTATTTAATTTACTTTTTGCTAATTAACATCTGATTCGCCTTATACAATCTATAGCATCTTCTCTTGTATTTTCGCATCCAGCTCTTTCACCTTGTTCAAATCCTTCGCAAAATCCGTCTTCGAAACCATCTTCAACACCATCACAATATCCATTATTATAACCTGCATTATAAGCATCTTCTAATGCATCTGCTCCAGGGTAAGGTCTTCTTCTGCATCTATTAACGTTTGCTCCAAGAGTACCAGTATTATTCCTACAATTGTTAACATTTGCTCCAAGTGTTCCGGCATTATTCCTGCAGTTGTTTACATTTGCTCCGAGGGTTCCGGCATTATTCCTACAGTTGTTTACATTTGCTCCGAGGGTTCCAGCATTATTCCTACAGTTGTTTACATTTGCTCCGAGGGTTCCAGCATTATTATATCTTCTACGACATCTGCAACTCATTTTTTTCTCCTCCGTACTTTATAATTTGATATATTTGTTTAAAAGTTACCTAATGTTATACTATGCAGGAAATATAAAATTTGCTATCACTTAAAATAAACTGCATTTGTATTTTTATATTATCAACATAAAAAATGCAGCCAAATTAATGACTGCATTCTTCACCAAATTAAAAATTGTCTACCTTCATAGCTCTCATAGCATTTAAAACTGCTAGAAGAGCAACTCCAACATCGCCAAATACTGCTTCCCACATAGTACCGAGTCCAAAAGCTACAAGTACTAAAATTACAAGTTTAATACTTAAAGCAAAAATAATATTCTGCATTACTATATTTCTTGTTTTCTTTGCTATTTTTATAGCTGATGCAATTTTGGAAGGTTCGTCAGTCATTATAACAACATCAGCCGCCTCTATTGCAGCATCTGAACCAACCCCGCCCATTGCTATTCCGATATCTGCCCTAGCTAAAACAGGAGCATCATTTATGCCATCACCAACAAATACAACTTTGCCCTTAGGTGATTTTTCTTCAAATAATAGTTCAAGCTTTTCTACTTTTTGGTCTGGTAATAATTCAGCATGAACTTCATCCAAGCCTAATTCTTTAGCAATTTTAGTTCCAACTACCTTATTATCACCTGTAAGCATTACTGTTTTCTTTACTCCAATATCTTTTAATGCTTTTATAGCTTTTTTAGAATCTTCTTTAACTTCGTCCGATATAACTATATACCCGGCATATTTTTTTTCTATTGCAATATGAACTACAGTACCTATAGTTTCAACTTGTTTATATTCTATAGCTTCTCTATCCATTAATTTATAATTACCAGCAAGTACTTCCTTACCTTCAAGGATTGCTTTAACACCATGACCTGATATTTCTTCGTAATTATTTATCTTATCTCTTATTATTTCCTTATCATATGCCTTTAGAATAGATGTTGCTATTGGATGATTTGAATAATTTTCTGCATAAGCAGCACAAGCTACAAGTTCATCTTTAGTAATATTATTTTCTGGTTTAATTTCTGTTACTTTAAATATTCCTTTTGTAAGTGTTCCTGTTTTATCAAATACAACCATTTCGACATCATTTAGGGCTTCAAGGTAATTTCCACCTTTAACCAATATCCCATTTTTTGATGCCCCTCCTATTCCTCCAAAGAAACCAAGAGGTATAGATACAACTAAGGCACAAGGACAAGAAACAACCAAAAATGCTAGTGCTCTGTAAACCCACTCTGAAAATGTTGCTCCTTGTATTATAAAAGGTGGAATTATAGCTAGTGCTAATGCTGCAAAAACAACAGCGGGTGTATAAAACCTCGCAAATTTTGTTATAAAATTTTCTGTTGGTGCTTTCTTGCTGCTTGCATTTTGGACTAAATCTAATATTTTTGAAACGGTAGAATCACCAAATTCCTTCTCTACCTTTATTGTCAAAAGTCCGCTCTTGTTTATAACTCCACTTAGAATATCATCCCCCATCCCTACCTCTCTTGGGACAGACTCACCAGTTAATGCAGCAGTATCAACCATTGAATTTCCTTCGATTATTTTACCATCTAAAGGAACTTTCTCTCCTGGTTTCACTACTATTACGTCGCCTATTCTAACATCTTCCGGATCTACTTTTCTTATATCATTATTTTCCTTTAAATTAGCAAAATCCGGTCTAATATCCATAAGCGCTGAGATAGATTTTCTTGAGCGATTAACCGCCATATCTTGAAACATTTCTCCTATTTGATAGAAAAGCATAACTGCAACGCCTTCTGGGTATTCACCTATAGCAAAAGCACCAATAGTTGCTATACTCATTAAGAAGTTTTCATCAAACACTTGACCTTTTATAATATTTCTAAAAGCACCTAAAATTACTTCTCCACCTATTAGAATATAACTTGTCAGATATAACAATAATTCCATTGGATTAGAAAGCTTCATTACAGTTGCTATTCCAAAAATTATTGCACCAATTATTAACCTAATAATTTCACTTTTATTATTTTCTTCAGCAACTTCTTCAGCTTTATTTTTTAAGTTATTACTTTTGCTACCTATTACAACCACTTTTACATCGGGTTCTATTCTCTTAACTATTTTCTTAACATTATCTATAATATCATTTAGCTTTAATGAATCTTCTATTTCAAGTATAAGCTTAGTTGAAATAAAATCTACCATTGCAGATTTAACCCCATCTATATTACTTGATTCTCTTTCTATTTTAGCAGCACAATTACCACAGCATAATCCTTCAAGTAAAATCTCTTTTTTTATAAATTCTTTTTTACCTTTATTAGATTCATTCTTAATTGATAATTTTGCATTAACTGGACTAGTAGTTATTTTTATATTACTTGCCATAATTATTCCCCCAATCTAAAACTTATTTTTTCTCAGATATATGAATTAGCCCCTGATTGAAAATACTTTTAACATGATCATCATCCAATGAATAATAAACTACTTTACCATTTCTTTTATATTTTACTAGTCTCGCTTGCTTCAACACTCTTAACTGATGTGAAATGGCTGATTGTGTCATTCCAAGTAATGCTGCAATATCGCAAACGCACATTTCTGCTTCAGCTAGTGCCCATAATACTTTTATTCTTGTTGAATCTCCAAGTACTTTAAATAAATCAGCTAAATCATAAAGAGTTTCTTCTTCTGGTATAGCTTCCTTAACTTTATTAATTATATCCTCATGGATTATTGTACAATTACAAACTTCAATATTATTATTTTCCATATTTATCACTCTCTTTACTTGAACATATGAATATCTATTCATATATTCATTATATGCAATACATATATATTTTGTCAATTGAATTGAGAATAATTTTCAAGTTTTCCAAACAACTAAAATAGAGCTATGGTATTCTCCATAACTCCATCTATAGCTCATTATTATCAGGTTCAACGTGGACAACTACATCAGTAATTTCAAATTCTATTCTCAATTTTTCATCAATTTTTTCAGTAATACTATGTCCTTCAGCTACTGTTAGTTCAGAACTTACCTTTACTATAACATCAAGTAGAATATTATTTCCATGAACACGAGCTCTTATGTCCTTAATATCCTTAACTCCCTGTACCTTCTTTATAGTTTGTGTTATATTCTCAAGCTTTTCCTTGCTGAACCCATCAGAAAGATTATGAGAAGCTTCTCTAAATATATCCCATCCTGTTCTTAAAATTAAAATACTTACAATTACAGCAGCAAGAGGATCTATCCAAGGCAATCCAAATTGAGAAGCTATAATTCCAATAGTAGTACCAACACCTACCCATGCATCAGAAAGATTGTCTTTCGCAGCAGCCATAAGACCGGAACTATTTATTTTTATAGCAATTTTTTTATTGTATCTATATACCATATATATTACAATTGCGCAAAAAATCGCAACAGCTGCAGATACTAAGTCAGGAGCTTGTGCTCTAAAAAAAATAACCGATTTAATAGCGTTATACAATACATCCATTCCAACAGCAAGCATAATTAAGGATGCAATTAAAGATGCTATTGTCTCGGCTCTAAAATGCCCATAAGGATGATCATCATCAGCCGGCTTTCTAGATATTTTAAGTCCAATTAATACTGCAAATGACGCTATTATATCTGTAGTATTATTTACCCCATCAGCTAGTAATGCCTCAGATTTTGCTAAATACCCTATACCAAGTTTTAACAAGGATAAGGTAATATACGCTATAATACTCACTCTTGCACCGCGTTCTGCTAGCTTTAGATTATTATAATTCCCCTCCATGCTTTCCCTCCTTATTTTAAAATAATATTTTACTGTTCCACAGCTGGAATTAGGAACGAAGCTACATATAAATCGCTATCAGAACGAAGAGCATGCATAACTCCTGCTGGAACAATAAAAACCTTTCCTACTGCTAATTCTATTTCACTATCATCAAGTACACCAAACCCTTCGCCTTTAATACAATAAAAAACTTCATCATGTTTTGGATGATTATGTAACTCGACCTTTTTATCTGCTGGAATATGATATACGTTATTTAAAATTGAGCTTTTAAAATTTTCTAAATCCATAATAATTTCTCCTTTGAATTAATATAAAATATTATTTATTTTATTATGAGTAATTTCTCTATATAAAATTCTTATTAAAAAAATGTGAATATCATACTTCGTTTTTATTATGAGATCCAATTTCCACTTAACATGTTTGCTCGGATATTCCATAATAATGCATTTATAATTAAAATGTTATTAATTCTTAATATTTATGTCACAGATTATGATATGTTATTATGCTATAATTTACACAAATTCATTTAATATTGCTATTCTACAAAATTTTTTCACTAAAGGAAGTGATTCTTTGAAGAAAATTAAAATTCTAGGCATAAAAACTTTCAATATTTTAAAATCTAATTATCAACTTTGCATGATATTACTATTATCCTCAATTCTTAATTTCTTAAATTTAGGAATTGAAGGATATGCAAATGAATATTATGCTGCTGGCATAAAAAGCATGACAATGAGTTTAAAAAATTTTTTCTTTGTTTCCTTTGATCCTTCTGGTTTTGTAACTATTGATAAGCCTCCAGTTGGCTTTTGGATACAAGCTATAAGTGCGAAGATATTTGGTTTTAGCGGCTTAAGTATTATTTTTCCTCAAGCTTTAGCTGGCATTATATCAGTAGGACTTTTATACTATACTGTTAATAGATCTTTTGGTAAAAAAGCAGGTCTTATTGCTGCATTATGCCTATCAATAACTCCTATTTTTGTTGCTGCAAGCAGAAATAACACAATAGATAATCTACTTGTTTTAACCTCAATAATATCATGCTTATTACTATCATTAGCAGCAGAAAAAGGAAGTCTGAAATACTTATTAATAAGTTTAGCTTTTGTAGGAATAGGATTTAATATAAAAATGTTGGAAGCTTATATGATATTACCAGCACTTTATATAACCTATTTATTCGCATCATCTATTTCAATAAAAAGAAAAATACAACACCTTTTATTGGGAACTGTAATTCTAACAGTTTTTTCATTTTCTTGGGCAGTAATTGTAGATTTAGTACCTGCTCAAAATAGACCTTTTATAGGAAGCAGCACTAATAATACTGTTACCGAACTAATTGCTGGTCATAATGGAGCAGAAAGATTGAATTTTTCAATTAAATTCCCAGGAATCAATAAAAGTTCGCCTTCTAATTTATCGTCAAGCTCTAAAACAACTAATGTTAATAATGATCCAGGTCAAACCACCAAAAATGCAATAAACAATGAAAGTATTTCAACTAATGGAAATCCAGGAGTTACAAGACTATTTTCTGAAAATAATTTATCAGATCAAATAAGCTGGTTTTTACCCTTGGCATTGCTTGGGCTAATTGCCTCAATAATTAATCAGAAATATAGAAAAGTGGTTGATAAGCGAAAACAGCTAAATACTCTATTATGGGGAATGTGCTTAATTCCCGAGTGTATATATTTTAGTTATATAAAAAGCATTGGTCATGCTTACTACTTAACAATGATGTCACCTTCAATTGCTGCATTAGTTGGAATAGGTATTGTAACCATGTTGGAACTTTATAAGGAAGGTGGAGTTAAAGCATGGATATTGCCAATATCAATGCTTGTAAATGGGGCAATTGAATCATTAATACTCTCCTATTACGAATTATATTATATTGCCAAAGAATTAATTTTAGTTATCGGAGTATTTTCATTTTTTTCTTCATTAATACTAATTATATGTATTTTTATTAAAAATACAGAAGATCAGAAAATAAAGAGACAATATATTTTTAAAAAGGTACTTTTAGCTGTAGCTTTTACAGGATTATTAATAGCCCCTTCTTTCTGGTCATTTACAACAGTGGTTTATCGAATGTCAGGTGGATCCCCAGCAGCTGGATTAAGATTAGTCAATACTAAGAACCATGAACTCGATGCAAAAGATTGGTTTTTACCAATGAAAAATAGCACTAATTCTACTACAGAGAAATTAATTAGCTTTTTGAATGCACATAAAACAGATGGAAAGTATTTACTTGCAGTAGAAAAAGCCAATGACATTTCTGACTTAATAGTAAAAACTGGTGATCCAGTAATTGCAATTGGTGGCTTTAGTGGAAAGGATAAAATTCTAACCTTAGATGAGTTTAAAAGTATGGTACGAAGTGGAGAAATAAAATATGCATTATTGAGAAATGGAGAAAATGAAAATAAAGAAATAGATGATTGGATAAGAAAAAATGGAGAAAGATGGGACTTAAGCGGTTCCGCGTTGCCTCCAAGTGCAAAAAATTCAAAATCAAAAAATGAGAATGAAGATAATGAAGATTCTATAATTATATATGAATTAGATAAAAGTCTTTAATTGGTTCTTTCCCTAAAAGTTTTATGAATAAAGCAGCGGTTTTATAATTTGAAAAACCGCTGCTTAAATTTATAACATACATTCTTCTATTTCTAAAGCTACCCCGTCGTTTATTACTGTATCTGTTACTTTATTAGCATAGCCTTTAACAAATTCCTCAGCATTACCCATAGCTATTCCACATCCAACTGTAGATAGCATTTCTATATCATTTTTTCCATCACCAAAGGCATAACTGTTTTCTATTGGAATATTTAGATAATCCAGAACTTTTAAAATTCCTGAAGCTTTTGAGTTTGATTTTGAGTAAAGTTCAAATGAACCTCCTTCTTCATTATGAACATAATCAAAAACACCATTTCCCAAAGATAAGCAATAATCTATTCCTTTTTTATGATTGCATAACATTTCAATTTTGTATATATCTACCTCTTCTAAATTATAATTACCTTCTAAATACTTCTTAGATATATTATATAAGTCATAAAATGAATGCAGTTTTTTATATTCGTCTTTAATGTAAGAATATTTTTCTCCCTGCAAGATATATTGAATTTCAAACTTTTCAAAATTATAAACTATATCTTTTATAATATCCTTCCTTATTGCTTCTTTATATATACATTTATCTTTGACTTTTACATAGGCTCCATTTGTAAGGACAAAACCATCAAAACCAAAATTACATAAAGCTTCATTTAAAAAAGCATAGGGCCTGCCAGTTGCAATAAAAGCATAATTTCCATTTTCCTGCAATTTACGAATTGCCTTCTTTACTCTTGGTGTAATATCTGTTATCCCATTTAAACAATCAATTAAAGTACCGTCTATATCAAAAAATACTGCTTTTTTCATACTATCTTCCCCCATAATAGTTTATTCCTGTTTTCTACAATTCATTATCATTTAATATCATTTTATTTTACTTATTCGCAATTGTCAATTAATCTAATTGCATTTTAATACTTTCCTTGTTAAAATGAAATTAAATGCGAATAAATTGGAGGAACTTATGTTTATTGAGGAACGACACAAACATATTTTAGATTTATTAGAGAAAGACGGGAAAGTATTAGTTAAAGATTTAAGTGCACAATTTGAAGTAAGCGAAAGTATGATTCGAAAAGATCTTCAAGTTTTAGAAAAGAATAACCTTCTTCAACGTACATATGGTGGCGCTATTAATATAAAACGTACTATAGTAAATGGTGAGAGTTTCTTTAAAAGAGTTGAAAAAGATACTAACTTAAAGGAAGTAATTGCTCAAAAAGCATTTGAACAAATTAAAGAAGCTGATACCATTTTTTTAGATGCCTCAAGTATTACCTATATACTTACAAAGCTGCTTATACAAAATAATAAAAGTGTAACCTTAATCACGAATATGGTTGAAATATCATCTATGATTAATTTAGATTCAAAAATTCATGTTATATTTATAGGTGGCGATTACAATCCCCTTGTAGGAGGTAATATAGGTTCACATTCTATTGAGCAAATTAAACTTTATCGTTGTAATAAAGCATTTATAGGCTGCAGTGGTATAGATCTCAAGGATGGAAGTGTTAGCACAGGTGAATCTGAGGATGCAGGTACTAAAAAGGCTATTATGAGTATATCAAGAGAACTATATTTAATGGCACCAAACGAAAGATTCAATTTGGATGGAATTTTTAACTTTTCTAATATAACAGATTTTAACAGCATAATAACTGAAGCTCCCCCCAATAACACTATTATGGCTTTGCTTGGGCAATATAATGTTAACCTAATATAATAAAAATAATCCAAGAAAAAATTTTCCTTGGATTATTTTTATTAATTTTAATTTAGATTAAGGATTCTTTTGCTAATTTATTTTATTCAATTTGCTCCTAAATATGCATATATTAAAAAATTTCTATTAGCTGCCCTTTGGGAGTTTGTCCTATGTAATATAAATAAATGCTAGTTAAGAATAAACTTGCTAATACTATGTAATACCTTTAATTTTATTTCCTCATCATTTCTTGCTTTTTCAAATACTCTTTCTAGATTATTGTTTTTGTATGATTCATAGCATTCTAATTTTAAGTACATTTCAACTGCATTAACTAACTCTTTTTCTTTATGCAAAATATCAATTACGTTTTTCATTTTTTTCTCTCTCCCCTAACTTAATATAGCTATATTTTATATATCGTTAAATATTTTTACACCTTAAATAGTATTAATATGCTTTAAAAAGAACTTATGTTCGCTTATATATTACAACTTTTGGGCTATTTTGTAAATACCCTATGACCACTATTCCAACTAAATAATAATATCACGCCTTTTCATATTTTAGTGTGACAAATATCACAATTTTACTAATGAATATGTTCCAATGCTCCAGTATAATTTTATATTTTACTCTATACCCCCTTTCTTCAAAATAGCAGGACAAGTCTATATATAGTGTTTTTTTATTTTCCTAGCACAACATATTGTATTTCTCATTAAAATGCATTAAAATAATAATATCCCTTTTACTTGAAAATATTATAACTAAAAAGAATACTAGGATTAATAAGTAAATCTTAGATTATTCGGAAACAAAACTGGAGGAATATACATGAGTGAAATATTATCAGAAGCTTTTTTGAGCAAATATAAAGAATTGGAGAATACACCATTAAGCGCTATAGGTGAATTTGTTTACCTAAGAACTTATTCAAGGTATTTAGATGATAAGAAAAGAAGAGAAAATTGGTTTGAAACAGTTCTTAGAACAACTAAATATAATATTGAGCTTGGTATAGACTTTAAGAAGAAGCATGGATTTCATATAAATTTACAAGATGAAATTAAGGAAGCAGAACTTCTATTTGATAACCTATTTAATTTAAGGACTTTTACATCAGGAAGAACTCTTTATATGGGTGGAACAGATATAGTCAAAGAGTATCCTCTTTCAAATTATAATTGTTCCTTTACAATGATTGAGGAATTCCATGATTTTGTAGATATATTTTATCTATTAATGGTTGGTTCAGGTGTAGGTGTTAGAATTGATAAGGAATTAATAATTAAAATGCCTAAAATAAGAAAAATATCTGTAGCAGGAGAATATTCTGAAGGTGTTCATAAATATATGCCAAAAGAATATATGGAAGATACAAAGTTAATTTTAGATAAAGATGAACCATCTACAGCTACAATTAAAATTGGTGATAGCAAAGAAGGCTGGTGCAATGCTTTAGAAACTTATTTCAAATTAGTTACATTACCAGAATATATAAATATAAAAAAAGTAGTATTCGATTATAGTTATGTAAGACCTGAAGGTGAAAGACTTAAAAGATTTGGAGGAAGAGCATCTGGTCATAAATCTTTAAAAAGAATGTTTGAGAAAATTAATAAGGTTTGCAGTAATCTTATAGATGGATCTTTAAAATCAATTGATGTTCTTGATATAGCGACTATAATAAGCGAAAATGTTGTCTCTGGTGGAGTTAGGCGTAGCGCCATGATGATTATTTGCGATGAAGATGACAAAGATGTTATTAACGCAAAAAGCAATCTTTATAAGATAGTAAGTGGAAATTGGATTGAGAATTTAGAAGTTTCGCATCGAAAAATGAGCAACAATTCTGTTTTATATAAAGAAAGACCATCGCTAGATAAAATAAAACAAATATTAAATTCCATAAAAATAAATGGTGAACCTGGTTTTATTAATGGAGCTGAAGCTAAAAAGAGGAAGAGGACGTTTAAGGGCTGCAATCCATGTGGTGAGATATTACTTAATTCTCACCAATGTTGCAATTTATCAACTAATAACTTAGTATCTTTTGTAGATAAGGATAATGAGCTAGATGTAAAGCACCTAGAAGAAGTACTTAAACTATCTACACGAGTTGCAATTAGGATGACCTTAGTAAATGTTGAACTTCCAAATTGGAATGAAGTTATGCAATCAGATAGAATTGTTGGAATTTCTTTGACCGGTATGATGGATATGCTGAACAAAACAAATATGGATTATAATAGCTTAGGAAAATTACTAAAACATCTAAGAGAAGTTGTTAGAAATGAAGGTACCCGATATTCCAACGAACTCGGAATTTCAGCGCCTGAGCTTATGACAACAATTAAGCCGGAAGGCTCTCTTTCAACACTGCCATGTGTAAGTTCAGGTATACATTATTCACATTCAAATTATTACATTAGAAGAGTTAGAATTTCTGTGTCTGATCCATTATATAAAATGATTGAAAAACTAAAATGCTATCCTATATTTAATGAAAATGGCCAAAATGATGAAAACTGTACAACGAAAGTTATTGAGTTTCCTATAAAAGCTCCCGAAGGAAAAACAAAATATGATGTTGGAGCTATAGAACAACTTGAACTATACAAATTATCAATGATGAACTGGACTGATCATAATACTTCTATAACTGTACACGTAAAAGATGATGAATGGGATGATGTAGCAGATTGGTTATATAATAATTTTGACTACGTCGTTGGAATAACTTTCCTTCCATTAATGGATGAAACCTACCCTCTTTTGCCTTATGAATCTATAAGCAGAGAAGAATACGAAAAGCGACTAAAGAATATAAAACCAATAGACTATGAATTATTAGCAGAACTTGATGACGATGAAGAACATGAAATAATCGATAAAGAATGTGCTAATGGAGTTTGCCCTGTGCGATAATAATATTTATAAAAACTACCGCTTAAAAGTGCAGCCTTTGTTATAAGCAAATAATACATTATAAAACAAAAACCACACATACGTAAATAAATACTTCTTTATAGTATGTGTGGTTTTTATCTTAAATTGTTAATAAATAATTTAAAAGGCATTTTTTAATCCGCCGTTAATTAAAATCCCAGTAAAGGATTACGTATTTTTACTCAAGAATTAGTATATATTTTAATTTGAACATTAATCTATTAAATAAATTGTTGTATATTTCCTTCCAAATTGCACTGCTTCTTCATAAGTTGGTACCCAAACATCTATTACATAAGTACCATCCTTTTTAATTTTAATTGCTCCACCTCTATCTTCGACATCAAAAATACCATCGGCTTTATAATTTTTTAACTCTGGAATGTAAATTTTACTTCCAAGAGGAATTTTCGATGGAGCTGCAATAACACCTACTCTTGTTTTTGTCTGCATTGCTGTTTGTGATCCCCATTCTCCTGAACATTTAGGATCATTAGAGTATGCAGTTAATTCAGCTTTTATCGGCGTACCTATCGGATTTTGATTTTCTTGAGATTTTGACGATGCAGTTTCAACCTTTTCATTTTCTACTGGTGTTTTATTCAAGTTATTGGATGAAATATCAGTGTATCCTTCTGCTGGATCTTTATGCCCTTCACTTTCAGCATTTTCCATCTTAGAACTTTCTTCATACTTGCTTGCAACAACTTTGTTTACCACATTTTTTTTTTGCTCAGCACTTGAATAATTGGTTCCAAGATTCATTAAAAATATTCCTAAGAGAATAAATGCTCTTAGTATATTTCAATTTAGTTTAAACAAATAACCACTCCTTGTGTTTTATTTGCACCCTATTAATTTACATATTTTAGGCTGCATTAGTCACCGATATGGTATTGCTATCTATTATAGCCTACAAATCATTTAATTACACAAGTAATTTATGTTTATAATAGATAAAGAATCTATATTTACATATGTAAGGATCATACACAGTGGTTTTTAGCATATATTCTGGTAATTAAGCCACAATTTTATTTCTTAGTAATCATAGTTTTTAACATATTAAAACACCTCATAATTTATTAGAAAATATAAACTACATATTAATTTTGATATAATAAAACCATAATAAATAATGGAGAAAATAACTATGAAAATAAAGATTCTTTTTTTAGCGCCCTACTTAGGCTTAAAGGACCTGGTAATGTCAATTTTAGATGAATACAAAGATATTCAAATAGATGTTTATCAAGGGAATTATGAAAAGGGCCCAAAACTTATACAAGAACTAAAGGCAGAAAAAAATTATAACGCTATTATAACAAGGGGTGGTACAGCCGAAATCTGCAGAAAGATAACAAAATTACCTATTATTGAAGTTTACATAAATGCCTTTGATATCCTTAGGATTTTAAAATTATCCCAAGGTTATCAAGGAAAGAAAATATTTTTAGCTTATCCAAGTATCAGTAAGTCTTTTAAGCAGTTAAGTGAATTCTTAGGATATTCCATAGAGTCACAGTGTTATAATCAGCATAAAGATATAAATAATATTATAGATGAATTAAAAAATGAAAGCTACGAACTTGTCATTGGAGATAATACTGTTTATGAAACAGCACAAGAATTTGGAATAAACAGCATATTGCTTACAAGCGGAATAGAAGGCGTTCGAAGTGCTATTGATGAAGCTATAAGATTATGCAATGCTATAGTTAAAGATAAGGAAAAAGCACTTGAAGTTAACGATTATATAGATGATAAAAATCTGGATGATGGTAGTACTCATGATTTTATACAAATTTTTAAGGGCCATGAAATTTCGCCAAGTCATATTCATACAGTATTTCCCCAAACAATTTTATCTCAAATAATAGAATTAAGTAATACACCTCTTCCAACTATCATAACTGGTGAAGATGGAATGTGTAAAAGCGATGTAGGATATTTATGCACCTGCTATGGACCTCAAAAAAGGAAAAATTTATTATGTGTAGGCTGTTACTTAATATCAGAAGATTATGACTATGATTTACTAAATAATGTTATAATTGAGCATTTATATAATGAAGGTGGAACTTTATTCTTAGAAGATATAGATACATTAAATAAAGAAGGACAAAAGAAAATAGCTAATATATTAAAGAAATTAAATAAAAATAATGATATTAAAATAATCGCCTCTTGTGAACTTCCTGTGGAAATTTGTGTAAGCAACGGAAACCTCTTAAAACAACTTCGTTCAATTTTAGATGAAGTTAGAATAGAACTATTGCCTTTTAGAAATTATAGCAGTGAAATAACTAATATGGTTAGCATGTACCTTGCTAAGTTAGATGTAAGATGCTCAAGTCAAATTGTTGGAGTAAAAGACAACGGAATAAAATTGCTATGCAATTATGAATGGCCAGAAAACATAAGACAATTTATGAGAGTAATAAACCAGTTAACTCTAACATGTAATGGCTCCTATATTGGAATTAGTGAAATTAAAAATACATTAAGAATAGAACGTAATAATCACAAAGAAGCCTCCTTAGTTCCAATTGATCTTAGTGGAAGCTTAAGAGATATTGAAGCGCGTATTATTGAGTATGTAATGATACAAGAAGGTATGAATCAGGTAAAAGTTGAAAAAAGATTAAAAATTGGTCATAGTACTTTATGGCGAAAATTAAAATAGTTTCAAAATGAAACAAAATCCTATGTTAGTCTGTTGAAAGCGTAATTATCCCTTTAGTATAATAACCTAATGAAAGACTACTAAGGAAGTGAAACATATGACTAAAGATATGACAAAAGGCAATATAACAAAGCATCTTATAAACTTTTCTATACCACTAATACTTGGAAACGTCCTGCAACTAACCTACAATGCAGTTGATTCAATTGTCGTAGGAAGGTTTTCTGGAACAGGTGCATTAGCAGCAGTGGGAACTGCTAATCCTGTAATGAATATTGTTATTTTAGGAATAACTGGGGTAAGTATTGGAGCCTCGGTACTCATGAGCGAATTCTTTGGAGCTGGAAGGTATGAGGATTTAAGAAAAGAAATATCCACTATTTTAATATTTGGATGTTTTTTCTCATTACTAATTGTAATACTCGGTTTAATTTTTTCAAAAGATTTATTAATTCTTCTTAAAGTTCCTAACGAAATTCTTTATTCTGCAACTCTTTATCTTAAAATTATTTTTGTCGCGATGCCATTTACATATTTATATAATACAGTATCATCGGCAATGAGAAGTGTTGGCGATTCAAGAACCCCTATAAGATTCTTAGCAGTTGCATCTATTTTGAATGGATGTCTTGATTTTGTTTTTATTGGCGGCTTTAACTTGGGCGTACTTGGGGCGGGGCTGGCAACAGATATAGCTGAAGCTTGTTCTGCAATTTTTTGTATAATTTACATTTATAAAAATGTTCCATTATTAAAATTAACTAAAAGCGATATGAAAATAGATATAAAATTTCTAAAGCAAACTCTTGTACATGGTTCTATTACAGCTCTACAGCAATGTTGTCAGCCAATTGGAAAATTATTAATACAAGGCACTATTAATCAACTAGGTATTGCTGCTATTGCATCATTTAATGCAGTAAGCAAAGTTGATGATTTTTCAATTATACCAGAACAAAGTATATCTCATGGAATGATGACCTTTGTTGCACAAAATCGAGGTGCCAATAATAAAAAGCGTATAAAATCTGGATTTAAAACTGGATTATGCATAGAATTTTGCTATTGGATATTCATTTGTTTGATTATTTTAGCCTTAAAAGAACCAATAATGAAACTGTTTGTTTCTTCAGGGGATACAAGCATGGTAACTATAGGTGTCAGTTACCTAAGCCTTATGGCCTTTTTTTATGTTCTTCCTGGTTTTACAAATGGAGTACAAGGCTTCTTTAGAGGTATGGGAAACATGAAAATCACATTAGTTTCTACATTAATACAGATTTCCTTTCGAGTAATATTTGTATTTATACTCGTTCCACGTATAGGTCTAGCGGGTGTTGCATATGCAAGTTTTATAGGATGGATCCTTATGTTAGCTTATGAAATACCATATTACTTTATATATAAGAGAAAAAATCCTTTATTAAATGATTGTTCAAAATCTGATGAAAATGTTCAAGTGCAAGGAAGAATTTGTTCTTAATAAATCAGGCTGAGATTTACTATATATTAAACCTCAGCCTATTTAATGTTATTTTATAATTTACCGCCTCTCTTGAATTTTTATAAACTTATATTATGATATCTGATAATTTAAAATTTAGGTGTTCTACTCAAAAAACTCTCCCATGCTGCTTTGGTTCCTTGGCGGATCTCATCCATTGATGCAGAAAGTCTTTTTTCTGTACCACCATAACCTATTTCCAAATTCTCATTTTCTAATCCTTTAAATACAGAATCGGCTAAATCATTCACATCTACACCAAAAGTATGTAAGCCTGCGCCTCCTAAATCAGTATTGACGGCTGGAGGAAATACCTCAATAACATTTACATTTGTCTTAGCTAATTGTAATCTCAAGGATACTGTAAATGAATGTAGCGCAGCCTTCGTTGCACTATAAATAGGAACCCAAACACCTGGTGTGATTGATAAGCCAGATGATATATTAATAATTGAAGAATTATCCCTTTTAACCAATTCTGGAATAAAAAGCATAGAAAGATGAATCGGTCCCTCTAAATTTATTGCAATTTCATCAGAATAATAATTCCAATCTTCAGTGGCATTTAAAAGATTTACTCTTTGCTGAATACCAGCATTATTAACTAAAAAGTTTAAATTCGGGAACTCCTTACTAACCCAATTGAACAAGGATATACGATCAGATTCTTTTGATACATCACATGTCCTAGTATGTAATTCTGGATACTTACTCTTTGCTTCCTGCAGCTTATCTTCTCTTCGCCCCACTATAATCACTTCATTGTTTAACTTTAAGAAACGTTCTGCTAATGCAAAACCAATGCCAGATCCTCCTCCTGTAATTAAAATTGTGTTTCCTGATAACTTCATAATTTCCACTCCTTTGCTTTATATACATAGTTGCTAAATAATAAGTAATAAAATCATAATATTCTTATTATGCTAATAATTTTTAAATATATATACACTATCTTTGTTTATTATAAATTGATTTTCCATAAGATTGATTGTACTTACATAAATTATTATATTAATAAATTTATTAATGCTCATTTATTTTTAGGTCAAATAAGATATTAATTTAATACTTTGTAAGTATAATATCTAATTTGATGAACTTATCCCTATAAGCTTAGGAGGACTTATGAAAATTAAAAAATTAGTTCCAACATCTCCATATAATATAATAGGATATGTTTATGGCACGCCTAGTGCTATAAATGCACACAAGTTAACCCATGTTAATTATGCTTTCGCAAATATTGAAAAAGGTAAGATTTTTGTATCCAATAGTAAAGATTTATTAAAGTTAGTATCTTTTAAGTCATGTAATCCTAATTTAAAGGTTATTCTTTCAATCGGTGGCTGGGGCGCTAATGGTTTTTCTGATGCAGCTTATTCAATATCTTCAAGAAAAATCTTTGCTGATAGCTGCTTAGAAGCTATATATAAATATAAATTAGACGGTATAGATCTTGATTGGGAATATCCTGTAAGTGGTGCCTGTGACTTGATTAAATGCAGTCCACAAGATAAAGAAAATTTCACACTTTTGATTCAAGCAATACGATCTGAAATAGGATGTGATCAAATACTAAGCATAGCTGCTGGAGCAGATGAATTCTATATCAATAATACAGAAATAAGTAAAATTGCAGATATATGTAATTATATAAACTTGATGACCTATGATTTTGCATACCGCACTCACAACGCAAACCTATACCCTACAAATTATAATCTTGGCTCGAGCATAAGTTGTGATGAATCAGTAACTGCACTTATCAAAGCAGGAGTACCTGCATATAAAATTAATTTGGGCATTCCTTTCTTCGGATTACGTGATCATCAATACCTTTCATACAAAACTCTCATTAAAAGTTATATAAATAAACATGGTTGGACAAGATACTGGGATGATCAAGCTAAAGCTGCTTACTTAAAAAAGAATGATTCATTTATAACTTATGAGGACGAGGAATCAATTTATTACAAAGTTAAATATATAAAATCCAAAGGCCTTGGAGGAGCAATGTTTTGGGAAAATAATCAAGATTACAAAGGAATTCTTCTAAATAAACTTTGGATAGGTTTAAAAAAAATTAATCTACCTGTAATTATGAGGAACTAATCTGATAATAATGTCCTAAAATAAATTTAATCTAAATGTATTTTAGGACATGCCTTAAATTCTATGATTTTTATCTTTTAATTCACCGCATTTCATAGATCATCCCAATGAATCTTTTCAATTTTTTCATCCGCCTTTGCTGATTTATCAAATAATTTTATTATAACTGCAGATAATGCGAATCCTAATATTCCTCCTATTATTTCAGATATTTTAGTAGAAATATCAATAAACGTACCTAAATATCCTCCAATAAATGCACCAACCAATATAGATATAATCGGAAAAATAAAAATAATAAAGGCTGCTACTAGCATATTAGTTTTTTTTTCTTTTGAGCCTGATTGACTTTTACAATTAGTAATGTTTTCTTCTTGATCTTCTATTTTCACATTAATCACTCCAATAATAAATTTAAGTTATTGCATATTAAATTGTTAAAATACTACTTAATGTTCAAATATTATTTCCCTTATTCAGAGAACAATACGCTCCTTAGTTAGTTTTTTAACAACTTAAAATAAAATTCAGAAAATTCTCAACAACCACTTGAATAGTTAGCAACACATTGTTATAATAAGAATTAAGATATGAAAAATATTTATCTATATTTTTTTGAAATTTATTGTTAAATTATTAACGTTAATTATTTAACCTTGTTCAATTAATTTGGTGTTATGAAGTATTTGTATAAATTAATTTTAAGCAATAAGAAAATAAAGGGGACGGATATCAATGATAATTAAAAAACCAATCCAATATGCAATTATAATAGATAAACAAGGCGATCATGGTGTATTTGATACTATGAACGATGCAATTGATTCAGCTTATACAGCATGCGAAGAATTCTCAAAATATAGTTTGTCAAGAAAAAATGAAATTATAGCGGCAGTTACTAATGTTTTACAATCTAACTTAGAAGAACTTAGTTTAATGACTTGCAAGGAGATTACTTCTAAATCATATGATGAACTCCTTTGTGATAACACTGTTGCATTAAAAAACTGCGAAAATGATAAATATCTTGAAGCTAGATTAGCTGCAAGTAATATTGAAAATTCCAATATAGTTAATGGAGTAATTGTTTCATGTGCTAACCCAATTGAAATTATAATTAAAAATAGCATATTAATGCTTAAAGCTGGAAATGCAATAGTATTTTCATCTAATGAAAATGTAAAACAAGTATTTGCACATGCTATTAAACTAATAAACAACGCAATAGAATCGGTAAATGGCCCTAAAAATCTCGTAACAACAGTAAAGAAGCCTAGCATTGATAATACTAATATATTAATCGGACATGAGAAAATAAATTTAATTTCTGCAATTGATAATAAAAATACAGAGAAAATAGCTTTATAGAAAATTGTATTTTTCTTTTTTGATTCAATATTATTTAGCCCCATATGGGGCATTTTTTAGTTAAAAACCCTTACCCTAGAAAAATCTTTTTCAAAGATAAGGTCTAATTATATAATTAAAATGTTTATATTTTCAATAATGATTAGAAATTATATTTTTTAGTTTATTTACACATCTATTTCCTCTAAATTTTTTAGATTTAATATGGCTCCTAAGTAACAATCACTTACAAATTCTTCACTTATTTTAAGTTTCCTTATTAACTTATTTACCTCAATCCAATTTCCTCTTTCATATTCTACCACTAAGCTCAAAAGTTCAGAAAGTATATTCTTTCTTCCTAATAACGCATCTTTAACATAATCTGAAATTGGCAGCTCATTTAAAATATTTAAAATAGGTATTTTTAAAAGCGCATCAATTAATGAAAACATCCCGCTTAAAAAAGCATCAAATTCAAGAATATCAAATCTTATTTCCTTACTCAACGCTTCCATAAAAGAAGCTCTAATTAAAGACATTTTTACTAGTTCATCAATACTGTTTTCCCCCATTTGTTTGAGTGAAATAATAAAAATCCATCTTCTTAATTCATTAATACCGATTATCATAATAGCTTCACCAATAGATTTAATTTTTCTTTTTAAACAGTAATGAGCTGAATTTACTGCTTTCAACAACTTATATGATAAAAGTACATCATTTTTTATTAAGGCTTCTATTTTTTTTATATTTATATTATCTTTGTTTAACTCTTCTAGTAAATTCATATAGATAAACCTATAGCCAGATACATCCTTCCCCGAGATAATCATTGGCTTGCAAAAAAAATAACCTTGAAAATAGGAATATCCATATCGTAATGCTTCCATATACTCTTCTTCTGTTTCTACCTTTTCGGCTAGAAATTTTATATTTTTATTTTTTATTCTCCTCATTATCTCTTTTCTTTCATTGCCTTTTGTAACAAGAAAATCAACTTTTATTATATCAATATATTTTATCAATTCATCGAATTGTTCATGATACATAAAATCATCTAGTGCAATAATGTAACCTTTTTCCTTTAATCTTTTGCAACACTCAATTATTGTAAAATCTGGCTTTACTGTTTCTAGTACTTCTACTGCAATATGATCCTTTGAAAATCTTTCTATAATTTCTGATTTTATTAAATCCTCATCAAAATTAATAAAAGCTTTTTTACCTCCAGTAATTTTATTAAATCCTATGACTAGAAAACTGTTTCTAATTACATCTAAGGTCGGGTTCACATTTTTTATGGAAATAAATTCATTAATATTGCTATTTCTAAAAAGTAATTCATAAGCAATTACTTCCTTCTTACTATCAAATATCGCTTGTCTAGCCACAAATACGTCCATAATATTCCCCCTCACTTTTAAATATTCCCAATTCCTTAAAGCTTCATTTTTCATATTTGATGAAGGCTTATATCCATTTTCATTTATACTACCAAAAGTAGCTCCAACAAGCCTTGATACTTCATTAATATCCCATTTTCACTTTCAAAATCTATTCCTACGAAATTTATTTATTTTCTTCTACATCTTTAATTATGATAACCAATTATATATAATTATTTCTATATTAAAACAACAATTATTATATTAACCTCTAAATATGTATTAATTATACCACTTTAATGATAATATGTAAATATATGTAATATAAATATATTTTTATAATTATATGCAAATAGTGTTGTCGCAAAATAAGGAAAGGCAGTAAAATTTTATTAAATATAATTTACTGCCTGTAATTCAAAACTAATATAATTGTAGCACTTACAATCCGTAATTCCTTCTATTTACAAACAGATTTAAAGATGTCATTACTTCCCTATCTCTCTACTTCTAAAGCTTATAATTTTACGATTGAGAGACAAGTGTTCCGCTTGCAGAAAAAGTTCCATGATTAGTATTAATAGATGCTGATATTACCTCATTGCTTAAAGTTCCTTTAACATGATATTGTATTCTAGCTATTAAGCTTCTAGCTTGTCCCGAAAATTCAAAATTATTTCCACTAATTTTACCATTATAGAATTCACTTTTAGCTCCCATCCCTTCAAGCACACCTGATAAAGAATTCCCAGTTATCACAAGTGTAATTCTGCCTTTTTGAATTCCAAACGGAGTGCTCATTGTGATATTATATATTCTTGTCAATTTAAATACGCCCCCTTATTTAAAATAAATTTATTAATTTTATATTAGAATATGATAAAAAGAATTCAGAATTACTAATTAAGCCATAAAAAATGAACAGTAAAATAATATTTTTGAAAAGTTCCATTTTTTCTAATTTTCTAACATTTTAGTAAAATATACAAAAATATCAAGTTATATGATATTATAATTTTGTACTAATAGTACAATTCAAATTAATTTTGTGTATTGGGGGGACTATTTTGAATAATGAGTTTTATAATACAAAAAAATCTTTAATTAAAGAGAAAGATGAGATAATACTAGACGTTAATAATAATTTTATAAACCTAACACAATTTACCAGAAGCGAATTATGTGGTAAAAATATTACTAAAATTTTCAATGAATTATTTAGAAGCAGTAATGAAATTAATATATCTGATAACGAAACTCGATTAATTTTGTTTACTAAAACTTTTGAAGTAAGGTTTGTTAACATAAAAAAGTTTAAAGATATCGACAACATTACCAATATTTATATTTTTAGTGAAATAGAAAATTCACGCTTAGATAATAAACTCCTTTTTGTTGAAAATTTAATAAATGATAACAAGGTAGGCATAGGCATTTACACTTCAAATGATTTTAAGCTTATTAAAGCAAATAAAAAATATTTATCTTATATGCCAAAACCATTCAACTCAAAAGATATAGTATATGGAAAATGTATAGATGAATTTATTCCTAATTTTGAGGCATCTGGTGCAAAAAATCTCTTAACAAATATTGTAAAGAATAATAAACCAGCTTATTTTACTGAACTGCATGGTCATATTTTAGGGAAAAACGATTATTGGGATAATACTATTACACCAATATCTGAAGACGGAGAAGTAAAGTACATCATGTCTATGCTTGAGAACGTTAATGATCGAGTCTTAAGTAGAAAGCATATACAAAGAAAAAATAAGCAATTGAAAAGTGTTATAGAAAGCGTTGAAGACTTAATCTCAATAGTTGATAAAAACGGTAAGTATATTAAGCAAAATAACATAATAAGATGTTTATTTGGAGAGAGTGAATATAATAATTATGTTGGATACTCATGTAATGTAGGAAAATATTATGATTTTTCCGGTAATCCTATCCCTTATGATGATTTATGCTTTGTTAAGCTATTGAAAGGTATAAAAATTAAAGGCCAAAAGCTTAAATATGTTTACAATAATAAAGAATATTATTTAAATTGTAATGTAATTCCTATTTTTGATGAAAACAGCCAGCTTGATACTGGTGTGATAGTAATTCAAGATATCACTGAAATTGTAAAAAACAACAATCTCATATCAAAACAAAATAAAGAACTTGAAGTAATACTTAATAACATTTATGATGCATTAATAGTTATAGATAAATATGGTAACTTTACTAGGACAAACAAAGCCTTAAACAAAAACTTAAGAAAAAATCATTCTATGACAACTACTGATAAACTTGAGGATTTTATCCTTAATGAAGCAAAGTATTACGATGATAATGATAGAGAGTTAGATATTAAAGATTTACCTATCTTTAAAGTTTCTAAAGGTATAACCGTAAAACAGCAACGCGTGATAATTAAAAACGAACATAATAAAGTTCATCTTGAAATAAGCGCTGTGCCTATTTTCGATGAAAAGGGAAATTTTGAATACGGAATAGTTCTTGCTCATGATATCACACATATTATTGAAAACAATGATAAAATAAAACATCAACAACAGCTTATTATAAAAACAGAGCAAGAGAAACTATATGCAATCGAAAAAGCACTAGCTATGAAGGATGAATTTATCTCTTTAATTTCCCATGAATTTAAAACTCCCTTAAATGTAATTTATTCAGCTGTGCAACTAATTGAATATGCTTACATTAACGAAATGCCAGACAAAGCAAAAAATTTAATTAAAAATATAAAACAAAATACATTTAGACAGCTGCGGCTTGTAAATAATTTATTAGATATTACAAGAATAAATTCTGGCAGATTTAAATTACATATTAAAACTATTGATATTGTATCGTTAACAAAGCAAATTTCTCAATCAGTGAGACTTTATTCAGATCAAAAGAATATTGAGTTGATCTTTAAATGCAATATAAAATGTAAAAACATCTCTACCGATGATGAAAAACTTGAGCGGATCATCTTAAATTTACTTTCTAATGCAATTAAATTTACAGATGCAGGTGGTACTGTTACTGTAAGCCTGAGCGAAGATAAAAAAACAAATGCAATAATAATACAAATAACTGATACAGGCCTTGGTATCCCAAAAGATAAACAAGAACTCATATTTGAAAGATTTGGACAGGTGGATAGCAATTTATCACGACAAGCAGAAGGAACAGGAATAGGTTTATCCCTTGTAAAGAAATTAGTTGATGTTTTAAATGGAACAATAGAGCTGGAAAGCGAACCAGGTAACGGCAGTGCTTTTAAAATAACTTTGCCTATAAACGAACATATAGGTAACGAAGATACAAATACTTCACTTTTTGAAGGAAGTAATAGATTAGTCAATTCACTAAATGTTGAATTTTCGGATATTTATTTATAATAGACAAATCCATATAACAATTAAGCATGTTTAAACAAAACTAGGTACAAGACATCTATTACATTAGATCAAAAGACCCTTTGTAGACTACGGATACCTAGTTTTCTAGTCAAACATTAAAAAAATATTATTTATGATTTCTATTATAGTTTATATGTATAACTTGTAATTTATTAATATATTGGGAATATGTATTTAATACCCAGTAAATTTCATAAATAATATGAGCTTATTTATATTCCTCTAATATTTGCAATAAATCTTCAGTATCAAAAGGTTTCTTAATATACCCTTTTGCCCCTAATTCTAAACATTCATCTTTAACATCTTCATATCCTACTGCTGAAATAATAATTACAACTGCTTCAGGATTAATGTTCATTATTTCTGATAAAACCTGAATTCCTTCTCCCGTTGTTTCGGACATGTTTAAGTCTAGAATCACAATTTCTGGGCCTGCATTCTTAAACATCTCAATAGCATCATCTTTAGTTGATGCTTCAAACATTATAAATACACCTGCTCTTTTAATAATCTTTTTTACAAACATTCTCATATACGATGAATCATCAACAATTAACACTTTTTTCATATTAAAAACTCCTTTAAAACTTTAATTTTCTATAATCTTAAAGCTCTTCTAACAAAATAAATTTTTTATTTCAATAAAAATTCTATTACATTCATCTAGTTGTTGTTCTTTAGCTTTTTCCTCAAGTTCTATTGCTAATTCATGAACAGATGTAATTCTTAAAGTTCCAGAGGACCCCTTTAACTCATGAGTTAACTTAGCTAACTTATTAAAGTTATTGTTCTTAATAGCATCTTCAATACCACCCAGTAAATCCGGAAGACATCTTATATAGTCTTCAAATATTTCTTTTGCATCCTCTTCTTCAAGTCCTGTAATTTTAATAAAATTATCAATATACTTATCTAAAATACTGCTGTAATTAACTTCAGGTTCTTTTTGTCTAATACTTTCTTCTATCATACTAAACATAATATCAAAATTAATAGGCTTGCTAATATAATCATCCATTCCAGCTTTAATACATTTTACACTATCACCTTCCATGGCATTTGCAGTTACTGCAATAATTTTTGTATGTTTTTTATCGCCTTCAAGCTGTCTTATCTTAGCTGTACTTTCATATCCATCCATTACAGGCATCTGACAATCCATAAAAACAATATCATAATCTTTCTCGGATACAGCTTTTAATGCTTCGCTGCCATCTAATGCCACATCACAGTCCATATTATGTGATTTTAACATACTTATGAATATCTTACGATTTACTTCATTATCTTCAACCAATAAAATCCTTGGCTTTAATTGAGTCTGTATTTCTTTAATGCCACTTTCCATTTCAATTTCATGTTCTTCTTCCTCTTCTTGCTTCAATCCTAATGCCACAGCTACACATCTGATTAAATCATCTCGCCTAATAGGCTTGGTCAAATACGATGAAAAGCCAAATTCCTTTGCCGATTTACCGCATTCTCTTTTTGCATATGAAGTCAATAGTATAAGTTTCACATCTTTTGCAATAGGAATGTTTTTAAGAGCATTAGCAAGTTCATAACCGCTCATTCCTGGCATTTCATAATCTATGATAGCAATATTTATTTTATTGTTTGTATTTGCGTTGGAAATAATTGTAGTTATACCAGAACCAGCATCCCCGGCTTCATATACTTTCAATCCGTTTTCTTGAAGATATAACTTCACAATTTCACGATTATTTGCATTATCATCAATTACTAAAATATTAGCATGATCAAGTTTTTCAAACATGTATATTGGTTCTGCGACCCTTTTTGCAATCTTTAATTTCACATTAAATTTAAATGTTGAGCCTTCCCCAAATTTGCTTTCAACACAAATTTCGCCACCCATCATTTTAACCAATTCACTTGATATGGCAAGTCCAAGTCCTGTTCCACCATACTTCCTAGTAGTAGATGTATCTGCTTGACTAAAAGATTGAAATATATTAGGAATATTCTCTGCTTTAATTCCAATTCCAGTATCTTTTACTTCAAAAGAAAGTAAAGCTATTTCATTCTCTTCCACTAAGCAATCTATAGCAACTGAAATTTCACCACTTTCAGTAAATTTTACGGCATTACTTATAAGATTATTTAATACCTGTTTAAACCTTGATGGATCACCAATAACTACTTCTGGAACATTTGCTTTAATCATGGAATAAAGCTCAATACCTTTATTCGTGGCTTTTGGTACAAGGAGTGAAACGGCATCTTCTATTGCAGTTCTTAAATTGAACTCAATGCTTTCCATAGTTAATTTTTTAGCCTCAATCTTTGAAAAATCTAATATATCGTTGATAATATATAACAACATTTCTGAAGCAGATTTTGCTTCACGAATAAATTCCTTTTGTTCTAAGGACAAATTAGATGTTTCCAATAACTCAAGAAATCCAAATATTCCGTTTATAGGCGTTCTTATTTCATGAGACATATTAGCAAGAAACTGGCTCTTAGCAATATTCGCTGCTTCTGCCTCCACTTTTGCCTTATACAATTCCTTTTCCGCAAGTCTTTGATCTGTAATATCTTCAGCAGTGCAAATTAAGTATTTAATATTGCCTGCTTCGTCTAATTCAGGTTTACACTTAATTTGAAGAAGCCTTTCTTCACCTTTCCAGTTTTTAATCTCAAGTTCCTTTTCTGCAGGCTCATTGCTTTGAAATAACTCCCAATTATTTTTAGAAAGTTTATTTGCAGTATCTACATCAAATATATCATATAAATCTTGATATTCTAACTCACTTTTTTCTTTCCCAAAAAATTTTGCATGAGCTTCATTTACTGTCGCATACGATGTAACATTCTTTAGGGCCCAAATCTGTGATTGAGAATTATTAAGTAAAATAGCTTGCCCATTAATCGTTGCTTCATATTCTTTTTCTTTTGTAATTCTTACCCTTTTGTATGCAAAAGCCCTTGATATGTGTTTTAAAATATCAATTACTTCCTGCTCCCATTCTATAACTTTTGATAAACTCTCATATCCAATAAAACCAATTGTTTTATTTTGATTTTTTAATGGGATAATAAGAGAAGATTTTATTCCTTCTTTTCTGAAAGCTTCTGCTTCAAACATTGCTTCTAAAGGAATTTCCTCAATATTATTTATAGTAACAATATCATTATCCTTAATCTTACGAATTAACCAAGGAAAAGCATAAACAACCTCTTCCTCTTCAATTTCCCTTTTAGGCTTTATATTTATCTTACTCCATTGACCTTCTATCTTCATAAAAGTAGAATCTTCTAAAAAATAATAAATATAAATTCTATCCAAATTAAAGAATGTTCCAATCTCTCCCAATGATTTTTTTAACTCAGCTACATAATTAACACTATCAGCCTCCATTAATTTATGAAAAGTATTATGCAATAAATTTAGATAATCATTGGAATTCTTACTATTTAAGTTAACCTCTATATCACTCATAAACTCCCTCCCAAAATTTAAAACTCACAAGTTTTAGTAATAAAAAGAGTTAATTCCTCTAATAAATCCACCTCATAAGGCTCTAAAAGTGCATTACCCTCTTTATCATATACTACTTTTACTACAGGCCGCATCGGCATAGAGTTATTTTGCCTAACTACCAAACCTTTTTCTTTTGAGCTTAACATTACGCTGCTACCTGTTGGGAAAGCTGCTATATTCATCGTAAATTTTCTTACAATTTCTTCATCAAAATAAATATTGCTCATGCCCACTAGATATTCAATAGCCTCATATACAGTTTTAGGTTCATTTGTACTTCTACCTGTTATCATATTATCAAAAACATCACATATGGAAATTATTTTTGCAATTTGGTTAATTTCATCACCTTTTAGTTTTAAAGGAAAGCCGCTGCCATCACTTCTTTCATGATGCATTAGGGCCGTAACCTTAACATATGCATTCCAAATTTGCTGACTTCCTAGAAATTCATACCCAACCTTAGGATGATTAAATTCAATATACTCATCTAATTCTTCCTTAGTCTTAAATTCTGATAAAAGTTTCTTATCATTCATGAGTTTTATTCTGCCTATATCATGCAGAATTCCAGCTGTAGCTATATCTTTAAGCTTTGACATATTATAACCCATGTGAGTTCCTATTATTGTCGCTAAAACACAGACATTTACTGAATGTGAATATATATTATTATCGCTTGCACTTATTTCTGCAACATTTATTAAAACATCCTTATTGGATAGTATATCTTCAATTACTGAATTCACTGAATTCATAACACTACTATTATCAGTTTTTCCTTCACGGCAATGTCTATCAATCATCTCCTTAACAGCATGCTTGCTCATTTGCCTTGTCTTTTCAGAAATAGTTTCTTCAATAACAACATTTTTTGATATATCATCTTCAATATATACTGAGTAAATTCCAAGTTCTTTAATTCTTTCAATAAAATACGGCTTTAATTCCACTCCAGCGCTAAGTAATACTCTGCCGGCTTCATCATAAATCTGTTTTCCAAGAATTTCGTTTCCCTTCAAACTGGAGACACTTACAACTCTCATATTTTCCTCCAAATGAAATAATTAGTTATATATATATTATCCATTAAATAATATACACCTCATTTTAAATTATACTGTTTTTAGACAAAACTAACCAGTTAAATTTTAGTTCTTTTTCATAAATGAATGTAAATAAAACAAATAACTTAAATTACTCTTATATAAAAATAAAAAAACACCTACTTTTAGCAAGTGTTTTTAAAATAGTCATGAGGTTTTTTAACACATTTCTCCTATTAAGTACCACAGAAAGTTCTATACCTGCATGAAGACTTCGGTGGCAATGCTGCGTAAGCTGATTGCTCTGGTAAATGAGCATATGGATTTGAAAGAACCTCGAGCAATTTTTCCATAACCCTATAATCTCCATGCTCTGCTGCTTCTAAGGCATCTTCTACTCGATGATTTCTAGGTATAATAGCAGGATTAAAACTTTTCATTAGTGCATGAGAATAATCTTTTGATTCATGCTGCCTACCTTTTCTTTCCTTCCATACCTCGTACCACTCAGTAAATGCATTTGTTTTAAACATATCTATATCTGTAAATCTTTCAAAAGTTAATGCGTTAAAAGTATTTGTATAATCTGCATTATATTCCTTCATCATATTTAGAAGTGCGAAAATAAGTGATTCGTCTTCTTGCTCTTCATTAAATAGCCCCAATTTTGCTCTCATTCCTGACAGCCAGTTATTTTTATATAAATCCGCAAAATCTGAAACTGCGTCTTGGGCTAATTCTACAGCCTTATCCTGATTATCACTAAGCAGTGGTAAAAGAGTTTCAGCAAATCTAGCTAAATTCCAGCCTCCAATATATGGTTGATTTCCATACGAATATCTTCCTTCACGATCAATTGAGCTAAACACTGTTTCAGGGTCATAGGTATCCATAAATGCACATGGACCATAATCTATTGTTTCGCCACAGATAGACATATTGTCTGTATTCATTACTCCATGAATAAAACCAACCAACTGCCATTTAGCTATTAAGGAAGCCTGACGCTTAATCACTTCTTTTAACAAGAAAAGATATGGATTCTCAGCTGCACAACCATCTGAAAAATGACGCTTTATAGTATAATCAGCCATAGCTTTAACTTCTTCAAAACCACCATATTCTGCAGCGTATTGAAATGTTGCAACACGAATATGACTGGCAGCCACACGAGTTAGAATTGCACCTTGCAATTCAGTTTCTCTAAAAACAGACTCTCCCGTTTTAACAACAGCTAAGCTTCGAGTTGTAGGAATACCTAAGCCTTTCATTGCTTCGCTTATTATATACTCTCTAAGCATTGGACCAAGAGCTGCTCTTCCATCCCCGCCTCGTGAATAAGGCGTCCTTCCTGAACCCTTAAGCTGAATATCATATCTATCTTCAGATGGAGTAATTTGCTCTCCAAGGAGAATAGCACGACCATCTCCTAACATGTTAAAGTATCCAAATTGATGTCCGGCATAAGCCTGAGCTAAAGGTAAAGAACCTTCAGGAATCTTGTTCCCAGCAAATACTTCTATGCCATCTTTACTTTCCAGATACTCTATATTTAAACCAAGGGATGTGGCAAGTTTATAATTTAGAATAACCAATTCTGGTCCTCGTACAGGTGTTGGATTCTGTTTACTAAAAAATCTTTTTGGTAAATTAGCGTAACTATTATCTAAATTCCAGCCTGTTTCAATTTTTACTTTTGTATCTTCCATGGTATCTCCTTTCTTCTATCTTTTGTATTTAACTTTTATTTTACGTAAACAAAAATGATGACATTCTATGATATATTTTGGATATATACTTTTATATCAAAACAATGCCATCCTTTTTAGTATCTGCTTCTATTAATTTATTATACTTTTTCGTATAAAAATACTCTTATTAAGTATTAGCTTTGCCTGCATATTCTGGATAAAGATATAGATTTATAGTCAACGAAACTATTTTTCTTAATAGCTTCATTAATAATTCTCAATCATATTTATTTCTAATATGATGCTTTATTTCAAGTCATATAACTGAACGCTTTCATCTGCAACAGATTCTTTATTATCTGAAGTATTAACTTCCTGCCATTCTCTAACGTTCACACGTTTCCCATTCTTTATAATCCAATCAGTAAGTGGATGATTAGGATTACCTACATTAAAGCTCTCACTTCCTTGGCCTTCTTTAACAATTACATATCGTATTTCTTTACTAGCAACTAATTGCTCAAACTGATCTATAGTAATTATTTTATCAAATCCACTAAATCCTCCAATTGTCATCACAGGTTCACCAGTTTGAATTATTAAGTCTGCCGCATAATTCATTGCACTTGGTACGGCAACAAGATATTTTTCACCTGATTTATTGGCCTTTAAAAATTTTATTAACTTTGAATTATTAACAATACTTATCTGCCTGTTACTTGCAAGCTCTAATCCTGCTGATGGACTAGTTGGATCCATTCTATAAAATATTGGAGTAAAAGACCAAACTGTTGGAGGAATCAAAATTCCTATTAATGCAGCACTTACTACTATTTTATTTATAATTTTTACCTTAATAAGTTTGTAATCATCTCCGTACTCCTTTTTTTCAATATGTCCCAAAGTACTTTTATTAATTCTAAATGGATTTACTATAGAAAGTATTATGCATGATACAAATACTAAAATAGCAGTTTCCAAAATTACGGATTTATATACGATCGATTTATTATAATTATAAGATAAAATAAGTATTTCAATTCCACCATTAATACTAATTGCAGCTGGCAATAAATAGGACTTCCACGTTTTTTCTTTATAAAATTCCCACATTGCTATTATTCCTATGCCTACTAAAGCTGCAATGGGTGGTGCCATAGTAGTCAAATAATACGTATGAAATGAATCTTTTGTACTGCTAAAATATATAAATTCGGGAAACAGCCACAGAAACCATAATAATAAATCTATTTTTTTACTATTGTTAAATGGGGGTTTTAACTTTTCATTAATTGCGGCTGAAAAAAATCCAAAGAAAGCTAATGGTAAAAGCCAACTAATTTGATCTGATATATTTTTATTTGAAATTAATCTAAACATATTTGCTTTTAAACTATCTTCTATATTAACCGTGCTTCCACCACTTAAATTTAACATTGTTCTATTAATTGTTGAATCAATTGCTCTTGCATTTATACTAAAATTCGATGAATTACTTTTTCCACTTATTTTAGACTTATTGCTTAATCCAAGTCTCTCCAAACCATTATGGCCTATTATAAGTTCTATAACACTGTTATTAGTGCTGCTCCCTATATACGGCCGCACATCTTTTGGAATTAAATCTACAACTATAGCCCATGAAAGTGATACTAATAAAAGAATAATCGTACCTATGCTAAGATGAAGTATTTTCCTCTTAAAAGTAATCATTGAGGACAGAAGGTATGTAATATATATGGCTGGAGCAACCATATAAGCTTCGACCATCTTGATATTAAAACCTATTCCAATAAGAACTAAACTAATAATAAGATATTTAACTTTTCCCTTTTCAGCCGCTATAGAAAGAGCCCAGCAAGCGAATAGTAAAACTAGAACCAGCAAGTTATCAATAGTATTGTTTCTACTGGCTGCTACAAATATTGGAGTAACCGCAAGGCACAGTGCTGCAACTATTCCTGACATATTTCCAAAGGATCTTTTAACCAAATAATAGATAAGGCCAACTGAAATTACTCCGCTGAGAGCTTGAGGTAAAATCAAGCTCCATCCGCTAAAACCAAACATCTTTGCTGATATAGTTTGAATCCAGAAACCTAATGGCGGTTTATCAATAGTTACAAACCCAGAAGGATCGAATGAGACGAAAAAAAAATTTCTAAAGTTCTGGAGCATACTTTTTACACCTGCAGCATAATAAATATTTCCATATCCCTCCAGTTTTAAATTTGCGAAATTTAAAACTGCAGATAATATTAATACAGGAATTAATAAATAATTCTCCTTTAAAAATTTTGCTTTATCCTTCAAATTTACCACCTCTGAATTATATTTAACATTATATTGCATATAAATATAAATTTTATTCTTTAATGGATTAAGTATTATTTACTTTTTACTTTCATTGAGCTTTGTTAATTACCATAATCAAAAACTAGCTTAATAGTAAATACTAAGCTAGTCTTATTTTTTTAATACTATAATAATCTTTTCTATTACCTAATTTATTATTATAAATTAAAATATTTATATACAGATAAATAAATATGTATAAACTTGGAATATGCATTAAAACTCAATTTTATCAATAAGCTTAAATATCTTTTCTTTTCCTCGTAATCTTTCATACCACTCTTTTTTTATATTATCATAACCATAAATAATTCCTGCTAGCCCGCCTGCTACTGCCGCTGTTGTATCTGTATCGTATCCCATGGCTACAGCTTTCTTAACTACGTCCTCATAAGAATTGCTCTCCCTGATAACTTTAATGCTACTCTTTAAACAATCTACTACATATCCTGTTCCAGACTCTAATAATATATTATCAGGCAATATATTATTTTCTAATTCATTTAGATGCTCATTTTTACTTTCATATATCTTCTTCAACGTTGAAACTGCATTACTATATGCTTCTTCAAAGCCTTTTTCTAACAATAAATTCTTCGCTATTAATGAATAAAGTGCGCAACATACTTGGCAGCATACATTTCCATGGGTAATTAAAGATTGTTTATGAGAAAATTCTACTAACTCTTCATCTGTTCCCCTGTGCAACAATGGAATTCCTAGAACTCTCATAAGTGAACCGTTCCCTTTACCTTCTGGGATTATTAGTCCGCTCTCAAGAGGTGATACTCCATTTCCATATATTTTAAGTGCAGCAAGTGTTTGATTTCCAACATCAAATACAATTTTGTCTACAGCCCAAAGCCCATTATTTAACCATTTAAATATTTTATATGCTAAATTATCAACATCAAAACCTCTGCACTCTATATAACTATCTAATACACACAAAAATTGCGCACTATCATCAGAATAAGTCCCTATCGGCACATCAGTATATGATTTTTTAAACCAACTTGGTGGATCCAAATCTATTTCTTCTAATTTAGGTATTTGAGAAGCTTCATAATACTCATACGGAACACCCACTGCATCCCCTATTATTAGTCCCCATATTCCTCCCAATATTTTATTTTTCGAGTATGATTTATTACACATAATTCACAATCTCCCCCATCTTTTTTGCACTATTTATCCCTTAATTTTATATTTTCTATCATTACCATTATAATCCTTTTAACTCAAATAAGGTATACAAAAATTTGCATACCTATTTAAACAAAATTCTTTTACTTTATAATGCCTTTTACTTAATTATTTTCCAAAAAAAGTTTTTATTCCAACTAAGATAATAAATATCCCAAATGCTTTTTTCATTATGCTCATTGGAAGCATATTGGCTAATAGGCCTCCAAACTTAGCGCTTATAAGCATTGTAATACATATAATTATTCCAGCTAATACGTCTGTATTCCCCTTTTTATAGTATTCCAAAAATGCAAGAATGCCAACTGGAGGAAGCATTGCAACTAAAGAAGTCCCCTGTGCCTTCAATTGAGAAAATCCTTGTAAGAACACTAACGCGGGAATTATAATTATTCCACCCCCAATTCCAAAAAGTCCGCTTAAAACACCTGCTGCAATACCTATTATTATATAAATTATTATATTAAACATAAGTTTCCTCCTTAAATTACTTTAATCAATTATTATATATTTAAGCCTTGAAAAAACAAAATATTATTAATAATATTATATTTAAATAAAACTATTCTCCAAAACAACTTTAAAAATACTCTACATTATAGGGTGCTGATTATCTTTAAATTTTATGCTATCTAAAATCTTCATTGCTATTAAAATTGTATAAGGGGATGCATTTGGATTCCAAAAATCTGCCTAGCATTACAATACATCCAGATCTAATTTTCTGATAACTTTCAAAAGTTAAAATTCTCAATAATATCACCCTTCTATATTCATCAAAATCTTTAAATTTACCAGCAAACCAATTTCCATTATTAATTTATTATAGCATATATTACAAACACTCTCGTCAGGTCTTATAAACTTCAAAATCAAGATTATTGATATAAAAATAATAGAAGCCCACTAAAAATTAAATACCTTTGTAAATATTAGTGGGCTATAAATAAAATATATGCCTTAGTTTACATATTATTTATCTACCTAATTTGCACTTGGATATAGTGAAGTGTCCCATGAATGATCTGCTTCCATTTCCTGATCTGTTAAGTTATAATACTTGTGGCTTAAGATATCCTCAAAAGATACTGGATCATCCCAAGTACAGTCAACATGACGCCATTTACCGTCTATATAAACCATATTCCAAGCATGAGCTTGTCCATCAGCAGTACCTTGTACAATAGTTGATTTAATTCCTGCAAGAGAAAACATTTTTTGAGCCAGCATTGAATATCCCTCACAGACTCCAGTATGTTTAAGCAATGTATTATATGGATCATATATTGTAAAAGTTTGATCATATTCTGTGTTATTAACTATCCAGTCATGAATGGCAAGTTCTTTATCAGACTGGCTCATACTGTCTGGAGCGATATTAGAAACTATTTCTCTTGCTTTTGTATCCAGTTCAGCTGCCATGTCTGCTGTCATTTTATAAGTACAGCTAATTGTAATATGAATATAGCCTGAGCCATCACTTAATATGTCTAAAGTATAATTTGATACATTAAGCATCTCATATGGATTTGAAATCTTTAGTTTATCTATCTCATTATTTATAATATTTTCAACGTTTTTCAAATCTCTATCATTACTAGAATATTCGATTTTGAATGTAGGATTTTCGATGCTTATATTCTCTAATATTTGCTCCCGTAATGATGTATTTGTTGAATCTGTCCAAGCTCCACCAGAGCTTAAATAATATCCATCAATAGTAGTATCATGAGCCATATAACCATTTGAATAAAAATAATACCAATTTCCATCAATTAATTTCCAACCTGTATACCATGAGTTTTTACTTGCATACCACCATCCTTTTGAATCTTTCTTCCATTCTGCATGTGCTGATATTGGATTCAATAATAATGCTGACGAAATTATTAATGAACTAGTTATAATCTTTGTTAACTTCAACCTTTTCATTCTATGTCCTCCCATTTATGATACTTTTATAATATAATTGTATACCAAATAATAATTTTGTTAAATACATAAGACATATGAATATTAAGGCTATTATTCCTCAATAAACCAAAATATTTAGAATGGATTTGCTTTATTTGTATAAGGTTGGTAGTTATATGGAATGATAATTTCTCCTTTGGAAGTATTATAATTTGTATTTTCTGTTGGAGCTAAATTGTTTATCAAGTTCATTCCTATAGAGTAGAGCATTTTAGCTAAAACATTAGAATCTTGGACAACTGTTCCTGTCATAAATCCCTTGTCAATTAGGTCCTTTGCTTCTGGTAATGCATCAATTCCAACAACAGCAATATTTTTTAATTTATCACCTTTATTGTATCCATATTTTTGAAGTGCATCAATAGCACCTAAAGCCATAGCATCATTGTTAGCAATTATCGCTTCGATTCTGCCATTGTAATTTAAGAATAAACCATTCATTGAATCTTTAGCTAAATCTCTGATCCAATTATCATTTACTAATGCCAATTGTTGCGTTTTTATTCCTGAATCTGTAATAATTGATTGCGCATATTTTGTTCTATCAATTGCTTGAGGATCACCCGCTTCACCTTGTAATAAAACATATTGCAAAATGTTGTCATTATTTTTATCTAAAATTGCTTTATTAGTATTCCATAAGTTAAATAAGATTTTGCCTTCTTCTATACCAGCTGTTTTAGAATCTGGTATTACAAAAGCGGCTTTATTATAAATTCCAGAAACTTGAGATACGGTTTCTGGAGGGATATTCAAAAAAATTACTGGAATATTTTTTTGTTTAACTCTATTAATAATATCTTCAACAATATTTTCATTTTTCTGTGCTAAGTTTAATATAAGTAAATCATAGTTACTTCTAAGTGCAGAATCAATTATCTCATTTTGTACAGCAATATTATTTTTTGCGTCAAAAAATGTAAACTTAACGTTATTATTCTTGTCTTGTTCAATACTTTCCAAGCCTTTCCTAAGTTCCATCATATACGGATCATAAAGTCTGTGAATTATTACAGCAACGTTAGCAATCCTTTTATTATTTAAATCTGTATTTGGGTTAGCTAATGTGCTAACTTGAGTGAAATTCGCAGTTGTAAATATAATTAACACTCCAACTGTAATTTCTACTATTATCTTTTTTAATATCTTCATAATAATCCTCCGCTTCATATAATTGTTCAAAATTATACTCTAGTGTTAGATTGTATATAAAATGAAGAATTTATTCTATTATCATCAAAAAAAGCACAGCGCTAATCTATACTTAGCGCTGTGCTTTTTGCTTTAATTTATACCGGGTTTACCCCTTCATTAAATATCTCTAGGAATGCCCCTTACTGGTTTATGTCTCTTTCTATTTTTTGCCGGCATTACTGTATTTGATTTATTATTTGATTCATTCTCAATGTTATCTGTAATAAATTTATAGTTTGTCATTCTTATCACCTCATTTTTATTTTTGACCGATTATTGAGTTTATATTCATAATCGAAAATGAAGTGTAGAAAAATTATTACTTAATAATACAGCTTGGCCTTCAACTCATCTAATTATTCCATGAAAATCTATTATATACTTTATTTAACCATTAATTGCTCTCTCCTGGCGTTAAATCTATAGTCTCAGAAGCCCCCCATGAGATTGATGCATTCGGATTACTAGGGTCTGCATCATATAAACATTCACGAACTGTCATTTTTTTAGCCTTAGGATCGATATCTATAAATTGGTATGAAAGCTTAGTTTCATCCTTAGCTGAAATATCTCCTTTCATTGGTGAATCAACACGAAAAGTATGAAGATTAACTGGATTACTTTCTGTTCCCTTCCAATCATAAAATTCATTTTTATTGTCATGTCCATGGAAATATGCCACAATATTAGGATGTTTTTTAATAAATGCTGCAAGTGCATCTTGTTCTATTGTATCAGCTGAATCAACTGTGTTGCCATCTGCTAGTTGATCTACAATCTCGTTTTCAAATTTATCATTTCCATTAATATCGTGACTTCCATTAGGATTAGTAAAAAGTTTTGCTTCTGCCACCGGCGGTACATGTGTAAATATTATTACTGGAGTATTAGCAGATACGCTAGCAAGGTCTTTTTCCATCCATGCTCGTTCTTCTGAATCAGGCCAAATATTTAAAAATTCCATATGAATTCCACCTATATCTTTTGAATAATGTAACTTATCTTTAGAATAGTCAAAATTATCCTTTGTAAGTGGTGTTGATGGTTTCATCATTCTATTATAAATTTCTATAAATGAGGTAGGATCTTTGTCAGGATACATAGGTTTAGTAAATCCAATAGCATTACTAATGTCATGATTGCCTGGAGTTAAATATATCGGTGATTTTTGATTATTTTTATCAGTTAATGTTAATCCATCAATAAAGTCTGCTTTAAATTGATTCCACGATGCAGCGGCATTCTGAATTGCAGAACCCTCTTTACCTTCTTCTCTATTGGCAATATCTCCAGTTACTACTGTAGCATCAACTGCACCTATTTTCTTATCTGCATTGACTCCACCATCAGATGGCAATGTTAATGTTGGCATCAAATTCATCTTTTTGACCATAGCCTTATTTACAACATCTGAATCTACATTCTTACTTCCTTGAAAGCTATCTTTTTTTAAACCAAAATGTACATCAGACGTATATATAATTTGAATTGTCCCTGAATTAGCAGCTTGTCCTGCTGTGCCTTGTGAAGAAGCAGCCGTTGTTATACTGGAACATCCTGTAGTTACCATCATAAGTGATACAACAATTCCTAATAATAAACTCTTTTTTCTCATACACTTTCACCTCATTATTTTACAACTTAATTTATATTCAGCACTGCTCTAGTTGAATTCCTTAATTAACAATTGTCCCAGAAAATAATAACTTTTTCACTGATTTAATGATCTTTTTGCTCCTCAAGTAGTTCAAAAATATTATCAATTTCCTTTCCATCAATTAGATTAGTACTGATTAAAACATTCATTATCAAATCTCCTAAACTCCCTTCATATATCTTATAGACTTACCCGCCTCATCTATTTAAAGATAAATCTATATTCTATTATTATATTAATTTCGAAAAATAGGATTTTCGGTTTATTTTTAGACTCTCCTTTCTATGTTATATTTAAATTATACATTATTGATTTTAACCCTAATTTGTTAAAGGTAAATTATGGAAATGTAAAATTAAATATCTTAATGTTAAATTATTAGATACATTCTAATTGCTTCTACTAGTTTTAATAGTTATTTGATAAAAAAAAAAGCTTAAAGAGATAATACAAAATAATCAACCATTCAAAACATATTAGTGATAATGGAAAAATGTATATAATATTTATAATTTGGGGAATAATTATAGTACATATAAATGGAAAATTCAAACTATACTTTTTTAAATGGAGGTAATTAAATTGTAAGGCAAAAAACATAATCAATATCATGGGGCTATCCAACTAAACCAAAGGAGATGCTGCTTGTGGCAAGTAACAGCAAAATGTTTGATTTACTTAATAAAATGTATTCTGAAGTTCAAGATATGAAATCAGATATTACTGGCATGAAATTAAGTATGAACGATATGAGAGCTGACATTAATGAAAAACTTGATAAGCTAGTATATAAAGTTGATAAAACCAATATTACTGTTGAAAATGACTTAAAACCTAAAATTGAAGTTTTATTTGATGGGCATATACAAAATGCAGAATCAATAAATGAGTTAACAAACACAATTGATAATTTACAAAATAGCGTAAACGATTTAAATGTGAGAACATTAAAAAATGAGCATACTATAAATGGTTTTTCAAAGGTCCATAAAGTTAATAATCAAAAAAAGAACCCTCTTTAATTTGTATTAGCATTATAAAAATTAATAAGCTGAGATTTAAATTTATTGAAAATCTCAGCTTATTAATTTTATATTTATATATTTGAAAATTAAACTCTGTATGTATCATATATGGTATTATAATTTCTCCGTTGACAGCCTCATAGTTTGTATTTTCAATAGGATTTAGGCTATTAATTAGGTTCATCCTATCCTATACAAGGTTTCAGCTACGACATTGGAATCTTGTAAAGGATAATGCAAAAATAAAAACTTTTAAATTTTTATGAGGCTGTATTTTTAAAAATGTATTTAAAAAATAAGCTATAAAATTAATAAATAAAGTTATAATTAATATATGGTGAACTAAAATTTAGGAGGAACTTTATATGAAATGTTTTTATCATAATGATTCAGATGGAAAGTGTTCAGGATTTTGGATACATAAAAGTCTAATGATTACAGATAGCTATGCTAAAGAGTTTATAGAAATAGACTATAGAACGAAGTTTCCTATGAAATCAATATACCCTAATGAACAAGTCTATATTGTTGATTTTTCAATATCACCTGATGACATGATTGAGCTACTGAAGATAACTAAAGATGTTACTTGGATAGATCACCATAAAACATCTATAGAAAAATATAAGGATTTTGAGCCTGAAATAAGAGGTGTTAGATACGATGGAGTTGCAGGATGTATGTTAACTTACTGCTATCTTAATCATATGACTCAAAAAGGTCAAAAAAATATCATCCCCTTTAATTTGTTAATGACAGAAGCTGCCCCTATGTTTACAAAATTAATTGCTGATTGGGATGTTTGGAAATTTGATTTTGGTGATAATACTCGTTATTTTCAAATTGCCTTCGATGCCTATGATTTCAGCCCTAGTTCTAAGAATTGGTTAAAGTTCTTTAAAAAAGTCAATTTTGAACAAGAAATGATTCATGAAGGGGTTGTTATGGCAAAGTATAGAGACAGCTGGGCAAAAGAATATATAAAAATGGGCTTTGATACAATATTTGAAGGCCATAAATGCTTTGCTGTAAATTTAGGTATGGCCAATAGTGATTATTTTAAAAGCATCAAACAAGGAAAGTATGAAATATTTATGTTATTTTCATTTGATGGAGATTTATTTAAAATATCTATGTATTCAGATTCAGTTGATGTATCTAAAATAGCAATCAAATATGGCGGAGGCGGGCACAAAGGTGCTTCAGGGTTTCAGTGCAAGGAGCTGCCTTTTAAAAAATCATAAAATTGACATACTCCTTACTGTTTCCCATTTTATGTTCTCCATGCTATGAAATAATAAACTTATGTTCAAACTCCGTTATTTCCATGGGTTTTCCTATTAAATACCCTTGAATATAATCACATTCCAGCTCAGTTAAAATTCTAAGTTGTTCTTCAGTTTCAATTCCCTCTGCAACCATTTTAAGACCAAGAGTATGTCCTGTGTTTATAATCGCTTTTACAATCATTACATTTCTATAATTTTTTTCTAAGTTCATTATAAGCGACCTATCAATCTTTAGTTTATCAACAGGTAACCTGCTGGCATAGCTAATAGATGAATAGCCTGTCCCAAAATCATCTAATGAGATTTTAACCCCCATACTTTTTAGCTCTGTCAATACGTTAATAATTGTTTCAAAATCTTCCATGGCTTCATCTTCAGTAATTTCAATATTTAAAAATTCTGCAGGAAGCGAATAAATCTTTAAAACATTCTGAACTAATGGTACAAATTCAGGTTGTTTTAATTGAGCATAAGATGTATTTACTGATACGCTAACCTCATTTCTCCCAAGTTCATGCCATCTCTTGCATTGCATACAGGCATTTTGCAATACCCAATTATCAATTGAAACCATTTCACCTACATTCTTAGCAATGGGGATAAATTCTGCAGGAGAAATAACTCTATCTCCATGTTTCCATCTAATAAGGGCTTCTGAATATGAAACTTCCATTGATTTTAAATCCATTATAGGCTGATAATAGACTATAAATTCATTATCTATCAATGCTTTATTCAGCTTCTTTTTCATTTTTAATTTATCAAAAAACGCATCGTTCATTTTGGAAGAATATATTGCATAATCAAAACCACCATTTTTCTTAACTTCATACATAGCTAAGTCAGCCTTTTTAATTAAAGTATCTGTATCCTCCCCATGATCAGGATATATACTAATTCCTATGCTAGCACCAACGATTAAATGTTCTTCATTAAATATAAAAGGTTTTTTGAGTGCATTTTGAACCCTTACTGCTATTTCTTGAGCATAAGTCTTAGATTTTAAGTTTCTTAATAGAATTATAAATTCGTCACCACCAATTCTACTAATATCATCCTTAAGGCCTATGACTTCTTTTAATGTAGCTGCCACATTTTTAAGAACCTTATCACCAACTTGGTGCCCACAATTGTCATTTATGCTTTTAAAGCCATCTAGATCTATAAAAAGAACTGCAAATTTATTATTTTTATTTTCCAATAACATATTAAGATTTTCTCTCATCATTTTTCTATTGGGAAGCTCTGTAAGAGCATCATAATATATAAAATGACGTATTTGTTCTTCTGCTCTCATTCTATCTATAATCTGCATTTTAAGCATTATATTTGCATCTTCTAATTTCATCATATAGTTTTTTTCTATTTCTGATACTCTTTTTCTTTCAGAAATATCATGTAATAATATTACTATACCAAGTACGTCATTATACTCATCATATATAACTGTGCTTGATAATTCGAATTCCGTATAATTTCCATCATTCTTTTTTAGCTTAACTTCAACATTCTTTACATAACCTTTTTCCATTATAGCCTTAAAATTAAAATCCACATCATCCATTAATCCTTTAAATGGTTGTCCAACTAATTCCAAAAATTTGTAATCAGTTATAGATAATGCTGCATCATTGCAATTTTCAATAATAAAGTCTAAATTCAAAATAAAAATAGGTTCAATAACAGTTCTAAAAATGTACTCTGATATATATTTTGGGGTGGTTAACATCATTTTATGCTTATTTATTGCATAATAAACACCTCCCAAGGCTATAGTTACCGTCAAAACCCCTGAAGGAAAGATAACTACACCAATTAGAGGTAAAACACAATCTGTAATTATTCCTATAGTGACACTGATAATACAAGTTATTAAAATAATACTTGCTTGCCTTTTTACTCTATTTTTTTTGGAATATTTACCTCTTAAAAACAATATTACAAGTCCAGAAGTATCAATAATAGTAGCCCAAATACCATAACTAACTTGGCTAAACATATCTGGAGATACATCAATCCATCCATAATATACTTTAGTCATTGCTGCTGACGGTTCAATAAAAATATTACCTAAAAAAAATATTGTTGCAGGAATGAACGCTAAAATTTTTACTATTGATATTGATTTTTTACATTCTGTACTATTGAATAAAAACGTAATATATAACCAATACCCATTAAAAAAACAGTAGCCAAAAACAGCAAAAGCCCTCCAAAAAAATGCTATATTTATATCTTCAGACGTTAACATCATTGCATATCCACCCGCCCAAAAGCTGCAACAAATACTTAACCCTAAAAATACTTGATTTATTTTTGATTTCCTATCCATTTTATAGGAATACATACCTAAAACCAAATAAAAAATACAGCATAAAAATAATAATATAAATAATGTAATCTTAATAATACCATCTCCGTTATAGAATATTTTAATAAAACTCACTTTATAATCTAAAAAAACATAATTATAAATCTATTAATAAATAACTACATAATTGAGCATTTTTTGCCATAATATAATTCTATTATTAAATTTAGAACTATTCAATGTTTTTTCAAAGCCATCCTTAAGTTAATAGTTTATTTGTAGCTGCATCTCTGGCATACATATCACAAAGAGAGTTTTCAAAATGGTTTGAATGTGCTTTTACCCATTGGAATTCAATATATTTTTCTTCACATATCTTATCAAAGCAGAGCCACTTTTCTATATTTTTAGCCTTTTCTCCATTGATGGTTTTAAATCCATTTAATTTCCAAAGAGGCAGCCACTCCGTTAAGCCTTTTCTTACATATTGGCTATCAGTTACTATTCTTATTTTTTCTACCTCTTTTAATAATTCAAGAGCTTTTATTACTGCTTCGAGTTCGGCTTGGCTGCTTCCAATTCCTTCAACTTTTTCTGTAAACAAATTATAATTTCCTTCCAAGTCTTCTATTATAAATGCAAAACCACCGTAATTCTTATTTTCAAGGTAACTGGCATCTGTGAAAATTTTAAATATTTTTTCCTCAGCACTATTTTCATCTATAACGTAGCTGTCATAGTTATTGTTTCGCTTGTCTAACACAACTATTTTACTTCTATCATTAAAAGCAGCAACATCTTTGTCTTCTCTTATAACAAATTTTACTTTAAATCCTACATAATATGTATCCATGCGTTTATTATGCAGCATTTTTCTAAGTTGATATTCCTGAACCTTAAAAAAATTAGTTAGATTATTATCATCTATAAAATATAATTCCTTTTTTACAGGATCAAATTTTATTAAGAAGTACTCTTTATCATTACTTATTTTAATTTTAAAACTATTATTATTATTATCTATAATTTCCATTGTAAAAAGCTTCATTTCCACATTTATTACTCCTTAAAATTGATTTATGATTATTAGTTTTTCTTTTCTCTTTCATTAACAATTATATTCCAAAAAACATATTTATCATACTAAAGCATACCTTAACCCAAAAGTTAACTATAAAAAAATGAGAACCTCCTCCTTCTTGACTTGGTTCTCATCGTAATATTACCTAAAAATATCTTGTGTAAATTGATCTAAATCGACATTACCACTAATTCCATCAATGGATCCTTGATCTGTGTATTGGAAGCCTGCTCTAGAACTCCATATATTATTGGATGGTAAATTATTAATATTCCTATAATAGTTAGCCTCCCATAATGAATATTTAGCTAATCTACTATCTAAATTACTTATAAAATCTGAATATGTATATATACATACATCCATATTGCTTAATCTTTTAAATTCATTAATAAATCTTATTGTGTAATCCATAACATCAAAACTATTTATTTCTACATCTAATACTGGCTTTAAGTCACTTTGTTTATCTTTTATATTATTATAGAAATTTTGTGCTTGTGTTTCAGGGGAGCTTGTCCCAACTAAAAAATGATAGAAACCAATTTTTAGTCCTGCATTTCTTGCATTATTATAATAAGTCCCTAAATAACTATCAACATAAGTTGTCCCTTCGGTAGCTTTCATGTAAACCACTTGAATCCCAGCTGCTTTAACTTTTGTGAAATTAATCTGTCCATTATAATGACTAATATCTATACCTTTATATATACTCCCAGTAACTGCTCCAGAATCACTATTTGAGGAGTCAACTTTTGCTGATCTTTTTCCATCAGGACCGATTTGATACCCACCTGCTATTGTGTTTGTAAGTAATCTTCCTGTAAAAGGATCTAAGTAATAATAGTCACTTCCTGAACTTACCCAGCCTGTTGCCATGGCTCCACTGTTCTTTAAGAAGTACCAATTTCCACTAACATTGACCCAGCCCTTTGCCATTGCACCAGTATCATATAAATAATACCAAACTCCGTTATTTAAGATCCAGCCTGTAGCCATACTTCCACTATTGTTAAAATAATACCAATAATTATTTATTTGCATCCACCTAGTTGTCATAGCCCCATTACTATAAAACATATAAGTTTTATTATCTATTATATTAAGACCAGTTATCATAGCACCAGAATTATTAAGAAAATACCAAGTATTATTTAGCAGCTTCCAACCTGTGACCATTCTACCCGAGTTATCTAAATAATACCACGAACTATAAGAGTTTAACCAACCCGTTGCCATTTTACCATCATAATTTAAGTAATACCAATAGCCATCAGGATTAATCCAACCACTCGCCCTTGTATTATCTGATTTATAATAATACCAATATCCATTTTCTTTTTTCCAGCCTGTATTTGATATTATATTGATATTTCCAATATTATTAATATTTTGAGTGTTATACTTAGAAATAGCATTTAATGCATTTGGCTTGCTTTCAGGTATCCCTGGATTTGGATCTGAATTTGATGATTGTGTATCACTACTACTTGAATCAACAGTTGCAGCTTGTACACTTATCCCTTGACCAAAACTTAGTATAATTGCAAAAGTTAAAACAAATGAAGCAAGTTTCTTTTTAATATCCACGTAATCGTTCTCCTTTTACTCATCTTTTGTTATGAATGCTGATTTGCCCTAATACAGTACTTCTCAGTAAATACAGTTCATTTAAATTATATAATCGTCCACCTCTGTAAACAATAATTTTACTATGGGTATCAAGGAAAATATTGGACACATAATTAATTTATAAACTACTTTATTATAATAATTTACGATATAAAGATAATTAATAATTGTTATTCATTAATAATGTTGCAATTTTCTAAATTTTCTAATATAATATAGGTATACATACTAGAAAGAAGTGATGTTAAATGAAAAAATTATTCAATAAAACTTTAATCAAGAAAATTATCGAATTTTTATTATACGGGCCAGGATATAAAGCTCCTGAATATGCTTATGTTCGTGCAAATAAAACTTCTAATAAGAACATATCTACTGATACAATTCAAAGATAAAAAGCTAATGAAAAATTATAATTTCTATTAATATAAGATTTTGAATTTTACTAAGAGTATAGCGAAAACTATCACTAGTAAAATTTGCACAAATAGAAAAATTAATATAATGAAAATAACACAATGAGTAGTGTAATCGCGTAAATCCAGTTGATTACACTACTCGTTTTTTATTTTATATCTTAAATTAAAGAGGAAAATTATGCTCAAAACAAAGTTTCAAAAGTTTTTCCTTACTATATAATGCTAAGAATCAAGTTTTTAACTTTCTTAAGATTTCTTTCCACGTAATCTTAAGAAAGTTAATATGGCTCCTATAAAGCTTATTATTCCAGCAGTTATATATACAATTCTCATACCATATATGAAAGCATCATTTCTTCCCACAACATAATCTGTAACACGATACCCTATTTTAAAACTCATCATACTATATAGAAGAGTTGTAGCTAAAGCTATTCCACATACCATTCCTAAGTTTCTTACTAAGGCATTTACGCTCCCTGCGATTCCTAATTTATCTTTTGGTACTGTAGACATTATTAATGAATTATTAGGCGATTGAAATAATCCCATACCAATAGACATTATTCCTATAAGTATTATTGTAATCAATAAATTTGAATCTACATTTAAAGTAGCCATTAATAATAATCCTAAGCTTATAAGCAATAAACCTATAAAAGTTAAAACTTCTGATCCAATTTTATCTGATAAACTTCCGCTTAAAGGTGCTACTACAGTTAAAAGCAAAGGATAAACCATAAGTATTAATCCTGTATGTTCTGGAGTATAGTTCATTACATCTTGAAGATAAAATGGCAGAATAATATTATTACAGAATATTGCCACAAATGTTATAAATGCACAAAATATACTTAATGAAAATAACTTATTGCCAAATATATGCAGTTGTAATAATGGATCTTCTTTTTTCTTTTCTACAAAAATAAATGCTATAAATGAAATAATGGAGGCAGCAAAGCTTAACAAAATCATTGGATTTGTGAAACCAACATTTAATCCTTCATCTAAGGCACCAAAAAGCGGAACTATAACAAATATAAATAATACGGCGCCAATGATATCTAACTTTCCTTTTACTGTTTTGCGACCTTTAGGTAATAACTTCATAGCATAAAATAATGCTACTATACCAATAGGAACATTTATTAAAAAAATAAATTCCCAGCTGGCTGCACCCACTATTAATCCTCCAAGACCTGGTCCTATTAAGGATCCTAGTGCTACAGAAGTTCCTAAAAATCCAAGTGCCTTTCCTCTTTCATTTGGCGGGAATGTCTCTGTAATAATTCCCTGATTATTAGCCATAGTTCCTGCAGCTCCTATAGCTTGTACAACTCTTGCTAAAATTAATATTGGAAAAGAATTTGTAATGCCACATAGCAAAGATCCAAAGGTAAACAGGCCCAATCCTAATTTAAACATCTTGGCTTTCCCAAACATATCTCCTAATCTTCCAAAAATCAACACTGTCCCTGCAATAACTATTAAGTAACTTGTTGCAACTAATTGTATACTTGAGGTTGTTACATTTAAAGCAGTAGCCATTTTGGGTAATGCTACATTTACAATACTACCATCTAAGGCAGACATAACTGTAAACATTAAAACAATAACCAATATAGACCATTTGCCTCTAACATTTTCTTTTTCCATATTCTCCTCCATTTAAATTCCTCCTTTTAATAAATTATTCCTCAACCTTTTCCTTTAATTTTTGTGTTCTATCTAAAATCTTTTTTAAGGACCTTGTAGTAATAATTTTCTCTTCCTCAGTTAAATCTTCTGTTACTAAGTTCACCACAACTTGAATATCCTTGCGAATTTGTGGTATTAGTTCCTTAGCTTTTGCTGTTAAAAATAGATTACAGGCTCTGCTATCTTTTTCATCTTGTTTCTTATATACAAAGTCTAACTCTATAAGTTTTGCAATCGTTCTTGCTGACATAGCTTTATCATTGCCTATTTCTTTACTTAATTTATTTTGACTAATACCTTCATTTTTTTCTAAAGTAAATATGTATGAAATGGAACCACTACTTATTTCGTATTTTTTTAAAACTCTATCTAAATAAATTTGTGAGTTTCTAAAAATCTTACTATTAAGCATTAGAAAATGTATATTTTCTCTTTCCACAGTTTTTACCTCCTAATCATATAACAATTAAGGAACATGAAAATAAATAACAAGTCCAAAGTTGTCATGGATATTTTTCATCAGGCAGCGGGCCTATTAGGTCAATTTACCGACGCAGCATGATGGAAAATAGGCTGGCAAATGGACTTGTTATTTTTTGATTGT
>NZ_AUUU01000010.1 GCF_002760435.1 Clostridium sp. LS
TATATCTAAAAAATGAGCCGCTACAAAACTAACTATGTTAGTTTTGCAACAGCCCCAATATTAAATAGTTTCTATTGGGTCAAAATCTCCAAAATTAAAAGGGAATTCTTCTTCAATTAATTTCTTAGATTCATATCCAGCTAACATAAATTCAGTTATTACAACTCCTTCTATGCTAACTTTTTCTGATTTTCCTGTTGCTGCATCAGTTAAACTTGATATCAATTTTATATCTGGCATTACACCAGACTTATAAGCATCAGCACATATCTTCCATATTGTGCTATCAATTTTTTTTACAACTAATGTTCCTTCTCCACTCCAACCATTGTAACGTGAATAAGTTGCGTTATCCCCGCAAAAATCAACGCTTTCAAAGTTTCCTTTTACCTTTGCATTGATTTTACTCAATGTGGCTAATAGTTGTCCATTAAACCATAAGTTACCACTACTACCAGTTAAGACTTTATTAGCAATTGCTTGATTAGCCATGTTTATCTACCTCCTCTATGCTAAATTAATTACGAATTTCAAATCAACCATGCTTTGCAGTACTTTTACATTCGCAGTTAAAAATAGACTCCTTTTATATGTGGTACGTCTAACTTTCAAGTCTGTCCAACTTGAAGCCTCAGAAGTTCCAGCAGTTATCCATGCAGCTCTTTGCGCCTCTACATCAATATCACTTTTATTGTCATATTCTCCATCAAGTACGTCAGTTCCATCTGCTGCTAATTCTTTAAAATACCCATTAACTGCTGAAATGAATAAAATCTGATTGTCATATTTATTCTTATATCCACCGCCAAGATAATCTTCTTTAAATGTTGTTGATATATCATCTTGCATAAGATCCATAGCTTCAACAACTTCAATTTCTTTCATATCATCTGTTGCAGTAGTTCCATTTGTTGTTGTCATTGAATTAATACCACGTGCAATTCTTACATAAGCACCATCATTTATTAAAACAAATTTACCAGCTCCAAGAGCTGCATTTCTATCATCAACCTCAGTAACTTTACTAAGATTTGTACATTTGAAATAATTGCATCCTTGGCTAATATTGCATTTTGCTAAAATACCAATTAAACTTGGGCAATATTTCTCTCCTGTTTCTTCTCCTCTTGAATCTACAAATGTTACCTTGTCATTATAAAAATTAACAACATGCTTTGAGTCAGGAGCAGTTGCTTTATAAACTACAGATTTATAGGTCTTTTTCTCCATAATCTCCTTAGTCTTTGTCCAACTTGCCAATGTGTTATATTCCTCTTGTGTTCCATCTGCAATAGTAATCCAACCAGTTTTAACATTCTGAGAAACAATATTTAATGCATCTGCAATAGTTGGAGATGTACTTTCTCCTGCTACATCTATCCTAACTATGCAAGTTTTATAAGGTGCAAATGTAAATATATCTTTAATATATTTGTAATTAGATTCTGTATAATCATCCTCCTTAACATCAGTTACAATATCGTATTCTATATAATTAAATGCTTTATTTGTATTATCTCTAATAATCAATATTGCGTAGCCTCTTTCGCTTCTGTCAACAAGAGTACCTGCCTTTTGGCGAAAAGATACATCAATGTTTGGCGTTGTAACTTCCATATAATCACTCCTATTCTTCTAAATTTAAATTGAAGTTTAATTCTTCGATATTCTCTAAATTTGAATCATCATAGATTTCTTCAAGAGAATATAAATCAAAAGTTGTTTGTAAAACACCATCAGTTGTAGTGCTTTGTATATCTCCATCCTCTACAATTGGCATATAGAATGTATCTGTAACTTTCAAATCCTCCAAGAATGCATTTTCTAATAAGTCCTGCATTCCTAAATTGTCCAGCTTTGGCTTGTTCTTATCTTTTGCAAAAAAATAAACCCTAACTGGAAGGGTTCTTTCTTTTAATTGACTATTAAATTTTCCTGATTGTGTAGTATCAAATGTAACTTTTATAGATGGTCTTATAACATTTATATATGATCCATCTGTCTCTTTTTTTAATGCTTCTGCGGTATCTTCTGATATAATTTTAACATCAGCAAACTCAGTATTTGCCAATGCAGATTTTATTGTATTATTTATAGCCTTATTTATTTGTTTCAGTGTAATCATGTTACAACCCCTTTACAAATACTTCATATAACCAGTCTTCAACATCTGAATAGAAGCCACTTTCAAATGCTTTAGCAGCCTCTTCCATGAAATGAAATCCAGGAATAAATTTTTCTTCGCCAGTTTGCTTATGAGATTGTCCTTTCGCAACGCTTTTATGTGGTTTCCACATAAAACCATCATTAAGTAAATGAGCATGTGGGCTATTATTAAAAGCTCTTGCAGACCAAACACCTCTATATTTATAAGCTTTACCTGATTTGAATCCTTTAAGTAAATTTCCTGTTTCTTGACCTATTCCTTTACTTTTAAAAACTGTTTTATTTTTTTTGTTAAGATTATTAGCTTGTTTTTTTATAAATTTTCTACTTTCTTTTGGCATAGTATCATTGGCTTTTTCAGCTAATTTTTTCTCAAATTTAGTTAACTCACTAAAATCAAACCCATCTCTACTCATACTATCCTCCTATAATCTCCTCACAGAATATTTCAAGAAACTGATGAGCAAAATAAGGATCTAATATATACTTAATATCAAATCTATGCCCTTGATGTATTAGCCACATATCTTGGGTAATATCCTTACCTGCTCCATACCTAACTTTAATTTTATGTGTTACACTGGATAGCATTGTATTAGCTTGTTGCTTTTGCAATGAACCTGTTTGTGGTATAATTTTGCACCATATAGGCTTATCTTTTATTTTTGCATCTTGAAATGTGTCTTCATTTAACTCTTCATCATGTACTTCAACTTTTCCCCACACCTCAATTTTCTTATCTAACCTTTCTACCATAACATCACCATCATATACTAATAGCTTTTAATTGAGGCATAAGGCACATATCAAAAGCAAAAGAAAATTTAATTTCACCAGATTCTAATGACCATATATCATTAACACCTATAGTTAGAGTTGCAATCCCTAAATCAGTTTCAAGAGCACTTTGGCTTACACCAGCATTTAACATATATTGTTTTACTGCCATTGTTTTTATTTTAAGCGTATCATCGGTGTAATCTCCATCTACTGCTAATCCTATCTTAACTTTTTCAAGTATTTCTTCATCATTCATACACATTAATTCCTTTCTAACCCTGACTATCAACTAAATCTACGAGAAAAGGGACTAAAATAACTTTTAGTCCCGATTTTTTCATCTCAACTTCTATTTTCTCATGTAGATTCTTATGTTCTTGGGTTGTTAATGGTTTAATAGCCTTGAAGTATATCACTGTTTCGTCTCTTTTGATTTCCGCAGCATCTTCAATTACTACATTAGCATCTTCAATCACTATATTTTCTGTCACATTTTTAGCTTTAGCCATTAATTACCGCTCCTTTCTTAAGATGCACTATAAGAATAATACACAAACGTTTCTTTAGGGAATGTTCCTTTACCACCACTATATAATTTACCTCTCCACACTGTTTTATCTTCACTGAACTTTTCTGAAGTATTTGATTCTATAGTGAATGATTCTGATTCATTTACCACATATGTGCTTAAATCTCCATAAAGTATTCCGTCTGTATCAGGCATTTGAGATGTAAATATCACAGGTTGTCCTGCTATTAAATATGGTGTTGCTGAACCATAATTATCTTGACCAGGTTGACCTTGAATTAGTGGTGTAACTGTAACAATAGGTTTTCCTGTAGAATCAGTTAATGCGAAAAATCTATTGAAGAATGTACTTCTCTTCATTACCCACGTCGCATTATCTCCGTATGGACTCTCTACTCCACCCATTATTCCAGCTATTCCCTTCCAATCTAATTCAGAATAAGTTTTTGCTGCTGAAGGAGTAGTTTTTAAAGCTGTAATAATTCCTTCAAAAGTACTGTTTGACAATGATCCGTTTAATACATAATTCTCACAAAGTATACCAATATATTTTCCTATTTCCATTGATAAATACTTTTCAAAAGCTGGAATGCTATTTCTAAGCAATAAGTTTTTAACTGTTATAGTTGCTACAACTGCCATTTGGCTTATTTTTACCTCTGTAAAGGTAAATGTTAAATTTGTTATTCCTTCATCATTAGTTGTTGGTGCATCTGCTGTACCTATTGGTAATGCAACATCACCTGTAAATCCAAACTTAGTTATAGCACTGTATAATTTACCATACTGCTTAATTACAGAATAAACATTATTTAGAGTTGTCTCTGGTACTAAGTATTCACTTCCTGTTGTAACTCCATCTCCATTCATACCATTAGTAGCTGCTCTCTTACCAAAAGCCATTATCTCGGAATCTTCTTCACTAACTTTGTTATTTAAGAAGCTCCTGTAAAATGCATCTCTGTATTTTGCAGATGATCTGTAATTTTCTTCTGTTATTTCATTCCCTTTTAAATCTTTTAACATTCCTAATCCTCCTCTTTGTTCAACTTGTGGTGCATCTTTTAATTGTTCTTGAATTTGATCTAGTCTCGCTGATACACTTCTTAAATTCTCAGTTACACCATTAAGCTCTTCAACTGTCATATCTCTATGATTTTTACATTTAGCTTTTAGTTCTGACCTCTTTGTTTCTAATTCTGTTTGTTCCCTCTTTAATTCTGCTGCCTCTTTTTGACTTAATTTCATATCTATGTCCTCCTTACATTAATTCAATTAAACTTAATAAAGCTTGTTTTGTTGCTTCGTTATTAGCAGTTACCTGTTCCTGTACATCTTCTGGTGTTGGATCTTGTGGTACTTCTTCTTCAGGTGGCGGTGTTGGTTTTGGATCTGTTCCATCTGCAGTAATTACAACTGTCTCTTCATAGGCAGGAAAAGTCACAATACTCACTTCATACACTGCATTGATTTTTGTAACAACATCAATCTTATTAGCCCAATCAGTTGCAACCATTGATTGATTATCAAACCAAAAGCTCATTCCATCCACTAGTTCTCTTTCTACTCTGTCATAAACATAATCATCTAAAAAAGTATTTCCTAACGTTACTGTTACAAATAAACCTACATCATCAATAACCGCAGTAAGATTTTTGCCATATCTGCCTAATACCATTGAAGTATCATGATTAAACAATATAACTAAGTTAGAAAAATCAACGGTAGCCAAAGCATTTCTGTCTATTTTTTCTACCCACTTACTTCCCATATTTGGATGTCCATAAACATCAAATAATATTGGATATCCTTTTAGTACTCTGACTTGTTGTCCATTTACTTCTTCTGTAGCAGCTCTAAATTTAGATTTTGCATTTTCAAAATTAACTTTTCTTTTATTTTGAGCTGTTAACGGTGATTTCTTTTCTTTATCCTCCAAATTAATTTCCTCCTTTACTTCCCATCATCAGGGTTATCTAGTGTTCCACCAACTTCATAAATTCCTGGCTCAAGTGTTTCAAAGTTCTTATTCCCAAGGAATTTATCAAGTTCAGCCGGACCTCTTGGCATTCCAAGTCTCCGTCTTATTTCATTTCTGTTCATAATTGTTCCATACACCATTTCCTTATAAAATGCTGTCTTTGCTGCCAATGTACTTATTTCCAAATCAACAGTTTCAGCCTGTATTTTGTTATTGAAGTATATTTCATTACTAGAAAACAATTTATATGTCAGTTCCTCTTCAATCTGATAAATAATAGGTTTCGCTTTATTATCAATAAACTGTTCATACTCAAGCTCTCCAGCTGTACCATTTATAATTTCATAAGATGGTCCGAAGTAATTATAAAGTTGTTTTATCACCTCAGTTAATAACTCAGTGTTTAATGGACTGTTCTTGAAATTATAAGGTAATAACTCGTACTCAGCCCCTATCATTCCCATACCAGTAGTATTTTCAGCAGTTAAAAAAGTATCTTTAAATTCCTTAAGCTTCTTTTCCATATCTGATGATTTTAATTGTGATTTAACTTGTAACAATGCTGATATTCTTCCGCTTGTTTCACTATCTCCAACCGCTTGATTTTGCATAGTACCAACTATTTTTGTATAATTGCCTGTAGCCTGTTTAGGTGCACCACCTTTGAAAGTTGGAAACCTCTGCAAATGAATGATATCGTCATAATAAAATGAATAATTTAGATTCCCATTGAATACAATTATTAACTTTCCATTTTCATCTTGAGTAAATTCAAATTGTGTAAATGGAAGTACATACATAGCAGCTAAAGTTCCATTATCATTCCACTCTGGCATAGCAAAAGCATTGTTAGCCACGAGGTAAATTGTGATCATCTGTGTCCAAAATACTTGTGGACATTGATACTTATTAGTCCTTACATTCAACACATATTGAAAACTATCATTAACCATTGTCATATTTCCTTCGGTATCGCCTCTTATGTGGTAAAACGGTACGCTTGCTATTTTTTCAGCTACAAAGTTTATAGCTGTTCTTACTTCAGGAATATCATACAATTGTCTATTTACTTGAAGTATGGAATAGCCTTGATTAAGTAAATTTATAAGTTTTGCAGCTGTGAGTTTATCCTTTTGAAAAAAGTTTGCTAAACTATTGAATAATCCTATGTTTTTCACCTCCTTTCACATCACTGATATTGTTCAAACATATCTTTGCACTTTGTATAAGCAATATAAGCACATAAAAAAGACACATATCCATCAATACGTGCCTTTGATTTTGATTTATCTGGTTGTATATCATTATTAGGCATTGTTATTTTAGCAGCAGTATTTGTGGTACACCATCTAAATAAACCATTATGCCTACTGAACTGTATTATTTCATCTTCAAACAATACTCTAGTTTCTTTCATAGGCTCTGATAAACTCTTTGCACCCATGGCTACTGGAAATAATACCCCTCGACCTTCTTTGTTTTCTAACGGAAATCCATTCATAGCCATATCTTCGCTCCATTCATCAAAGTGCCATCTATCAGCACCAATTTTCCAAAATGTAACTTGATATTTTTCTGATAATTCAAGAAACCATTCAGTAATATCGCTTTTTTTAACTAGACTTCCTTCACATACTTTGAGTAATTCATTGTTAAGTGGATCGAGTGCATTAGTATTACAAAAACTTTCATATGCCATTTTATCAGCCTTTGAATTTTGTTCAATTCTAGATTTTGCTATGAAATATTTTTGGAATAAATATAATTTTCCATTCATAGGTATTAATGCTGAAGCACAACATAAATCTGTTGTCTCTGCTAAATCAGCTCCACCTGCTGCATATTTATCCTGTATCATATCCAAGTTCATATCAATAGCACATCTATCTACATCTTGTAAATTAAAATAAACTACGCTCATAGAGCTTGCTCTATTTAAATGTTTTGCTAAGAATGATGGCATTTGAGCAGGATCTTTTAAAGCTTTTTGATATTCACCTTCAAGATAACTCATTGTTGGTCTAGCTTCAATTAAGCCTGGATTAGCTTTCACCCAACACTTTCTATCTTCTACTTTATCATCTTCATCTATTCTAAATATTATTGGGAAAAGTCTTTCTTTACTTTCACCATTTAGAACAGCTTCACATCTTTCAAGTACACTATCAAAAATACCTTCTCTTTGAAATCCAAAAGTACTAATAATAAAGATTAAAGGTTGTGTCCTAGCTCCCATGGCAGATGAAAATACATCATAGGTATTTCTATCTTTTATAGCATGCATTTCATCGATAACAACACAATGAGGATTTAATCCATCTTGTGAATTACTGTTTTTACTGCCTGCCTTCATATAACTATTTCCAGCAGGGAATAAAAACATTTCTGAATTATCTTTATCTCGTCTAGTTTTTACATGAGGTTTTAAAGCTTCACTACTTAAAGCAAAGTTTTTAGCTGCTTCATATACTATACTTGCTTGTTGCTTTTGTGTTGCAAGACACCACACTTGTGCAGCTGGTTCTCTATCACACATCAGCATAAAGTCAGCTATAGCTGAAACAAATGTGCTTTTCCCCCACTTTCTAGCAACTAATAAAGCCATTTCCTTAAAATATCTTACTACCATGTTTAATTCAGTATCATATATTTTAAATCCAAATACACATGCTGCAATATATTTTTGTTCAATGCTTAATTCTAAAGGCTGCCCTGCCCAACGACCTTCTCTATGTTTTACTAATCTACAGAAATCAATAAATGCTTCAACATCTGTATCATCATAAAATACAGTTTTACTTTTAAGAAGTTTCTCAATTAGTTTTTTGAGCTTTTTAATATCTTTTCCATGATTTTTAGGTTTTGCTGAAACATAGTCATGCCACTCTTTTATATATTGTGGAACTTCAATCTTTGTTTTAGCCATTCTTACCACGATTTATTATTTTAAACAATTGGTCATTTTCATTTGTTTTTTTCTTTGGTTCTTCTGGCATGAGATCAGTTAATTGTTTCATTATTCCCATGTGATTTTTTATCATAGTATTATATATTTCAACCTCTGGACTTTTCTTTGTACCAAACTGATTCTCCCCATTTTTATATTCACTAACTGTTCCTTCACAATTTATTGTTTCCTGAAGATCTTCTAACGTAACTGTCATGAAAGCAGCATTTTTTACTAAAGAAGATACTTTATCCATAGTATTTTCTGGCATATCTTTAAACAATTTTTTAAGCCTATTAATCTCTTTTTTAATTCTTTTTTCTTTTTCTTTCTTTAGTAAAATCCTTTGTTGTCTTTCAATTTCTTCCGATAAAATATCATCTTTCATTATCTACACCTTCCTTCATACCACACCCCTCATGCGTGCAACCCTCGAGTGAAAAAGAAGCTCCCCTATACGGTCTTTTAAGATCTCAAAAATTCAGCTTACCCCGGGGGGATTAAAAATTTTTGTAGTCCAATACTTCTATCATGTTCTTCTTCATGGCAATCGTTGCAAATGTATTCTAAGTTATTAGGATCGTAGGCAACATTCCAATCATTCTTATTCTCATCTGTTAACCACTTCTTATGATGTACTATCTTACCAGGTACTATCTTACCTTTCTTCTTGCACCTCTCACATAGTCCATTACTTCTAGCTATTACATACGCTCTTGCTTTCTTCCATTCTTTTGTTTTATATATTTCGCTATGCCTAGCCATGTTACCACCTTATCCTTATGCGCCCTGCATCCCATGCATGTATCTGCTATATTGGATAATAGCAAGTCAGTACGCTTTAACGTCCTCTAATATATTCTTAATAATATTAGTGCTCGGATTTGAACCGAGACAGCACATAGTATTTATTAACTGTTTATTTTTTTCTTTCACTATTTTTAAAACATTCTTTTATCCCCTCATATTTATTTAGTCTTAATTTATCTATGTCACAAGTCTTATACCTATCACAAGCAGGATTGCCAACCTTACATAAACATATTAGATTAGCTTTGTTCCATCTTGTATAACACTTATAAGTTGGCAACCTCTTCACCTTCTTTTATTTAGTAGTTAGTAATTATTAATTCTGCATACTTTCCTCTTGCCTTACTCTCTCTGGATATAGAATAATTAACCTCAACCTCTTTTATTTTAAATTGCTTATACCATTCTCTTACTGCAGGATGATCATTAATTGTTACAAGAAATTTTCCTTTAATATTTGTAAGTTTATCTCTTAATAATAAATGTTCCTTTTCACCAAAACTATTTCCATAGCCTGCTGTTTCCCAATAAGGTGGATCACAAAAGAAAAAAGAATACTCTCTATCATACTTATCAATCACTTTTTCAAATGATAAGTTTTCAACATACGTGTTTCTCAGTCTTTCTTTTAACTCCTGTAGCACGTTCTTGTAGAATATTTGTGGTGATGGTTTTGTATTTGTTCCATATCCGTAATGATTTCCTTTACCTGCAAAGCTTTGTGTTATTAAATATAAAAACCTCACAGCTCTATGTATTTCTGTGAGGTATTCTAAGGTACAGTGCTTATATTCTTCAAATATATCCCGCCCTGAGAATTCATATTCTAGTTGTCTTTCTATTTCTGGAGCATGGTGCTTAATCATTTTAAATAGGTTTATTAATTCCTTATCAATGTCATTAATTACTTCTACCTTGCTTTTTTCTTTACCAAAGTACACCCAGCCAGCTCCAAAGAACAATTCTACATAACACGTATGCTCTGGAATCATTTCAATAATTGTCTTTCTTAGTTTGCTTTTTCCTCCCATTCGAGTAATAGGTGGTTTCATCATAAGTAATCACGTCCCTTCTGGATCTCCAGACATAATAAAAAGATATCTATAAAAATATAAATATCTTTTTATTAAGAGGAATCAGTTTTATCTTTTGTTTGTTGGTTTTTCAACCACTATATACAGTATATCACTTGACATGGTCTTACTACTGTCAACTTTTTAATAATAATTAATTCTTTCCACCTCTCCAGCTCTTAACCCTCTATTATGTGCGAATAAAAGTCTAGCTCTCTTTAAATATCTGTATGCAGTACTTTCGCTTATACTTAAATCACTACACGCTTTTATAACTCTATTTCTTATCTCACCTTTTTTTATTTCTTTATCAGCTTCAGTAAAATATACCGCTTTAATTAAAGGTAATATTGTAATTCTCGTAAATACATCAGCTTCAAATTCTTTCATTGTTTTTTCCACTGCCTCTAAATCTTGTATTTCACTTAGTTTTTCTTCAATTGCTTTATCTGCATAAATAAGTTGTGCTTCTGTTGGACTTCCACCTTTTGTACCTTTTCCCATTCTCTTAACTACTGTATTTATAGCTTCATTCCTTATTTTTTCTCTATATTCTATAGCGGACATACCTACTAACGCATAAAATCTAAATGCCTCTGTTGCATAATCTCTAATATGATCCTTCTTCATATGCTCACTACTCCTTCAACATATTTTATGATATAATGTTTGAAGGATCTGCACATTAGAGTATTAATGATCTCCCAAATTATTAGATGCTCTAATGTGCTTTTGTTTTATATATTAACAATACGATTCAACTATCTTTTCATCATCTTCTTTGTGCCTATCAAATCTAACCATCCCTTCAGGTATTTTTCTTCTTAATGTTTCTAAATCATCACTTAAAATAACTATATTGGTTGGTTTATTAACATCAAATAATCTTGCTACATAGCTATTAATATAATCGATAGGATGATCATATATAACTATAAAAGGCAGCTTCATTCTGCTAACATTGACCTGATTAAAACTTTCTATTATTACATCCTTATTTTTCATACCTCTTCACCTACTCTTTTACATCAATTTCAATTCCAGTTTCAGCAATCCAGCCTCTACCTGAAATAAGTTTATCTTTATGCTCTAAATTAATATCCTGAATTAAATTAGGCTCGTCCAAATCTAAAGCTTTTTTATGACATCTCCATAAAATAAGAATGCAAATCTGTATCACATCAAATGTTTCTCTTATGACTTCTTTTAAATTTAATAATGTTTTATCATTATTGTAATTGTTCAAGGCTTTTATTACTTCATAAAACTCTTCCTTAAGCTTTTCTGATATTTCTTTAATTGGCAGCGTTTCATTATCGATTGATAATTTATGATTTTTCTTTAGTACATGCATTAATAATTTCATCTTTACTCCTTTCCTCTTCAGCTAAACTTTTAACTATTTGAGACATAGCTTCATCACCTGTTATTTCACATTTAAACCATCTTGTTATTATAATTTCAAGTTTTTCATTTATCATGATCTTTCTTATATCCCCTAATATTTTTTTGTTTCCAAATTTCAATATCTTCTATGGTAAGAGAAAAATATTGTTCTGCTGAATAATAAGGTACATTCGAATGAATGCCTGGCATTATTTTGTCATACTGATAATACATTATCTCTAAGAAGCCTGTTTTAACCATCTTTTCTCTTTGATACTTTGTAACATTGAATTTATTATTAAATATTGATGGATGTATTCCATAAGCAGCATGTTTGTATTTATTATAAAGATCCATCCATGTGATACCATTCTCTAATAATTTATCTATTACAATATCCTTTGTATCTTTACTTTTTATTTTCATTCCTAACTCATTACACCAATTTATCAGCTGCTCTTTAGTAGGATTGATTCTAAATCTTGTACAATCTTCAATATAATCATTTATGTCATCATATTCATTCATTTACTCCACCCTTTTCAGTATTATTCAATTCTTATATTTGTATCCTTGCTATATTTGACACTTTTGCAAGCAATTATAGTTCTACATATATTAGTTACAATAGTACTAATTACTTCTCCAACCACATATATAATAATTACTGTTCCTATGAATATCCATCCACTCGAAAATATATATTTTAATATTTCTAACATGTTTTAACGCTCCTTCATCTTTAAGTATTACCTATTCCTTGTAATTGGTTCGTTCTTCCACCATCTTTGGTTTGTACATTCACTCTCTAGCCATTTAATCGCACCTGTATCTTTAACTTCTTTCTGAAACTCTCTTACTTCTTTCCTTGGATGGTCAGGGAATTCAAGAAGCAAAGCTAAAGAATCCACCGCCCTCTCTTTTGTCCCAAAATAAACTTCATAATTTGTCATATCTAAATCCTCCTGTAATCTACATACTCTAGCCTTAAATTTACCAAACTTTCTATAATTGAAAACTAATCTGATTCGCTATTACTTGATCACGTACCCAAGGTTCATAATCTTCCCACTCACATGCTTTGCAAATTCTTGAATTAACCCATCTTTCAAAATGTTTTAATCTAATATCTTTTTTGTCGTTATATACCATTACATATGGTCTTATTCCCATTTCATCGAGTTTTCTAAATCTGTACATATCTTCTTCAAAGCTAGTGTTAAACCCCACCAACATGAAGCACATATGTCTCCAAGCTTTCATATACTTAAGCAACACTTTTATTCCATCAAGTACCTGGCTTTCATACCCCATTAAATCCCAAGCATAGTGGACACTTCTAAGGTGCTTTACTTCACTTAAAGCCTTTGCTATATCATCATTTACTAGTCTTACATCACAGCCTTGGTTAATATCAACTATGAGTTTTCGTTCTTTAATTTCTTTAAGCTTATCTATACAATTAGGATCTGCTGTAAGATTATTATCATGAAGTATGATTACATTTGATTTAGGATTTATAATGTCTTTAATTTCAGCTACATTATGAAATTTGCCCTCCTTCTTTGGTACAAAACAAAATCCACATTCCCTTACACAACCTCTACTAGTAAATCCCATGCCTGCATTGACTATTTCAGTTGCCTTTTCCGTTTTGCGTTGCTTAGTCATTATTCCTCGCATACGTGCTGCAATCATTTCAGCAGTATACAGATTGTAGTCAGGTTTCATATTCTCTATTACTGGATCAAGTTCTTTATTAACATCAAAGCCAGTGCCGCCAATTTCAATCTTATCTCCATATTGCTCCTGGAGCTTTAAACATATCTCTTTACTTCTAGTAAAAATAGCACTGGCAAATATCCTTTCATATTGCTTATTAGGTTGTACGAATTCAACTTCCTCACCTAAACTTTTATAATAGTTGCTTAATTTCATAAGTGCTAAGTTAGGAATTTTACTATCAATGTCTATCAATCCTATTGCCACTTCATCACACCTTTTCTGCATTAATTTTTTAATATTTCAATTTGCATTCCATTTAGCTTTTCACCAAATTCTTTATTGGCTGCCATGTCTTTAATAAATGTTGTTGCTATACAAGTTGCAAGTAATCGTCTATGCTCTTCACTCATATTTTCATTAAATTTCAAAGCTAATACTACTTCCGCATTATCACCACAAGTTAAATATGCATCTGTAATGTTTTCTGTTATTGTAGGATCTACTGCTTTTAATCCTTCCATTAAATCCACTTTAAATTCCTCTTCACAATTAATTGTTTTTATAATTCCCTGCTTTTCAAGTTCTCCATGCTCTGCTATCATATTTAGATTCCAATTTGATTTATTATTAAATCTTTCTGAATTCTCATATTCACTTTCTATCTTTCCACGTTCAGGTATAAAGCTAATTATTTTATACCCTTCGCTTGTACTATGAACTTCTACCCAATTAAGACTGTTATTAATCTTAAATAATAATGTATCTTCCATCAGCTCCTCATCCTCTCCAACATAAATTTGATTAAATATTAACTTTCTTCAATCTATCGCTTATACTCAAATGAGTTTTATTTAATATCTGAGCTATTGCATAATTGTCATAGCCTTTATTATGAAGCTCTATCATTAATGCATTCTCTTCAGAAGTCCATTTTATTTGATTATCCAATGGTACTGGTCTATAAGGGACTGCTAAATCATATAACCGTCTTTTTATAGCACATTCAGTTCTATTAAATTCCTTTGCCAAGTCTTTATATGTATACCTGCATGATTTAGTCTTTTCTATCAATAGTGAATCTTCTGATTTAGTCCAAGGTTTATTATGTGTTCTTTTAGTTGGATTGCTTTTATCTGCCTTCCTCTTTTCACTTACCCATGAAGGTTCTTCTCCAAGTGTTCCCTCTTCAAATTTAGAAAAATTTAATAATTGCTTATGCTTCTCTGCCCATTTCCAAAACTGATCTAAATCAACTTTTAGCACTCTTTTCGTTTTTACTATTTTAGTTACTGTAGGTAATCCATTGCTTACAAATTTTTCTTTCATCCATGAATAACTACTTTCCAATCCTAAAGCACTTAATAATTGTCTGAAGGTAAGTTGCTCTCCACTTTGAATAAAACTCCCTAAACCTATCTTTTGAGCCTTAATTACAATTGCTACATCAGTTCTATTTAAATTTACTGCTAAACATTTAATTGACTTCATTCCCCAATTTTCTTTTAAAAAATTAATCTCATTTTTGTTCCATGCTCTATTAGATCCCATAAAATCACATCCTTAAATTTAGACTAATATTTTAATATTCTTTGTTACCTCTTAAATCTTCTTTTGCAAATCTCCAAATTATTCTAGCGTTTGTATGAACCTCTTTTAAATATCTGCATATATCTTCTAGCCTGTCCTTCTCCTCTGGTTTTTCTCCACGTTTAAGTAATCTTCTATATTCACACCTTATATAGCTCCATCTGTTATATGCCTGTAGGCTATCCTTCATCAATTTAAATGCTTCTGTAATATCATTTTCCTGTAATATTGAATATCTTTTTTCTATAGAATTTAATATGTTAACTTCTTCTCTATATTTATCCTCATAGTCCATTTAATCATCCTTTAAATCATGTTCTTGAAGAGGGCTTTTATTTCCCTCTTCAGTTTATTTATTGCAGTAACCTTAACATTAGCTATTGTAATCCCTGCTACTAACACTCCCAGTCCTGCAAGCTTAATTCTATGTTTGAGTATTTAACCAATTTACACATGTTTGATGTTTATTATCGCTTGTACATGTAATGGCTAGATCACAAATTCCAGCACAGCCGCCACCACCATTACACCTATCACATATGAAATCTGCTAACTCATCAATATTCATTTCTCTAATTCTGTCAATCATTTTCTTTGCCAGATAGTTAGGTATCTTCCGCTCTACTATTTCTCCTGTTTTGGTATCAACAATATCATTATCAATAATTGCTAGAGCATTCTCCTCTTCATAACCTTTCTGAATTGGTAAATCTTCTATTTTTTCTTTAACATCTTTTATAGATATATTTCCCTTTTCCTCATACTCTTTTAATATTTCTTCTTGTTGATCCTGTGGTAATTTAGAAAGTTCATAGGCAGTTGAAATATTTACTTTTTCTTCTTTAAATTCTTGTTTAAAATCTTCCGTTAAATTCTTAGATATGCTCTCCATTCTTGCTACTTGTGTAGGTGAAGTATTCAATATATCCGCTATTATTTCTCTTACTCTTCCAGGTAATTTATCTTTTTTCTTATATTCAATTAGCAGCTCTTTTAGCTTCTCTGCCTGTTGAGTTTTTTCCCAATCTGTAAGCTGCCTTGCAGTGGAATTTGTTATTAATAATAATAGCTTGTCCTTAATAGAATCTTCTTCATTCTCAACTTTACATGGTGCATATTCAAATTGCTGCTTTCCTTCTTCAAGTAACTTTTTTAATGCTAAATATCTTCTATGCCCTGCAATTATTTCATATTTTCCACCATCTACCTTCTTAACTACTAAATTTTGTTGAACTCCAAATATTTCAATAGAATCCTTTAAACTTTTCAATTCCTCTTCAGCTGTAGAATAAAAATTTTCTCCTGAAGGTATTAGATCATTAACATTTATTTGAATAGTTTTGAACCTGGCAACCTTCTCAGATTTTTTGTTTTCTTCTGAACTATTATTCAATAGCTCTAACATATTAAATCCCATGTTTTTCACCTCACATGAACTGCTCTTTTAATTCTGGATTTTGATATATGTTTCCTATAATCTTATCTATTGCAGTTTCACTAAATAAATTAACTGCTCTTTGTTCTTTATGATTTACAATCCACCAGGCACATTCCATAAAATCAACAACTCCTGTTATATCTTCTTCACCTGGCACTCCAGCTCTTCTCTCTATAACGAAACCTTTATATATCTCTTTGTCGTCTATGGTATTTTTATTAGCATACTGAATAGGTATTAAATGAACATTCTCTGCTGTTCCCTGTAAGTTTCCTTTTTTATCAAAGCTCTGGACTGTTCCATCTGCTATTGCTATACTGCACTCCATATAATCAACTATCATATTTTTCTTTTTGTCATAAAGCTTAAATTTCAATTTGTAGCTATCACTCATATTCTCACTCCTTAAATGTGTCCGAATCGGACACATTTTTATTTTCTAAATTGATTTTTAACTTTTAAATTTTCCTTTATTTTTTCAATTCTTTTTACTTCTTCTGGCTTGCATTTTGATAAATCTACAGCATATGGACAATTCTCCTCTTCATCTACTCTTACAAGGCTTATATCATCAAATGCCTTATATAAGAAGCATGTCTTATAATCACATTTACAACCAACACATTTAATTTCAGCTAGTTCCTCTATTATTGGATCAAATTTTTCTCTTTCCATAACAATATATTTAAGTTTATCTTTATAATCTCTATACAACTTTTGAACTGTATAATCATCTACTAATCTATAATCAAATTTTAATAATTGTTTTTTTAATTTTGCTTTTTCAGCTTCATCTATATTTTCTTCTATCTCTTCACAAAACTTGGTTAAATAAGTCTTTACCAACTTAATACTTTTTTGCATCAACTGTGTGAACATACCTTTTTTTGACCATTCAACCCATATTTCATTAGTCATTTTATTATTTAGGTTTCTTTCTCCATTTATCATTTGAATGAACGACTTAGAAATCATATAAAAATTTCTTTCTTCTGAATTTAAATAACCTCTTTTAAAATTACTCAACTCCATGCACCTTCTTTCTTAGGATCAACTCTATATCATCACTTATTCTTTTAATCTGAGCATTGTTTAATCCATTTCTTTTCATGGCTTCTATAACTGAATCTATAAGATAACTTTCAAACTTTTGACATCTACTATTTACCTGCCAATTAATTACTTCCTGATTTAAATTGGCTGCCATCTTCTCAACTGCACCTTTTCCAATTTTCTTATCTACTCTTTTTCTCATTTTTCTATCTTCAGCTCTTCCCATGATCTACACCTCTTGAATTTTTAAATATTCTTCTACAAGCTCTAAATAATCTTTAGCTGCAGCATATCTTTTTGAACACTCTAAAATCGGCTTGCTTTCAAATGAGCTTTCATCTATCTTTACAGTTTTTCTAATATGTGACTTGAACATTGGATATTTAGCTTGATTGTTTAAAAACTCTTCTCCCTGCTGATTCACTTTATTTCTGCTAAATTGGGTTACAAAACAACCTATTAATTTTAATCCTGGATTAATTTTCTTTGCGTTTTCTATCTGATCCATTAATTCTTTCATCCCATCAAAAGCAAATTTATCTATTTTGATAGGTATTAAAACATCATTACTTGATATTAATGCATTAATTACACTAATATTTATTCCTGGTGAATTATCTATGACGCAATAATCATATTCGCCCTCTATCTTCTCTAATGCGTTTCTTAATATCATTCCTTTGAAACTACTACTATTTTTTATTAAATGCTCATTTGCTTTTAATAAACTCATATTAGCTGGGATCAAATCTAAATTCTTATATTGAGTTGGAACTATTACATCCTCTATATCAACACTTTCATTCATAATATCTGAAATGCTTGGCTCTTCTTCGTCATATAAATTAAAAAGCTTTGTTGTATTGCTCTGACTGTCATTATCTATTAATAAAACTTTTTTATCGTGGGCTGTTGCTAGTATATGAGCAATGTTTATACTGCTCATAGTTTTACCAACTCCGCCTTTAAGATTAATAATTGAAATAACTTGCATACTCATAATTACTGATCCTCTTCTCTTATTTATTTTTTAATTTAATATCTACCATGAGATATTCTCTTCTGAACTTTTCGCATGTTTTCAAAACTATGCATTGATGCTTGTCTTTGACCTTCTTTTTCTAATTGCCTTTTTTCGCTCTATATCCTTGACAGTTTTCTTCATAAGTTCATGAAGTGTAAATTTTTGCTTATACTTCATCTCTTTTAGCCTCCGCTAATTCTCCTGATACCATTTCCCTTATTACTTCTGTCCTTGGCTTTGATAAATAATTTTCAATTACATCTGCAGCTTCTCTCCACCCATAACATACTGAAACAAAATATCCTTGTTCTTTTAATAGCTCTATCCATTCATTTTGAACTTTACTGGTTTTATTTTTACCAGCTTTAAGTTCAATATAAAGTCCAAAGAATCCACCATGTGGTGAAGGTAAAGCTAAATCTGGAACACCAGCCTTTACTCCTTGACGTTTTAATGATGCTGCTTCTTTTTTATCTCTTCTTCCACCGTTTGGAATGTGATGCAGCAAACGTAACTCTGAAAATTTTTGTTCATGATATCCCGCCCATTGGAACAAATATCTTTGTTCTTGTGCTTCTGTTGCTGATAACATATAATTCCTCCTATTCCTGGCTTAAATATTCCCTTAATGAGTCAACCCACTCTCTAAGCTCGTCTTTTTGCTCATCAAGTGTTAAATCCCAATCTCTTATAGCCTTATCTATTTTTTCAAGCTCTTCACTTGCATGTTCGCACTTGGTTTTTAACCTTCTTATTTCTCCATCTCTTCTTATATTGGTTAAATAGCTCATTCATTTTTCACTTCCTTTTCAGGAACTTTTATTATTGTATATTTGAAATATCCGTAACCTGTAAATTTATTAACTCCTTTGTATATGGAATTTTTGTCTATATAATATCCTTTCTTTGCTTGTGGTACAGTTCTATACCATTCCCTTGTACTTATGATTATTTTGTTTGGCTCTGGTATTATTAAATTTTTACTACAATTCCATCTCTTACTTTGAAGTTCTTTACTTTTACTTGTTTGTTTTATAAGATAAGCTGCTAATTCTGCATACTGACCTGTTTCATCCAAAGGGAATACTTTAACTCTTCCCTTTGTCCAACATTTTTGAAGTATTTTAGTATCTATGTAATTTATAACTAAATGGTGGTGTCTTGCACCTTTACTTCCAACTTCCATTACATGTATATACTTAAATTCCTTACCCTGTTTTTTATATTCTTTTCTTAGTTCTCTAAGAGCTTTATCTATATCTTCTCGCATCTGTTCTTTTGTATCTGGTCTTTCATCTTTTCTATAATCAAATACAGTATGAAAATCTCCTTCTCCAAAATTTGCATTTATTCTATGTCTTAATTTTTTCTCTGCTAATTTTAGATTTATATCTTTTTGATCTTCACTAGTTGGATTTACAACTTCTCCTCTTTTTACACCTTTAGCTTTATATCTAAGTGTGTAATATTTTTCCACCTCTACTGTTTTACCAGCATTAGTTATACTCATGATGTAGGGCATATCTATAACCTCTCTTTCACTCTTCTGTTAATGCTAAATATTTTTTATTTCTGTCCTAAAGTTAATAGATTTATCAAGTCTCAAAGCCTTGATTTTATTGATTTTTTGCCATACATTTGGTATACTATTTTTACAGAAGTTATTACTAAATGTATAGCTTACTGACTATGATTGTTTCCCCAATCATAGTCAGTTTTTTTATATTCTCTTTTGTAATTTTTTAACATTTTTATTCACACTACTTTTCTTATGTAGCTTGTCCTTTTCATTCAATTTGTTATTTTTTGCAGTACATCTTGGGCATATATAGCCTCCTGAAGGAATATTCTGCTTTATGCTTATGTTCCAATACAAATTACAATCAATACACTTTCCTGTCATAATATTGCCTCTAAGCCATATTCCAGAATAAAAGTATTAGAGCTAATATTACTATTGTTAATAAAACCGCTCCCTTTATGATGTATACATCTTCTCTTCTTCTTTTCTTAACACAATCAATAGCTGCACTAAGAGCTATAACATCTTTAGTAAACACTTCATCCGCATCTTCAATACTTGCCATACATTCAGCATTTTCTTTCAAAGATTCTAACTGTTTGATTACATCTTTTTTACTTATAATTCTAGTAATCATAAGCTTTCCTACTTTCTAATTTCATTTAAGCAGTTTTTACAAATGTTTTTACCTTTATAGTTAATTACATCTTTACCTTCGCCACAGAATATACATGCTGGCTCATATTTCTTTAAGATTATTTGGTCTCCATCTACAAAGATTTCTAATGCATCCCTTTCTCCAATGTCCAAAGTTCTCCTTAGCTCTATTGGAACTACAATCCTTCCAAGTTCATCTACTTTTCTTACTATTCCTGTTGATTTCATATTTTAGTTCTCCTCTCAATTTTTAATTATTTTTATATGAACAATGTTCATTCATATACCTATCTAGTTTTTGACTTGCTTGTACTACTTCTTTACAAGTCATATCACTGTATTTTTCAATAGCCTTATGCATATTCTCTCTTAGCTGCTCTCCTCTCTTATCCATTTATAATTCCTCCTATTAGCAATATATAAATACTATTTCTTGTAACGCTTCTTTAATAAGTTTTTGCAATACCTCCATGTTAAAGAATTTGATATTATACTCTTTTTCTAAGATTTCAATGATCTTAAATAAATCAACTTCTTTATTCTCTTCTAGAACAACTTCTGTTACTTTTTGTACAGCTTCTCTTACTTTTGGTGTAATTGGTTTTTTCATACTTCTCTTCTCCTTACTTTTTTATTTATGTAAACATCAAATGATGAATAGAATTAATTTTGTTGCGACACCAATAATTCCTTAACATTATTTAAATCTGAATAGTCTTTTCCACTTGCATTTATAATAAATCTTTCAAGTTCTAAAGATGTGATTTTAAGTGCTCCGAGTTTAAGTGCTTGTAAATGCCCAGCCTTTATAAGCTTATATGTATCAGACACATTTATTTTTAATTTTTTAGATGCTTCTTTTATTGTGTATAATTCCATAAGCTTCTCCTCCTAACCAGTAATTTGTAAATCTTTGAATATTTCATCTGTTGTACATTTATAAGTATCAGCAAGCCTTTTAATTAATTGTGGTGAAGGGCTTGTCCATCCTTGCTCCAATTTATAAAATGTACTTTTAGTTATTTTTAGAGCTTTCATAGCCTGCTCACTGTCTAAGCCTACATTTAATCTTCTTAATCTTATTGGTGTTAATTTCATTCTTCTTACCTCCTTTGGATTAAATTGTATTATTAGGTGATTTAATTGTTATATTAGGTGATTTTTTGTCTTAGTGTAGTTCTATTATGTCATAATTCATGACAAAACAAAACTACTATTTTATCATAAAATATGACAAAAATCAAAGTTATATTTCTCATGCTTTAATTTTCTTTAATTTCCTCAAAGTTGCTATTGATTTTGTCATTAATTATGATAAAATTGTCATAGAGGTGAATTTATTATGTTAGGTGATAAAATAAAAAATCTTAGAAAAAAGAAAGGTTTAACTCAGCAAGAGCTTTCGGACGCTATTGGTGTTAGTCGTTCTACTATAGGCATGGTTGAGAAAAATTTACAAGGTACAGGTAATGAAACACTTATAAAATTAGCAGATTTCTTTGGTGTAACTGTAGATTATTTACTTTCTGATAATGAACAAATAGAAAACATAGAAGAAATAAAAAAAGAAAGAGATTACTCTCTTTCGATTAAAGAACAAGAAAATATTGATGATGAAGCCCAAAAAATCATTAATGAATTATCAATGTCATTTTCTAAGAACAAAGATTCTCTAAGTGAGGAAGATTATTTTGCTATCGAAAATGCTATTCGAACTACACTTGAAGCTATAAAAATAAAAAATAAAAAGAAATTTACACCAAAAAAATATAGGTAATTTATTTCAGTTTAATTTAATGGTTGTATTGGGGGTGAGTGCTTTGAGTATGATTTCGTATATTCAAAGTGTTGCTGATGGAGTAATTAATGACTATGATGATCTCAATCCTGTTCATATAGTTAAAAGTTTAAAAAGAGTTGAGTATAATACCCAACCGCTAACTAAAAATATAAATGGATTTTATAAATATATATCTCCAAATAAACAAATGATTGTTGTCAATGAGAATTTATCTGATGAAAATTTCTATGTGACTTTGTTTCATGAACTGTCACATTATTTTTTAGGTCATCAAAATACTCTTCTTTTAAATTCATCATTGACTATGAATTTAAAAGAAGAGTATCAAGCTGATTTATGTGCAACTTATTTGTATTTAAAGTATATAAAAAAACATAGATGTTGTGATAATATCACTTATCCTAAAAGAGTTTGTGAATTAATGCAGCATTTTATATAAAAATATTATTTAAAAACAAGGAGTGATTTTTATGCGTGGAAGCGTACGAAAAAGGGGTAACATATGGTATTATCGTTACCGTGAAAATGACAAATTAATTGAAAAAAGAGGAGGTTCCAAGGAAGAAGCCGAAGCTAAATTAACTGAAGTTTTATACAGAATGAATAGTGGTTATATATCAGATTCAGATATGCTATTAAAAGATTATATGCTTATGTGGATTGATGATTATATAAAAGGCGAAAAAAGTGAAAACACCTATAATAAATATATGCAAACAATAGAAAAATATATCAATCCCATGATTGGATCTATTAAACTTAGCGATATTAAAGTTATGCATATTGAAAAATTTATCCGAGATTTAAAAAAAGTCAAAGTAAATACTAATAAATTGATTTCTCCAACTTCTGTTCAAAGTTATTATGGAATTTTAAGAAGTGCTCTTAATAAGGCAGTTAAATTACAATTAATAAATAATAGTCCTTGCAGATTTGTAGATACTCCTAAGCGAACCAAATTTAAAGCTAATATACTTACAATAGAAGAATTGAAACTCATATATCAAAAAGTAAATTCAGATTCATATGAAGATTATATATTTAGGCTTGCTTTAGATATTACATCCGAAACTGGATTAAGACGTGGTGAATTATGCGGTTTAGATTTAGATAAGCATATTGATACTGAGAAACAAACATTAAAAGTTCGTCAGGCTTTAATAAGAGTTAAAAATACTTATGTGTTGTCTGAAAAATTAAAAACCGAATCATCTTACAGGACACTACCAATAAGTAATTCTCTATGTAATAAAATTGAAAATCATAAGAAAATATTGAAGATGAAGCGAATAAAATATGGAGAATTTTATATAAAAAATAAATTTGATGATAAATATCCTAATCTTTTATTAGTTCAGGAAAACGGAAAATTTATAATTCCTTCAAGTTTACTCCAGAGAATAAAAAGATTAATGAAATATTGCAATATAGAAAAAAATATACGTTGGCATGATTTAAGGCATACTAATGCAACCTTATTATTAGAAGGTGGTGTAAGTATGAAAGTTCTTCAAGAAAGATTAGGTCACTCCTTAATGCAAACTACCAGTGACATTTATGCGCACGTTACTGATAACTTAAATAGAGAAGCGACCCAAACTATTTCAAATATTTTAGATTTAACAAAATAATTAAATTTATATTAAAGTAAAAGTACCTCTTTGTTTGCTTTGTGGGCAAAATGTGGGCAAAGCAATATTAATATATCGCTCAACCGTTCATTTACCTTGATGCGAGATAAGCCATAAGCCGAGTTCTGTATT
>NZ_AUUU01000102.1 GCF_002760435.1 Clostridium sp. LS
ATTCTTTCCTAAACTATCTGCATAAGTTATTAGCATAATTTCATTTTTTATTTTATTCATAATGATACCTTCTCCTACGACATTCATTAGATCTGTTTTAATTTTTCAAAATTATTTCTCTCTATATTGTGAATTTCTATATTATTTTCCTATTTCTAAGCTAATTCTTTGAACCTGATCCAACAATACCTTGAACATAATATTTTTGCATTGTTAAGAAAATTATTAATACTGGTATAGTTACAACAGTTAATCCAGCCATTACTCTTCCATAATTTATTGGTTGTATACTAAATAATGAACTCAATGCCATTTGAATTGTTTGCTTTGATGGATCTGATATTACCATTACTGGCCATATAAAATCATTCCAAGTTGCAACGAAAATCATGATTGCTACAGTTGCATATATTGGTTTTGCAAGTGGCATTATAAGCTTTACGAATATTGTATATTGACTAGCTCCATCAAGCTTAGCTGCCTCTTCAATCTCTTTTGGTAACCCTAAGAAGGTTTGTCTAAATAAAAATATATAAAAAGGATTTGCTATAACAGGAATTATTAATCCTAAATAACTATTAATCCAGCCTAACTTGAATACTATTGAAAATAACGGTAACATTACTGTTTGAGCTGGTATTATCATTAACGATAATATAATTGTAAAAATTATTTTTATACCTGGAAAATCTAATCTTGCAAATCCATACCCAGCTAAAGAATTTACTATTAAGCTAAATATAATAATAACTCCTATATAGAAAAATGAATTAAGCATAGATTTAAGTATTGGTAATTGCTTTAAACAATCAGAATAATTATAAAAATATTTATCATTAAACGCTGGTAACATAAAAGCTTTAATACTAGAAACATCAGAAAGTATTTGAGGATCATTCTTGAATGATGAAACTACCATCCAAATAAGCGGGAACATAAAAAACACCGCTAATAATATTAAAACAATATATTGCATAAATTTATTATTTTGTTTTTTTATAGACATATTTTCCCTCCATTCTTTGTTTAATCTTCCTTACTAACCATCAATTTATTTTGTATCAAGACTATAACTAATATTATAGCTGTAAATACAACAGTCATTGCTGAACCATACCCCATATTTCTATACTTGTATCCTGTTTGATAAATTTCATACACAATAGTCACTGTAGAGTTAAGTGGTCCACCTTGTGTCATCATCATAGGTTGTACAAGAAGTTGAACAGCCCCAATTGTTATAGTTAAAAATAATAGTACAGATATATTTTTAAGTCCTGGCAAAGTAATATTTAAAAATTGTTGATATTTACTAGCTCCATCCACCTCTGCTGCTTCATATAGATAAGTAGGTATATCTTGTAATCCTGCTAAAAATATCATCATTTGGAATCCCGCTCCTTGCCATGCTGAAAGAAAAACTATACAATACATAGCTTGAGTCGGATCTGATAAAAATGGTTGACTAGCTATCCCTATTGAATTTAATATTGAATTTAGTAATCCATTATTAGGATTATAAATAATAGTCCATAATATTGAAATTACTACTAGAGATAAAACTGTTGGAGCAAAGAATGCTAACCTAAATAGTTTAATCCCCTTAAGTTTCCTATTAACTAATAAGGCTAATCCTAGCGCTGCTCCCAGCTGCAATGGAACTACAAGAATTGTAAATCTAAAGGTGTTATATATACTTTTTATAAAGATAGTATCAGTAAATACCTTTTTAAAATTATCTAACCCTACAAAACTCATAGCATTTGGTTTTAAAATGTTGTAATCCATAAAACTATAATAAAATGACAATGCAAATGGAATAATCATAAAAGTAAATAATAATATTATTGCTGGCAATACAAATGAAATTGATATGGCATTTGCCTTAATTCGATTTTTCTTCATAATTTTAATTATAATCCACCTCTCTTTTAAGGGAGCTATTGTAAAGATAATTTGTAATCCTACTAATAGTAAAATCAAAGATATATCTTTAATTTTTTTCAATAGCTCCATTAATTAATCTTTGTATATTATTTTTTAAGTTTACTTAACTTGCACACCAATTTGTTTTACTGCCTCATCTAATGCTTGTTTAGGATCCATTCCATTAATTGTATTTGTTATAGCTTTAGAAAATTGATCAGATATTACTGGATAATTTGGAGTCAATGGCCTTACTGTAGCTGTATTTTGCAATTGTTCTGTTATTACGTTTAGAGGTTCTTTCTTAAATTCATCTATTTTATTAAATGCTGTTGCTCTTGCTGGCGGCATCCCATTAGCTTTATAAATTGCTACACATGCATCTGTATTAGTTAAGAATTTAATTAATTCAACTGCTGCTTCTTGCTTTTCTGATGTACAAGCTTTTGTCATATAATAGCCCCATGCTCCACATGGTGATACTGCTTTTCCACCTTTTTTAGCTACTGGATATGGCATTATTCCCCACTTCAAATCAGGATATTTAGCTAAATTTCCTGGTTCCCAAGTTCCTGTCATAGCCATAGCTGCTTTTCCATTTTCAAAACTATTATCAATTGGAGTCGGATTAACTACTTTATTATCAACTAATTTCTTAATATAAGTTAATGCTTGAACTGATTTATCACTATTTATTAATCCATCTACTGTCTTACCATCATCTGCAACTATTTGACCATCAAGCGATTGTACTAATGGTAAAAATGCAAATGTGTTCCATTCCCCACCCCATTTAAGATTCATATCTATTCCATATACATCATCTTTAGTCAATTTTTTAGCATTTTCATATAATTCATCCCAAGTCCATGCATCTGCTACTTTTGTTGGTGCTGTAATACCTGCTTTTGCAAACATATCTTTGTTATAGTAAATTACAACTGAAGAATCCATTGCTGCTAAACCATAAAGTTTTCCTTTATAAGTTCCTTGGTTAATTATATCTTTATTAAAATCTTTCAAATCTTCTTTATCTACAAATTGATCTATAGGTTGTATTACCCCTGCTTCAGCTTGAGCTGCTACGTTTGGACCATCTACTGTAAATACATCTGGAAGTGAATTTGTTGTGATTGCTGCATTAACCTTATCATCGTATCCAGATGCATCTCCAGTACGTGCTATTTGAGTTAAATCAACTTTAATTTTCCCTTCGTGAGCTTTGTTAAACTCTTCAATTCTTTGTTTATAAAGCTGCCCTTCTGGCGAATCTGTTTCATGTACCCAAAAGTTTAAAGTCACACTTCCGTCAGCACTTTTAGCTGATTTGTTACTTTGGTCTTGACTTCCGCCTCCACATCCTACCATTGAAAACATTAATAATGTTGCCATTGATACAGCGGCTATTGTTTTTTTACTAAATTTCATTTTTGAATCCCCCTCATTTTTATTAGAATATTTATATTAAGAATATTTCAAAATCAAGAATACGTATTCATAATGTTTAAAAAAATTATTAGGTATAGTTTCTCTCTCTAAGATTATTAAATACATATTTTTTCTTTTTAAATACTCAAAATAACCATTTTTAAATTTCATAAACCCGAATCTGAAACGTTTCACGGTTTGGCTAACAAACATTATTAATTATAATTGTTTGCTACAACGTTTACTTTTCCTTTACATTATCCGAAGTCTTTTTTATTTCGTATATTATTAACTCACTTCACCTCGTGAAACGTTTCACGTAGTTTATATATTAAATATATTACTAAATTCTATGATAGTCAAGTAGTATTAAAAAATATTTTCTGTGAAATTTATATTAAATCTTAAATTTATTTACCATTTCATCGAGAATTTTAGAAAGTTCTGCTTGACTTTGCGCTGCTAATAACACCTGATGTATGAATTTTGTTGTTTCTCCAATACTACTTTTTATTGTTTCAGCATTTTCATATGACTTCTGCGCAACTCCAGCTGTATTTTGAACTGCATCACTTACCTGATTTATTGTTGCTGCAAGTTCTTCTGACATAGATGCTATTTCATCGGACATATTTGTAACAAAATCTGCATCATTGTAATACTCATCACCTATTTGTTTCATATTTTCTAAATGTGGTTCTATACTTTCGTTTATAAATTCTAATACTTCTTTGCTATTTTCAGAAAGATTCTCAAAAGCTTCATTAACCTTTACAATAGTTTCTTGTATTGCTTTTACTGCTTGTGATGATTGTTCTGCAAGCTTCTTGACCTCATCAGCTACTACTGCAAAACCTTTACCTTGCTCCCCTGCTCTTGCTGCCTCTATAGCTGCATTGAGTGCAAGTAAATTAGTCTCTTCTGCTATATTTGCAATAGTATCCGCCATTACTTTTATATTCTCTACTACTTTACCATCTTCAATCGCTTTTAATCCCTTTTGTTTTTTCTCATAATATATACTTCTTGTTTCTTCTACAGATAATTCTCCTTTCTTTTGAACTTCTATAGCTCTTTCTTTAGATCTGATTGCGTTATTGCTACCCTCTATGGCTTTACTTGATAATATATTAATACTAGAATCTACTTCTTGTATAGATGCACTTATCTCTTCAGATGATGCACTTGCTTCCTGTGCATCATTGGTTATATCAGCGACAGCTTTTTCAATATTTTCTGCTTTTAGCGTGAGTTCTTCTACTGTTAATGTAAGTTCTTGGCTAGATATACTAATATCCTTTGACTTTTCTAGTATTTGTTTTATAAACACGACTAATTCATTTCTCATATTATAAAATGCATTTGAAAGTTCACCTATTTCATCTTTATTTTTTAATAGATTATCAAACTCATTATCATATATTAAGTCAAGTTTCCCCGCTCTTTTTATGATTTCTGTAATTTTAACTAAAGGTCTTGATATAATATTACCAATAAAAAATGCAACTATACCTGTTAAAACTACTCCAATTATAATAAATAAACCTATAGTTTTAGTAAGTGTATTAGATTGTTCTAATATTTCTGATAAAGGAGCTGTTAATACAAACGTCCATCCATTTGAAAGCTGAATATAGCTTAAATTTTGCGTTATACCATCAACTTCATAAGATATTAGTTCCTCTGGAGATGATTTTGTCTTTATTTTATCTACTATGTTCTTCATAGCTCCACCTTCTACAGTAGACAAATTATCTTTTATACTAAATTTTGGGTGAGATATAATGTCATATTTTCCATTAATCAAAAAAGCATATCCCGACTCATAAACCTTAGTATTTTGAACAATGTCTTGTATTGTTTTTAAATCAATATCCATGCCAACTACACCAATACACTGTCCACCTTTATATAATGGCACTACATAAGATACTACGTATATATTATTATTAGGATTTAAATATGGATCCAACCATGTTGGTTTTTTCTCACTTACCGGTATATAGTACCACCCAACATGTTCGGTATCACTAGGATCATATTTGCTAATATCTATTGGAATATTCTTTTGAAAAGCTCCTTTTTCACTTGTTCTTGAATAATAAATCCCCGATGTTGGTGGCGTGATTTCAGGATTAAATCGTATATAGAATGTTAAAGCTCCATCTGTGTTTTGTCCAAATTCTTTTGCTATAACTTCCATTTTATCTTGATAATCTTTTAAATATTGGATATCAGTTGAAAATTTATATGCATAATCTAGATTGTCTAAAGCTATTTTAGATAGAGTATTTACAGATTGTTCAATTTTATATATTTTATCATTCATTTCACTTGCTTTATTTTCACATATTAAAGTTAGTTCTTTCTTTGAATTAGTTTCAGCCACATTAGTTGAATTTGAAATACTCACAAATCCGACTAACAATGTAATTAGAATCACACATGCTAAAATAGCTGAAAAGATTTTAATTCTTATGTTTCTCATAAATTCTTCCTCCTTACATATCTAACATATCGTTAAAAATCCTAATATATCTCCCTACCTAATTCTTATATATTTGTAATATTATCTATAAGGAAAAAATTGTAAAAATAATTTTACTAAAAAGAAAATGCCTATAATGAATTACTTAAAATTCCCATAAAAAATACGAAAGAATTTAACTATCCTAGGTATTTAAATACATGTTTATTAAATGCTTTTTGGATTATTTAGTTGTTCCGCCATCAACAAAACTGATGGGTAAATAATTTCTCTCAGGAACCGCTTGTCTATTTATTAATGAAATTACCATTTCAACACATCTTTGGGCCATTAAATCAACCGGCTGATGAATACTTGAAACAAGACAGTCAAGTTCTTCCACTAATTTAATACCATCATATCCTATTAAATTTACATCGTTTGGAATACTAAATCCATAAGATTCAATTATTCTCTTAACTCTTAATGCAAGAATATCTGTACTAAAAAATATGCCATCAATTAATAATTTTCCCTTATATATATTTTCTTCTAAGAATTCCGAACATTTTTTTTCCAAATTCTCACAAGGGTCAATTAGGTCTAACACCTTATAATTTATCTTATTTTCTTCGCACACATCGATAAATCCGGTCTTTCTTTTATAAGTTTCTCCGTATATGTTCGAACCTGTTCTAATAAACGCTAAGTTCTTACAGCCAATATCTATTAACTTTTGAGCAGCAATCATTCCCCCCTTATAATTATCAGAAGAAGTATATGGAATATTAGATCTGCTAAAGTGTCTATCTACAGAAACAAATTTACAGTTATTAGATATTTCTTTATCAATATCACTATATGTTATACCCACAATTCCATCTACCTTACTTTGCTTTGCCATATTAATATATCTCAGTTCTTTTTCTGCATTACCATCCGAATTACATAATAGTAATTTATAGTTATATTTATTTAATTCAAATTCCAAATAATATGCAAAGGATGCGAAAAATGGATTCATTAAATTAGGTATAATTAGTGCAATTGTATCTGTTTTTTGCTTTTTCATCCCACGTGCATAAATATCTACTTCATATCCCAATTTTTTAATTGCTTCTTCTACTTTTATTTTATATTCTTCGCCAACTGGAATTTTATTTATCACTTTCGAAACTGTTCCAAGTGAAACTCCTGCTTCTTTCGCAACATCTTTCATTGTTACACGCATATATAACATCAAATCCTTTACATTGTATATAATTCTTATTACATTATCTTTTTAAATATTTTTATTTACTATCATTAAACTTGGTGAAACGTTTCACACAATTCATACATTAAATATATTACTAAAGTCTATCTCCGTCAAGTGTTATTTAGATGTTCACATTATAAAATACAGAAAATTTACGATTGATTTATTAGTAAAAATACTATTAATAATCTGAATAACATACATTATATTCCAACATCATAAAGAGCAAGCTTTTTATTTATCACCAAAATTAGCCAACACAGTTCTCTGCTTCAAACCTAATCCGCTTCTTGATGTTGATAGAAGAACTTGCTCAAAACCACTTCTTCGTTACCATAGCTTACCAATTTATTTTTAATCATTTGGTAGTTCCGCTATCTACAAAACTTACTGGCAAATAATTTATTTTAGAAACAGTTTGTTTATTTATTAGAGCAACAATTATTTCAACACATTTTTTTGCCATTAATTCAACTGGCTGGCGAATACTCGAAACAGGGTAATCAAGTTCTGGTACTATTTTAATCCCATCATATCCAATTATATTCACATCATTTGGAATACTAAATCCATAAGACTCGATTATCTTTTTAACTCTTAATGCAAGCATATCTGTACTAAAAAATATACCATCGATTAATAGTTTTCCATTACATATATTTTCTTCTAAAAATTCTGAACAAGTTTTTTCAAAATTCTCAAAGGGTTCTACTAAATCTAATACCTTATAGTCTATATTATTTTCTTTACAAAGATCAATAAATCCGATCTTTCTTTTATAAGTTTCTCCGTATACACTAGAACCTGTCCTAATAAAAGCCACTTTCTTACATCCAATATCAATTAACTTTTGAGCCGCAATCATTCCACCTTTATAGTTATCTGATGCAACATAAGGAATATCTGGATTGCTAAAATGCCTATCAATAGAAACAAATTTACAATTATCGGATATTTCTTTATCAATATCGCTATATGTTATACCTACAATTCCATCCACCTTATTTTGCTTTGCCATATTAATATAACGTACTTCTTTTTCTGCATTGCCATCCGAATTACATAATAATAATTTATATTTATGTTTACTTAGCTCACACTCCAAATAATATGCAAAATGTGAGAAAAAAGGGATAAATAAATTTGGTATAATAAGCGCAATGGTATCTGTCTTTTGTTTTTTCATTCCACGTGCATATATATCTACTTCATATCCTAATTTTTTAATTGCTTCTTCTACTTTTATTTTATATTCTTCACTAACAGGAATATTATTTATTACTTTTGAAACGGTTCCTAGTGCAACTCCTGCTTCTTTTGCTACATCTTTCATTGTTGCTGGCATATATACATCAGCCTCCTTTTACATTTAATTATATCCTAATTCTATATCCTAATACTATAACCTTATTCACATAGCATGTTAACATAAATTGTTAGTAAATACAATTTAATATCTTAATATTATAAATGCTCTTGCATGCTTCATGGAATATGATCTTTCTTCAAACTCTTTTTCATTGGTGTTTACTATTTGTTTCATTTTCACCATAACAAAATAACGAGCTGTTTATTTTTCTTTTGTAATCATAGAATAAATTATAGCTAGAGAGAAAAAATAATATCAAATATTATTTGAAGAATTAGTTAAAAAATGCTCAATTTAGCCGTAGTTCAAAAGCCATATATTAGCAGCATATCCTAAATTTACAGAGAAAAATTAATAGTATGTCCTCATTTGAACAACTCACATTTTTTATTACTATAATTATAGCGTCAAATGGAGTGGCAAAATGGAGGATAAATATGACAACATCTTGTAAAATATTCACATCAATTATGATTATAACAATGGCTACCATATTAACAATTAATTTTAATGCTAATATATTTGCTAGTTCGACTTTAAGTACTAGTAACGGAAAAGCAGTCAAAGTTGGAGTACTATGGACAAATTTATATAATCCATTTGTAAATTCCATTGATGAAGGTTTAAAAGATATTCAAAATAAAACAAAAAATAACATTAGTTTTACTTTTTATGATGGAAAAAACAATCTTGCTATACAGAATGAGCAAATAGATTCCTTGCTTAGAAATAATATTGATCTTTTAATAATAGACTTAGTGGATAAAAAAGAAGACGTTGTGAAAGATGTTATTGACAAAATTTTTCCAACGAATATACCAGTGATTTTTTTAAATGTGGATTCAACAGTAGCGGAGAAATTTTCTAGTTACTACAAAAATAAGATTGTTTTTATGGCAGAAGATTTTAAAAAACCTGCTATGGCGCAAGGTAAAATTATTGTTGATGCATGGAATGCAAATAAACAAAATGTTGATAAAAATGGAGATGGCATACTTCAGTATGTCATGCTATCAGGTGAGCACAATAATCCAATAACAAATGATAGAACGCAATATTCTATTAAAGCAATTAACGATGCGGGAATAAAAACAGAGCAACTTGCGCTATATTTTGCTAAATGGGATAAACAATTAGCTAAAGATGCTATCAACTCATTATTTCTTCAATATGATGGTCATATTGAAGCGATAATTGCAAATAATGATAATATGGCAATAGGTGCGATTGAAGCACTGCAAACCTATGGATATAATAAAGGAAATACCTCCAAAAATATCCTTGTTGTTGGATTTGACGGATTGCCAGAAGCAAAAGATTTAATTGATAAGGGTGTGATGACTGGTACTATTATTCAAGATCCAGCTACTGTATCTGAAGCATTGTATAAAATTGGAATGAACTTAGTTAATAAAGTAGATCCGCTGGAAAATACAAACTATAAGCTTAGTAAAACAGGCATTGAAGTTGAATTTCCTCATTATGAATATATAAAGAAGTCTAATATTCCATAAATTCTGGGACTTCTTTGATATAAGCCTTTTATACTTCTTTGAATCATTGCATAGAGATTTATATAATTGTACATAGTTTTAATTTATTGTGCAACAAAGTAAACCTAAAAAACTTAATGTTCTCTAGGTTTGTTTGTACTTAAAATACACTTTCCATTCTAATTTATTTTATAACTTAAATTTTAAAATTTCAGCCATTAAGATTTCACCTATTTTAGTAAGTTCTTCAGATGCACTTGTTATTTCTTGCATTGCAGCTGTTTGTTCTTCAACATTAGCTGCAATTGCTTGAGATTGACTTGAAGTATCCTTACTTATTTCATCAACTTTTTCCATATATGAAACTACTTGTTGATTTCCACTTGTAATACTTTCAGATGCTATCGCTGCCTCACGCATTTGACTTGTAATTTCCAGAACTAATTTTGAAATATCCTCGAATGATTGTCCCACATTTTCTACAACTTCCATACCTATTTTTACCTGTTTTGTTCCTTCATACATTGCCGAAACAGCATTAGCTGTGTCATCTTGAATCTGTCCTATTAGCGCAGATATTTTCCCTGTTAATTGCTTAGAACGTTCTGCTAACTTTCTAACTTCTTCCGCAACAACTGTAAAACCTTTGCCCTGTTCCCCTGCTCTTGCTGCTTCTATTGCTGCATTTAATGCTAATAGGTTAGTCTGTTCTGCAATTCCTGAAATTACTTCAACTATCTGGCCTATTTCATTTGATCTTCGTACAAGAATTTTTATAACATCATCTAACTTAGTAACTACTTCTTCTATATTATTCATTTGATCTTTTGCTATATTAATATCTTTACCACCTTCATTTGTTACTTCAAGTGTCTTTTCAGCAACCTTTGCAGAATCAATAGTATTTTTAGCTACTTGTTTTATCCTTATAGACATTTGTTTAATTACATTTGAAGTATCCTTAATAGTATTAAATTGAATTTCTATACCTTCTGCAATTGTATTTACTGATTTTGCAGTTTCTTCAATTCCTTTGTATGAATTTTCTGAATTTGCATTAAATTCTTGTGAAGAAGCCGCTATTTGTTCTGATACCTCACATACCTTAGATACTAGTTGCCATAGTTTTTGACGCATATAAATTATTGAATGCCCTAATTTACCTATTTCATCATTATATAATTTTACTTCTCTTGTTTTTTCAAGGGTTTCTTCTCTTAAGTCTCCCAATGCAACCATTTCTATATAACGCTCCAATGATTGTATAGGTTTAGCAATTAAATCTGTGATAAAAATAGATACAATTAAAACTATTAATAATGCTAATAGCACTACACTTACAACTATATATATTGATTTTTTGTAATTTGCTTGATTTTCATTATCAAGTTGATCAGTAGAATTAATCTTGTACTTAGTTAAGTCGGAAATATTTTTCTCAATCTTTTGGTTTAGTGAACTTAAATTTTTATTATACAGGGCATACGCTTCTTCATTTTTATTTGCTAAAGCCAAACTCAATACATCATTTTCTACTTTTTCTGCACTTTCACTATTATCTTTAAACTGTTTCAGTGTGTCAATCTCAAATGGATCAAGTTTTGTATTAGCATACTCTTTAACATATTGATTTAATGCATCTTTTTTATTCTTAATAGATTCTTTTAATTCATTTTTAACAAGTACATCTGACGTAGCCATCAACTTAAATAAATCAGTATTTAATGAATTATGAGCATATTTCACTTCTTCAATATATTCAACCGCTAATAGGTTACTATTCATAACCTTCATTTTATCATTAGATATTTTTAAATAATAAAACCCAATAGCTCCGACAATAACCAAAAAAATCAATGCCATACTTCCCATAAAGAATATTTTACTTTTGACTTTTGCATTACGTAATAAATTCACAATTTATCCTCCTCTGCTGATTAAATATTCTATACTTAATCCCCTCACTAATTAATAGGCATACCTTATTATGTCACATGATAAGAACGGTGTTGTAACCGTTCTCTATTTTTTTCAAAAATGATGATGCCCCAAAAGTCATTTAATGACTTTTGGGGCACCTTCTTCTAAATAGTCATCCATCAAAAACTAAGGCTGCTCCTTATTAAAATCACTTGCGTTTCCATAAACTCACGTCCCACTAGGAAAAAGTTTCTGCGTCGTAAATGATTCTTTTTGAATGTACTTTCTCGTCACATGGGTGATGCTAAACAAAAGCCATCATAAACACATAGTTGAATACACTATTTATGCTCCTAGCGTTGGAGTAGCTCTGAATGCATTTACAGTCTTGTCCATAACAACCTGTACATCACTTCCCGAATCAAGAATCGTATTTTGAACCGATTCTCTTTCTATCAGTACTGTTGTCACGTCAAGTGCCTCCAATTTATCGATAGACAGCAAAGCTTCTACTTGCGTAGAGAAACAAGCACTATTTGGCGCGGCTTGTGCCTCCGATGATTCAGTAGTGGCAACAATATGATTATTAGCAATATAATTCCCCTTACCCGAAATAACATGTATTATTACTGGTGTTGCACCTGACGGCTTTATATACTGAGTATCTATTGTTTCCGAAATGTGATTAGCAATTATGGAATTATTATTACCGCTAATATACAGGAGGCCATACAAATCATCTAAACCATTGTCGTATGCCAGCATAGGAGCCCAAGGTTCATGGTCACGTAAAAAATGGTTTGAAGAAACCAAATTTTCCGAGCAGTTGTCTTGGAACACCAGCATTCCCGGATAAAATGAATGGAATCTATTACTTGTAATAGTGGAACGTACCACACCAGCAAAATGGACACTACTTGTACCTCGTGGAAAAATATTGTTGGCCGTAATCAAAAGTCCTCCAAAATTTTCAGCATAAATTGAATATCCTTTATAACCGGCTCCTATTAAGTTATCGGTTATTTTTGAAGCCTGTCCAGAACCTCGTAGTTCTATACAGTTGCCACATTCAGCTATGAAATTATCATGTATAGCCATTGCATCTGCATTATAACTAGTAATTCCATGCTCTAAATACACTATCCCCATGCCTGTAATCCGGAATGAATCTTGAGCACTTGCAATATAAATACCCGTTTTCCCGTTAGTATAAGTATTTTCTGGATCTACTCTTTCTGAACCATCGTCCAAAAAATGTAAACCATCAATACAAAAGTCAGCAAACTCTACCGAACTTATTCGTGGGCCCCCATCCCGCTTAACATAAAACGCTGCACCTACATATTCCTCATCGTCAGCCTCTAGAGAAATATCTACAAGTATACGGCTTCCTCCCGGCCACACTTCGTGCCAATCTGCCAATTCACTCTTCGGAGTATTAAAACGAATACTTGAAGATGTAAAACCATGTCCAGAACCCACAATTTTTAGATAACTGATGTCTATAACTACTTGAGTGACAAGATGATAATCACCTGGCGGGATATAGATAACTGCGCCTGGTTTTCCTCCTTCATTAATATCAGAGTCCGTTTGCCTGCTTTTAATATCCGCAATGATGCTATTGATTACCTCTCCAATATCTTCATACGGATTACCAACATTCCATTTTGTTATGTCATAATAATTTTTACTAAACATTAATAAAACCTCCTATAAGATTAACACTGAATAAAATTAAGAATTTCTTTTTTTGAAGGCATAGATCTAATAGCACCTCTTCTAGTTGTTATAATTGACGCTGCTACATTTGCAAAAGTTATCATATCTATTAAAGAAGATTCTGTTAAATCCTCTAAGCCATGCTCTAACACAAAATTTAAAATACACCCGCAAAAAGTGTCTCCAGCTCCAGTTGTATCTATTGTATTTTTTTGAATTATACCTTCTTTTTCAACAGATATTCCTCTATAAAAAGCCTTACTGCCGCGTTTACCCATTGTTACTAAAATCAAATCAATATTGTAATTTTTTTGAATATATTTCACCCCATCTTCAATGGTTTTGCATTCTGTCACAAATTCCAATTCCTCGTCTGCAATTTTCAAAATATTACATTGACTCAAACCGAATTTAATACATTCCTTCGCTTCGTTTAAAGATCTCCAAAGAGGCGGACGTAAATTAGGATCAAAAGAAATTAATAGATTATTATCTTTTGCAATTTTTAAAGCCTTTTCTGTAGCTTTCTTTACACCTTCATCCGTCATAGATAAGGTTCCAAAATGAAATATTTTAGCTTTTTTAATAATGCCTTCTCTAATTTCAGATTCATTCAGCATCATATCTGCTCCTGGTTTTCTATAAAAGGAAAAACTTCTATCTCCATCCTGTGCAGTATGAACAAAAGCTAATGTTGTATTTACTTCGTTATCTATTACTAAATTATCTGTGCCTATGGCAAGTTCTTCAAGAGTTCTTTTAAGCAAAAAACCAAATTGATCATTTCCTACTTTACCTATAAAAGAAGTCTTTTTGCCTAAATTGTTCAACATAGATAGTACATTGCAAGGTGCTCCACCTGGATTTGCCTCAAACAATTGATTTCCTTGTTCACTGACTCCATTCATCGTAAAATCAATAAGTAATTCCCCTAGTGAAACTACATCAAGTTCTTTGTTAGCAATCATTTTTATACCTCCAAAATTTAGTAGAAACTATTTCATAGATGTTTCCATTCCCCAAGTACATAATTTTTTTATAGCTAATATTCCATTTTTCGCAACTATATAATTCTTATTTTCTTCATTTGTTGCAAATATATTTCCTGAATGAGCTGTTTGGTAGTTATCAGTAAACATCTCAATGGAGCTTTGATCAGCAAAAATATCAACATCTAAAATATTCTTATCCTTAAGTTTCAATGTACTTCTAGATATGCCCTTACTCCATCCATCTGAATTATTTCTATCGAAAGTCAACTCTGATTTCTTTAAGTCAAAGGTTATAACTGTTTTCTTTGTATTCGAACACCTTAAAATCAGTTCAAAACTATCTGCTGTGGTCCCCCTTAAGTCGATTTCCATTTTTATTTCATATGCAATTCCATCTCCAGCATGAATTTCATATTTATTATTATTTATTTCTATGTTTTCTTTTATGTTCTCATCATAGTGCAGCTTATTAAACTCTTCCACTGGTACAAACATTAACGTATTATCTTCAAGTAGTTTTACTTCTCTTGGAATATTAAAGAATCCACACCATTTCTCCTTAAATGATGGACCCCAGTCTTTCCACCAAGGCATCCACTCCCATTCATTTGCCCATCCTACAAGCAGTCTTCTTCCTTTGCCATCTAAAAATGATTGAGGAGCATAAAAATCAAACCCCCAGTCAATTTCGCCTGTTGTGTAATAATTGAACTTTCCAGTTGTGTAATCCATATCTCCTACCAAATATACCGCTGTACGTTCATGTAATCCCATTGGTGAAAACATTAGAACATGCTTATCTCCTATTTGATAGAAGTCAGGACACTCCCACATGTGTCCAAGCTCTCCACGACTCTCAGCTAATACATTTACAAATTCCCAATCCTTTAAGTTTGGGGATTTAAATAAAAGTGCTTTTGCCAAATTGTCTTTCTTAGCTCCACATACCAGGTAAAAATAATCTTCGTGTTTCCATACCTTTGGATCTCTAAAGTTTTCCTGTTCATATCCTTCTGGTGCTACTATTACAGGATTATTTCCATATTTTTGGAAATTTATACCATCTTCGCTATAAGCTAGACACTGTGTTTGTACAAATCCATCCCCGTAGTTGGTTGTCCCTGTGTATAACAAATATAATTTACCTTCATGTTCAATGGCACTTCCAGAAAAACACCCCCCTCTTTCATGGTCATCGTAGTGTTCACTTGGTGCTAACGCAATAGGCATATACTCCCAATGTACCATATCATCACTGACAGCATGTCCCCAATGCATAGCCCCCCAATAAGCGTCGTATGGGTTATATTGATAGAAAAAATGATATTGATTCTTAAAAAATATCAAGCCATTTGGATCATTTATCCATCCCGCCTCTGCCATAAAGTGATATCTTTGTCTCATTTTTGCGTCTTCTATTAGTGGCTTTGTTGCTTCAATAGCTTTCTGTGCTTTTTCTATGTTTAGTTGATGTTTTGTAATCATTAAACTTATCATCTCCTCATTAAATAATTTAAATTTAACCCTTTACAGCACCAGCTGTCATACCTTTTACAATATATTTTTGCGCAAACATCGCCAATATCATCACTGGAAAGCTAAAAATAAATGCACCTGCACACATAGGCCCTAAATCCATACTATAAGCTGATAAGAATTCTGATAAACCTACAGTAAATGTCTTTGCATTAGTACTTGTTAATAGCAAAGCAATTAAGAAATCATTCCAAGCTAAAAACAAAGTAAAAATAGAAGCTGTTGCAATACCAGGCATGCAAATAGGTAAAATTATTTTCCTAAATGTATAAAAATTACTTGCTCCATCTACACACGCTGCTTCATCTAACGTCATCGGTATACCTTTGTAAAAACTTATCATAGTCCACATAACAAATGGAATATTTATCGCTGCATAAACAATGATTAATGCAACTCTTGTATCATACAAACCCATATTTGTAATAATATTATAAATTGGTACTGCAATGCTCGATGTAGGAATCATTTTTAAACATAAAACTAAAACAACTAACAAGCCTGATAATTTAGCCCCAGAGCGTGATATTGCATAAGAAGCTAAAGCTCCTAAAATTACAGCAATGAATGTACTTGCAACAGCACATATAAAACTGTTAGTCATATATTTAAATGCTGGGACTCTAACAAATAAGTCTGAAAAATTCTCTATAGATAATTGAGTAGGAAAAAACTTTGCAGGTATTGATATTACTTGTGAGCCAGGTTTAAATGATGAACTAATTAAATATAAATATGGAAATAGCCAAAATAAAGTAAATATTAAAGATATAACTATTACTATACGCTTTCCCATCTCTTCTCTTAAATGTGTCATGATTTTCCTCCTTCTTATTCCTTTTTAGGGTTCCATAGACTTTGCATAAACACTAAAGTAAAAACAATAAGAATAATAACAAAAACAACAGCCATTGCACTTGCATATCCAACTTGATTGTATCTTGCAAGTGTTCTATAAATTACAACACTAATTACTTCCGAAGAATTATTTGGTCCGCCTTGAGTCATAGCCCAAATAATATCAAAAGTTCTTGCCGCATCAATAATTCTAATAGACAACGCTGTGAGCAAAACAGGTTTTATATTTGGTACCTTTACCAAAAATATTTGCTGCAGTTTATTTGCCCCATCTATTTTTGCCGCTTCAATCATACTTGAATCAACACCCTGCAATCCAGCTAAAATCATTAACATCATAAAAGGTGTTGTTAACCAGATATCAGCAAAAGTACAAGAAAGTAATGCCCACTTTCTATCAGCAAGCCATAATATGCTGTTTGTATCTTTAATGATATGTAAATCCTTCAAAATTTGATTTACAATACCAAATTGAGCACTTAACATTAATTTCCACACCAAACCTGCAACTAGTGGCGCAATCATTAAAGGTGTTAATATCAATGATCGAACTATTTTATTTCCTTTATATTGATGCTCAAACAATAATGCCATTATTAATCCAATACACAATTCAACTGTAACTGCAATAATAATATATACTAATGTATTTGCTAATGGTGTTAAAAAACTTGCTGTTGTAAAAGCTTTGATATAATTATCAAATCCTACAAATGAACTCGCTCCAGTTAAATCAAAGGTATAAAAACTATCAATTGCCATTTTTAATATGGGATATATCAGAAATACACCCATGAAAATACAACCAGGAAGAAAAAACATAATTAAAGTTTTTCTTGAAATAATTCCCATGGTAAAATCACCTTTCCATTTAATTTATTCGGTATAGGCTATTGCTTAATTAGTAATAGCCTATATCCTAATTAAATAATATATTTATAAGTTTTTTTATTGTACAATAGCTTCAATCTTTGTTTTAGCATCATCTAAAGCTCCCTGTGGAGTTGCTTTACCTGCCAAAGCATTTTGAATTGCACCATAAAGCACTTCTTCTATCTCTGTCCAATGAGCTGTAGCTGGCCTGTTTTGAGATTGTTTAGCTGCTAGAGTAGTTAAAACTGCATTAAGATGCTCATTGCCTGGTTGAGTGCTGTATTTTTCATATACAGATTTTCTACCTGCAATCTTCAATGCTGCTTCCATGTAATCTCCATTATGATCATACATAAATTTTACATATTTTTTTGCAATATCTTGATTTTTAGAAGTCTTTAGTACTGATTCATACCAAGGGCCAGTAGTTGCTGCAACACCTGATGATCCACCTATCATAGGAGCAACTCCAACTTTTCCTGGAAGCGCTGCATAAGCTGATGGATATTGATGACTCCAGTTTAACTGCATAGCTAACTTACCATTTTTGAACATTTCTTCTGCTTCTGTACTTGCAACGGAGAGAGTTTCTTTTGGCGCATATCCTTTATTATATAAATCACAAAGATATTGTAATGCTTCTACATATGGAGCTTGGTTAACTAATACTTTGTTATCTTTATCTAATACAAGTGGATTAGCTCCTGCTTGAGCAGCATGATCTAACCAGCTACATACTGTATCTCCATTTGCTGCACCAAATACTGCTGTTCCATTCATACCATCCTTTGTAAAGAACTCCGCAACATCTTTATATTGCTGCCATGTTGTTGGTACAATTAAATCATAACCATATTTTGCTTTAAAAGCTGATTTATTTGCTGCGTCATTAAATAAGTCAGTTCTATAAATCAACACTTTTGCATTAATCCACATTGGGAAACCATATAAAGATCCATTTAATGTTCCACCGTCTACCAACGTAGGTAAAAAGTCAGATTTAACATCATCTGTTGCCAAATCATTAAGTGGCAATAGAGCATTTTGAAATGCTGGTAACCATAGAACATCTAACGTTGCAACATCATGAACTGAGGCTTTGGAATTAATTTCTGTTGACAATTTATCATACATTCCAGAATAAGGAACTGCATCTACCACAACTTTGTATCCAGTCTCTTTTTCAAAATCCGCTGCCGTTGATTTTGCTACACTTTCTCCAGGACTTCCGCTTTCTACTAGAATATTTATTTCCTTTTTACCTGTAGAATCTTTTCCTGAGTCATTACCACCAGTTGTAGATTTCGAACATCCTGCTACTAAAGTAGCTACCATTGTTGAAATCAATAATAAGGTTAAGATTTTCTTTTTCATTACTTCATCCCCTTAAAAATAATTTTTAAAATTTTATGTTTGATATATAAATTCTATAATTAATTAAAACATATTATATTATTTTTATAGCAAAACAAGCTTGCAACAAAATGAAAATGTTTAAATTAACTATGGATTTATAATATCACAGCGGATTATGAAAATGTTTTCATATTTTATTCAATTCTTTACTTATAATCCTTCAATGCACAAGAGCCTATTCTAAAGCTTTACATGTTAATCTTTATCTTGTACTTAATCTACAAAAATATTGACTTATTTTCATATAGTATTAACTTTTAATCTTATCTTGCACTTATCTACGAAAATATTGACTTATTTTCATAAATATATTCAACTGTTTTTAGTATTAACATATTATAAAGTTAAAGAGGTCTGAGATAAATTTATATTTTTACAAATTTATCTCTGACCTCAAATAAAGATAATAATCATGTTATAAATAGCACGCTATACAACTTCTATTCTATTTATTGTTGAAGCATAGCTTTCACCTGTTCAGCAGCCCCATTCAAAGCTTCTTTGGGTGACTTATTTCCTATTAACACCTGTTGTATGGCAGGAGCTAGAGCTTCAGACTCTATTCGTGTCCATTCAGCAATTGCCGGACGATTCTGTGACTGCGCACCTGATAATGAATCCGAAATAGATCTAAGATGTTCATAACCAGCTTTTTTACTGTATTCCTCAAATACAGACTTTCTAGCAGCTACCCCAAAATTATCCATATATAAAGAATTCTTTTCATATAGAAACATAAGGTATCTCTTTGCTATATCCTGATTTTTAGATGAACTTGGAATAATTTGATACCATGGGCCTGGTATTGATCCAACCCCAGCATCCCCTGCAATCATAGGTGCTGTTCCAATCTTACCTGCAACATTTGACTTTTGTGGATCGTTTGAAGGTACATAAAAGTGTCCCCATGCCAGCATCATAGCAAGCTTTCCATTCCAAAACATTTCTGCTGTTTCAGCGGATGACATTTCAAGAGATTCAGGAGGTGCAGATTTATCTTTATTAAGTATATCTGAAAGAAATTGAAGTGCTTCTACATAAGGTTCCTTATTGATTAAAATCTCTCCTTTTTCATTAACAACAACAGGTTTGGCTCCAGCTTGCAAAGAGTGATCCAACCAACTACATACAGAATCACCATTGTTTTCACCAAATACACTGGTCCCATATATGTCAATTTTTCCATCGTTATTTGCATCACGTGTAAAGAACTTAGCAATGTCTCTATATTCTTTCCAATTCTTTGGAGGATTTAAATCATAGCCGTACATTTTTTTAAAAGTTTCTTTTTCTTTTGGATCTTCAAAAAGATCTTTCCTATAAAACAGAATCTTACAATCAGTCCATGCAGGTAATCCATAAAACTTTTCATTGTATTTTCCACCTTCTAAAGTTTTAGGCAACAAGTCATTTTTAACCTCATCTGTTACAATATCATCTATTGGAAGCAGACCTTTTACTAGATTTGGAAACCAAAGTATATCTATAGTTGCAACATCATACGCACCTGAGCCTGAAGCTACCGCAGATCTCAATTTATCAAAAACATCAATATATGGAGCAGTTTCAATTTTCACTTCATATCCTGTATTCTTTTTAAACTCCTCTGCAGTGTTTTTTGCAACGGTATAAGCTGGACTTCCTGCTTCAACTAATACTGTTATGTGATTTTCTTCAGATTTTTCATTGTTAGGTATATTACTTTCATTACTTTGACTTTCACACCCCATAGCTAGAATAAAAAACATAATTGAAAATGTCATACAAGATATTATTACCTTTAATTTTTTTCTTGACATAAAATCCCCCCTATTTACCTTTCTCTAGCTGCTCCCATTGCCTTTTAAAAGCTAAAGGTGTTACACCAAATTTTTGTTTGAAAATTCTATTGAAATATTGATCGTTATTAAATCCTGCTTTAAATGCAGCCTCATATATCTTTATTCCTTTTTTCTTCAAAAAAATTTTTGACTTTTCTAGTCGAGCGTTAAGTAAAAATTCTGAAAAAACAACTCCTATCTCTTTTTTAAATATCATACTAAAATAATTTGGGCTTATATTAACATGATTAGCCACATCCCGCAAATATATATCTTCAGTACAATGATTTTCGATATATTCAACAGCTTTTAATATTTCTGATCTATACAAATTATTTTCTCCATTATTTATATCTACTATCTTTTTTATTATAGATACAAACCAATTTTTAATATCCTCAATATTTTGTTTAGATTCAATTTCCTCATATGGTATATAATCCGTTTCAAACAAAACTTGTGGATCAATCTCACATTTCATTGCAATCCTAGTTAATATATTTACTAAATCTATTATCCATACTTTTAGTGTATTCACTTCTTCATATTCAGTTTTAAATTTATCTAAATAACTTTCAACTAAAACTACTGCTTCATTTATATTTTCCTCAATTATAGCTCTTAATAAATCCTTTTCATCCTCAAGAGTTAATGTATAATAGTTATATTTTTTCTGATCTTTCAGGAAATAAATTTTACCTTTATCAAAAAGCATGTATCCTTCAATCATACTTTGTGTACGTTTATATGCCTCAGTTACCTGAGAAAAATCACTGCATAAATTACTGATTCCAATACTTATAGAATAAGAAATTGTATTCATAACTTCAGTTCTAATATTACACATAATTTCATTTACTTTTTCAAGTATGATTTCCAAATCCTCATTCGCATTAAAACCTAATAAAATTGTAAACTCATTATTTTTGGTTAATTCAACTATTCCACTTGCATTTTTCTTTATTATTGATTCAATTACACTCATAATATGTAAATTAGTTTTTTTCAACTGTTCATTAACTAACTCTTCACTCATAACTAAAAAATCATCAATTTTGGCAATTGCTACAAAATATTTACCGTTATTTAAAATATATTCAACAGAAGGCAATTCTCCAACAATATCGTTTTTATCTCTTACAATTCCATTAAATATATTTTTAAGCAAATTAGATTTAATTGCCTGACTAGCTTCCTTCCCATAAATTGCACTATCTTTTTCAATTTCTATTTCTCCAATTAATTTTTCAAGAAGCTCTAACAAGTTTTCCTTTGTTAGATATTGCTTTAAAATATAATCACTTACTCCGCACTTAAGTGCCTCACGAATGAAATCATAATCACTATGACAACTTAATACAATAATTTTAACTATTTTTTCAGTATTTTTAATATATTTAATTAACTCAATACCATTCATAACAGGCATACTTACATCAGTAATAACTATGTCAACATTTTGCTCTTCGATAAATTGCTCAGCTTCCTTACCGTTTTTAAATTCACCAACAACTTTCATGCCATAAGATTCCCATTCAAGCAAGCCTGACAAATATGTTCTAACTATTGCATCATCTTCTACTATAATGACACTATACATACTTCTGAATTCCCCTTTCATCTTTAATAACCGGCAAACGCATTATTACTTCAGTACCATTTTCTACATTACTTGAATAATACAATCCGTATTGTTCTCCAAAATAAAGCTTGATACGTTCATTAACATTCTTTATTCCCATCCCATTAAAACCATTTTTATTATTACTTTCCGAAACTTGTAACATCATGTTTATTTTATCTGCATCTATACCTTTTCCATTATCTCTGATTCTGAATACAATATCCTCTCCCTCTACTCTGCCTTCAATATTAACTTCGATAAAGCTTATTTCACCATCCATACCATGAACTATGGAATTTTCTATAATTGGTTGAAGAATGAGCTTAGGTACAATGCAGTCTTGTATTTCTGAACTTATATCAAATATAATTTTGAATTTGTCCTCAAATCTGTATTTTTGTATTAATGCAAAGTTTTTTATATAATCAATTTCTTCATAAACACTTACAAATTCTCCGCCCTTGCTTATACTTGCCATCAATAATTTTATTAGCGAATCCAAAAGTTCCTCAATTTGAGGCTGTTTTTTTATGGATGCAAGACATTTTATTGTGAATAGAGTATTATATAAAAAGTGAGGTTTAATTTGAGCTTGTAGTACTTTAATATATGCCTCCTTCTTTTTTTTCTCTTCTCTCCGTATAATTTTCATAAGATTTTTTATTTCCGCCGCCATTGTATTATATCTTTTGTATATTTTTCCTATCTCATTATCGCTGTCATAATCCAGTCTTACTTCAAAATCTCCCTTTTCTAGGCGCTTCATAGCCTTTCCGACCCTTTCTAAAGGACTTGCAATCTTTGATGATACCCATACAGATATTAATATAATAAAAGTAAAACTAATCATTATAATAATTAGATTTGTGTTAAGCAGCCATTGGCTATTTGATTGAATATAATCAATGGGAATAGTCGCAATTAACGTCCACTTAGAAGACGCAACAGCATTATATACTATCATATAATTTTTTCCATCAATTTCAGTTGTAAAACTACCTGAATTCTGATTTATATTTTCAATTATAGAGGTTTGAATCCTGGTTGAAATCTTTTCTTTATTTGAATGTGATATTATATAACCATTTTCATCTATGATAAATATTGTAGAATCCTTGCCAAAGGATGAATCCTTATAAATGTCAAAAATGCTTTTCTCACGTATTTGCATTTGTATTAAGCCATTAGAAACACCAAAATTAGGTATTGATCTTAAAAAATATAGATAATTACCTCCTTCCGGATCGTAACCTGCCACTGCATTTGTTGACCACACCTTCGTTTCTGTATTACTCGCAAGTGATTTAAAATACTCATTATCTATGTAGTTCATATCATTGTATATAATATTACTGTTGGATCTTATAACTGCCGAACGGTTTATAGGATATATAAATATCGATTTTACATCCTTTGAATTTTGAGTAAAATAATATAGCTTCTGTTTTACTTTATTACTCTTTATAAAGTAATTGTAATCATTTATTTCTCCAGATAGCAAACTGCTAAGATTCTCATCAAATGCTATTGACGAACTTATTTCATCATACTGATTAAGATTCTTTGTTATATCTCTACTTATAATCTTTACAGTTTGATTTACAAATTCCCTAGAATTCTTTTGTAGGGTATTTGCCATAAGATAATATGATACTAAATCAATAATTAATAGAGAAATTACAAAAATCGGAATATATGATAATATGAGCTGGTATCTTAAATTTAAATTTTTTATTGAATTTAAAAGCCTTCGATGAACTTTAAAAGGTTTACACATTTATTAATCACCCCATTCTAAGTAAAGGACTCAATAATTCATATAAATTTTATGTACCTAATAAAATAAATACGTTTTCACTGTGATTAAAAATAATAATAGTATTATGAAATTACTGCAGATCAATTTCAAGGTCACACATATTCTACATTTTATATTATTGCTTTGGTAAATGCAATAACAAATACTTCGGTTGGAGCCGAAGCATATTTTTATCTACCAGTATCCTCATTTGTTATTAGCCATTGTAAACAAATGAAAAATATAAAAAACAAAAGACATTAATCTCTTCAAGCTGAATTAATTAATCTACAAAGATTAAACTCCTCTAAATATGTTCTATAACTTGTGCATTATTGATTACTTAATATATACTCATATCTTCCCTAGTCAAAATTAGTTTTATTAACATGAAATTAAAGTTAATACTATTTTTCCTATAGAACAAATTATTTTATTTCCACAAATAGCATCGTTTCAATTGAGAGTTTCTATACAAAATTTCATTGAAACAATTAATAAGGTTCCTACACAAACAATAGACAGGCTACGTGTTAAAATGTAGAAACCCTATTAGAACTTATATAGTTACTTAATTTACATTAGCTTTATATCAATCATCTATTTTATTAGAATAACCTGACTCCATTCGAAGATTATTGTCTTTCCACGAAGCTATTCTTGCTATCATCCCATCAGTATTTATTCTCTTTTCATCTTTATTTCTTTCATAATAAATAGACTCATATATTGATGTTTTTCCAGCACCATTTACCCCTGCAAATATAGTATAAGTAGCCACTAATTTTTACCTATTACTCTTTCTAGTTCCTTTTGCAGTCCTATTTCAGATAAAGCAATATAAAAATCTTGAAACGCTCCTACTATATATGCCCATCTTGGAGGAGTTTCAACTTTTGAAACATTATCAAGAATTACAATTTTACCACCTTCGTTTAACATAGACTTCATCTGTTTAAGCACACTTTGAATATTAAATAAATGATGAAAAGTAGTTCTACTTACAATAAAATCAAAAGTCTTTTCAAAGCATAATTCATTAGCGTCCATATTAATATAACTTATATTATCTCTTTGTCTTTTTGACTTTGCTACTGACAACATTTCTTCTGAAATATCTATTCCAATGACTTCTCCATAATGCTTACACAGTTCAAAGGTTAGAATACCCGAACCACAACCAATATCTAATGCTCGATTCTTATTATTTACACTTATCAAATCCATGCTCAAAATAACCTATTTACTTAGTTGAATGTTACTGAATGTTACATCGCTATCCATAGAGAATATTCCCCATTTGTGATTTTGCATATTATACATACGTGTACTAAATGCAGCTTCATTATTTACGTACAAAACCGCAACTGAATCATTAATTAGAATGGTAAAATCCAAAACTCCATTATCTGGAACAGTTATAGGCTTGGTAGATTGCAATTGACCTAATGATGCATCTGTTGATGCGTTGTAAAATTCTAATCTTCCATATTGATGGTTAAAAACAATATTTAATGGAGCCTTACCATTCTCTCCTACATTAAACATAAAACCAAAGTTATTATTTTTAGATTTTGTATTTATTTTCCCAGTAATTTTATTGGTTCCACTAATTTCATTAAAAGTTACTGACTCATATCCATTTCCTGAGAAAGAATAGTCATTATTATTCTTAGTTACTGTTGAGGTTTTATTATACTGAGTCAGATTAATCTGTTGATATATTTTATTTACTACGGATTGAACAGGGGTTACATAAAGATCTCCGTTTGTATTTTGCTTAATTTGGTGCACTACTAAGTTTCCTGCCCAATCATATGCATTTGCATCATTGTAACCTACTTTAGTTGGAGTCCATCCAAATAAAAAAAGGTTGTTAGAAGAATCCTTTTCTAATTTTCCAGCATAAAAACCATTTCCATCAAAACTATCTCTACCTGGTTTAATAAATGGTCCATTTATGCTGCTTGCTTTTCTATAATGAACAACTCGGTTTCCATATGGATCAGCTGCTGATTGATCTGAAAAAGTTAAATACCAGTAACTTCCATATTTAATCAATGTAGGGCACTCTAAATTTGAGGTATTCATATCATTGGTGAAGAATACACCTTGGTCAGTCCAATTTTTCAAATCATCTGATACATATTTTGCTATTACTCCCGTGTCATTCTTTCTAGTTGTTATAAGCATCCAATACTTATTATCATCTTGATTATAAAAAACATATGAGTCTCTAAAATCATTCTTTGAATATTGTGCTGAAGCAAAAAAAGTATCGTTATATTGCTTTGTCCAATTTTTAAGATCTGTACTTGTAGCATGCATAATTGCTTCATTAGCTATTTCTGTAGGATTTATACTTACATCAAGTTTTCCTCCATCCCAAGCATTATTGTTATTAGCCGTAATTACAAAGTAAATATTATCTCCTTGATTTACTTTAACCATCTCAAGTTTAATTTTATCTACATTTTGTACTGAGTTACTTACAGGTACCACATCTCTCTGTAATATTTGATTATTACAATATATTGTTAATGTAACTCCATCAGGCCAACTTGGATTACTGTCATTTTGAGTGAATTTTGTATAAGTTCCTGTTAAATCTATTTTTCCAGTTTCTCCAGCAGTCCATCTATAGATTGCACCTTTGCTAGCTGATGGTTGAACAAAATCAGGGTGAAGTTCAAGTCCATCTAAACCTGACTGATAGTATTTTTTATTAGCGGCATCATAGCCTGTAGCTAACGTGAAATCTGCATTACTGGTTCCATAGCCATAGTTCCACCTATTATTTCCTTGACCCCCAAAGTCTGAAGCTAAATTTGCTTTATTTAACTGTGATACTACATCAGGTCTTCGATCGTTGAAACCAGTAAAAAATGCATGATATAAACCATTTTTATCTTTAATTACAGATCCTGTTCCCAAAGCTAAATCTTGATCTAAATTATCATTTGAATGATTAATTACCTTCCCTTGGTTGGTATAGTTATACAAGTTATCTGATTGCATCAAACTCCAAGGATGAAATCCATTTTCAATTTGATCTCTTATATCGTCTAGATAAAATATATTGAATTTTCCATTCTCATAATATGGCATAGGATCTCCCACAAAACTTAAACTTGATTGCTGCGATTTTGGAAATATATTTTGGTCATCATACACTGCTGGGGTTATACTAACATCAAGTTTTCCCCCATCCCAAGCATTGTTGTTATTAGCAGTAATTACAAAGTAAATGTTATCTCCTTGAGTTACACTGATACTATTAATATTAATAGTGTCAACAATATCAATTGAGTTGCTTACTTGAACCGAATCTTCTTTGATTACTTGTCCATTAAGAAATATTTTTAGTTTAACTCCATCAGGCCAGCTTGGATTACTGTCAGCTTGCTTAAATTTAGTATAACTCCCTGCTAAGTTAATCTTTCCAGTAACTCCAACAACCCATTTGTATATAGCTCCTTTGCTTGCTGCTGGATGAACAAAATCCGAATGAAGTTCAAGTCCATCCAAGCCTGTCTGATAATATTTTTTGCTAGAATCATCATAGCTTGCAGCTAAAGTGAAATCTGCATTACTTGTTCCGTATCCATAGTACCATCCATTATTTCCTTGAGCCCCAAAATCAGTTGCAAGATTAGCTATATTTTGGCTTTGATTAGTAAGCGCTTCAGCCTTTGCGCTCTTAGAAAATATCATAGTGAACAGAATAGTTATAATCATTATAAAATAAATTAGAATTCTTGATTTTCTCATTTTAATAATATTATCCATAAACTTTCTCCTTCTTCATATATCATATTTTTCACAAGGTAAGTAAAAATATCGTTTTCATTACTCAAGTAATTATCAATATTAAATCTGATTAAAGTTGCCGATAAAACTACGATAATGCTTATACTACTTTATTTACCTCAGCTCCTACAATTTGCCTCACCTCCTCATAGATTTTTAGATTTTTTTCTTCAACTATTATTGTTTTCATGTTTACTACATCATAGAGATAAAATGAATGATCTTCTGCCAAAATTTCATTTAGAAAAGGTAATGCATCAATTACCTTTTCTAAATCTTTTTCTCTCATGTTTTTCTCATTACATTTATCTATATTTTATTAAACACACATCACTTTATAAGCAATTTAAAATAAACCTCATAAAAACCTAACAAGTAATATGATAAAAACAGTTAAAACTCGGTAAAAAATCATAAATTGACACTAATGCAAATATAAATTTAATTTGGCTTCTATATTATTTTCATTGTATTAAACATTTAAATTATCACAGATAATTTAGATGTTATAAAATTTCACATATGTTAATTTTTGTTCGTATTGCGATACTTATCTACCGTTCCGATATTTAATCCACCTTAAATTCTATATTTCGCTATATAATATAAAACAGTAGATACTTTTATTTTTGATTTAAAACTATCTACTGTCATAATTTAATTTAATGTCAATTGTAATATTCTTTAGATGTATCTTAGATACATCTTAACAAATCATTAAAAGGCTCTTACAAGCATGATAGGTTTTCTCACCTTTTATTTTTTAATTTGTTGCTGGGAATACTGCTGTTATAACTCCTGAATTAGCGTTATTTGTTGCTGTT
>NZ_AUUU01000103.1 GCF_002760435.1 Clostridium sp. LS
CCTTAATCATTAATTATCCATCATTCGTTATTCATTACTAATAAAACGTGGCGCAGGCACTTTGTTCGTTAGAAAATAAAAGTACGAATTAAATTGTGAATAATCTATTTTAAAATAAATTATTTTTGGGCTATTACACCATAAAAATTATCGCCTATATCTAAGGTGGTAATATTTATAAAGCCAAGGGTATCCAAAGCTTTTACTAAATCCATTCTATCTAATCTTTGATCAATAGGAGGGCCAAATTCACTATCGATTTTTTCCCATTCAATAATGGCAATCTTTCCTTCAGGAGATATGATTCTTTTTATTTCATTCAAAAATTTTTTTATATCATAAGCTTCGTGAAGTACAAAGCTAATGAAAGCAAATGTAACTCCATTGCTTTCCAATTTTAAATCATTTTCTTCTGTCAAAATAATTTCTATATTTGAAATGCAATTATCCTGTACTTTTCTATTAACATCTTCGAGCATTTCAAGGGATAGATCAAGGGCAAATATTTTGCCGTTTTTTCCTACAATTTTGGACGCAGGAATAGTGAAATATCCAATTCCACAGCCAATGTCTGCCATTACATCTCCTTTTTGCAAATCAAGGTTAATAAGAGTTTGTTCTGGTGGAAGCAGTTCTCTTCTTTTTTCATTATCAAGCTTATGCTTATTATTTGCATTAAATTTATGTATCATTGTTCAAAATGCACCTCCAAAGATTTCAGCTCATTTATAATCTTTTCTTTGTTTATTATAATTTATAGATTATAAGTATTGTTTACCTTTATAACGTATATAGTTATAAATCAGAAACCAATATACAGAAAATAGTATTACCTTATATAGAAATTTTAAATGCAATAATAAACTTATAGTAATATAAAAAAGAATTGTTTAATGTGATTTTATCACAGAATACTTATTAGTGTTCTGCTAAGTTAAAATTATAGTTAAAATAATTTCAAATAAGGAAGTGTAAATGTGAAAAATAATAGATTTATTACTGGTCTCATATTGTTAAGTATTTTAGTTTGGGGCGATGGGAATTTAAAGTATTTAGGGTTAATAGGTATAATTCCTATACTATCAGGCATATTTGATGTTTGTCCTTTATGTTTGGTTTCAGGTAAGAGATTATGCAAGATAAAATAGTAGATGCTTTTATTAGGCCACCTAAAAAAATTCCGTTGTTTTTAAAAATAGGAATATATGTATCTAAAAAAGTGACTAAAAAAGATTTACTTGTTCCTAAACTTCTTGCCTGGTACCCAAAAGTTGCTATAAGTTCTGGCATTCTTGAATCTATGGTAGCTCATGGTAAAGGTGATCTGAATAAACGTATTTTAAAGCTTGTAAGAATTCAGACGTCTTTAAGCGTATCATGTCCATTTTGTATAGATATGAATTCATTTAAATATGAAGAAGATGGAATAACAAAGGAAGAAATGTATTGTCTTACAGGAAGATATAATATTGATGATATATCTACATTTAATATTAGAGAAAAATTAGCAATAGAGTATGCAAAATTTATATCACAAACGCCAATTAAAATACCAAAGGAGCTAATTGAAAAAATAAAACTTAACTTTACTGAACGTGAAATAGTTATTATGGCAAGTACTGTAGCTCAGGTTAATTATTGGGCGAGATTAATACAAGCATTAGGTGTACCTCCAGAAGGCTTTTCTAACAAGTGCGATATATAAAAAATAAAGCTTCTTTTGGAGCTTTATTTTTTATATAATTTGTATTTATGGTAAATATAGCTATGATATAATATGAACAAGAGGATCATATTAAAGATTCTTGAATACTATTTAAATAAAAATAGGTTAAGGAGTATGGATATATACGAAGGAGCAATGACTGTGTTAACGCATATTGGGACAAATCAGATTGAAACGGAAAAATTGATTTTAAGAAGGTTCAAATATACAGATAATGAAAGTATGTTAAGCCATTGGGTAAGTGATCATGAAATTCAATCTATGTATTCTGAGCCAGTATACAGAACGAATGAAGAAGTTAGGGTGTTACTAAATAAATATATAAGTTCATATGACAAAGATGATTAAAGGAGGATAATAATGTACAAGCCTTGCGTATGTTATTACAAAAATGAATTCGGAATAGAATATGTTTATTGCAATGGATCAAAGGTATCATATTCAGAGCACAATCATGTTTCTGTTTATACTATTTTATTGCTGTTATCTGGAGAATTATTACTAAAAAAGCAAAGCATAAATTATGAATTAAAACCGTCTATGTACCATATAATCAAGCCATATACAACTCATAGTATATCGTTAAAAGGCAGTTTTTACAGTATGATATCAGTTTGTATAAATAAAACACTATTTGAGAATAGTACAATAGATAATCTGAAGATGATAATAGGTAAAGATTTAGAATACTTTACTAATATGAATATTATTAATTATGAACAGAGCAGGCTGTTGTTTAGTGGTTTGGAAAAGCTTTATACAAGAGATAATAAGAATCTAGTGGAAAAAAACATGAATTTATTAGCAAGCTATATTGAAGATAATCCAGAATTAGAACTAAATATAAATAAGATGTCAGAAAAAACTAATATAAGTAAATATCATTTAATAAGACAGTTCAAAAAGGAAATTGGATTAACACCACATAAATTTCAAATTCAAAATAGGGTGCGTAAAGCTCAGCGTATACTCAATTGTAATTATTCCATAATAGACGCTGCATTAATAGCAGGATTTTATGATGAAAGTCATTTTATTAGGCATTTTAAAAATATTATGAGAATTACGCCAACAAATTATAAAGAATCATATATAAGATTGCCAGTAAAAAAATAGATACCTTGAAGTGTTACCAAGTATCTATTTTTTTGTTGTCTAACAAAAAATTCTAGAATGTAATTTTAGCAAAGAGCAGGAAAGAATTTTGCAAATAAATATAATCCATCATTTCCAGCTAGCACTTCATGTTGTATATTAGCAGGAAAAATAGATATAACACCAGGGGTATAATTAAGTTTAATTCCATTATTAATGCAAACGCCGGTGCCACAAATGACTTCATGAGTTTCTAATTGTGTTTCATGTAGATGCATTTCTATTTTTTTATTTGGAGAAATACGGACAAGATGAAAGCTGAATTCACCATTTGTATCTTTTGATGTTATTATATGTTTTAGTTCAACACCGTCAAAGGTTGGATGCACAGACCAAACAATTTTTTCAAAGGAAATTTCCTTATTAGGAAGAAGTAGTTTTCCTTCATTAAATTTTTCAAATAGCATTTTATTTTCCATAATTAATCACCTCGAAATTTTTAATTTATTTGTTTAAATTGAGTATAGCAGTAATAATAAAATGCTTATTGTACAAAATTGCTATAGATTTATCAAATTTTAAAAGTATGATTATTTAATAAAAAACAAGTTATGATTGTTAGATAAATAAAGGAAAATAATACTAAATTTTAAAATATGATATAATTATTTCAATATTGCAAAGAGTTTAAGATAAAGCAATGGATTTAAAATTAGATAATTAGGCGGAAATTTCGTAAAACAGATATGAAAATTAGTTATGTTAAATGGAGGTAAAAGGGTGAAATTAAAAGTTTTAGTAGATAACAATACTTATATTGACCAATATTATTATGGTGAACCAGCAGTTTCATACTATATTGAAGATGAAGATACTAAATTGTTATTAGATGTTGGATATTCTAACTTGTTTATTAAAAATGCAAATGAGTTAGGTGTAGACTTAACAAAGATAGATGCTATCGTAATTTCACATGGTCATGATGATCATACAAGAGGATTAAAATACTATTTTGAGAAAAATAACAAAAAGAATATTTCTATTATTTCTCATCCAGATGCCTTTAAAGAAAAGATGATGGACAATTTAAAAATCTGTTCTCCCATTTTGCAGGAAGAGCTAAAAGAAAAATGTAATTTAATCTTATCAAAAGAACCTAAAAAAATTAGCAAAAATCTAATATTTTTAGGTGAGATACCACATCTGAATAATTTTGAAAAAAGAGAACCTATAGGCAAACAACTTGATGATAAAGTATTAGTAGAGGATTATGTAATGGATGATACAGCACTTGTATATAAAAGTGAAAATGGTATCTATATTATTACAGGATGTTCGCATAGTGGAATATGCAATATAGTAGAGTATGCAAAGCAAGTGTGCAAAGATAGCAGGGTACTTGGCATTGTAGGAGGTTTTCATTTATTTGAAGTAAATGAACAGGTATATAGAACTATAGATTATCTAAAACAGAGCAATATTAAAGAGTTATATCCTTGTCACTGCACTTCATTTATTGTTAAAGCAGAAATACATAAATCAATACCAATTAAGGAAGTTGGCGTAGGATTGGAAATAAACTGGTGAAACTAAATTTAATGCAGCATTTTACAAAAATTATTAATGAAAGAAGTGAGTTATATGTATAATTGTGCTTTATGTACCATTCATGCATGCAATAAAAAAGAATTAGATAAAGCTCCTAAGAATTGTCCAAGTATTGATAATGAAATTGAAAAAATTAAAGAAGTTTATAAAGATGAAGAAAATCTAAAAATTGCTAAAGCATCAGCATTAGTTGTGAGTGAAGGATATTGTGAAAAAACAAGATTAGAAGAAATAATGGATTTTGCTAATAGATGTGAGTTTAAAAATATAGGTATTGCATTTTGCATTGGTTTATCAAGCGAAGCTAAGATTTTAAGTAAAGTTCTTAGATATAATGGATTTGTTGTAAATTCTATAATTTGTAAAAATGGGGGAATCTCAAAAGATTTTATTGATATAAAGTCAGATGTTCCAATGTGTAATCCTATTGGACAAGCAGAGTTTTTAAATGAAGCTAAAACGGATTTAAATATACTTTTGGGATTATGTGTTGGACATGATTCTTTATTTATAAAATACTCAGAAGCTCTAATAACTGTTTTTGCAGTAAAAGATAGAGTTTTAGCACATAATCCATTAGGGGCTATATATCAAGCGGAATCTTATTATAAGGATAAATTGTTTCCTGAAAAATAACAAATCCAAAACTGTTATGAGAATTTTTCATCAGGCATGAAAGTAAAGTGTAATTATCTTATAGGAGAATACTAATTCTATGAATTATCTCTCTTCCATAAGTGCTATTTCAGCATTTTTACTTTGACTAATTGTAAGCTTCACATTACCATTCGCATTATTTCCAACAAGCTTAAGCACATATTCTCCATTTGATAATTTTAGTGTTTTTCTTCCATGGTCTGTGCCAATTAATATGTTTTCTATTTCTTTTTTAGGATTAACCAAAACTATTTTAAAATCACCACTATTAACTTTTGAGTCATAGTCTAGTGTGATTTCGCCATTTTCTTTTGAATTTATACTCCAAATTGCATCGACACCTAAAAAACCACTATATTTTAATGATAAATTGCGATCAGAATCTTTTGTAGTATCTGCTGTTGTATATATGTGATTCTCACTTGTCTGCGCTATTTTTTCATTATCGTTATATATATTACTATAGACAGTATTTCTATTATAGCCCATGTTACAACCATTGATAAAGCTGATTAAAAGTATTAAAAATAGGCTTGAAAATTTATTTTTTATATTCAAGTTTAGTCCTCCTCATGCAATATAATCTATTTTTATTAGGGATATTATATTTTGTGTAAATAAAATATTTTTACTCAAAATTATCTGATAAAAATAGACAGTTTATTGATGATGCACAATTAATATGAAATAAAATATATATTAATTCAGCCTGCCCTTATAGAGGTTATATAAGGTTAGGCTTTCTGTTTTTTGTCGGAATGCTGTATTATAGCATGGTAAATGCATTATCATGTTGTAATATGGATTTAATAATATTCAAACCTTTTTCAAGTTCGGTTAAATCTTTTGGAGCAGTTATTGAAATACGAACAGCAGCAGGAACAGAGGCATTCCCAATAGCAAAACGTTCAGCACAGTAAACTTGTACACCAGCATTTTGGGCACATGTTTCAAAGATTTTCCCATTCCAGCCTTCTGGTAGAAGCAACCATCTAAAATTACAATATTTATCCCCAAGAATATCAAAGCCGTCAAGAATAATATCCGTTAAGTTACTTCTTTCAATTATCATATTTTTGCGTTCTCTTATTATTTTGTCTCCAGTAGGAGAATTTATAAGCTGATGAACAATTTCAGCATTTAAAGGTGATACCATCATATTAATATTATAAAGTGCTAACTCTAAAGTTTTCTGATAAATATGTGGTGTATACATAAAAGAAACACGAAGTCCAGCGCATAATACTTTTGATGTACTCGAAATATAAATTGTATGCTCTGGAGCTAAGGCTGCAATTGGAATAATAGGAGCCTCGCTTAACATGCTGTTTATACCATCTTCAATAATGATTAGATTGTATTCTTTTGCGACTTCAGCAATTTCTTTTCTTGTATTAAGCGACATTGAATGTGTTGTTGGATTTTGATGATCAGGAATTAGATATATTCCTTTCAATTCATTATTTTTGCAATAATTCTTCAAAGCAATAGGTGACATTTCATTCATTTCCTGCATAATTGGAATTAACTGAATTCCTAACATTTTGGCTAAAGTTTTCACTCCAGAATAAATTAATGGATCAGTACCAATACGATCTCCAGATTGAAAAAGAGATGACAATATAGCGCATAAAGAATTTTGCCCACCTGAAGAAAGGAGTATATTTTCTTCATTTACATACAAGTCTAATTTTTTCAGCCATTTCATTCCAGATAATCTTTGGGCAAGAGTACCACAAGGTGAAGAGTATTCTAAAAATTTATCAGCGTTTGCCTGGTGTAACATATTCTCAATGAATTTAACTACATATTTATTTTGCTCATATGGGGGATATGTAGCACCCATTTCAATTAAATTTTTAGTATTTGATGGATTTAAAAGAGTGCTGTTAACATTAACATCAGATGAAATGTAGGTTCCCCTGCCTACTTCTCCACTTATTAAACCTTTCTGTTCGCATAATTTAAAAGTTCTAGAGATGGTGCTTAGGTTAACATCTAAAAAATCAGCAAGCTCTCTTTGGGGTGGTAGTTTATCTCCTGGTTTTAAAACTCCATTTTTTATGTCTTCTTCTAGTAAATCTGATAATACTTTATATAAAGGTCCTTTTTTATTAGTTAAATTTGGTTTCCAAGTCATGGGATAATTGTCAAAGGAATTGACAGGCATATATATACTCCTTCCAAATTTAAAATTAAATTGTTTTGCATACAATTATAATATTGTATGCAAATATATGCAATGCTATAATTTGAAAAAACAATATTCTCTTTGGTGGTGTATAAAAATGGTTATTTTAGAAAAAACGTATATTTCAAATTTAACATTAGAGTATTTAAGCAATAATAATGTACCACTATTAATAAAACAGGAAGATGTGGATATTCCAATTTTTGATACAACTACAATACATTCCGTTTATGCTGTTGAATTTCCTTTAGCTAATTAAATTCAACAATCTATCAATACATAGCTTTAAAATAGAAGGAGGAATTTTTATGAATAATACAATTACAAGAAAAGAAGCAATTGATTTACTAAAAAAATACAACAAGGAATCATTTCATATACTTCATAGTTTTACTGTAGAAGGGGTTATGAGGTGGTATGCTGAGCAACTTGGTCATGGTGATGAAGTAGAATACTGGGGAATTGTAGGCCTTTTGCATGATATTGATTTTGAAATGTGGCCAGAAGAACATTGTGTAAAAGCACAAGAATTATTAAAAGAGGCTAAGGTAAGTGATGAAATGATTTATTCTATATGTAGCCATGGGTATGGTATTTGTGTTGAACTTAAACCTAATCATATTATGGAAAAAGTATTATTTGCTACAGATGAATTAACAGGACTAATAGGTGCAGCAGCAAGAATGCGTCCTTCAAAGAGTGTTATGGATATGGAGCTTTCAAGTTTAAAGAAAAAATTCAAAGATAAAAAATTTGCTGCAGGATGTTCAAGAGATGTTATTAAGCAGGGAGCAGAAATGCTTGAATGGAGTTTAGATGAACTTTTAGAAAAAACAATTGCAGCAATGAGATCATGCGAAGAAGTTGTAAATGATTCTATGAAGGAATTTGAATAAATATAATTAATAAAAAACGAATGAAACATAAAGTCTCATTCGTTAATTTTTATTCAACAGTCCATTATTGACTCTATATTTATAGGGTCTTTTTTCTTTAAAATAGCGCCTAAATGCTAAATTCTTTCTAAGTTATTTGTAAGTAGCGTGGAGTATGTTCTTGTTAATCTATTGATGATTACATCAGATACTTATCTCTCTTTTTAGTGTGGTTATATACATTTTTACAATATCATAATCATAAACTTTAAATTGAAGGGGGTCAATGTATATTTATTTTGATTTTTAGTCTATTATAGAGCACACATACAATACTTATATTGTACGTAATAAAAATAGTTCAATATTTAACTTATAGTAAAGTAATATCTATTGGAGGAATTAAATTGACCAGTGGAAAAGCATGTCCACTTACAGAAGTTAAGATTCATACCTCAAGGAGAATCGCAAATGATGTTGTGGGAATGGTTAAAAATAAAAATTCAAATAAGATCAATGCTATATGGATGGAAGTAACGGGCTGCTCAGGAAATATAATATCCTTGCTTAATAGTGAAAACCCAGGGCTTTATGACATTTTAACTAATATAGTGAATTTTACTTATAATAATACACTTATGGGTTCAGAAGGAGAGTTTGCTTTTGAAAAATTTTTAGAGACATTGGATTCAGAATTTATATTATTAGTAGATGGGGCAGTTTCAACAAAAGAAAAGGGACGTTATAACATTGTAGCAAATTATAATGGAAAAAACATTACGGCATTAGAAGCAATACAATTAGCCGGAGGTAAGGCAAAGTATGTTGTAGCTGTAGGTACTTGTGCTTCTCATGGCGGAATATCTGCTGCAAAACCAAATCCTTCAGAAAGCAAAAGTGTACAGGAAGTGCTAAACCGCCAGGTTATAAAGCTGCCTGGATGTCCTTGTCATCCAGATTGGGTAGTTGGTACTTTAGCACATTTGGTTGGTTACGGTGTTCCTGAGTTAGACAATGAGGGAAGACCTCTTCTTTTTTATGGAGTTACAATTCATGATAATTGTACAAGACGAGGATTTTTTGATAAAGGTATTTTTGCACAGAAATTTGGTGAAGAAGGTTGTATGTTTAAATTAGGCTGCAGAGGACCTGTCACAAAAACTGACTGCTCAAGGAGAAAATGGAATGGATACGTTAATTGGCCTATTGGCGATAATACAAATTGTATTGGATGTGCACAATCACAATTTCCAGATGGAATGGAACCATTTGTAAAGTATTAGGAGGAGTTATGGGCAAAACAATAACTATAGATCCAGTAACTAGAATCAGCGGTTTTTTGGAAATAAAAGCGGAAGTAGAAGGGAATACAATTGCTAAAGCAAATGCTAGTGGATTGCTTTTTAGGGGATTTGAAAAAATGTTAAAAGGAAGATCACCTTTAGATGCTGTATATTTTACAGAGAGAATTTGTGGAATATGCTCTACGGCTCATTCTATGGCTTCTACCTTAGCTTTAGAAGATGCATTAAAAGTAACAGTTAGTTTGAATGATAATTATATTCGGGATGTTTTGCATGGCTTTGAGTTTATACAAAATCATTTAAGGCATTTTTATTTGCTTTCTATACCAAGCTACGCAAAAATATCTAGTGTTAAACTAATAGAGGAACAGCAATATACTGATTACAGATTACCAGATAAAATAGATAAAAAAATTGAGGAAGACTATGTTAAAAGTATTGAACTTAGCAGATTAGCGCATGAAGGACTTGCGCTTCTTGGGGGAAAAGCTCCACATAATCATGGGATTTTTGTAGGAGGAGCTACGGTAAATATAGATGCATATAAATTAGAAAAGGTTAAAAGCATTATTAGAAATATAGAGTCTTTTGTAAAAAACACAATGAAAGAAGATGTGGGAATAATTTCTAAATATTATGCTGATTATTTTAGAAAAGGAGAATCTTATCCATACTTTATGACTTATGGAGTATTTGATAAATATGAAGATCCAGAGATTACTTATGTTAAACCAGGAGTAATGAAGAATAATATTTTATATGCTTTAGAAGCAGATAAAATCACAGAGCAAATTCATTATTCGTGGTATAAGAAAGATGAAGGATTAGAAGAAGTAGATTTATCTAAACCAGATGCATACACGTTTATAAAAGCTCCTCGTTATTTAGGTATGCCTATGGAGGTTGGCCCTTTAGCGCGATTAATAGTAAGTGGAGAATATAAAAATGGACATTCATGTATGGATAGAAATATTGCAAGGGTGTTAGAAACAGAAAAGATACTGGGAATAATGAAAAAACTTGTTGAAAGAATAGAGTTAAAACCTAATAATCAGAAGGTTTATGATATTCCTGAAAAAGCTTATGGAGTTGGTATGATAGATACTACCAGAGGTGCTCTTGGACATTGGATTGAAATAGATAAAAAAGTTATTAATCATTATAATATTATAACACCTACTGTATGGAACTTATCACCTAAAGATGAATCAAATATTCCAGGAACTATAGAAAGAGCGCTGATTGGAACTAAATTAAACAATATTAAAGAGCCTATAGAAATTGGTCGTATTGTAAGATCCTTTGATCCTTGTGTGTCTTGCGCAACTCATTTAATTGGAGGCGCAGATGATACAGAAATAGTAGAGGTTTTAGTTTGAGTAAAGATATAGAAATAGATAGTGTAAAGAATATGCCATCTAACATCAAAGTAATTGCCATGGGAAACATTCTAATGAAAGATGATGGTATAGGAATTGAAACGGCAAAGAAGATAGAAGAAAAGCTTCTAAAAAAAGGCATTAATGTTATTTATGGAGAGACCGATGTTCAATACAGCATTTCTAGTGTACAAGAAGATGACTATATATTTATTTTAGATGCAGCATATTATGGAAAAGAACCAGGTGAAATCATTCGTTTAACACTAGACACTTTCGTTTCAAAGAGAAAGGGATATTCCCAGCATAGTTATAATTTCATAGATTTATTAAAGCTTTATTATCCTAGTTCTAAAGGAGAAATTTATGGAATTGAGGTTAAAGAAGTTGAATTTGGTTTGGGATTAAGTGCTGAATTACAAGATAAATTAGAAGTTATTTCTAAAAAGATTTTAGATGAAATAGAAAAATATATAGTAAAAAATAAGTGAAGGGATAGATAAAATATGCATGATACTATTTTATTAAGTAAGATTTCAGAGGAATTAAAAAACATATGTACAACCAATAATATTAATAAAGTTAAAATATTTACTGTTATTGTAAATCACAGAAGTCATATTAATGAAGATAATCTTTATGATCATCTTCAGCATGCTTATGGGAATTTAGTTGGTGAATGGACAAAAATTAATGTACAGAGAGAAGATATACAAGATCAAATTGCCATTCTTAAAAGTATTCAAGGGGAACAAAGTGAAAAATAGAAGAAGGCCTTTAAAGATTGATAATAAGTGAACTCTAACATTTCAATCATCTCCTTATTATACTTTTGTTTGTTAATTTAATTATAATTTGGATGATTGAATTTTGTTAGAGTTTTTTATTAAAATTTAACTAGCACAACGCGTTAGATTAATGTTTTATAAGTTTATAGGAAGCAGAAATAGCAAACAATATGCTAAGTGCCACATAAAATCCTATTCTAAAATCACTTACACCTAAGCTAATAATAAGAAAAATCATTATAACTGCAATTGTTATAATTGCACTTAGTCTTCCTTTAATAAGTGGTGAGTCATATATTTCATTTTTTTCTCTGTGTTTTAGCCATATTAAGTAAGTAAATAAATTGATAGTCCAATTAAAAAATGAAAAATATGATGAGGAAGATATTAAATAATTAAAAAGTTTTGTTCCTAAAGCAAATGCTATTAAAGCAATTAATATTGAAATTACTCCAGTTGTAAGCCAGGAATATTTAAATAGTCCTTTTGCTGTGGTATTTTTTAATTGTTTTGGTGCTTCATTTGCTTCTGATAATGATGCAAGTATTTGAACACAACTGTAATAGGTGCCTATCATTACAGAAAACGTTGATATCAATATAACAGCATTTATTAATGCAGATGCCCATTCGTAACCAATACTATCAAAACTTTGAACAAATGGAGAAATATCAGTGTTGATTAAATTCCATGATACAGTAGAAACAATAACAAACATAGAAAGTATATAAAGAAGGACAATTCCTATTGTTAAAATTATTGTTGCCTTAGGTATTTCTGTACGAGGGTTTCTCACCTCGGAAGTTGCCATAGCCACTGTACTAACTCCAGCGTAAGTGAATACCACTATTAACATTGATTGGAGGAAACCAGATACTCCATTAGGAAAAAATGAAGTGAAGCTGGTAAATGGATTTGATGGTAGAGTAATTCCATTTCCAAATATGAAAAAGACTCCTAAGGCAATAAAAAAGATTATTACAGCTATTTTTGCTATGGACATTACAGATTCTATGTATCCAAAGTACTTAGTCCCGAGTCTGTTTATAAATATTACTATAATTAAAGAAGCTAGAGCAAATACAGAAGATGAAATATTAGGAATCCAATATTTTAAGAATATTCCTGTGGCAATTGCTTCAGAACCTAACGTTAAGATTCCAGAGGTGAATATTGCCCAACCTAATAGAAAACCTGTAAATTTACCCATATATTGCTCTGTGTATACGCGGAAGGAGCCTTTAACTGGTCTATTTATGCTTATACTTGTCATTGAACCAAGTACTTGAGACATTATTAAACCGCCAAAGATGAATGCAAGTATTACAGAAGGACCTGCTTCTCTTATGGCTAAACTTGAACCTAAGAAAAAACCGCCTCCAATTACTCCACCAATGCCTATTCCTGCTAAACTATAGGCATTTAAACCATTTTTTGATGAATCCGTAGTAGTATTGTTTACAGAACCGTTCTGTTTCGAAAATATCATTTTCATCACTCCTTAGTAAAACTACTCTTAGTATTCAGTTTTTATCAAAGAAAATATACTTCTAAAAAATTGCATAATAGTATTAGTGTGAAATTATATTTATGTAAAAACTTATTTCTAAAGTGGATAAAAGATGATATTATTATTTATAGAAAGGAAGCGAAATTCTTGGAAGCATGTAAAGTTTTTGAATCGTTAAATGATAGATGCAAATATATTTTTAGCATTATGCAGGAAAGTGGCCCTATAACTAAAAATGAGTTAATTAATTTAACAAAAATAAAATTAACTACGTTAAATAGGGAACTTAAGATTTTACTTAATGAAAAGATTATAGTAGAAAGTGATATTGGAGAATCTACAGGAGGAAGAAAGCCAAGTTTATATGATGTAAACCAAGAAGGATTTTATATTATTGGAATTGATATCTCAAGAATCTATACTAAAATAATTATAACTGATTTGAAATTAAAAATAATAAAAGAAAGACTATTAAGTCATGAATATGATATTGAAACTATATCTGAAATTATTCCAGGCTGCATAAGTGAGTTGTGTATAAAATTACAAATAGAAAAATCATCAATTGTTGGAATTGGAATTGGAATAGTTGGTGGATTTAAGGTTTATCCATTATATGAGATATTAAAAAAAGAATATGATACCATGATATGCATTGATAATGGTGCTAATGCTGCAGTTATTGGAGAGTATAATTTTGGACTTGGAAAGGGGAAAAAGAATATTGCTTATATTAACTGTGGTATGGGAATAAGAACAGGAATTATATCATCGGGTGTTTTAATTCAGACAATTAACAACTTGGAAGATGCTTTTGGACATATGATTGTCGAGGCAAACGGAAAATTATGTTCTTGCGGAAATTATGGATGTATAGAAAGCTATGTATCAATATCAAATATAACGGAAAAATTTATTGATAAAATGAAAGAATGCAATCCAACAGGATTAAATAAAAATTTAAATAATATTATTTATAGAGATGTTTGCAGCTTAGCTGAAAGGGAAAATGAAGTTGCCGTTAACATTATTAAGGAAGCAGCATTATATTTTGGTATTGGACTTTCAAATTATATAAAGTTGTTTAATCCAGAGCTGATAATTTTAAGTGG
>NZ_AUUU01000104.1 GCF_002760435.1 Clostridium sp. LS
TGAATCGCTTACTCAGCGAACGAATGTGAGTCGAGTTTCCTCTATTGGTTGTTCCAATTCAGCTTGTCACGCTGAAAGCGGGAGCATGCTGAATTGGGTGCAACCTTCAGCTTAGAGCCTTCAGTGATATTTTCATAGTTCTTCGGAGCAAAAATATTTATGATTTCGGTAAGCTACCACATAAGTTTGGATATCTGTATATATTTTATATGTCAAAGAAAGTATTTATTATAAATACCTTGACTTTTTACCACTCAATTTATATAATTAGTTGTGTTTGTTTTATAAATATATGTGCTAAGGAGTGAAAAAGGGAAAGTATTGTATAATTTACGATTGGTTAATTATATTGCTACCCTATGGTTTTATGAAAGTACAAATTTTAGATATTATTTCGGGCAAAGATAGAAGCAAAAAAATTGATTATAAGTTTGAGATACCTGCATTTAACTTTGAGGGAGATGTAATTAAACCTATAGGCTCTTGTGAAGTTATTGGAGAGATTTCATCTGATAATGATATATTAATATTAAATGCTGAAATTAAAGCTGACTTAGAAATGATATGTTCAAGATGCTTAGATACCTTTATCTATCCAATAGATATTGATATAGAAGAAAGGTTTACAACTAATAAGAATAGTGAAGATGATGAGGCTATTGTTGTAATGGATGATGAATTAGACATTACAGAGATTGTTGAAAATAGTATAATTTCAACTTTACCTATTCAAAGAGTTTGTAAAGACGACTGTAAGGGGCTTTGTCAAGAATGTGGATGTAATTTAAATAATGATTCATGTTCATGTCAAAAGGAAGACGTAGATATACGTTTCGAAGCCTTAAGAGGTTTGTTTGATAATAAGGAGGTGTAATGAATGGGTTGTCCAGCAAGAAAATCAGGAAAAGCAAAAGTAAAAGCAAGAAGAGCTCAAACTTTTAAAGCTAGTTTACCTGGCATAGTTGAATGTCCACAATGCCACGAAATGAAACTTGCTCATAGAGTATGTAAAAGCTGTGGTTATTATAAAGGTAAGGAAGTTGTTGCTTCTGAAAAATAAGAGAAAGTCTTTAGGACTTTCTTTTGTTATATTTAGGGATATATTATAATATTGTATATTAAAAATTAGTATTGATAAGAGTAAGTTACGATGTGTATAATTATTGTATGATATAGAATAATTAGGATGAATAGTCTAATGTGGGATTGCAAAATACTATATTTACATGTTGATAACTACCTAAAAATAACACCAGCCAAATTTAACTGGTGATGATTTTTATTATAGTAATCCTATAAGGTGTAAATGCAAACCAAAATTCAGAAGGCTGTAAAAATTCTAGTTAAATCAAATACTAAGGTTTATAAGCGTGAGAGGGGGATTGTTGGTGAGAATAGCTATAGATGGTATGGGTGGAGATAATGCACCTGTAGCTGTAGTAGAAGGCGCGATTAACGCTCTAAAAGAGTATGATGATATTGAATTATATATTACTGGACCAGAAGACGTTATAAATTTGGAATTAGCCAAGTATAATTATTCAAAAAGTAAAGTTACTGTTGTAGATGCAAAAGAGGTAATTTCACCAAATGAGCATCCAGTAATGGCATTAAGAAAAAAGAAGGATTCAAGTATAGTTAAGGCAATGAATTTAGTTAAAGAAGGTACTTGTGATGCAATAGTATCTGGTGGAAGTACAGGGGCTTTTTTAGCTGGATGTACTCTAATAGTAGGAAGAATAAAGGGAGTGGAAAGACCTGCTCTTGCGCCTATAATGCCAGGAAGATATGGAAGCTTTATGATAGTAGATGTTGGTGCGAATGTTGATTGCAAGCCAGAGTTTTTAGTGCAATTTGCTAAAATGGGAAAGATATATTATCAAAAGGTTTTTAATGTGAAAGATCCAAGTATAGGGCTTATAAATATTGGGGAAGAAGAAGAAAAAGGAAATGAACTTACTAAGGCTGTATTCAAGCTATTAAAGCAAGAAAACTCTATAAATTTCATAGGAAATATAGAACCAAGGGATATACCTTCTGGTAAAACTAATATTCTAGTTAGTGATGGTTTTGTCGGGAATACTGCTTTAAAAATGTATGAAGGTTCAGCATCGAGCATATTAGGCATAGTAAAGGATGAGATCTTAAAATCATCAATTATATCTAAGTTAGGCATAGTTCTGTTAAAGCCGGTATTAAAAAATATAATGAAAAAGTTTGATTATAAGGAGTATGGAGGAGCACCATTTTTAGGTGTTGATGGTATATGCATTAAGGCACACGGCAGTTCTGATGCAAAAGCCTTTAAGAATTCAATTAAGCAAACTAAGATTTTTTATGAAAATGGTGTATTAAAAGATATGAGAAATGAATTTTCTTTGGAAAATTAATTAAAATATTATTGAAACTAATATTGACGATTTAAACAATATATAATATTATCTAAATGTAGAACTTGGGAGGTGAAACAAATGTTTGAAAAGATCCAAGCAATTATTGCTGATAAATTAAGTATCGATGTAGGAAGCGTTGTTATGGAAGCATCATTTATTGAAGATTTAAATGCGGACTCATTAGATATAGTTGAGCTTATAATGGCTCTAGAAGATGAACTAGACATGGAAATACCAGACGAAGATGTTGAAAACTTTAAAACAGTTGGAGATGTTGTCAATTACGTAAAAGCTCATCACGAAGAATAAAAATATCCCGCATTTTTGCGGGATTTTATATTTTTGTAAAAGTGAAACATTTTTAGATATAATAGTACATTTCAACTAAATTTAGCTGAAAGTATATTATGAATGTATATGGTATACAAAAAGGTATTTGGTTTTAACTAAGCAGTCATTATATTTTAGGCAATAAAGAAATGACTGATAGTGAAGGCATAAGATTAACTAGTTTATTCTTGAATTTGTTATGTTTAGACATTCTAAAAGAATGTATTAGCAAATTGAAGAATAAACTTCAAGGGGTGGAATACATGAATAGATACACACTGAAAGAAATAGAAGAAAACTTAGGAGTTTATTTTAACAATCCTACTTTGCTAAAGACAGCACTTACTCATAGTTCCTTTGGTAACCAATTCAAAGATGCTGAATATAACGAAAGACTTGAGTTTTTAGGGGACTCAGTATTGCAGCTTTGCATAACTGAGCATCTTTTCAATAACTATAAGCATAAGAGTGAAGGTGAGTTAACTAAAATTAGGAGCTTAATAGTTTGTGAAAATTCTCTTTATGAAATAGCAAGAAAGATAAATCTAGGGTCTTATATTAGAATGAGTAAAGGAGAAGAGCTCACAGGCGGCAGGGAAAGAATTTCTATACAAGCGGATGCAGTTGAAGCAGTAATAGCTGCAGTTTATTTGGATAAGGGAATTGGCTTTGTGAGAGATTTTATATTACTGCATTTTGAGGAAGTAATAAAGAAGGCCATAAACAATGAAATAGTTTTAGATTTTAAGACAAAACTTCAGGAGCTTCTTCAAAAAGATGGAGAGGTAGCAATTCAATATGAATTAATAAAGTATGAAGGACCGCCTCATAGAAGAAAGTTTTATACTAACGTAATTATAGATAAAAAGCTAATGGGTGAAGGGTCTGGTTATAGTAAGAAGGAAGCAGAGCAGAATGCTGCTAAGCAAGCTTTAGATATGTTGGAAGGTATACATGAGTAAGAATTATTATATAATACCTATATTTGTCCCACATGAAGGGTGTCCACATAATTGTGTGTTTTGTAACCAAGACCGAATAACAGGGGTTGATGAAGAGGTTACGGCAGCAAGCGTGAGGCATACAATAAATGAGTATTTAAGTACTATACAAAATAATAGTGCAACTATTGAGGTTTCATTTTTTGGTGGCACATTTACTGGTATAAGAGAAGAAAAACAAAAGGAACTTTTGAAGGCAGCTAAAGACTATAAAGAGAAAAAGCTTATAGATAAGATAAGGCTTTCCACAAGACCGGATTACATTAATGATTATATATTATCTTACCTAAAAGAGTATGGGGTCGATATAATAGAACTTGGCGTACAGTCCTTGGATGAAGAAGTATTAAAAAAAGCTGGCAGAGGGCATAGTGTTTATGACGTTATAAAAGCTTCTGAATTGATAAAAGAGTATGGGTTCGTATTAGGGCATCAAATAATGCCGGGGCTTCCAGGAGATACATTTGAAAAGGATATTAATACAGCGAAAGAATCCATTGGAATGAATCCTGATATTTGTAGAATATATCCATCTTTAGTTATAAAAGATACGCCTATGGAAAAGATGTTTGAATCTAAAGAGTATACTCCATATTCACTAGAAGAGGCAGTGGAAATAAGCAAAATTCTATATAATTTATATAAAGAAAATGGAATTAATGTAATTAGAATAGGACTTCAGCCAACAGAGACGATTAATGAAGGCGGAGATATAGTGGCAGGGCCGTTTCATCCGGCATTTAGAGAATTGGTTCAAGGAAGTTTACTAGTAGATCTTGTTTTAGAAAACATGAAGGAAGAAAGGAATGCATTCCTTTATATTAATTCTAAAGATTTAAGTAAGCTTTATGCTAATAAAAAAGTATATTTTAATAAATTAAAAGAAAAGAATAAGATAATAGTAGTAAAACAGGATGATACAATTAAAAGAGGGCATATAAAACTCTGTTTAAGCAATAAAAAATTAGATATAATATATTAGCGAGGGGAGACTCTCGCTTTTAATATGCGAAAGCTAAAATGTATAATCAGGCAATTTATATATTATAAATCAAATTTTTAATTTGTTTATCTACATATTCTATTGGTATTATTGATATTTGATTATGTTTACTATAAACTAAAATATAAGGCAGTAATAAGGAGTGTTTGAAAAATGAGAAAAAAGACTAGAGACAAAATGAAAATTATAATGGCTATTTTCATAATAATAATTTTTATTATGGGATTCATGCCTGTCATACGTTTGTTGTAAGGAGTGGGCACATGTTTTTAAAATCTCTAGAAATAAGAGGGTTTAAATCCTTTGCTGATAAAACAGAATTAAAATTTAAAAAGGGTGTTACAGCTGTCGTAGGACCCAATGGAAGTGGAAAAAGTAACATTTCTGATGCTGTAAGATGGGTACTTGGAGAGCAAAGTATCAAAGTTTTAAGAGGCGGAAAAATGGAAGATGTTATATTTGCAGGAACTCAGTTTAGAAAACCTGTTGGGCTTGCACAAGTTTCATTAACTCTTGATAACAGCGATGAGAAATTAGCAACAGAATATAATGAAGTAACAGTATCCAGGAGAATATTTAGATCAGGAGAATCAGAATATTTAATAAACAATTCGAAATGCAGGCTTAAAGATGTTACTAATCTTTTTATGGATACAGGAATAGGTAAAGAAGGTTATTCTTTAATTGGACAAGGTAAAATTGAAGCTATCTTAAGTGGTAGACCTGAAGATAGAAGGTCACTTCTAGAAGAAGCAGCAGGTATTGTTAAATTTAAGAATAGGAAAGAAGAAGCGGAAAAAAAGTTAAGTAATACTGATGATAATTTAGTTAGAATAAATGATATTTTATCAACTTATAAGGAAAGAATAGAGCCTTTAAGAATTGAAAGAGAAAAAGCATTAGAATTTAATGAATTATCAAAAGACTTAAAGAAAAAAGAAGTATCGATAATAGTCCATACTATTAACAAAATGGAAGAAGAACTAAAGAGTTTCAATGAAGATTTGGATTTGAAAATCAAAGAAATTGAAGATAAGCGAAAAGAAATAGCTGAAGATAAAGTAAAGCTTAAAGAATTAGAAAATAAGATAGAAGAATTAGAGAAAAAGAATTTAGAAGAAAAAGAGCAATATTATAATTTTAAAGAGTTAATAAGTGAAGATGAAAAAAGTATTGAACTTTACAATGAAAGAATTAAAAGTTTTGAAGAAAAGATTAATAGAAATAAATATGAATTAGATGATATAGCTGTAAAAATAGAACAATTAAACCAAAATAAAAGAACCTTAGAGGTTGAATTAGAAAACAGGATAAAAGATCAAAGTATTAAAAATGAAGATATAAAAAAGCTTCAAGAGGATAATTCAAAAAGTGCAGCAGAACTAAAAAAGATTGAAGAAGAGTTGAAATCTTTAAGAGAAGGAGAATTTGAACTTTTAAGAAGTAACTCTGATATAAAAAATGAAATAACTATATTAAATAAAGATATTTCACTTAGAGAAGAAAAAAGGGAAACATTAGTTTCGTCAATCTCATCTCTAGAGAATAATATTGTAATTAATTTAGCAACATATAAAGACTTGAGTAATGATATTGAAAATAAGAAAGATAAGATAAAATCCTTAAATTTTAAAATAATCGAAGATAAGAAAAAGATAGGAATATTATCTGCAAACTTAACCAAAAAGGAAAATGAGCTTAGAGAGCTAAATGGAACTTTAACAAAGCTGGATGCAAATAGAGCTATGTTAGAAAACTTAGAAAAGCATTATGAGGGCTACAATAGGTCTGTAAAGTCCTTAATGGAATCAATACAAAGGGAAAAAATTACAGCTGCAGATGACACTAAAGTTGTAGGTGAAATTTTTAGCGTTGATAAAAAGTTTGAGGTGGCCATAGAAATAGCATTAGGTGCTGCAATTTCTAATGTAATTACTAAAGATGAAGAGATAGCAAAAGTGCTTATTGGATACTTGAAGAAAAACAATTTAGGAAGAGCAACGTTTTTGCCTTTAAACATAATAAGAGGTAAAAGGTTAGAATTAGATAAAAATATTACTGGAGCTAAAGGGTATATTGGTATTGCAAGTGATGTGATTTCCTATGATGAAGAGTATAACAATATAATGAATTATATTCTAGGGCGAACAATAATTTGCAGCGATATGGATTCTGCACTTAATATAGCACGTATAGGAAAATATAGTTATAAAATTGTTACATTAGATGGGGAAGTAGTAAATCCAGGAGGTGCCTTAACTGGAGGTAGCATAAAAGGTAAGAATTCTAATGTTCTGGGTAGAAAAAGGGAAATCGAGGAGTTAGTACAAAATATAAGTGAAAAGAAAGAACATTATGATGAGTTAACTAAAACAGTACAAGCTCTTAAAGAAGAAATTAAAAATTTAGATGAAGAAATTTTAAATCAAAGAGATGCGGTTCACGAAAAGAATATTGAGTTGACTAAGAAAGAAAGTGAACTAAAAGGATTACAAAGTGATACTGATACCTTGAAGCGAAATTTAGAAATAACTAAAGAAGAATTAAAAAGAACAATAAGTGAAAAAGAATTAATTCAAGAAAAGCTTAATGTTAAAGAAGCCGAGATTAAATCCTTAGAAAATGAAAATACTTCTAATAAGAGTAGGAGTATGGAGTTGGAGAACTTAATAGGAATAAAAGTTCAAGAAGTAAACGATAGTGATACTAAGCTTACAGAAATGAAAATAAGTAAGGCAACTTTAGATGAAGCTATTGAAAATAAAAAGAGTGAATTTTTAAGAATGGAAAAGGAAATTCAAGACTTAAAAGTTAAGAATGAACTATTGAATAAGGAAAATATCGAAAATAAGAGCAACATAGAGAGTTTAAATTTAGATATAAAAGTTAAACATAAGAATATAGAAGATAATGCGATTATAATTAACAAACTGGAATTAAATTTTAAAGATGAAGAAATACTAAAAGAAAAATTAAAACAAGAATTTAAAGAGCGAGATAATATTATAAGTGCAATCTTAGATGAAGTCAGTATAAAAGAAATGGAAATTAATAAAAAAGAAGTAATAAAAGCAAAAAAAGAAGCTGATAAGGAGCATACTTATAAGAAACTTAACGAAGAATTAGAATTAACATATGCAGAAGCATTGGATATATGCGAACCAGTAATTGATGAAGAAGCGTTAAAACAGGAAATTGCTACTACAAAGAGTAAGATCACAAGACTTGGAGTAGTAAATTTAGCAGCTATTGAAGAATATGAGGAAATAAAAGAAAAATATGAATTTATGTCTACACAGGCCGAAGATTTGGAAAATGCTAAAAAAGAATTGATTGCAGTTATTGAAGAGATGACTACAGAAATGAAAGTAGTATTCAAGGAAAATTTTAAAATATTAAATTATAATTTCAATGAAACCTTTAAAGATTTATTTAAAGGTGGAAGTGCAGAACTTATTTTAGGTGAAGGTGATGAGCTGACAGCTAACGTAGATATAAATGTAGAGCCGCCAGGTAAGAAACTTCAAAATATTAATTTAATGTCAGGTGGAGAAAAAGTTTTATCTGCTATTGCGTTACTTTTTGCAATACTAAAAATGAAACCTACACCATTTTGTATATTAGATGAAATAGAGGCGGCGCTAGATGATGCTAATGTGTATAGGTATGCAGAATTTTTAAAAATGTTTTCTCAAAACACTCAGTTTATAATTATTACTCACAGAAAAGGAACTATGGAAGTTAGTGATATTATATATGGAGTAACTATGGAGGAAAAAGGAGTTTCCAAGGTAGTATCTGTAGACTTGTCTGATAGCTAGCATCCGTAACACTCCCACCTTAAGTGGGAGCTGACAGCTGCACGCTCCTAGACGAGGTACCCCTTGAGGGTATTAGTTCAACTAAGATTCAGACGGGGATGAAACCCCGTCTGAATCAAGTTTCACTTGATCAGAAAATTTTAATTAGGAGGAAATGAATTTGTTTGGAAATTTATTTAATAAGTTAAAAGAAGGATTAACGAAGACTAGGGATGGATTAACTGATAAAATTAATGAAGCATTAAATTTAGCTATTACAATTGATGAGGACTTATATGAAGAATTAGAGGAAATACTTATTACATCTGATGTAGGAATGGATACTACAGTAGATATTATTGAAAGATTAAGAAATAAAATTCGTAAGGAAAAAATAAATGATCCTCAAGAAGTTAAACCAGCATTAAAGGAAGTAATAAAAGATATACTGCTTGAAGGAGCTTATGAAGATAATGAAGAAGGTAAAAAAGTAATGCTTGTAATAGGGGTTAATGGTGTTGGTAAAACTACTTCTATAGGAAAGCTTGCAGCTAAAAATAAGGAAAGTGGAAAAAAAGTATTGCTAGCTGCTGCTGATACATTTAGAGCAGCGGCTATAGATCAACTCGAAGTTTGGAGTTCTAGAGCCGGAGTAGATATAGTGAAACATCAAGAGGGATCAGATCCTGCAGCAGTAGTATTTGATGCAATAGAGGCTTCGAAAGCTAGAAATGTTGATTTGTTGATATGTGATACTGCTGGAAGGCTTCATAATAAAAAGAATCTAATGAATGAGCTTGAAAAGATTAATAGAATAATAGATCGAGAATTAGAAGGATTCAAAAAAGAAACATTACTTGTATTAGATGCAACTACAGGACAAAATGCTGTTATTCAAGCAAAACAATTTATGGAGGCTTGCCCTATAGATGGAATAATATTAACCAAGTTAGATGGAACAGCAAAAGGCGGAGTGGTATTATCTATAAAGCAAAGTTTAAATATTCCTGTTAGATATATAGGAGTAGGAGAAGGTATAGAGGATCTTCAGGAATTTGATGCAGAAGGATTTGCAGAAGCGCTAATTTAATTCAGTTTACAGTTAACAATTAATGTCCTTTAGGGTACCCTGTGGGCAGTTAACACTTGAAGGATGAAAAGCCATAGGCTTTTCTAAAAAATGTTTTTAGAAATCCCTTTTGGGATTTCGTCTCTAATTTATCACTTATAACTTATAATTAATCTTTTCTTTGGTGCGTTAAAGCAATTTATTTAAGGAAAGAATATGAATTCTGGTAGTGGGAAAAAATTTTTTATGGTGTTAAGTAAAAATACTTGACACGTATAAATAATCCTGTTAAAATCTCTTTTGTGGGTAAGGTGATTAAAAATGGAAGATAGAGTTGAAATTTCATTGCTTATGGATTTTTACGGTTCATTATTAACAGAAAAACAAGTAGAAATTATGCAGTGGTATTATGATGATGATTTATCTTTAGCTGAAATAGCTGAAATTAATAAAACAAGTCGCCAAGCTATTCACGATTTGATTAAAAGATGTTATAAACAGCTTCTATCCTACGAAAGTAAGCTTCACTTGCTTGAAAAGAGTATTAGTAGGGAAAAAGAAATTATGAATTTTTTAGAACACTTAAAGAATAAATATTCCATAGATGATGAGGATATTATAAAATATAAAGAAAAGCTAGAAAATTTGTAAGGAGGATATAACCATGGCTTTTGAAGGATTAGGCGAAAAATTACAGGAAACTTTCAGAAAATTAAAAGGTAAAGGAAAGTTAAATGAAAAAGATATAAAAGAAGCCATGAGAGAAGTAAAGCTTGCCTTGTTAGAAGCAGATGTTAACTATAAGGTTGTTAAACAATTTATTTCTTCTGTTAGTTCCAAGTGTGTGGGAAGTGAAGTTCTTGAAAGCTTAACACCTGGACAACAAGTAATAAAAATAGTTAATGAAGAACTTACTAATCTTATGGGTGGAAGTGAAAGTAAAATTAACTACAGCAGTTCGGGACTTACAATTATAATGTTAGTCGGATTGCAAGGGGCAGGTAAAACTACAATGTGTGGTAAACTTGCGCTGAACCTTAGAAAAGATAATAAAAAACCATTGCTTGTAGCATGTGATATATATAGACCAGCGGCTATAAAACAATTAGAAGTCGTAGGGAAGCAAATTGAGATTCCAGTATTTTCGATGGGGGATAAGGTAAATCCAGTTGAAATTGCGAAAAATGGAATAGCTCATGCAAAAGATAATGGGAATAATGTAGTTATTATTGATACTGCAGGTAGACTTCATATTGATGAAGAATTAATGCATGAATTAAAAGATATAAAAGAAAATGTAAAACCATCAGAAATATTATTAGTAGTTGATGCAATGACAGGTCAAGATGCTGTTAATGTTGCAGAAAGCTTTAATAACGATTTAGATTTAAATGGAGTTATTTTAACAAAATTAGATGGTGATACCAGAGGTGGAGCTGCTCTTTCAATAAAAAGCATAATTAATAAACCAATTAAATATGCTGGTGTTGGAGAAAAAATGAATGATTTTGAAGTGTTCCATCCTGACAGAATGGCATCAAGAATCTTGGGAATGGGTGATGTTTTATCACTTATAGAAAAAGCTCAAGAAGCAATTGATGAAAAGGAAGCTGCTGATTTAGGTAAGCGAATGTTAAATCAAGAATTTAACTTTGAAGATTATCTAATGGCAATGGAGCAAATGAAGAAACTTGGACCGTTAAATAAAATTATGGAGATGATACCTGGTTTAAATACAAAGGAACTTCAAGGTTTTGACTTTGATAAAAGTAGTGAAGCCCTTGATAGAACTAAGGCGATTATTCAATCTATGACAAGTAAAGAAAGAAGAAATCCAAACCTTATACTAAAGTCTCCATCAAGAAAAACCAGAATAGCTAAGGGCTCAGGTACAAATATTCAAGAGGTTAATAAACTCATGAAAGGCTATGAAATGATGAAAAAGAACATGAAACAAATGAAATCATTACAGAAGCAAGCAAAGAAAGGCGGACTATTTGGAAAATTACCTTTCTAGCACATTCAATAGAGTTGATATATATAATTATCCTTTAAAGGAGGTGAAATTAAAATGGCAGTAAAAATCAGATTAAGAAGAATGGGTGCTAAGAAAGCTCCTTTCTATAGAATAATAGTTGCAGATTCAAGAGCACCAAGAGATGGTAAGTTCATCGATGAAATTGGATACTATAATCCATTAACTGAACCAGTTGAAGTTAAAATCAACGAAGAAAAAGCTAATGAATGGTTATCTAATGGAGCACAACCAACAGAAGTAGTTAAGAGACTTTTCAATAATGCAGGTCTTACTAAGTAATTTTTGGAGGTGAATTCTGCAATTAGTACATACTAATTGTGGACGTTTATGAAGGAATTAGTTGAATTTATGGCTAAATCCCTTGTTGATAACCCTGATGCAGTTACTGTTAATGAAGTAAATGGAGAACAATCCATAATACTGGAATTAAAAGTTGCACCAGAAGATATGGGGAAGATTATAGGTAAGCAAGGAAGAATTGCAAAGGCTATAAGAACAGTTATAAAAGCTGCAGCAGTTAAACAAAATAAACGAGTTATAGTAGAAATCATCTAAAAATTTAGAGTTAGGGTAACCTAGCTCTTTTTAGTATATGAATAATGAATGATTAAGGTGGAGAGCTCCAAAGAGAAAGTCTCAGTAACCAAATGCAAGATTTGGACTGTCACTTTTTCTTTGGAATCTCTATAATAGATTTAATAAATTCCGTAGGAATTTCAACTTTAATTAGTCATTATTCATCATTAATCATTAATTAACTTGAATAGAGGTGAAGAGAGTGGGAAAGTTATTTAAAATTGGGCAGATTATAAATACTCATGGAATTAAAGGTGAAGTTAAAGTTTATCCTCTAACTGAAGATTTGAATAAATTTAAGCGTCTAAAAACTGTTTTAGTAGATGGAGTAGAAAAAAATATAATGGGAGTCAAGTTTCAAAAGGATAGAGTTATACTAAAATTAGAAGGTGTAGACTCTATGAATGATGCTGAGACTTACAAGCAAAGATATATTGAAATACCACGTGAGAATGAACCTGAGCTTCCACCAGATACTTATTATGTTACTGATTTAAAAGAGTGCACAGTATACGATACCAATGAAAAGGAGCTTGGAAAGGTCTTTGATGTTATAAGTACTCCTAATAATGATGTGTATTGGATTAAAGAACCTAAAGAATTATTGATACCAGTTCTAAGAGACATAGTTCTTAGTATAGATATAGATTTAAAAAAAATCGTTGTTAGACCAGTAGGTGAATGGCAAGATGAAGATTAGTATATTAACATTGTTCCCGGAAATGTTCTCGATTTTTGAACATAGTATTATAGGGAGAGCAAAGGACAATAAAATAATCGACTTAAATTTATTAAATATTAGAGATTATACATTAAATAAACATAAGAAAGTTGATGATTACCCTTATGGCGGTGGAGCTGGAATGGTAATGGCTGTGCAACCTATTGTTGATGCTATAAAGTGCGCCAAGGAAAACAATAAAGGTAAAGTTATCTTTCTAGGGCCTAGAGGAAAGACTTTTAATCAAGAAATCGCAAAAGAACTTTCTAAAGAGGAGAGTCTTATATTTTTATGTGGACACTATGAAGGTATAGATGAGCGGGTTTACAAGCATATAGATATGGAAATTTCTCTTGGGGACTTTGTTTTGACTGGAGGAGAAATGGCTGCAATTCCGGTTATTGACTGCGTATTAAGGTTAATTCCAGGAGTGCTTGGGAAAGAAGAGAGTTTTATGGAAGAATCTTTTTACAACGGACTGCTAGAGTATCCGCAATATACTAGGCCGGAAGAATTTGAAGGTGATAAGGTTCCAGAAATATTATTATCAGGACACCATGAAAATATAAGAAAATGGAGAAGGCTTAAATCTTTAGAAGTAACTAAAAGGATAAGGCCGGATTTGTATAAAAACATTACATTAACTAAAGAAGATATTAAGCTGTTAAAGAATAACAAAGAATTATAAAATTATAAATAATTTTTGTTGAAATATAAAAAGTTATGTGATAATATTAAATTTGTGCTAGTACGGGCGTTCCTCTGTCAATGTATATATGTTAAGAACGTCAAATTATCTATAAGGAGGGAATGCACAATGAACGAAATAATTAGAGCTATAGAAGCTGAACAAATCAGAACTGACTTACCTAACTTTGCTATCGGAGATACTATAAAGGTATATGTTAAGATCCAAGAAGGTAACAAAGAAAGAATTCAAATGTTCGAAGGTACTGTTATCAAGAAACAAAATGGTGGTTTAAGAGAAACTTTCACTGTAAGAAGAGTTGCTTATGGAACTGGAGTTGAAAGAACATTCCCAATGAATGCACCAATCATCGACAAAATTGAAATCTCAAGAAAAGGTAAAGTTAGAAGAGCTAAACTTTACTACTTAAGAGATAGAGTTGGTAAGGCTGCTAAAGTTAAAGAATTATTAACTAGATAGTATTTAAAAAGGGGACTGTTTAAGTCCTTTTTTTATATTTAAATATAAGAAGGAGGAATTCATATGGCAATTAATTGGTTTCCAGGACATATGAAAAAAACTCAAAGGGAAATTAAAGAAAATCTAAAATTAGTGGATGCTGTAATTGAAATACGAGATGCTAGAATACCAAGAAGTTCTGCAAATCCAGATATCGAAAAATTATTAGAAGGAAAACCAAGAATTATACTTTTAAATAAAAGTGATTTAACTGATAGTAAAGTTACGAAAGAATGGATTAATTATTTAACTGAGGATGATGTTAAAGTATTAGAAGTTAATTGCTTAAAAGGTGATGGTCTTAAAAACATAAAGCCTACGTTATTAACCCTATTAAAGGAAAAGCATGATAGATTAAAAGCAAAAGGTATGGTTAATATAACAATGAGAGTAATGGTGGTTGGAATACCTAATGTAGGAAAATCAACATTTATAAATAAAATGGCGAGAAATAATATAGCTAAAACAGGTGATAGACCAGGTGTTACAAAGAGCAAACAATGGATAAAGACAGGAATTGGAATTGAAATGTTAGATACTCCAGGGGTATTATGGCCTAAATTTGAAGATGATGAAACAGCTTTAAATTTAGCTTTTACAGGAGCTATAAAAGATGAAATAATGGATATAGAAGAATTAGCCCTAAAGCTTGTTGAAAGATTGCAGAATAGTTATGAAGAGAAATTAAAAGAAAGATATAAGTTAACTGAGGTTTTTGAAAATCCATTAGATACATTAGATGCTATAGGTAAGAAGAGAGGAACATTAATTTCTGGAGGTCAAATTGACTATAACAGAATTGCTGTTATTCTGCTTGATGAATTTAGAGGGGGAAAAATGGGCAATATTACATTAGAACGCCCAGTTGAAGAAGATGATACAATTTAATGAGGATATAGGAGCTTTATCATTTGCAGAAATAAAAGAAGAGATACATAAGCTTTCAATTATTGATTCCTATAAAAATGGAGAACATATAAAAATCTTAAATTGGTTAAGTAAAGATAAAAGAAAAAATGTATTATCATTAAAAAATAGAGTTGAAAAAGAATTGGATTCGTATTTAAATGAAGTTAAAAGAGTTAAAGCAATGTATGACTTTGATAAATCCTTTGGAAATTATAGATATGTGGCAGGTGTAGATGAAGTTGGAAGAGGGCCTCTTGCTGGACCGATAGTTGCGTGTAGTGTTATTTTAGATTTAAATGTCTTGGATAAGGATTTGATTTTATATATAAATGATTCAAAAAAGGTGAAAGAATCTAAGAGAGAGGAATTAGCTGAAATAATAAAAGAAAAGGCGTTAAGTTATCATATATCAGTTTCTTCAAATGAAGAAATAGATGAAAAAGGGATAGCCTTTGCTAATAATAAGGTGTTTTTAGAAAGCTGTAATTTACTTAGTATAAAGCCCGATTTAGTCTTGTCTGATGGATACTTAGTTAAGAATATTAAGATTGAAAATAAGTCGGTTATAAAAGGAGATACTAAGAGTGCAAGCATTGCAGCAGCATCAATTGTAGCAAAAGTATATAGGGATAATCTTATGAAAGAATACGCTAAAGAATATCCTTATTATGACTTTGAAAATAACGTTGGATATGGTACCTCAAAACATATTGAAGGCCTAAAAACTTATGGGAAATGCAGCATTCATAGAAATAGTTTCTTGACTAAATTATTATGATTATTTTGTATTTTTATTTGAAATTTTAAGGTGAAATTTTATATAAGAAAATTATATTTTTAACTATAAGAATAATAGAGATAAATATTATTCTTATAGTTTTTTTTGTTTTTAAAATTATTTAATATAATCTAAAAGCATCTGTAATATGTTCTATTTTTATAAGTGAGTTATCTTTATTTAAATAAATTTCTATGACGTCAAATCTTATATTAAAGTTAAATAACCTTTTATAGGATATATAGGAATTAGTTACTTTGATTATAGATTTTTGTTTTGAAAGGCTGACTGATTCTTTTGGTAATCCATAATCATAGTTATACCTACCTTTAACTTCTACAATAATCAACAAATTGTTGCAAGTGCATACAATGTCGATTTCGCCCAAACAATTTCTAAAGTTACAATCAAGTATATTATATTTATTAATTTTTAAATAATCTTTTGCTAAAATCTCGCAATAATTACCTATATCTTTATTTAATTTTTTCATTAAGCTGCTCCATTCTAAAAAAAATCTTGTCGGAAGGTAAAGATTTTTCTTACTTAATTTATTACTTTGAATTATTAACAATTAAAAAATAACTTAAACAAATAATTTTTTTAGGATTAATATTTAAATGTGTGTCTATAATTTGAATGGGTGATTTATATGGCAGTAAAAATTATAAGTGCAACGCACAATGGTTTAGAAGGATTTTTAATAAAAGTTGAAGTTGATATATCCAAGGGCTTACCTGTGTTTAACATAGTAGGCTTACCAGATGTATCGGTAAAAGAAGCAAAAGAAAGGGTAAGAGCTGCAATTATAAATTGTGGATTTGAGTTCCCTTTGGGTAGAATTACCATTAATTTAGCACCAGCAGATGTAAAAAAAATAGGTTCACTTTTAGATTTACCTATTGCATTAGGCATTCTTATGGAATCAAACCAGATATGTAAAAGAGATATGGAAAGCTATATGGTTTTTGGCGAGTTATCATTATTTGGTGAACTTAAAGGCATAAAAGGAACTATACCAATTATTATTGAGGGAGCTAGGAAAAATATCAGCAAATATATTTTCCCTTATGAAAATCTTGAGGAAAGTTACTATTTTAAAGGTGTTGAATATTATCCGTTCAAAAATCTAAAAGAAGTGATTTCGTATATAACCTACGAGGATATGCTTCCGTATACAGAAAATAATAATATACAGAATGATAAAATCTATAATTCGTTAGACTATGGAGATATTATAGGTCAATATTCTTCTAAGAGAGCATTAGAAATAGCCGCAGCTGGAAATCACAATATCATTCTTTATGGGGAACCAGGCTGTGGGAAAACAATGCTCGCAAAAGCATTAATATCAATTTTACCATCTTTGTCTCAGGAGGAATTAATTGAAATTGCAAAAATATATAGTGCATGTGGTCTTATAACTAATACGTCATGTTTTAGCAGACCCTTTAGGGCGCCACATCATACAGCTACGAAACTAACATTAATAGGCGGTGGAAAAGAAATAAAACCTGGGGAAATAACTCTTGCGCATAATGGAGTATTATTTTTAGATGAGATTCTAGAATTTAAAAAAGAAGTACTGGAGTCGTTAAGAGAGCCTCTTGAAGAAAAATATGTAAATATCAATCGACTTAGTGGAAGTTACCAAATGCCGGCAGACTTTTTATTAATAGGTGCATTTAATCCTGTCGATAGCAATGAAGAAAAAGATTTAATTAATGATAAATATTATTTTAATAATAGAATTAAAAAATATACAAAAAAATTCTCAAGTGCATTATTAGATCGAATTGATATCTTAAATTATGTTCCAAGGCTAAATTATGATGAAATAAAACATGAAAAAGATAAATATGATTCAAAGGCAATGAAAGAAAATGTCCTTAGAGCTAGAGAAATTCAGAAAGAAAGACTTAAAAATACTTCATACAAATATAATTCAGATATAAGAGGGAAGGATATTTTTGAAATGTGCAAAATTAGTAGAAAATGTGCAGAAATTCTTAAGCATTACTATAATACATCAAATGTATCATTAAGAGGATATGGTAAAGTGTTAAAATTAGCAAGAACAATAGCTGATATAGAAAACAAAGAGGAAATTTCAGAAGGCCATATTTTAGAAGCCTTCAGTTATAGAAAAAATATTAATGGAGAAATTATATAAAAGGGAGATCTATTTATGAACTATGATTTATGGTTAATACTTTTGAATGTAACTAATTTTCAAAAAATAAAGTTAATAAATAAATATAAAACTGCAGAAAATGTATATAATAATTTTGAGGAAATTTTGAAAGAAAATAAAATGATATCTAAAAAATTAAAAAATTTTCAAAAGGAATCTTTGTACCATGAAGTTTTAAATTTAGAAAAGACATTAGCAAGAAGAAATATAGGTTATATAACATACGCTAATCCTTTATATAGAGAGAAATTGAGTGGAATTTTAGAAACACCATTTTTTCTGTTTTATATAGGAAATATAGACGTTATAAATAATAAATCTATTGGAGTGGTGGGGGCAAGAAAATGCTCAAATTATGGACTAACTGTAACAAAACTCTTGACAAAGGAGCTTATTACTAATAATATAACGCTTATAAGCGGAGGTGCAAGAGGTATAGATTCTGTTGCACATAAAACTGCTTTAGAGAACGGAGGATATAACATATCAGTATTAGGTTGTGGTATAGATATTGCGTATCCAGCAGAAAATAAAGCTTTGTTTTCCAAAATAGCAGAAAAAGGCGTAGTGATTTCTGAATTTTTACTTGGTACAGCTCCTCTAAGAGAAAATTTTCCTAAAAGAAATAGGATAATTAGTGGGCTTAGTGATGGAATAATAGTAATAGAAGCTTCTGAAAAAAGTGGATCATTAATTACAGCAAGACTTGCTCAAAAACAACAAAAAAGCGTAATTGTTGTTCCAGGCTCAATATTGTACTGTGGAGCAAGCGGCTCTAATAAATTAATTAGAGATGGTGCCAGCATCTGTACAGATGTAGAAGACTTAAGAGTTTTGCTTAGTTTAGAACGTATTAATATTAAACCTATGAACTTTACACCTGAGAAAAGTGAAATATTAGAATTAATAACAGATTCGCCAATTCACATAGATGATATTTTTAAGAATACGTCTGTTGATAGAGGGGCTCTTTATGCACTATTATTTGAGATGCAAATAAAGAGTGAAATAATTTGTTTACCAGGGAATTACTATGTGAAAACAATCTAAAAATGTGTAGGGGGTGAATACTTCATAAATTTTTATGAAGTTTGTGCTATGGGTCAAAAACTTGTAATTGTTGAATCGCCGGCAAAAGCTAAAACAATCGGCAAATATCTTGGGAAAAATTATATTGTAGAAGCATCAATGGGGCATGTAAGAGATTTACCTAAGAGTACATTAGGTGTTGACATAGAAAATAATTATACTCCGAAGTATATAACCATCAGGGGAAAGGGAGAATTAATAGATAAGTTAAGAAAAGCCGCAAAAAAGGCTGAAAAAATCTATTTAGCTACGGACCCTGATAGAGAAGGAGAAGCTATTTCGTGGCATTTGGCTAATATTTTAAAAATTTCAGAAGATGAAACCTGTAGAATTGTCTTTAATGAGGTTACTAAAACTGCTGTAAAGGCATCTATAAAAGAAGCAAGGAAAATAGATTTTGATTTAGTTGATGCACAACAAGCAAGAAGAGTGTTAGACAGACTTGTTGGATATGAAATAAGTCCAATTTTATGGAGAAATGTAAAATGGGGACTAAGTGCAGGAAGAGTTCAATCAGCGGCTTTGAAATTAATCTGTGATAGGGAAAAAGAAATAAACGAGTTTATCCCTAAAGAGTATTGGTCTATAGACTGCGTATTAAAGAAAGAGAAAAAGAAATTTCCTGTAAGGCTTTCAACTTATAAAGGTAAGAAAATTGAAGTTGAAAATGAAGAAACTTCAAATAATATAATTGAACAATTAAATGATGGGCAGTTTATTGTGAAAGCAATAAAAAAGGGAAAGAAGAATAGAAATCCCCTTCCGCCTTTTACAACAAGCACACTTCAACAAGATGCAAATAGAAAATTAAACTTTATGACTAAAAGAACTATGTCTATTGCTCAAGGACTTTACGAAGGTGTTGAAATTAAAGGACATGGAACTATAGGTCTAATAACCTATATGAGAACAGATTCAGTAAGAATTTCTCAAGAGGCTCAAGAAAGAGCTAAAGAGTTTATTGAAAGCACTTACGGAAAAGAGTATTTACCAAGCGCTCCTAGAATATATAAAGGTAAAAAGAATATTCAAGATGCCCATGAGGCAATAAGGCCTACTTATGTGGAAATTACTCCAGAAGTAGCAAAGGAAAATTTAACAGCTGAGCAATATAAATTATATTCGCTAATATGGAATAGATTTATAGCTAGTCAAATGGCATCGTGTGAACTGAACACAAATTCAATAGACATTATAAATGGTGAATATAAATTTAAGGCATCAGGATCAGTAATTGCTTTTGATGGTTTTATGAAAATATATGAGTATTCCAACGAAGATGATGAAAATTCAGTATTATTACCTGAATTAGAAGAGAATGAAGAACTTAATGTAGACTCTCTTCAAGGAACTCAACATTTTACCCAACCAGCACCTAGATATACAGAGGCATCTTTTGTTAAATTATTAGAAGAAAAAGGCATAGGAAGGCCAAGTACTTATGTACCCACAATTTCAACTTTGCTTAGCCGAAATTATGTTGTGAGAGAGAAGAAAAATTTAATTCCAACTGAACTTGGTGAAATAGTAAATAATATAGTAAGTGAGTATTTTAAGCAAATAGTTGATATTGACTTTACTGCAGACATGGAGAGAAAACTTGATAATGTTGAAGAAGGAACTGAGAACTGGACTCAAATAGTTGAGGAATTTTTCACTCCACTAAAGGTTGCGATAGAAAAAGCTGAAAAAGAAATATCAAAAGTTGTAATTGAGGATAAAGTCAGTGATGTAAAATGTGAGAAATGTGGTCGCATGATGGTTATCAAAAGGGGAAGGTATGGAGAATTCTTGGCATGTCCTGGATATCCGGAATGCAAAAATGCTAAACCTATAGTTGAGGAATTGGATGTACCTTGTCCAGAATGTGGTAAGGCTATTGTTGCAAAGAAGAGCAAAAAAGGGAAAAAATTCTTTGGGTGTGTAGGTTATCCAGAGTGTAAGTTTGTCAGCTGGCATGAACCTGTAAAAGAAAAGTGTCCTAATTGTAATTCATACATGGTATTAAAATATTCAAAATCAAAAGGCAACTATATTCAATGTTCTAATAGTGAATGTAATTACAAAGAAGAACTGAAAAAAGATGCCAAAGAAGAGGAATAAACATTAAAATTTTGAAATAGTATAAATAATGTTAACATTATTTGTCGAATTGGAATAAAAGAGTGTTGAAAAGCAGAATTTTATATGATACACTAGTCTTAATAGCAACTTGTAGAAAAATTCAATAAATTATGAATTTTCTAATAATTATATTTTCATTTAACTAATAAATGTTGTTATGCGGTTGCCAAGGAGGATAATAATATGTCATCATTATTAAGCAAAACTAGAATGTTAAATAAAATTCTGCAGAAGTCTGGTACAGAACCTGTAGCATTTCAAGATATATGTACATTATTAAGTGAGGTTCTTGATTGTAATGTCTACATAATCAGTAAAAAAGGGAAAGTGCTTGGTTATACTTTTGGTAAAGATTTTGAATGTGACGCTATGAAAAAGAAGGTAATAGAGGATAAGAAATTCCCTGAAGATTATAATAAGTCGTTATTAGATGTTAACGATACTCTAGCAAATCTTCCCAATGAAGGAAGATGTGTGTTTCAAGAAATTGGTAGATGCAAGAAGGTAGATAAGCTATCAACAATAGTTCCGATTATTGGAAGCAGAGAAAGACTTGGAACATTAATATTGGCAAGGTTTGGCTATTCATTTACTGATGAGGACTTAGTATTAGTAGAATATAGTGCAACTATTGTCGGTATGGAAATGCTTAGAGCTATGCAAGATGAAATTGCAGAAGAGGCAAGGAAAAAGGCAGTAGTACAACTTGCTATAGGAACACTTTCATATTCAGAATTAGAAGCAGTTGAGCATATATTTGATGAGTTAAATGGAAATGAAGGATTGCTAGTAGCTTCAAAGATAGCAGATAAAGTAGGAATAACTAGAAGTGTTATAGTAAATGCATTAAGAAAATTTGAAAGCGCTGGTGTAATTGAATCTAGATCCCTTGGTATGAAAGGTACTTATATTCGAATACTAAATGAAAAATTAATAGAAGAATTAAAAAAGATTAAATAATAAAAATAGCTATTGGGTAAATTACTCTATAGCTATTTTTATTTATAACTAAGGATATATACAATATTTAAAGAGGGAAAAGTTAGTGAGGTTTAGATGAGGGAAGATGACTGATGAAAAATGAATAATGAATAATTAAGGGGGAAGCTCCAAGGAGAAAGTTCGAGGAACGAAATATAAAATTTCGATTCTCACTTTTTGGACATTCACTTTTCGATTCTCACTTTTTACTCCGTAATTTCTTAAAGATTTTATCTTTGAAAAGCCGAAGGCTTTTCTACCTTAATCATTATTATTAATTATTCACTAATTAACAACTGTCAATTGAAACGTGCGCAGTAACTTTGTTCTTAATTTATCTGTCGGGATAAAAGAATTTACTGTTAAATGTATAAAATTTAATTTCTTTGATAAAACTTTAAAAAGAATTAATATCTAAGCAATTTAAATATAATTAATAACTTTATATCATATTATTTAAAAAACATTAAATCACTTGTCTATAATAAGCCGTTTTAAAAGAAAATCTTAGAGGTATTTATAAAGTTTTAGTTTTTTACGTGTCTAATTTAAAAAATTTTTGTTGATACGTTAAATACCTTATGATATACTACTTAAGGTAAGAAATACACACACTATCCAATTTATAGGTTAGGTGCCCTTTTCTGAGGGAAATCTATTAGCTGAAGATAGTGGAGGTAAAAACCAAGGAGGTAACAAAATGTCAGTAATATCAATGAAACAATTATTAGAAGCAGGTGTACATTTCGGACACCAAACTAGAAGATGGAACCCTAAGATGGCTCCTTATATCTTCACAGAAAGAAACGGAATCTATATCATAGATCTTCAAAAAACAGTTAAAAAAGCAGAAGAAGCTTACAACTTTATTAAGCAAGTTTCTGAAGAAGGTAAAGATATACTTTTTGTTGGAACTAAAAAGCAAGCTCAAGAAGCTATTGAAGAAGAAGCAATCAGAAGTAACATGCATTTCGTTAATAACAGATGGTTAGGTGGAATGTTAACAAACTTCTCTACAATTAGAGGTAGAATAAGAAAATTAGAACAAATCGAAAAAATGCAAGAAGACGGAACTTTTGATGTTCTTCCAAAGAAAGAAGTTATTAAACTTAAAGGAGAAATGGAAAAACTTCAAAAGAATCTTGGTGGTATCAGAAACTTAGATGCTTCAAATGTTGGAGCAATGTTTATTGTTGATCCAAGAAAAGAAAAGAATGCTATTTTAGAAGCAAGAATTTTAGGAATACCAGTAGTTGCTATCGTAGATACTAACTGTGACCCTGAAGAAGTTGATTATGTAATACCAGGTAATGATGATGCTATCAGAGCTGTTAAATTAATAACTGCAAAAATGGCTGACGCTATAATAGAAGCAAGACAAGGTGAACAATTAGCTGAATAATTTGATAAATTTATATAAAAAAAGGGTAAGTGGTTCACTTCAACTGCCCTTTTGTTAAGTGTTAAGGATTACTTTACAATTGAGGAGGAATTTAAATAATGGCAAATATAAGTGCACAATTAGTTAAAGAACTAAGAGAAATGACTGGAGCTAAAATGATGGACTGTAAAAAAGCTTTAGTTGAAACTGAAGGAGATCTTGACAAAGCTGTTGAATTTTTAAGAGAAAAAGGTCTTGCAGATGCTGCTAAGAAATCAGGAAGAGTTGCAGCTGAAGGTGTAGTTAAGACATATATTTCAGCAGATAAGAAGACTGGAGCAGTTCTTGAATTCAACTGTGAAACAGATTTCGTTGCGTTAAATGAAGAATTTGTTGATTTCGCTGATAAGTTAGCTAAAATAGTAACTGAAACTTCAGTTGCTACAGTAGAAGAACTTCTTAATCAAAAATTTGACGGAGAAGCTACAATTTCAGAAAGCTTAAAAGCATTAATAGCAAAACTTGGTGAAAACATGACAATAAGAAGATTTACTAAATTCTCAGTTGAAAAAGGAATAGTTAAGAGCTATATCCATGGTGGCGGAAGAATTGGAGTTTTAGTAGAAGTTTCTTGCGAAAAAGATTCAGAAGTTCTTGATGAAGTTGCTAAAGAAGTTTGTATGCAAATCGCTGCAGCAAATCCATTATTCTTAGGTAAAGATGATGTTGATACAGAATCTATGGAAAAAGAAAAAGAAATCTATAGAGTTCAAGCTTTAAATGAAGGTAAACCAGAAAATATCGTTGAAAAAATGGTAATTGGAAGAATTCAAAAATACTTCAAAGAAGTTTGTCTTTTAGAACAACCATGGGTTAAAGATGGCGATAAGACAATTACTAAATTTTTAGAAGAAAAATCTAAAGAGGTTGGTTCTCCAGTTAAGGTAACTAGATTCGTAAGATACGAAAGAGGAGAAGGAATCGAAGTTGAAAAGGTTGACTTTGCTGAAGAAGTTGCAAGACAAATCGGTAAATAGTTTTAACCCAAAGAGAACACTTTGTGTTCTCTTTTTTTAAGAAATAAAGTAAATATAGTTAAAAGAGGTTTTGTGGTAACCCCTCAAAGATTCAGGAGGTATTATAAATGGCAGATTGTAAATACAAGAGAGTAATTTTAAAACTTTCAGGAGAGGCATTAGCTGGTGTTAATGGATTTGGACTTGATTTTAATGTTGCAAAGAGAATAGCACTTGAAATTAAGGAATTAGTTGATATGGGTGTTGAAGTAGGGACTGTAGTAGGCGGCGGAAACATTTGGAGAGGAAGAAGTGGGGAAGGAATGGACAGAACCACTGCAGATTACATGGGAATGATGGCAACTTGTATAAATGCTCTAGCACTTCAGGATTCATTGGAACAAGTAGGCGTTAAAACAAGAGTACAAACTGCTATAGAAATGAAGGAAATTGCAGAGCCATTCATAAGAAGAAGAGCAATGAGACACTTGGAAAAAGGAAGAGTTGTTATATTTGCTGCTGGAACAGGAAACCCATATTTTTCAACAGATACTACTGCAGCACTTAGAGCTGCTGAAATAGAAGCTGATGTAATTCTTTTAGCTAAAAAGGTTGATGGAGTCTATGATAAAGATCCGCATAAGTATTCAGATGCTAAAAAATATGATACACTATCATATATAGAGGTGTTAGAACAAGGATTACAAGTAATGGATTCTACAGCAACCTCATTATGTATGGATAATGAAATTCCAATTCTTGTATTTGGATTAGATGAGCCAGGGAATATAAAGAGAGCTATGTATGGAGAAAGTATAGGTACATTAGTAAAGAAGAAATAGGAGGAAAATCATGATTAAGGATATCATTAAAAATGCAGAAGAAAAAATGAAAAAAACTATATCTGTATTACAGTCAGATTTATCAACAATGAAAGCAGGAAGAGCAAATCCAACAATGCTTGATAGAATTCAAGTTGAATATTACGGCAGCATGTGTCCACTTAGCCAAGTGGCTAATGTTTCAGCTCCAGAACCAAGAGTGCTTATGATAACACCTTGGGAAAAACCTCTTTTAAAAGAAATAGAAAAAGCTATCTTAAAATCTGATTTGGGATTAAATCCTTCAAATGATGGTTCGATTATTAGATTAGTAATACCAGAATTAACTGAGGAAACTAGAAAAGCTCTTGTAAAAAATGTTAAGAAAACTGGTGAAGAAGCTAAGGTAGCTGTAAGATCAATAAGAAAAACTGCAAATGATAAGATAAAAGCATTAAAAAAAGATGCTGATTTATCAGAGGACCAAATAAAGAAAGCCGAAGATGAGGTTCAAAAGAAAACTGATGCAGTTGTAAAGGAAATAGATTCTATAATCGCTGCAAAGGAAAAAGAGGTCATGTCAGTTTAGATTTTAAAACCTGCTAAAAAGCAGGTTTTTTCTCTAAGATGTTAATCAAGCTTGGAAATAGAGTTGTTTTTATTAACTAGGGGGAGAAAATATGTTAAATATATTTAAATCAAAAAAACAACATAATGAAGATTTTGAATTGGATATGAATAACATACCAAATCATATAGCTATAATAATGGATGGTAATGGACGTTGGGCTAAAGAACAGAACTTGCCTCGAAGTGTTGGACATAAGGCGGGAATGGAAACTATTAGAATAATTCTTAAAGAAGCAACAAGACTAGGAGTTAAAAATTTAACATTATATGCATTTTCAACTGAAAATTGGGCTAGACCAAAAGATGAAGTTGGAGCAATTATGAAGCTGTTAGTCACTTATTTGAATAAAGAATTAAAAGAATGTCATGAAAATGGTGTTAAAATGAACGTTTTAGGGGATATAAGTAGATTGCCTAAAGAGTGTCAAGAATCTTTAAAAAAAGCTATAGAAACTACTAAAAATAATACAAAAATAAACCTGAATTTTGCTTTAAACTATGGTGGACGAGATGAAATAATTAGAGCTATAAAGCTTATTAGTTCAGATGTAAAAAATAATAAAATAAAAGAAGAAGATATTGATGAAGCTATGGTGGGAAAATATTTATATACTAAGGGTATACCAGATCCAGATTTAATTATTAGACCATCTGGGGAACAAAGGCTTAGTAATTTCTTGTTATGGCAATGTGCTTATTCAGAATTTTGGTATTCTAATATAAATTGGCCAAATTTCAAGGAAAAGGATTTAAAGAGAGCAATAGCGGATTATCAAAATAGAGATAGACGCTTTGGAAAAGTTAAATAGAGGAGTGGTTAGATTTTGAAGTCTAATAATAGATATTTAGGTGCTGCTATGATTGCTCCATTTATAATATTTGTTTTTCTTGGAGGAATATATCTTAAAGGGTTTGTATTAGCATTATCTATAATGGCACTTTGGGAATTTTATAATGCGTTAAATGAAAAAAGCTTTAAGCCAGTTAAAATAGCTGGATATATTTTATTAATAACATATTATTTGATAAATAATAATTTTGAATTTATGATGTACATTCTTGTTATAGCTGCATTTTTATTATTGATAATCCCAGTTATCAATTTAGAATATACGTTTATTGATGTTTCACTAACACTTTTGGGATTTATATATTGTGGAATTTTATTTAGTTTTGTTTATTTAGTTAATGCAAAACCATTAGGTGAATTTTTGGTTTGGATTATATTTATAGGCTCATGGCTTTCGGATACAGCTGCTTTTTATAGTGGCAAGTTTTTTGGAAAGCATAAACTTTCACCTAGAGTATCACCGAAAAAAACTATTGAGGGCTCCATAGGCGGACTTATAGGTGCAACAATTTTTTCTGGTATTTTTGGAATTATAGTGCAGAAGTATGTATATATTATGCCGGTATATAATTATTTCTTGATCGGAACAATGTGTGGTTTGTTTGGGCAATTAGGAGATTTGGTAGCTTCTTCTATAAAAAGGTATGTAGGTATAAAAGATTATAGTAATTTAATTCCAGGGCACGGAGGGATACTTGATAGGTTTGATAGTATAATATTCTCGGCGACAATAGTTTTTTATTACTTAACTTTTATAGTAAAAATTTAATATATATTTATAATTAAACTTTATGTAACAATGTAAAGTTTAATTTTTTTTTTATGTAAATTAAGTTAAGGAGTTTTTAAGGAAAAAATATAAGCATATATTATAAAAGTATTAATAAGTCTTGTGGGGGTGAAGAATATTTTTAAAACATATAAGAAGCTTTTCTCACTATTACTATCCCTTGTTTTGGTAGTAATAGCAACATTTTTGGTAAAGTATTATTTTAAACCATTTCTATCAATGATTATTATGACTATAATATGCGCCCCTATATATAAAATTATGATTAAAGCAAGGATACCAAGTAAAATTGCAGGTGCTTTAAGTATTATAGCTGTGAATATTATTATAATACTAATTGGGATATACTTAGGAAGTGAAATTTTTTATGTAATTAGGAAGTTATATTACACGAATTTAGAATGGATAAATAAACTTATTCAAGATGCATCTATTGCACTGAATATAAATTTTAGTAATTTTAAGGTTGGGGAAAGTGTAATTTCAATAATTAATGACCAAAATATAAGAAGGGGTGCTGTTAATACAGGAGATGGTATTTTGGCTTATTTTATAGGCAATATCTGTACCTTTTTTATATTAATAGATAGGAAGAAAATGATAGAATTCATTTCAATGTTATTTCCAAAGGAAATAATAATAAAATTTAAACATCAAAAGGATAATTTTATTCAAATGATTGGAATAGAGGGAATACTGATTCTTATGTCAACATTACAAATTATAGTTGGTTTTTTTATATTTGATGTTCCTAATTTTTTTATGTTTGGAGTAATTTGTGGGATTTTAGATATTTTGCCTTATGTAGGAACTATAATTGTATTTATTCCTATTATAATATACAATATTATAATGAAGAAATTTATTACTGCATTTGGACTTATATGTTTGTATGTATTAGTGCAAATAGTTAGAGAAGTTTTAGAAGCTAAATTTCTAGGAGAAAAATTAGATATTCACCCTATAGTTATATTAGTATCTATATATATCGGAGTGAAAATCTTTGGAATTTTAGGAATATTAGTTGGTCCAATGTATAGTATTTTAGCCAAAGAAATAATTTATAGCACAGACTAGTACAGTTTACAGTTAACAATGTACAGTTAACTGTTAATTGATTTATGTGCGTATTGTGACTTGCTTTAGGAGGAAGAAGAATGAGGAAAATTTCCATACTAGGGGCTACAGGTTCTATTGGAACTCAAACCTTAGATGTAATTAGAAAATCAAAAGGAGAGCTAGGATTAATTGGCGTAAGTGCAAATACTTCTGTAAAGAAAGTGATTGAAATAATAGAAGAATTTTATCCAGCATATATAGCAATGATGGATTTAAAGAGCGCTGATGAAATTAGAAGTTACTGTAAAGAAAATAATAAACAGATTAAAGTCTATGAAGGAATAAAGGGACTTAATAAAATAGCATCTTTAGATGAAATTGACATAGTAGTGACATCTGTAGTTGGTATGATAGGATTAGAGCCAACAATGAAAGCTATTGAAGCTAAAAAAGATATTGCTCTTGCAAATAAAGAAACTTTAGTTGTTGCCGGAGAAATTGTAATGAAGGCTGCAAAAGAAAACAATGTAAAAATATTTCCGGTAGATTCAGAGCATAGTGCAATATTTCAAGCCTTAAGAGGGAATGATATAAGTTCATTAAAGAAAATAATCTTAACAGCATCAGGAGGTCCTTTTAGGGGGAAAACAATTGATGAGTTACAAGATATAAGGGTAGAGGATGCGTTAAAGCACCCTAAGTGGAATATGGGAAGAAAAATTTCAATAGATTCTGCAACACTTATGAACAAAGGTCTTGAAGTGATAGAAGCCTATTGGCTTTTTAATTGTGAATATGAGAATATACAGGTTATTGTGCATCCTCAAAGTATAGTACATTCTATGGTGGAGTATAATGATGGAAGTATGATAGCACAATTAGGAGCAGCAGATATGAGACTTCCAATACAATACGCTTTAAATTATGAAAAAAGAAAAGATCTTATTGCGGATACAATAGATTTTTATGAAATATCTAAATTAACTTTTGAAAAACCGGACTTAGACACTTTTAAGGCTTTAGGATTAGCATTCCGAGCAGGGAAAATAGGAGGTCTTATGCCAACTATTTTAAATGGAGCAAATGAAGCAGCGGTTGAATTATTTTTGGATAAAAAAATAAAATTTTTAGATATTACACAGATAATTGAAAAGTGCATGGAAGTATTTAATGGTGAAGTTAAGAAAGAATTAACTTTAGAAAACATTATAGATCTAGATAAAAGAGTTAAAGAATATGTTGTAGATAAGGCAATAAATTAGGAAGGAAGTTTTTTATATGTATATAATTTTAGCTATATTAGCTTTTGGGATACTGATAATAGTTCATGAATTAGGACATTTTACATTAGCAAAGTTAAATGGAGTAAGAGTTGAAGAATTCTCTATTGGGATGGGACCCAAAATTCTCTCAAAGCAGGGAAAAGAAACAAAATATTCACTAGGACTTTTTCCTGTGGGTGGGTATGTAAAAATGATGGGAGAAGAAGAAAGTGTACAGGATGAAAGAAGTTTTTCAGCTAAATCCCCACTAAGAAGAATAAGCATTATAATTGCTGGAGTATTCATGAATTATGTATTAGCAATAGTTATTTTCACTTTCTTTATACATACTTTTGGATATGTAACGACAACAATAAATCAAATTGATAATACTTCACCAGCATATGAAGCAGGATTACAGCAAGGAGATAAAATTGTTAAAGTAGGAAATTCAAGAATTTTCTCAGAGGATGATATTATAACCGAAATATACTTATCAAAGGGAGCACCAATAAACTTTGTCGTTGATAGGAATGGTGAAAAGAAAGATTTAACTATAACACCGAAAGTTAATGAAGATGGTCAATTAAAAATAGGAGTGGCGTTTGAGGCTGTTGAAAAGCCAAGTATTGGAACTAGTTTTAAACAAAGTTTCAATAAAACAGCATCACTAGTGTCACAAACCTTTGCAGGACTTAAAATGATATTTACAGGAAAGGCAAACCTTAAAACTGATGTGGGAGGACCGCTTACAATAGTTAAGATGTCAGCAGAAACTGCTAAAGCAGGAATTTGGCCATTGCTTTATTTTACCGCTTTTTTAAGTGTTAATTTGGCCGTGTTTAATTTATTACCTTTTCCAGCATTAGATGGTGGTTGGTGTGTTATTTTGTTAATTGAATTTATTACTAGAAGAAAGGTTCCGGATAAGATAGTTGGAGCAATGAATTTTGTTGGATTTGCTGCACTTATAGGACTTATGATAGTTGTAACTATTAAGGATATATTATTCCCTATGAATTTTTGAAGTTAAAATAAAGCTTACTCAAATAAAGTGATTTATGGGAGTAAGCTAATTATATAAATAAATTAAAATATTTTAGACTTACTATAATATAAGAAATATATTAATCTAGAGAGAATTAGAGGAGATACATTGTATGGAAAGAAGAGAATCTAGAAAAATTAAGGTTGGAAATATATATGTTGGTGGCGATGCACCAATCACTGTTCAATCAATGACTACAACACGTACAAAAAATGTAGAAGATACATTAAATCAAATAAGAAAATTATATGATGCAGGGTGCGACATTATAAGATGTGCAGTTTTAGATATGGACGATGCAGAAAGTTTAGGGGAAATAACAAAAAAATCACCTATTCCTGTAGTGGCAGATATACATTTTGATTATAGATTAGCATTAAAGGCAATAGAAAATGGTGTTTCAGCCCTTAGAATAAATCCAGGCAACATAGGAAGTATAGATAAAATTAAAATCCTTAAAGAAGCTTGTAGTGAGAAAAAAATACCAATAAGAATCGGGGTTAATTCAGGATCATTGGAAAAAGATATTTTAGAAAAGTATGGCATGCCTACAGCTGAAGGGTTAGTTGAAAGTGCTTTAAGACATGTTAAGATTTTAGAGGATTTAAATTTTCATGATATTGTAATATCAATAAAATCATCAAATGTTAAAATGATGATAGAGTGTTACAGATTAATAGCCGAAAAGTGTGATTATCCACTTCATTTAGGAGTAACAGAGGCAGGAACTATTCAAAAAGGAACAATAAAATCAAGTATAGGAATAGGAACACTTCTTGCAGAAGGAATAGGAGATACCATAAGAGTATCATTAACTACTGATCCAATTGAAGAAATAAAAGTTGGTACAGAAATTTTAAAAGCATTAGGATTAAAGAAAAAAGGTGTTGAATTTGTATCATGTCCTACTTGTGGCAGGACTCAAATTAATTTAATTAAAATTGCAGAAGAAGTTGAAAAAAGATTAGAAAATTACAAAAAAGATATAAAAGTTGCAGTTATGGGATGCGTTGTTAATGGACCAGGAGAAGCAAGAGAAGCTGACATTGGAATTGCCGGAGGGAAAGGTGAAGGAATTATTTTTAAAAAGGGTGAGATAATAAGAAAAGTCAAAGAAGAAGAATTAGTAAATGCCCTAATGGAAGAAATCGAAAAGTTATACACCTTTGAAAAGAGCGCGAAGCGCAACTAAGAACATTTCACAGATAAAAAAAGCGCGAAGCGCAATTAGGATCATTTCACCTCTGAAAAGAGTGCGAAGCACAACCAAGATCATTTCACCGATTAAAAAAAGCACGAAGTGCAACCAAGATCATTTCGCCTCTGAAAAGAGCACGCAGTGCAACCAAGAACATTCCACCGATGAAAAAAGTGCGAAGCACAATTCAGAACTTTTAAGCAGAATTAAGAATTTTCAAATGCAATTAAAAATATTTTAAAATGGACTAAATATTATCAAATATTTAGTAGATATTTAAAATTTGCCAGTATCCCTTGTAATGTTAATTTATATGTGATATCATATATACAGATTTATTTCTAATAGCTAGGATAAAGGAGTGGGAAAATTACCCGCTCTTTCTGTTTGTAACGCAACTAACTTAAGATAGTTGCGTTTTTGATTACAAATTTTAAAAATGCATAAGCTAATGATATTAGAGCATGTGTTTTTAAAAGATGAAAGTGAGGGTTAGAAAATGAAAAAAGATGTATTAATTGAAAAGATTGAAGAATTAATTAGTCCTGTTATTTCAGAATTATCATTTGAGTTGTATTATGTCGAGTACGTAAAAGAAAATGGAGAGTTTTACTTAAGAATATATATAGATAAAGAAGAAGGCAGAATATCACTAGATGATTGTGAAGCAGTCTCAAGAAGAGTAAGTGATATCTTAGACGTAGAAGACCCAATTAAAGAGGCATATTATTTAGAAGTTTCTTCACCAGGACTTAATAGAGGATTATATACAGAAGAACACTTTAAAAGATTTATAGGAAGCGAAGTGTTTGTTAAGTTTACTGGTTCAATTAATGGAGTAAAAAGTATAAAAGGAATATTAAAAGATGTTTCAGAAGATTTTATAGTTGTTGAATCAGAAACAGAATTTACAATTCCAAAAGATAAAATAAAGTCAGCAAATTTAGAAGGGGAAATATAGACGAGGAGGGTATAAAAATGAATGAAGAGTTTGTAGGTGCTCTTAAAGAATTAGTTAAGGAAAAGGGGATTTGTGAAGATTTACTTTTTACAACTATTCAAGATGCAATGGTTGCTGCATATAAGAAAAATTATGCTAATGCTAACACAAATGCACAAAACGTAAAAGTTAGTATTGATAGGGAAACTGGAGAAATTCATGTATATGCTCAAAAAACAGTAGTAGATGAAGTGTATGATGATGTAACAGAAATTTCATTAGAAGAAGCAAAAGAAATAAGTCCTAAAAGCGAAGTTGATGATGTTATAAATTTAGAAGTGACTCCTAAAAACTTTGGAAGAGTTGCTGCTCAACTTGCTAAACAAGTAGTTACTCAAAGAATAAAGGAAGCTGAAAGAAACATAATATATGACGAATACAAGGAAAAAGAGTTTGATATAATTACAGGAACTATTCTTAGAAAAGATAAAGGCATGGTTTTTGTTAATTTGGGAAAACTGGAAGGTATAATAGGGCCTAATGAACAAATTCCAAATGAGGAATATAAATTCAATGAAAAGTTAAAACTATATATAGTAGAAGTTAAGAATGGAAGCAAAGGTCCTCAAATACATGTTTCAAGAACTCATCCTGGATTAGTTAAGAGATTATTTGAACTTGAAGTTCCAGAAATATTTGAAGGTGTAGTTGAAATTAAAAGCATATCAAGGGAAGCTGGTTCAAGAAGTAAAATAGCTGTACATTCTAATGATGAAGAAGTAGATCCAATGGGAGCTTGTGTAGGTCCTAAGGGAGTTAGAGTTCAAAGTATAGTTAATGAACTGAAAAATGAAAAGATAGATATAATAAAATGGAGCAAAAATCCAGAAGAATTTATAGCTAATTCTTTAAGTCCTGCAAAAGTTTTAAGCGTAGAAGTTGATGAAGATAATAAATCAGCAAAAGTTGTAGTAGATGATAATCAGCTTTCACTTGCAATAGGAAAAGAAGGCCAAAATGTTAGACTCGCAGCTAAGCTTACAAACTGGAAAATTGACATCAAGAGCAAATCTCAAAAAGAAGCACAAGATGCAGAAGATGAAAGAATATTAAATACAGATGTAGAAATTGAAAATGAGCAAACTACTGATTTAAACGAATTTGATATGTTAGAAGATATTGAAACTGATGATTCAAATGAAGTAGAAGTTTCAGCTGAAGAAATTCAAGAATAGTGAGGTGCTTTTCATGAAGGTTAAGAAAATTCCTTTAAGAATGTGCACAGGTTGCATGGAGATGAAACCAAAGAAAGAATTAATAAGAGTTGTAAAAACTCCTGAGGGAGAAGTGTGTGTTGATTTAACAGGTAAGAAATCTGGAAGAGGCGCATATATTTGCAAGAGCATAGAATGCCTTGAAAAGTCTTTTAAAACAAAAAGACTTAGCAGAAATCTTGAAATACCTATAAGTGAAGAAATTTATGAAAGACTAAAGGATGAAGTTAATAATGATTAAGTTCTTTAATTTCTTAAGTATTGCAAAAAAATCAGGATCTTTACTGCAAGGGTATAGCAAATGTGATGATTTAAGAAATAAAACTAAAATTTATTTATTTATAATATCTAAAGATTTATCAAATGCTTCTAAAAATAAATTTATAAAGCATTGTAATGAAAAAAATATACCATATATTGAAGATTTCTCAAAAGAGCAGTTAGGAATTCCAATTGGACGTGATGAAATTATGATTTTGGGAATTTTAGATAAAAATATAGCAGAAAAATTATTGATGCTATATGAGGAGGAAAAATATATGGATAGAGAATAATACGGGGGTGACTGCATGTCAAAAATAAGAGTACATGAATTAGCAAAAGAACTTAATATAGGTTCAAAAGAATTAATAAATATGTTAATGGAAGAGTTTAGTATAGAAGTAAAAAATCATATGAGCACAATAGAAGATGAGGATGCCGCATTAATCAAAGAGTTATTGGCTGGAAATTCTGATGTGAAATTAGAAGTATCAGCAGAGGAAAAAGGTAAAAATTCAAAAAGTATTGTTGATGAGTATGAAGATGAATTAGCTGAAGAACTTAATAAAGGTGCAAAGAAAAAGAAAAAAACTAAAAAAGAAGAACAAGAGGAAGCAAGAAGAGCAGCTGAAGCAGAAGCTGGAGAAGGTCAAATAATCGAAATTGGTGCAAGTATAACAGTTAAAGAATTAGCTGAAAAATTAAAGAAACCTTCAAATGATGTTATAAGAACTTTAATCTTTTCAGGTGTAATGGCGGCTATAAATGCAGAAATAGATTTTGAAACTGCAGAAAAAGTATGTGCAGAATATGGAGTTTTAGTTGAGAGAAAAGAAGAAATTCAGGAATTAGAAGTACTACAAATAGAAGAAGATGACGAAGAAAATCTTCAAAAGAGACCACCAATTGTAACTGTTATGGGTCATGTTGACCATGGTAAAACATCTTTACTTGATTGTATAAGAAAAGCAAAAGTTACAGATACTGAAGCAGGTGGTATAACTCAGCATATAGGTGCTTATACTATTAAATTGAACGGAGAAGAAATAACTTTTCTAGACACTCCAGGTCATGAAGCGTTCACAGCAATGAGAGCTAGAGGAGCACAAATAACAGACGTTGTTATTTTAGTTGTTGCAGCTGATGATGGTATCATGCCTCAAACAAAGGAAGCTATTAATCACTGTAAGGCAGCTGGAGTCCCTATTGTAGTTGCTATTAATAAGATAGATAAGCCAGGAGCAAATGTAGATAGAGTAAAGCAGGAATTAGCTGAACAAGGATTACTAGCTGAAGATTGGGGCGGAGATACAATATGTGAAGAAGTATCTGCAAAGCAAAATTTAAACATTGATAAGCTATTAGAAATGGTTCTTCTTACAGCTGAAATGCTTGAACTTAAAGCCAATAAAAACAGAAAAGCTGTTGGAACTGTTATTGAAGCAAAACTTGATAAAGGTAGAGGGGCAGTTGCAAGTTTACTAGTTCAAAATGGAACACTAAGAGTTGGAGATTCCATTTTAGTTGGTTCTACATATGGTAGAATAAGAGCTATGTTCGATGATACTGGTAAGAAGATAAAGTCAGCTGGGCCATCTATTCCAGTGGAAGTTTTAGGTCTTTCAGAAGTGCCAGAAGCAGGAGATAGATTCAATCAAGTTAAAGACGAAAAAACTGCTAGAAATATGGCAGAAAGCAGAAAAGAAAAATTAAAGGCAGAAAGTTTACTTGCAAGCCATAGAGTTTCATTGGAAGATTTATATAATCAAATAAAAGAAGGTAAAGTTAAAGAACTTGCTATTATAGTTAAAGCAGATGTTCAAGGTTCTGTTGAAGCTATTAAGCAATCTCTAGAAAAACTTTCTACTGATGATGTAAAGGTAAGAGTAATTCATGGTGGAGCTGGTGCTATAACTGAAACAGATATAACACTTGCGACTGCATCTAATGCAATAGTCATAGGATTTAACGTAAGACCTGATAATAATGCTGCTTCTCAAGCTGACAAAGAAGGAGTTGACATTAAGACTTACAGAATTATTTATGATGCAATTGAAGATGTAAAATCTGCTATGATAGGAATGCTTGAGCCAGACTATAAAGAAGTTGTTCTTGGAACTGCAGAGGTAAGAGAAACTTATAAGATATCAAATGTTGGAACAATTGCTGGATGTTATGTGTTAAAGGGTAAACTTCAAAGAAATGCAGAAGCAAGGGTTATAAGAGAAGGAATAGTAATTTTTGAATCGGCATTATCATCATTAAAGAGATTTAAGGATGATGCAAAAGAAGTTAATGCTGGTTATGAATGTGGGCTAACTGTTGAAAAGTTTAATGATATTAAGGAAGGCGATATTGTTGAATGCTTTATGATGGAGGCAATTAAGAGAAAAGAACTTTAAAGAGGTGAATAGCAGACATGGCAAATTATAGAGGTGGCAGAATTAACGAAGAATTTAAAAGAGAAATCAGTAATTTAATTCAAAATGAAATTAAAGATCCAAGACTTACAGCTATGATTTCAGTTACTGATGTTAATGTTACTAAAGATTTAAGATACGCTAAAGTTTATGTAAGTATTTTCTCAAAAGATGATGAAGAAAAGAAAAATAATCTTGAAGCATTAAAGAGTGCAAGCGGATTTATAAGAAAAGCAGTAGGTCAAAAAATAAATTTAAGACACACCCCAGAGATAATTATTGAATTAGATGACTCAATTAATTATGGAATGCATATGGATGAACTAATTCAAAGGATAAGTGTAAAGAATAATGACTAGTCTTAAGGATATAAAAAAAGAGATTTTAGAATCAAAAAGAATAGGATTATCATTTCATACATCTCCTGATGGAGATGCTATAGGAAGTACTCTAGCACTACTTAATGCTTTAAGACATTTAGGAAAGGACGCTTATGTTATAAGCAGAGATGTTATTTCTGATAACCTCTCCTTCCTTCCTTTATCTAATGAAATCAATAAGGACGTAAATGAGCCAAAGACTAATACTGACTTAGTAATAATATTGGATTGCGGTAATGTTGCAAGAATATCTGCAGACTTAAGCAACTATGCTGGAAAAATAATTAATATTGACCATCATATTTCCAATGAAAACTATGGATATATTAATTATGTAGATATAGCCGCAGCTGCTACATGTGAAATAGCTTATTTATTAATAGAGGAATTAGGAATTGACTTTAAGCATAAAACTGATGTTGAAATAGCTATAGGAACTGCTGTTTATTGCGGTATTGTAACTGATACCGGTTCATTTAGGCACTCAAATGTTACAAGGCGAACTCATAGCATTGTATCAAGTCTTATAGAGCTTGGAATAGATAATAGTAGAATTCACAGTAATCTTTTTGATAATAAACCTTTTGAAAAGGTAAAATTAATGGGAAGTGTTTTATCAAATATCGAACTTGCTTTAGATAATAAAGTAGCAGTACTTCAAGTAAGTAAAAAGCTATTGGAAGAATTAAATCTACAAAGCACTGATACTTCGGATATAATTTCAGTTGGTCTTGGAATCAAAGGAGTAGAAGTATCTATGCTGTTAAAAGAAGTAGAAGATGGTGTTAAAGGAAGTCTAAGGTCAAAAAATGACGTAGATGTACGAAAAATTGCTGAAGTATACGGTGGCGGAGGTCACATAAAAGCTGCTGGTGTTATGCAAAAGGGCGTAGATATTAAGACAGCAAAAGAAAATTTGTTACATGCTATTAAACAAGAAATGAATCCATGAAGGAAGGATTAAGAACTTCGCTTATGAAAAAAGGAATAGAAACCTCATTTGCAAAAACAGATATAAGTACTTCACATATAAAAGAAAACGTAAAAAATGCACCAATAAATGGAGTACTAAACATATTTAAAAATAAAGGGATGTCTTCTTTTGATGTAGTTAGAAAGGTGAAATTTATTGCCAGCGAAAAAAAAGTTGGACATACAGGAACTTTAGATCCCCAAGCTACTGGAGTGCTTCCAGTATGCATTGGGAAAGCTACAAAAATAATTGATTATATAATGAATAGCAATAAAGTATACGATGTTAAATTTTTACTTGGAACAAAGACAACTACATATGATCTTGAAGGAGAAATAGTAGAAAAAAAAGAAACAGAACATCTCACAGAAGATGAGGTTTCAGAAATTATATTATCCTTTATTGGAGAATATGATCAAGTTCCACCAATGTACTCTGCTTTAAAGAAAAATGGTGTAAGACTATATGATTTAGCACGCCAGGGAATTGAAGTAGAAAGAGAAGCTCGAAGAGTTAAAATCTTTAATATATCTAACATAAAGCTTGAGCTGCCTTATGTATATATGAAGGTAGCGTGTTCAAAAGGAACGTATATAAGAAGCTTATGTTATGATATTGGAGAAAAACTTAAAGTTGGAGCAGTTATGACTGAGTTAAATAGATCTGAAACATCTATATTTAAACAAGATAATAGTGTTAACATCGATAATTTAACTAAAGAAAATATAAACGACTATGTAATTACCATTGAAGAAGCACTTTCATTTTATCCTAAGATTACAGTAAAAAGTTCATTTTCCAAACTCTTGATAAATGGTGTAAAAGTATTTGACAAGAGGTTAACAGATGAGCAAAGAGAAAAAGGTGTTTTATATAGGGTCTATGATAGTGAAAATACTTTCATAGGAATTGGAAAGCAGGATGATGAAGGTTTTAAGATAGAAAAATTGTTGCTTTAGGCATATATCAAATTAGGCAGTTGTTTTTATATGTCTTAAATTTAGGAGTAAAAAAATGATTATTATAGATAAAACTTTACAGGATATCCGAAATACTAATAATTATGTAGCTCTTGGAAGCTTTGATGGACTTCATATTGGGCATCTTTCTTTAATATATAAAGTTGTAGAAGTTGCAAAAAATCATAATGGAAGAAGCATGGTTTTTACATTTAAAAATCATCCAAGAACTTTTTTGAATAAAGATGATGCTCCAAAACTTTTAATGGATAATATAAGGAAAATTAAAGTTTTAGAAACTCATAAAGTGGATATGGTTTGTTTCAAAGAATTTAACCTGGAATTCATGAGGATTACGCCTAAAGAGTTTATAGAATTTTTAATTAATGATTATAATATTAAAGGTTTTGTAGTAGGATTTAATTATAAATTTGGATATAAGAATCTTGGTAATGTGGAATTTTTAAGAGAACTACAAGGGGAGTATGGTTATGAATTATATGTTATGGATCCATGCACATATAATAACGAAGTTATAAGCAGCACTAGAATAAGAAAATCCCTGGAAGAAGGCGATGTTTTAGATGCTAGTAAAATGCTTGGAATGCCATATACCTTGAGTGGAGAAGTTATTCATGGAAAGAAGATTGGAAGGAGTATGGGTTTTCCGACAGCAAATTTGAAATATGATGAAAATTTCATTTTACCTAAGATTGGTGTATATTATACTAATATAAGGGTAAATAATAATATATATAAGGGAATTACATCAGTTGGGAATAATCCAACTGTAAAAGGAAAAAAATTAACAATAGAAACATATATTTTGGACTTCGATAAAGAAATATATGGAGAACAAATAGAGGTTAGTTTTATAAAGAAAATCCGAGATGAAAAAAAATTTAATAGCCTAGATGATTTGAGGGACCAGCTTGAAAAAGACAAATCTTTCGCAAGAAGTGAGAACTGTATGTCGAGTTTAATAATATAGTTTACAATAATAGTTACTTTTGATATAATAACACAGGGAACCTAATTCTAAGTTGTAAGGTGCCATCTTTTACTTGGAACTAGGGGATAATTAATATAATACACGGAGGTGCACTTATAATGGATAAGGCAAGAAAATTAGAAATCATTAAAAAGTTTGGAAGAAGCGAAGGAGATACTGGTTCACCAGAAGTACAAGTAGCATTACTTACTGAAAGAATCCAATCTTTAACTGAACACTTAAAAGTTCACAAAAAAGATCACCACTCAAGAAGAGGATTATTAATGATGGTTGGTCAAAGAAGAGGTCTTTTAAACTATTTAAGTGATGTAGATATCGAAAGATACAGAACTTTAATCAAAGAATTAGGTTTAAGAAGATAATTTTTAGAGCGGAGTTTTCCGCTCTATTATTTTAAAAATATACACATATGAAAAGAGTGCGCAGCACAATCAGGATCTTTTCGCCTATAAAAAAGCGCGCCCTTCTAAAAAAGGTGCGTAGCACAATAAGGAACTTATAAAGCGCAACAAAGAACATTTCAATTATGAAATTGAGAAATATAAACAATAAAATGAATAAATTTATAATAATTAGATGAACCTAAAGGGAGGTCATGAATTATGAGTAATGTTCTAACGACTGAAATCGCTGGAAGAGAGTTGAAAGTTGAGTTCGGAAGAGTAGGTATGTTATCAAATGCAGCAACATTTACCAGTTATGGTGATACTGTTATTTTAACAAATGTTAATGCATCACCAGAGCCAAAACAGGGAATAGATTTCTTTCCGCTAAGTGTTGAGTATGAAGAAAGATTATATGCAGTAGGTAAAATTCCAGGTGGATTCATTAAAAGAGAAGGAAGACCATCAGAAAAAGCAATATTAAATGGTAGAGCTGTTGATAGAACAATAAGGCCTCTATTTCCAAAAGGATACAGAAATGACGTTCAAGTTGTTACTACAGTAGTATCCGTTGAAAAAGATAACTTACCAGAAATCTTAGCCATCAATGCAGCATCTCTTGCATTATGCCTATCAAGTATCCCATATACAATTCCAGCTGCTGCAGTGCAAGTCGGTCTTATAGATGGTAAATTCGTTACAAATCCAGATACTGAAGGACGTGAAAAAAGCATTCTTCACTTAACAGTTTGTGCTACAAAAGAAAAGGTAATGATGATTGAGGCTGGTGGTGTAGAGATACCAGAAGATATTATGATAGATGCCATAAAATACGGTTTTGATGAATGTCAAAAAATTATTGCATTCCAAGAAGAAGCAATGGCTAAGTTTGGAAAGAAAAAGGATGAGCCAGTATTATATACTGTTGATCCTGAAATTGAAAAAGACGTTAAAGAATTCGCTTCTGATATGGTTAAAGAAGCAATGTACATCATGGACAAAGATGAGAGAAATGCTGCTGTTGATGCAGTGTATGAAAAAGTTAACGAAGCTTTTGCTGAAAAGTATCCTGAAAAATCAGGAGATATAAAAGAAGTTCTTTACAATATGCAAAAGAAAGTTGTAAGGCATATGCTTTTAAAAGAAAAGAGAAGACCAGATGGAAGAGCTTTTGATGAAGTTAGAAAAATAAGCTGTGAAGTTGGGATATTGCCAAGAACACATGGGACTGGTTTATTTACAAGAGGATTAACTCAAGTAATGACTGTGGCAACACTTGGATCAATAAGTGAAATACAAATATTAGATGGTATAGATGAAGCACAATCAAAGAGATACATGCATCACTATAACTTCCCAGGATATAGTGTTGGTGAAGTAAAGCCATTAAGAGGACCTGGACGACGTGAAATTGGGCATGGTGCATTAGCAGAAAGAGCCCTTGAACCATTAATACCTTCAGAAGAAGAATTCCCATATACAATTAGATTAGTATCTGAAGTATTAAGCTCAAATGGATCAACATCTCAAGCATCAGTTTGTGGTTCTACATTAGCATTATTAGATGCAGGTGTACCAATTAAGAGACCAGCTGCTGGTATTGCAATGGGGTTAATAACATCAGAAGATTTAACTGAAGAAGCTGTTATAACTGATATTCAAGGAATAGAAGACTTCTTTGGTGATATGGATTTTAAAGTAGCAGGAACAACAGAAGGAATAACATCCATTCAAGTTGATACTAAGCTTCAAGGATTTAGCTTTAATGTTGTAGAAAATGCAATAAAAGATGCTAGAAAAGCCAGAGTTATGATAATTGATAAAATTAACGAATGTATGGCAGCACCTAGAGAAGATGTCTCATTATATGCACCAAAGACTGAAATAATGAGCATAAATCCAGATAAGATTAGAGATGTGATTGGAACTGGTGGTAAGGTTATAAACAAGATAATTCAAGATACAGGTGTTAAAATCGATATAAAAGAGGATGGAACTGTATTTGTAAGCTCAACTGATCATAAAGGTGTAAAAGAAGCAATAAAGATTATAGAAGGGCTAACTAAAGAAGTTAAATCTGGTGAAGTATACTTAGGAAAAGTAACTAAGATAACTACTTTTGGGGCTTTTGTAGAAATTTTACCTAGCAAAGAAGGATTAGTTCACATTTCTAAGTTAGCAAAGGAAAGAGTGAATAAAGTTGAGGATGTAGTATCTATTGGAGATGAAATTTTAGTTAAGGTTACAGAAATTGATAGCCAAGGCAGAATAAATCTTTCAAGAAAAGATGCCTTACAAGAACAAGAAAATAAAGAGGAAAAATAAAGGGCAATTAATTGCCTTTTTTTTAACTATTAAGGAGGGCAAGTACAAAATGTATAACACATATACCCTTAAAAACGGATTAAGAGTCGTAACTGAAAAAATAGAACACTTAAATTCAATTAGTGTTGGTGTAATGGTTCAAAATGGTTCAAGAAATGAAAGTGCAGAAGTCAATGGAATATCACATTTTATTGAGCATATGTTTTTCAAAGGAACTGATAGAAGATCTTCAAAAGAAGTGATGGAAGATATAGAAAATGTCGGGGGGCAAATTAATGCCTTTACCAGCAAAGAAGCTACTTGTTATTATATTAAAGCGTTAAATACGCATTTAGATCTAGCATTAGATGTTCTTTCAGATATAATGTTAAATGCAAAATTTGATCCAGAGGAAATAGAAAAAGAAAAAGGTGTTGTAATAGAAGAAATTAATATGAGTGAAGATTCACCTGAAGATGTATTAGACGATGTGCACTCTAAGGCAGCTTTTGGTGAGGAATCATTAGGATACCCTATTTTGGGAACTATCCCGCTTGTAAAATCATTTACAAGGGAGAAAATATTAAATTTTATTAGTGAAAAATATACACCTTATAATTCTGTAATATCAGTTTGTGGTAAGTTCGATGATAAGGAGCTGGATGAATTAATTAATAAATATTTTGGGGCTTGGGAAAGTAAGAATCAATACAAACCAGAATATAAGAAAAATGAAATACAAGTTAATTCAGCATATGCTAAAAAGGAAATTGAGCAGCTTCATATTTCATTAGGATTAGAAGGATTGCCTTATGGACATGAAAACAATTATGCCTTAGTACTTCTTAATAATATTTTTGGAAGTGGAGCATCATCAATTCTTTTTCAAAAGGTAAGAGAAGAATTAGGTTTATGTTATTCAATAGCATCTTACTTGCAACCGTTTCAAGATGTTGGTACGCTGAATATATATGCTGGTTTAAATAGAAATTATGGAGAAAAGGCATTAGAGGTTATAGACAAGGAAATTACACTTTTTAGTAAAAATGGTATAACCGATAGACAGTTTGAGATTAATAAGGAAAAGATAAAGGCTAATTATATTTTAGGATTGGAGAGTACCAGTTCCAGAATGTTTTCGAATGCAAAAACATATCTTTTTAGAAATAAGTTAAAAACTCAAGATGAAGTTATAAAAAAGATTGATGATATAAGCAAAGATGACATTCAATATGTTCTAGATAGATGCTTTAAAAAAGGAGTTTTAAATGCTGCATATGTTGGTCAGGATGTAGAATACAACAAATTGGATTCTATAATCTTGAAAAATTCTGAAGCTTATGATAACTCAAAAGGCGGCAATAAGCTTAATTTATAAACAATATGTAATAATATACCTCCTTAACTCATATTATTTTATGAGTACTAAAGGAGGTTTTTATTATGAGTGAAGAAAATAAAATTAAATATTTAAGTGATATAGAAAGATATGAACTTATTAACATAAATGATGGGGAAAAGTATGACTATCTATTAAACAATGATTTAATAATAGATGATGAAGGAAATTTTAAATATTTAATAGTGAATCTCAATGGTGGAAAATTTAATCTTTTTAGTAGTAAAGATTTTTTAGAGATTCCATGGGAATGTGTAAAGAAAATCGGGGCTAAAACAATAATATTAGATGCAGACGATGAAGTGATTAAAAAGGTTAAGCTATAATTAGGAGGAAATGTAATGAAAATAGTCGTACAAAAATTCGGAGGAACTTCAGTATCAACTGAGGAAAATAGACAGCAGGTTATAAATAAGGTTAAAAATGCCATTAAGGAAGGATATAGTCCTGTTTTAGTGGTATCAGCTATGGGAAGAAAAGGTCAACCTTATGCGACAGATACGCTATTATCATTAATAGATGATAAATTTAAAAATACAAATAAGTTAGCAAAAGATTTGCTTATGTGTTGTGGAGAAATTATTAGTTCAGTTGTAATGAGTAATGATTTATACAATGCAGGAATTGATGCTGTACCACTTACGGGGGGACAAGCGGGCATAGTAACTGATAATAATTTTACTGAAGCTACTTGTATTGACGTTAAACCTAAAAAAATCTTAGATTTAGTATCACAGGGGAGAGTACCTGTAATAACAGGATTTCAAGGCATTACTGAAAATGGGTATTTAACTACTTTAGGAAGAGGGGGTAGTGATACTACTGCTTCAATCTTAGGCGTTGCTCTTAAGGCTACAGCCATTGAAATATATACTGATGTAGATGGAATTATGACGGCAGATCCAAGGGTGGTTGAAAATGCTAATTTAATTGATGTAATAAGCTATTATGAAGTATTCCAATTAGCAGAGAAAGGTGCTACAGTAATCCATCCAAAGGCTGTAGAGGTTGCAATGGAAGGGAATATTCCTATATTAATAAAGAATACAATGAGTAATTGTAAAGGAACTTTAATAAATAATTTTGGTGATAAGAGCAGTGATAGAATAATGACAGGTATTACAAGTCAGAAAAATAGGCTCCAAGTATCTATTACTGCTGCTGATAATCAAGGAAATAGCAAATATAAAAATGTCTTAGATTTGCTAGCAGCCAATAAAATCAGCTTAGATTTAATAAATATATTCCCAAGTGAACAGATTTTTACTGTCAATCAAGATGATAAAGAGACTTTAGAAAATGTTTTAAGCAGCGCTAATTTAAAATATACTTTGATAGAGAATTGTAGTAAAGTAGCAGTCATTGGTTCAAAGATGAAGGGAATACCTGGTGTTATGGCTAAGATTATTAAAGCATTAAGTGATAATAATATTGAAGTATTACAAACAGCAGATTCACACATGACAATTTGGTGTCTTGTTCATTCAGATAATGAGAAAGAAGCAATAAATGTTTTACATAAGACTTTTAAACTCTAAGTATGTTTAAAAGAATAAGTTAACTCAGAATAATTTTTAAGAAGTATACTATCCTTCATGCGTTTTAACCATGAATAAAATAATTCCGAATGTACAAAATAAAATAAGTATAGGAGGAATTATTTTATGGATAAATATATTTTAAATAGTGATAATACAGAAAAAGAAGATAAAGATAAATCAGAAGTACAAGATAAAATAGAAAATGTAAAGGAACTTGGAAACACAGCCATAGCAACTCCAAATAAAAAAATACAGGTTCTATCTATAATAGGCCAAATTGAAGGGCATTCAGTATTGCCGCCACAGACCAAGGCAACAAAATATGAACATATTATACCCCAGCTGATAGATATTGAACAAAATGATGAAGCTAAAGGCCTGCTTATAGTTTTAAATACTGTTGGAGGAGATGTTGAAGCTGGTCTTGCTATTTCTGAAATGATTCGCAGCATGTCAAAAGCAACAGTGTCTGTAGTGATTGGTGGAGGTCACTCAATAGGAGTACCTCTAGCTACAGCAGCAGATTTCTCATTTATAACTCCATCAGCAACTATGATAGTTCATCCGGTAAGAATGAATGGGTTTGTTATTGGAATATCGCAAACCTTTGAGTATTTTAAAAAAATGCAGGAAAGAATAAATGAATTTATAGTGAGAACATCAAACATAAAGACTGAGACTTTGGAAAAATTGATGTTACAAACTGATGATTTATTAAATGATGTAGGAACAATGCTAATTGGAAAGCAGGCAGTAGATTGCGGTCTAATTGATCAAGTTGGAGGAATACGCGAAGCATTAGCTAAACTTAATGAACTCATTGGAGAAGATGAAAGTAAATAATATTATAATGAGGTAGATTAAATTTTATATAATAGTTTAATCTACCTTGTTAATTTTGGTGTCTTTATTTTAGTTATACTTAAACCTCAAGAAATACAAGCTTTTATTTTCTGTATATGTGAAATATAGATTTCTAAATTTAAAAGATTTGAGTTTTAAATTTGGGCATATTGTTGTAAAATAGTAGTATTGTTAAGTTTAAATTATTTCTTGTATTGGATTTTTTTAATAACTAACGCATTAATAAGAACATGAGGTGATTTAAGGTGGGTAGGACTAAAGGTAAAAATAGCTCCGGAAAAGCTAAAAAAGATGAAAATGCAATAAATCCCGATATAGTTGGAATAGTGTATATTGCAACAGGTATAATACTTGGAATAGCAATATACACTTCTTTGGCTGGAATATTATCATCTTTGGCACAAAGAATATCGTACGTTATAATTGGGGTAGGTGCAAATACATTGCCTATTTATTTAATATATTTCGGTTTTCAATATATAAGAACAAGAGGAAATATACAATTTAATAAGAATTTTTTTGGAATGACTATATTAGTAGTTGTAATTATGCTCACTTTTGGAATTATAAATATTCAAAGCTTAGATAATCAAAGTGTTTTTTTCGAAAATATTAAGTTAATTATTAATAATGATACAAAGACGATGCATGGTGGTATAATATCATATCTTATTTGCTATCCTCTTTATAAAATTATAGGAGTAGTTGGGACTTATATAGTGCTTCTAGCATTCTCTTTAATAGCTATTATTATGATTTTTGATATTACTTTATATGATTTAGGATTAAAGGCGTATAACAAAGGGGAAAAAATAAGGAATAATAGACAAAGAAAGATGAGAGAAAAAAGTGAGGAAAGGTCTAGCGGTAATTTTATTAACATAGTAGAAAAAGATGAAAGTGAAGAAAGAAGTAAAAAGGAAAAGGAAGCATTTCTTTCTGGAGTTGATAAAAAGATAAAGATTCTAGACTTTATGAAAAATTCAAACGAAAATGAGGAAATATCGCCAGATTTAAAATCTGAAATCTCATCAGATATACAAATTAATAATTTTTTAGAAAAAAATACGCAAAACAACACTCGCAAGAAGGAAAACTTAGATAATGATGTTAAGGACGTAGTTAATAAAGAAATACAAGAACATATTTTAGAGCAAAAAGAATTAAAGGAATACAAACATCCAAGTTTGGATTTATTAAAGTTAAATGCTAATACAAAACTAAACAATACAGATAAAAAAGAACTGATAGAAAATGCAAATAAACTTGAAGAGATATTGTCTAACTTCGGTGTTGATGCTAAGGTTACTCAAGTAACTAAAGGTCCATCAGTTACAAGATTTGAGCTTCAACCAAGTCCAGGAGTTAAAGTTAGTAAGATAGTAAATTTAGCTGATGATATTGCTTTAGGGCTTGCAGCGTCAGGTATAAGAATAGAAGCGCCTATCCCAGGTAAAGCAGCAGTAGGTATTGAGGTTCCAAATGGAAAGCAAACACCAGTATTTTTGCGAGAAGTCCTAGAAAATGATGAATTTATTAATTCTAAGAAAAAGTTAGCCTTTGCGTTAGGTAAAGATATTTCAGGAAAGTGTGTTGTGGGAGACCTAAGTAAGATGCCTCACACATTGATTGCAGGGGCCACTGGTTCAGGTAAAAGTGTATGTATAAACTCACTTATAATAAGTTTATTATATAAATATAACCCTGAGGAAGTAAAGCTTCTTATGGTTGACCCTAAGGTTGTTGAGTTAAATGTTTATAATGGGATACCACATCTTTTAATTCCGGTTGTTACTGATCCAAAGAAGGCTGCAGCAGCGTTAAATTGGGCTGTAAATGAGATGACAAACAGATATAAACTTTTTGCAGATAGCGGCGTAAGAAATATGGAATCTTATAATGAATTATTTAATAAAGGTGTTATTGAACAAAAGCTTCCATATATAGTTATCATTGTAGATGAGCTTGCAGACCTTATGATGGTGTGTCCAAATGACGTTGAGGATTACATAGGAAGATTAGCTCAAATGGCTAGAGCTGCTGGTATGCATTTAGTTATAGCAACTCAAAGACCATCAGTTGATGTAATTACAGGAGTAATTAAAGCCAATATTCCATCGAGAATATCTTTTGCAGTTTCATCTCAAATTGATTCTAGAACTATATTGGATGGATCAGGTGCAGAAAAGCTTCTTGGAAAGGGGGATATGTTATATTATCCTGTAGGAGAAAGTAAGCCTCTCAGAGTTCAGGGGTGCTTCATATCAGAGGAAGAAGTAGAGCAGGTAATTTCGTTTATAAAGAGCGAGCAAGGTGATATTAATTATGAAGAGGATATTATTGATCATATTAACAGCGCAACAGACTCGAAATCAGCAGAGTCGAGTGAGAGCAATGATGATGTAGATGAATTACTTAATGAAGTAATTAATATTGTAGTGGAATATGGTCAAGCGTCTACCTCATTTATTCAAAGGAAATTTAGAATAGGTTTTAATAGAGCTTCTAGAATAATGGACCAATTAGAAGAGAGGGGTATTATATCAGAAAAAGATGGTAGTAGACCAAGGCAGGTGCTGATTACAAAACAACAGTTATTAGATGAGAGCAATGAGGATGAGAATAGTTAAATTACCATATATTAATATACTTCTGATTAATTTAGTTTAAATTAATTATGAAATTAGTTTAAACTTTGTGTTAACTTTCATTATTAAGCTAAAATAATAGATGATTTTTATGTAATATAGTAGTATATATAATAAGAATAGTAACTTGTAAAATGGAGTTTTAATTTGTTATAATTAAAACTATTAAAACACAGGAGGATATAAGACTTGAGTGAAAGTAAGATAGAAATAATAACTAATGAAGAGAAAAATAAGAACATTTCAGCAAAGTATAAAGTTGGAATGGTAAGTTTAGGCTGTGATAAAAATAGAGTTGACTCAGAAATAATATTAGGTAAGATGAGTGATGAGTATGAAATAACTAGTAATGCTAAAAATGCAGATATTATTATTGTAAATACATGTGGCTTTATAGAAAGTGCAAAGCAAGAATCTATTGATACAATTTTAGAAATGGCTGATTATAAAATTAATTACAAATGTAAGCTACTTATAGCTACAGGATGCCTTACTCAAAGATATGGAGAAGAATTAGGAAAATTAATACCTGAAATAGATATGATGTTGGGCGTTAATGACTATAATAAAATTAATGAAATTATAACTGAATTTATAGATGGAAATAAGAAAGCTTTGGAACTTTTAAATTATTCTGATGAAAATATAAATGAAGGAAAAAGAATTATTACCACACAAAAGGAAAGTGCATATATTAGAATAGCGGAAGGGTGTAATAATTTTTGCACATATTGTATAATTCCTAAAATAAGGGGAAAATTTAGAAGTAGGAAGATGGAAAATATTATAAATGAAGCCAAAGAGCTAAGTGAAAGCGGAGTAAAAGAAATAATACTTATAGCTCAAGATACTACTTTATATGGTAGTGATATTTATGGGAAGAAAACACTTCACTTATTGCTTAGGGAGCTTGCAGCTATTGAAGGTATTAAGTGGATTAGAGTTCTTTATTGCTATCCAGAAGAAATATATGATGAACTTATAGATGAGATTTCTAAGAATGAAAAAGTTGTGAAATATTTAGATATACCTATTCAACACATAAGCAGTAAGATTTTAAAACTTATGGGCAGAAAAACAAGTAAGCAAGATATTATAAATAAAATAGAAAAATTAAGAGAAAAAGTATTAGGAATAGCTATAAGAACGACCTTTATAGTTGGATTTCCTCAAGAAACACAAGAAGATTTTAATGAAATAATAGATTTTCTTAAAGAATATAAGCTTGATAAAGTAGGTGTATTTACATACTCTCAAGAAGAAGATACTCCAGCAGCAAAAATGGAAGGCCAAGTAGCTGAAGAAATTAAAGAAAAAAGAGAAGAAGCTTTAATGTTAATTCAAAAGGATATTTCAGAAGAAATAAATAAATTGAAAATTGGAAAGTTATATGATATTCTTGTTGAGGGATATAATGGAAGATACTATTATGGAAGAAGCTATGAAATGGCTCCTGATATAGATGCAAATGTACTATTTAAGTCATGTGAAAGTATAAAGAATGGCGAATTTGTAAAAGTAAAAATAATAGAGAGTATGGATTATGATTTAGTGGGAGTTGTTGTTGATGAATCTTGCAAATAAGTTAACCTTAATTAGAATATTTTTAGTTCCTGTATTTTTAGTATTTATAGCTGTAAAGAATATACCTTATGGAAGTTTTATAGCAACATTTATATTTATTTTAGCCTCACTAACTGATAAATTAGATGGATATATAGCTAGAAGTAGAAATCAAATAACCAACTTTGGGAAACTTATGGATCCGCTAGCTGATAAGTTATTAGTTACAGCAGCATTAATATCTTTAGTTGAATTACATGTAGTGCCTTCATGGGCTGCAGTAGTTATAATTGCGCGTGAATTTGCAGTTTCAGGATTAAGATCTATAGCAGCAGCACAAGGAAGAGTTATAGCTGCCAGCTGGTGGGGAAAGATTAAAACAGTTATACAAATAATAGCAATAATTTCATTATTACTAAAAGTCAATATACGTGATGCCAAAATTTTAAAGATTTTTGTAATAGATAATTATTATTTGCAAGAATTTTTCAAAGTATTTCCAACTATAATGCTTATGATTGCAGTAATTGTAACTTTGATTTCTGGTTATGATTACTTTAAGAAAAATAAAGAGGCCGTTTCTATTGATAAGTAAAATTTCTTATATTGATAGATAAAATTTATTATTATTTTATGTTTAAAAATGTAATAAAGTGGATATAAATTAAACAGTTCCTTCTTTAAATTAAGTTAAAGAAGGGACTTTTCTTAAGGCAAATTCAAAAAAATAATAGGCCAGTATGCTTGTTATTTTGAACTATTATTTTCTTTTATATGCCTTGAATTAATTATTGACTATAGTTTAGAATTAATTTATAATAAATATAGAACGTAAGTTCGATAGAAGGGAGTTAATTAGTATTATGGGAAATATAAATGCAGAAAAATTAAAAGCAATTGAAAGTGCTATGAGTCATATAGAAAAACAATTTGGTAAGGGGTCAGTAATGAAATTAGGTGACCACAATATTTCTAATATGGATGCTATATCTACTGGATGCTTAGATTTAGATATAGCTCTTGGAATAGGAGGAGTACCTAAAGGTAGAATTATTGAAATTTATGGACCAGAAAGTTCTGGTAAGACGACAGTTGCACTTCATATAGCAGCAGAATCACAAAAAAAAGGCGGTGCTGTAGGATATATAGATGCTGAGCATGCATTAGATCCTAGTTATGCTCAAAAACTTGGTGTAGATGTAGATAGTTTAATAATATCTCAGCCAGATACTGGGGAACAAGGTCTTGAAATCGCTGAAGCTTTAGTTCGTTCAGGAGCAATTGATGTTTTAGTAGTAGACTCAGTTGCGGCTTTAGTACCTAAAGCTGAAATTGAAGGAGAAATGGGAGATTCACACATTGGTCTTCAAGCAAGACTTATGTCACAAGCTTTAAGAAAGCTTGCTGGAACAATTAATAAAACAAATTGTGTAGCTATCTTTATTAATCAATTAAGAGAAAAGGTTGGAGTTATGTTTGGTTCTCCAGAAACAACAACTGGAGGAAGAGCATTAAAATTCTATGCATCAATAAGACTTGATATTAGAAGAATAGATTCTATAAAACAAGGTGATGCAATCATTGGTAACAGAACAAGAGTTAAGGTAACAAAAAACAAAGTTGCGCCACCATTTAAACAAGCGGAATTTGATATTATGTATAATGAAGGTATTTCTAGATATGGTAATATCGTAGATGTTGGGGTAAAAGAAGAAATAGTTCAAAAAAGCGGAGCTTGGTTCTCTTATGGAGATATAAGATTAGGACAAGGAAGAGAAAATGCTAAGTTGTATTTAAAGGAAAATCCAGAAGTAGCATTAGATATAGAAAATCAAATTAGGGAAAAATATAGTCTTCCACCAGCTGAAATGCTTAAAAGAAATGTATCTGAAGAAATAGCTGCAGATAAAGATGTTAAAACTGCTGATAGTAACGTAGAGACTGAAGAATAGAACAATTGTAAGAAATGCAAATCATAAATAAGTATAAAATTATCACATAATATTTATAATAATAAATGTATAGCTGCATAATATATATTAAATTATATTTATGTAGCTATATTTAGATTATTTGGATATTTCATAACACAATGCTGACTATATCCATTATATGAGCAAACTTGACATAATTTTGTTTTTAATATAGAATAAAAAGGAATACTGGTTTATCATATTCCAAACGCAGTGAGAAGAAAATATGACACCTACTATACTTTCTTGTTAGTAATATAATAAGAAAATAATAAATTAGGAGGTGTTTATGTGGGAATAACAGCGGGAATGATATTAATAGATATAATCGTCCTATTAATATTAGGAATAGTGGTTTATAAAACGATTCAAAATGTATCAAAAGCAAAAATTGAATCGCTTGAAAAAGAAGCAGAAGAAGTTTTGATTAGAGCAAAAAAGGATGCAGAATCAGCTAAAAAAGAATCAATCCTTGAAGCTAAAGAAGAACTTCATAAATTGAGAAATGATTTTGATAAGGAATCTCGAGAAAGAAGAAGTGAGATTCAGAGGCTTGAAAGAAGAGTAATTCAAAGGGAAGAAGCACTAGATAAGAAAAGTGAACTTCTTGAAAAGAAAGACGAAACAATCAATCAAAGAATGCTTGAGGTAGATCAAGTAGAAGCAAAGGTACAGAAGCTTTATGAAGAAAGAAGAGCAGAACTTGAAAGAGTAGCAGCCCTTTCTAGTGAAGAAGCACGTGAAATTCTTTTAGATGAAATTAGAAAAGAAATTACTCATGATGCTGCTTTAATGATAAAAGATATTGAAAGTAAGGCTAAGGAAGAAGCAGACAAGAGAGCAAGAGAAGTAATTACGACTGCGATTCAAAGATGTGCTGCTGACCATGTGTCTGAATCAACTGTACACGTTGTTGCACTACCGAATGATGAGATGAAAGGTAGAATAATAGGTAGAGAAGGAAGAAACATTAGAACCTTAGAAACATTAACAGGAGTGGATTTAATAATAGATGATACTCCAGAAGCAGTCATTCTTTCTAGCTTTGATCCAATTAGGAGAGAAGTTGCAAGGATGGCACTAGAAAAGTTAATAGTGGATGGCAGAATACATCCAGCAAGAATCGAAGAGATGGTTGAAAGAGCAACTAAGGACGTGGAAAATAGTATAAAAGAAGAAGGAGAGCAAGCAGCTCTTGAAACTAGTGTACATGGACTACATCCAGAAATTATAAGACTTCTTGGTAGATTGAAGTATAGAACAAGTTATGGTCAAAATGTTTTAAAACATTCCATAGAAGTTTCATACTTAGCTGGCTTAATGGCTTCAGAGCTAGGTTTAGATGTTACTTTAGCTAAAAGGGCAGGATTGCTACATGATATTGGGAAAGCTGTTGATCAGGAGCAAGAGGGGCCTCATGCTTTAATTGGTGGAGATCTAGCTAAAAAGTATCACGAGTCACCATTAGTAGTAAATGCAATAGCTGCACATCATTCAGATGTAGAAATGCAATCTTTAGAAGCCGTACTAGTTCAAGCAGCAGATGCGATATCAGCGGCTAGACCAGGCGCTAGAAGAGAAACATTAGAAGCATACATTAAGAGATTGGAAAAGTTAGAAGAAATTGCAAATTCACATGAAGGTGTAGAAAAGTCATATGCCATTCAAGCTGGTAGAGAGATTAGAATTATGGTTAAACCAGATAAAGTAGATGATGCTGGAATAATTGAATTGGCACGTAATTTGGTTAAGAGTGTCGAGGAAGAACTTGAATATCCAGGACAGATTAAAATTAATGTGATAAGAGAAACTAGAGCAGTAGATTTTGCTAAGTAAAAAAGTGAAGTATATTTTGTTTTGAAAATAAAGTATACTTCATTTTATTATATTAATATTAAAATGATATTGTATAATTAATACTTATAATTAGTTTTGTGAAAAAAATTTTTAATTTTTAAAATTATAAAAAGGAATTTGAGGGAAAATATAGAATATACTTAATGTAAACGGTTTGTATAATAAATTCTAGGAGGAATAACAAAAATGGAAGTATTAAAAGTATCAACAAAATCAAATCCGAATTCTGTAGCAGGTGCTCTTGCAGCTATAATTAAAGAAAAAAATGTCGCTGAAATTCAAGCAGTTGGGGCGGGAGCAATAAATCAAGCTGTTAAAGCTATAGCTATTGCAAGAGGATTTGTAGCACCTAGTGGAAAAGACATAGTATGTGTACCTGCGTTTACGGATATACAAATAGACGGAGAAGAAAGAACAGCCATAAAATTAATAGTACAACCTAGATAATTAAATTATTTCTAAATTAATAAGTGCAGAGATGATTTTTAAGTTGAAATTATCTATAAAAACGATTATACTATAATAGTTAAATGCTATATTTATTAATTATTTTGTAAAGAGGTGTATATAATGATAGCAAAAGAGGTTTCAGTAAAAAATTCATCTGGTCTTCATGCTAGACCAGCAACATTATTAGTTAAGAAAGCTTCATCATTTAAATCAGACGTTAGTATAGAATATAACGGAAAGAAAGCAAATGTAAAGAGCTTAATCGGAGTTTTATCTTTAGCAGTAACTAAAGACGCTGTAATCAAAGTTGTAGCTTCAGGAGACGATGAAGCTTTAGCTGTTGAAGAAATCGTTAAATTAGTTGAAACTTTAGAAGACTAGTATACAAAATAAGGTTCCATATTTTTAATATGGAACCTTTTTTCTGTTTAAATTTATAAATTACAAGAATTTAAATACCTAGGCTTGGTTAAAAGCAAATAGGGTTATTTACTTATCAGTAAAAATTAAGTTGCATCTAAATATTAATGATATTATATTTGCAGCGGCTAAAGATATTAAAATATAAATGGCCCTTTGCATTAGTATATTGTTTAGAAATACTATGCTCACTAAATTTAAGTTAAATAATCCTATAGTTCCCCAATTTAAAGAGCCAATAAAAATAAGTAAAAAAGAGAGTTTGTCCAGCATATTTAGTTTACACATTGTATTCACTCCTATTCGTTATTCATTTTAGGCAGATGGAATTGTTATTTTTTTATTGTGCCTTATTATATTTATATGAATATAAGAGACAATAATAACAAAAAGTTAAATTAAATTTATGGTTAAATTATATCGAATTACATAAAATTAAAAATTAGATAGGCAAAAATAAAAAAAGTATGATATAATACGAATGTTGAAAGAAAAAGTATAAAATATATTCGTGTGGAGGTTTTTGAATGAGAAATTTATATAGCACACCTTTAAATTCAAGATATGCATCAAAAGAAATGAGTTTTATTTTTTCTGATGATATGAAATTTACAACATGGAGAAAGTTATGGGTAGCTCTTGCAGAAGGTGAAAGAGAATTAGGGTTAAATATAACTGAAGAGCAAATTAAAGAATTAAAAGAACACATTAATGACATAAATTATGAAGAAGCTGCTAAGAAAGAAAAAGAAGTTAGACACGATGTTATGAGTCACGTACATGCATATGGTCTTCAATGTCCAAATGCGAAAGGTATAATTCACTTAGGAGCTACATCGTGCTATGTTGGAGATAATACAGATGTCATAATTATGAGAGATGCGTTAAATTTAATTAAAAACAAAATAGTTACAGTTTTAAATCATTTGAAAAATTTTGCATTAGAATATAAAGATATGCCTACATTAGGTTTTACACATTTTCAACCAGCTCAATTAACTACAGTGGGAAAAAGAGCTACATTATGGATGCAAGATTTAGTAATGGATATTGAAAATATAGATTTTTTAATCTCAACACTAAAGCTTAGAGGAGTTAAAGGAACTACAGGAACTCAAGCAAGCTTTATGGAATTATTTGATGGGGATGAAAGTAAAGTTAAGGCTTTAGATAAAATAGTTGCAGAAAAAATGGGCTTTGAAAAGAGTTATGGAGTTACAGGCCAAACTTATCCAAGAAAGCTTGACTCTATAGTTTTAAATACTTTATCAGAAATTGCTCAAAGTGCTTATAAGTTTAGTAATGATTTAAGATTACTTCAAAACATGAAGGAAATGGAAGAGCCATTTGAAAAAAATCAAATTGGGTCATCAGCAATGGCATATAAGAGAAATCCAATGAGAAGTGAAAGAATAAGTGCACTTGCTAGATATGTAATAGTAGATGCATTAAATCCAGCAATAACTGCTGGTACTCAGTGGTTTGAAAGAACTTTAGATGACTCAGCTAATAAGAGGCTATCAGTTGCTGAAGGATTCTTAGCATTAGATGGAGTTTTAAATTTATACATAAATATAGCTGAAAACATGGTAGTATACGATAAGGTAATAGCATCTCATGTTCAAAGAGAGTTACCATTTATGGCTACTGAAAATATAATGATGGAAGCTGTAAAAAGAGGCAAAGACAGACAGGAATTACACGAAAAAATCAGAGTTCACTCAATGGCCGCTGCTCAAAGAGTAAAAGGAGAAGGGTTAGATAATGATTTAATCGATAGAATTATAAACGATGATTCCTTTGGGCTAACTAAAGAAGAAATCCTAGGAATTATTGATCCAACTAAATTTGTTGGAAGAGCACCAAGCCAAGTTATTGAATTTATAGATGAATACGTAGATCCAATCATTAAAAACAATGAAGAAGCATTAAAAATTAAGAGTGAAATTACTGTATAATGTATAGATAACAAAATTATCAGCTAAACTTATATACGTTAATTCATTCAACTTTTACTAAACTTAAACACATATCAAACTGAGAAATCTGCTACATGTTTGTGAAGGCAGCATTTGAAAATGAGCTGATGAAGTGTCAAATGTAAGGTTGTTCCATTTTTGCTTGTCACTATTTTATATTGGGAGCATGCAAAAATGGTGATAACCTTACATTTAGACACTTCCAGCGAAGTTTTCATAGCTTGCTGTAACAAACATGTAGCAGATTTCGGTTGTGATATGTGTTTAAGTTAGAATTGTAATGCTCTAAGTTTTGGATATCTATTGGGGTAAATTTCACTTAAAGGGTAATTTAGCTTATTATAGCTATGGCAACAATAAAGACAATCATTGTTTTGTAGTTTATAAGTAATAAAACCGTTATGAAAATATCTGCCTATTGATGGAGTGTAAAATTGAATTATGCAGCCCTTATCTAAGTATGAATCATTAGGAAGCTTAATTCCTAAATTTCGTGAAGTTAAATATACATATAATTCTTCTACTCGAATCCAGGGATTGGTGTAGGGTTTCCAAGTTCTATCTTGCGCAAATCCGCCAGCATGAAGAATTTGAGACATAAAATTAGTACAATCGCCTCCAATGCCTTCAAAGGATTTGTAATCAGAATTAGGTTTTAATGCAAAGGTTTCAGCGTAATCACAGGCAGCTTCAACATTAAAATTATTATTTTTCCTTAGTAAGTGAGGAGTGTTAGAAAATAAATTGGAAGGTGTAAAATTTTCGTATAATAAATTATTTGAAGTTAACTTATCAAAATAAGCATTTTTATTATTTAAAAAGATGGAATTATCAATATTTTTTAAAGATGTATTTAAGGTATAACTATATAATTGAGGATTTTCTTCATTTTCAACGAAAAAATGTATTTTAAATGCATCATTAATATATTCTAGGATAACAACATATTCATTGATGCATCCTGAATTTATAAAATTATAAGAATCAATTGTAGTAAAGATTACTTTTAGGTTGAGTTTAATTTTTACTAAAGTAGAAGTTTGTTCTAATAATGAGTAGTGGTAATCAAACTGGAAGTTTTCAAATGAAGACTTTAACTTCTTTCGTAGTTTAAATTCATATAATTTTTTTAGATACATTTCCTCAAGTAGGGAACTATCTAATGCTTGTTCGGCATTAGTAGTTAAATTTAAATAATTATAGGGTGTTGAAAGTAAAACACATAAATCGTATAAACACTTTGATAACATATATAAATCCTAGCAGTAAATTATTCTACTAATATATTTATGAAGAAAGTGATTAAAATATAGCAAAATACTTGTTAACATAAAACTATTTTAAAAGAACAAAATGAAACAAAAAGTAACATGAAAATTAATATGTAGATATAATTGCAATTATTGTGCTATAATATCATATGAATTAACTTTATTAGATATATAATAGTTTTGTATATAACTTATGAATTTAAAGTGAATAATATAAATTTGGTGAATATACTTGCAAATTGTACTTATTGTAGGATAAAATCAAATTTGGTCAAAGATTTTTTATAAAGGAGCTATAAAAGGAAATGCAGGAATTATCTAACGTAATAGCTAGCAAGTATGAGGAAATAATTGAGAAGATTAAGAGTTTTTCAAATGAATACTTAAATGAGGAATATAAGAATATTTGTATTTCAGCTGCAGAAACATTATTTGAAAATTTTGAGGAACAATTAAAAAAAGGAAAGAGTTTTTCATGGGCAGCAGGAATAGTACATGCTATTGGAACAATAAACAATTTATTTGATTCAAAAGAAGAACCATATGTTAAAGCTACTGATTTATATAAGTCATTTGGCGTTAGTAGTAGTACAGGCTCTAGCAAATCAAAAGAAGTAAAAAATCTATTGGATTTATCAAAAGAAAATAAGCAATGGATAATAGATGAAAATAAGAATGCTACAGCACCGGAAAATAAAATGCTTGAAGCAGAGAAAGAGGCTGCAGTAACAGTAAATAGTATAGAAAAAGAAGATAATAAGGTTGAAAATGAAATTAAAGAACCTTTTAAATTTGCTGTTCATAAGAACTATGTAGTAGCACAAAAAATAATAGAATTAGCGTGGAAACAAAAGAATTATAATAATAAAGCTAAGTATGCTAAAGAAGCCTTAGAAATATATGAAGATTGTCCAGATGCATATATTATTTTATCAAGAGATTCTAGTTTAAGTGACATTCAAAAGAAAGCTGTTCTTGAAAAGGCAGTAAAATCAGCTCAAAATTTATTAAGAGTAGATAATTTAGAAAATGCACAACCTGAACTTCTCAAATTAAAAATAGCTGAACCTCTTTTTGGTGCTAAATATACTTTAGCGATACACTTATGGAAGATTGGAGAAAAGGATACAGCAATAAATGAAGCATTTGAAATCTTAAAATATAATGAACAGGATTTTTTAATGGTGAGAAGTATTTTAGCTAACTGGCTTTTAACTGAAAAGAGATATACACAGCTAAAAGATCTTCTAGAAAAATATGAAAAAGATAATGCAGCAGCCATACACTATAGTAAAGTGGCTTTATTATATAAAACTAATGAAATTAAAGCAGCCGAGAATGCACTAAGAAGAGCATATAAAAGAAATCCATATGTTATTCCATACATATTAAAACAAAAAAGAATTCCTAATTTGCTGCCACATGTAGCTAGATATGGAACAGAGGAAGAAGCTATAAGATACGCTAGTTTAGGACTGGAAGTCTGGAATGATTCTAATATGATTAAATGGATTAAAGAAAGAAAAAATGATTTTGATATGATTAATTTTAATTAGTACTTTACATTAGAGTTAGAATGTGGTACCATAAATTTGGAAATTTAATAAAGATGTCTTCAGGGTTGGGTGAAATTCCCTATCGGCGGTACAGCCCGCAAGCTTTAATTAGCAGATTCGGTTAAACTCCGAAGCCGACAGTAAAGTCTGGATGAAAGAAGATTGTAACTAAAATTATTGTATTTAAAATTAAAATTTTAAATGTGATTATTTATTTGTTTTTGTACCCTGAATTTGTGATAAATTCAGGGTTTTTTGATGTTAAAAAAGTAGATATTATAATTTTGATTTAGATTGTATAATTACTATTTTTCTAATATGATAGAAATTAATAAATAAAACATTTGGAAATTTTAATTATAGATAAAATATGTATTATAGTTATAATAGTAACAGCTCTGAAGATTTTAAAATTCAGAGCTTTTTTGCGCGTATAAAAAGTTTTATTTATTACAAGATTATATATAAAGAATTAAATATAAATGAACTGAAAGATAAAAAATATATAAAAAGTAGTATGGGCAGCTTAAAAGGGGAGATGATGATTCGTGGATGAAAGATATATGGAAAGAGCTTTAGAGTTAGCTAGACTTGGAATTGGGAAAGTCAATCCTAATCCATTAGTAGGGGCTGTCATAGTTAAGGATAATGAAATAATAGGAGAAGGATATCATGAAAGATATGGAGAAGCTCATGCTGAAAGAAATGCTGTGAAAAATGCGACTAAATCGGTAGAAGGAAGCACCATTTATGTAACCTTAGAGCCTTGTGCTCATTATGGGAAAACGCCTCCATGTGTAGATTTAATAATTGAAAAAAAATTCAGAAAAGTTGTAATAGGAATGCTTGATCCAAACGAATTGGTGGCAGGAAAGAGTATAGATAAACTAAAACAGCATGGAATTGAAGTTGTAGTTGGTGTTAAAGAAGAAGAATGCAAAAAAATCAATGAAATATTTGTGAAATATATTACAACAAAAATCCCATTTGTAGTTTTAAAAAGTGGAATGTCCATTGATGGGAAAATAGCAACTTATAGCGGTGAATCTAAGTGGATTACATCAAAGGAGTCAAGAGAAGATTCCCAAAACTTACGAAATAGGCTTCATTCTATAATGGTTGGAGTAAATACAATAATTGCTGATGATCCAGAGCTAACCTGCAGAATAAATAACGAAAAAAAATTAACTAGAATTATTGTAGATACTAATCTTAGAATTCCATTAGATTCAAAGGTAATTACAAATGAAGATAAGCAGACTATTATAGCGACGTCATTTGATTCCGATGAAAACAAAAAGCAGATACTAAGAAATCAGGGAATAAAAATAATAGAAGTTTCAAGAAAAAATAATAAGGTAGATTTAAAGGAGCTTATAAAAAAGATTGGACACGAAGGTATAGATTCAATACTTATTGAGGGCGGAGGAACATTAAACTTTTCAGCGTTTGAAGAGGACATTGTTGATAAGGTTATATTTTATATAGCACCAATTATTTTAGGAGGCGAGAATAGTAAAAGCAGTATAGCTGGAAAAGGGTTCTCAAAACTAAGCGAGGCAGTTAAATTAATAAATACTAGTTATAGAAAGATTGAAGAAGACTTAGTTTTAGAGGGTTATATAGAGAAGAAATTATAATATTCAGGAGGAAAGAATGTTTACTGGAATTATTGAAGAAGTTGGAATATTGCAAGAAGTTAGCTTAGGTAATGGATTTGGAGTAATGCAGATCAAATGTAACAATATTTTAGATGATACAAAGTTAGGCGATAGTATCTCAACAAATGGGGTTTGCTTAACGGTTAAAGAGAAAAGTTCAAATTCATTTAAAGCAGAAGTTATGGGAGAAACTCTGGCTAAAAGTAATTTGGGAAGCCTTAAAGCTGGCGATAAATTAAATCTTGAAAGAGCATTAAGATTAAGCGATAGACTTGGAGGACACATTGTAAGTGGTCATATTGATGGAGTAGGTAAAATAATTGAAATAAAGGAAGAAAGTAATGGAACTTGGTTTACTATCTCTGCACCGAAAGATGTTTTGAGATACGTTATTTATAAAGGTTCTATAGGAATAGATGGAATAAGCTTGACTGTTGCCTATGTCGATGAGGAAGTATTTAAAGTTTCAGTTATACCTCATACTTTAGATAATACTATTCTGCCATATAAAAAAGTGAACTCAATAGTAAATTTAGAATGTGATTTAGTAGGAAAATATATTGAAAAACTATTTAACGGGAAAAATGAAAGTAATGAAGCAGAGAAAAGTGATATTACTATGGATTTTCTTAAAAACAGCGGCTTTTAATTAGATAATTTGATGAAGTTAAGAAAAAAATAAATTTATAGTACATTAAAAGTTAGGAGTTAATTAATATGAGATTTAATAGCATAGAAGAAGGAATAAAAGATATTAAAGAAGGAAAAATGGTGATTATTGTTGATGATGAGAGCCGTGAAAATGAAGGGGATTTAGTAATTCCTGCAGAATTGGCTACTGGAGAAAATATTAATTTTATGATTAAGTACGCAAAAGGATTAGTGTGCGCACCAGTTGAAGAAGAAATTGCAGTAAAGCTAGGATTAAATCCTATGGTTGAGAGAAATACGGATAACCATGAAACTGCATTTACAGTTTCTATAGATCATATAGACACTACAACAGGAATATCAGCATTTGAAAGAGCTTATACAATAAATAAACTTGTGACTTCAAAGGAAAAGGAAGATTTCAGAAGACCAGGGCATGTATTTCCGTTGATAGCCAAGAATGGAGGAGTTTTGGAAAGAAGAGGACATACAGAAGCTTCAATAGATTTAGCAAAGCTTGCTGGTTTTAAAGGGGCAGCAGCTATATGTGAAATAATAAACGATGATGGAACTATGGCAAGACGCGATGATTTAATAAAATTTGCTAAAGAACATAACCTTAAGATATTAACAATTGAAGATTTAATACAGTATAGAAAACAGGAGCATTTAAGTGTGACAAGAGAAGTTGAAGCGAAGTTACCAACTAAATATGGGAATTTTAGAGTAATAGCATTTAGTGAAAAAAATTCTTCAAAGTGTCACTTAGCTTTAATAAAAGGAGATATTAACACTAGTGAATCATTGCTTGTAAGAGTTCATTCAGAATGTTTAACTGGAGATGCATTAGGATCAAGAAAATGTGATTGTGGTGAGCAATATGCAGCAGCAATGGAAATGATAGCAAAAGAAGAACGTGGAATACTTTTATATATGAGACAAGAAGGAAGAGGAATAGGACTATTAAATAAATTAAAAGCATATTCACTTCAAGATACTGGTTTAGATACAGTTGATGCAAATTTAGCTTTAGGATTTAGAGAAGATATGAGGGATTATAAAATTAGTGCAGATATGCTTAAGATTTTAGGAGTAAATAACATAAGATTGATTACAAATAACCCAGCTAAAATAGAAGGCCTTGAAAAAAATGATATAAAAGTTATAGAAAGAGTTCCTATTCAGATGCCAGCAAATAAAAATGATGAACTTTATTTAAAAACTAAAAAAGAAAGAATGAATCACTTATTAAGCTTATAAGATATAATTAAAAAATTTTATTATAAATATCTAAAAATAATGGAGGAAAAAATAATGAATATATTTGAAGGAAATTTAGTATCACAAGGATTAAAGTTTGGAATAGTTGTAGGAAGATTTAATGAATTTATCGGTGGTAAACTTTTAGAAGGTGCACTAGATGGACTAAAAAGACATGGCGCAAAAGAAGAGGATATTGATATTGCCTGGGTTCCAGGGGCTTTTGAAATCCCACTAGTAGCTAAAAAAATGGCTAAAAACTCTAAATATGATGCAGTAATTTGTTTAGGCGCAGTAATAAAAGGTGCTACATCTCATTATGATTATGTTTGTTCAGAAGTATCAAAAGGGATTGCACATGTTTCTCTTGAGAGTGAAAAGCCAGTAATTTTTGGTGTACTTACTACAAATACCATAGAACAAGCAATTGAAAGAGCAGGAACTAAAGCAGGAAATAAAGGATATGAATGCGCAGTATCAGCTATAGAAATGGCTAATCTACTTAATAATATAAAATAAGGCACAATAAAAGATTAAAAAACTGTCCAGTATATTGTCTAATTTGTATAGAAATAAATTATTTACAAAATTTGTGTAAGATGATTTCAAGCTTTATATTAGCAATATATTTAGACAGTTATTTTATTATGGATATCCAACATTATAATTTGACTTATTATATGAATATACTTACATATTTACT
>NZ_AUUU01000105.1 GCF_002760435.1 Clostridium sp. LS
CTGGCCCACGCCTTAGAAGGGCGTTGCTCTATCCAGCTGAGCTAAAAACGCATATTGCAAACTTTAGGTTATATGGAGCGAGTAATGGTAATCGAACCCACCTTGCTAGCTTGGAAGGCTAGAGTATTACCTATATACGATACCCGCAATCTAATCCGCTTGTTTATTATATGTTACATATTATAGGTTGTCAACATAATAATTTAAATTTCTACAAATATTCCGTAGTTACTTATAAAAACTCATTTAACCACATCCAATTTACAAAAGTATAAAACCAGTACAATAATTAATTTCATGAATCTAACTCATCTGTTTGATAATCCTCTGAGGTACCTTTAAAAACAACTTCACCTTTATCATTAAACAATATATATTCAAAAGCTTTTGAGCCATATCCTGAATAATGAGATTCTCTATCAAATTCTAGTTCTTCATTTATATGTAGAGGTTCTTCTTCTTTTGGATTTGCCTCAAATTCATTTTCTAAAGTAATATACTCTTCGTTTATATCTTCCTTTACTAAAGATGGTGCCTTAATTTTTATCTGAAACTTTTGTGTATAATTGCTACAGTTTACTATATCTATTTTTCCCTTTACAATAAGTTTGTGCTTATCCCCGTGAAATTCCACTGAAGTCTTCTCTCTATCAATATATATGGAATTTAAATCGTTAAAAAATCCTTTATAAATTTGAATACAATAAACCCACATTGCAGAGAAAAGATTCATTAACACTATTGTTACAATAACTCTTCTAAATGCTGTTACAATTAGAGAATTTTCTCTTATTTCATTAAATTTCTTTAAACAATAATATATTCCCACTATAACTATTAACCCAGCATAAGAAAATCGCCAGTTCTTACCTGTGAAAGGTTTAAATATTCTTTCTACAAAAGTTTCTGGCACATTGTTGCTATTTCCCATTAATAGAAACATTATTGTTAATATTAAGCAACAAATTATTATTTTTTGAATTTTAGATAACTTTTTCAAATTCTCCCCCTTTTGACTATCTATCAGTCTTTTTATATAAATAAATTTTGTACATAATTCCAATTCTAGTAGTCATCCTTCTCCATAAGTACTTCACAGGCATTTCTACGATAAAACAATTATAACATATACTGTAAACACAGCATTATTCATTTTTAAAAAACATATTTTTATTAATTGATACGTTAAATCTACAATATTAATCAACTAAGTATCTAATTTGTTTATCATTAAATATTTTATTAAATTCTTATGTAATATTCATCAGAACTACATATATCCTTTATGAAAACAAACTGAAGGAGGTAAAAACTATGGCTGTAACAAAAACTATTGACTCAGTTTCTCTTAGCATTGAAGTTCAAAAAGGTGTTGATCTAGCAGGCGATCCTACTTATACTAAGAAAACTTTTTCTAGCATTAAAACAGATGCTACACCTGAAAATATCTATGCTGTTGCAGATGGAATCAAAGGTGTTTTAGAATATAATTATTGCTAAGAATATTTTTAAAACTAATTCTGGCGATTTTGTTAAGAAATCTGGTGCTCAAATTACTCAAAGACAAGTTACTAAATTTGACATAGCTTAATATCTATAAAAAAATGTAGGCTTGTCCTTTTAAATAGGATAAGCCTACATTTTTATATGTATTTTCATAATTCTATTACTCACCCTCAAAATAGAAAAAGAACTACTCAAAACCCATATTTGGGTTCATAATGCATACCTCAACGCTCCTAAAGTTAATCATCCTAAACTTTATAAATATTGCTCCAACAATTTATCAGTATTCATAATATGATTAACAAGCCAATTTACCAACCAGACAAGGGTGTCCATCAAGAATCTTTCCTCGAAACTTTCTTCTTCGAATACATTGATTTCATCTATCTTTTTTCGCGCTACATCATGTTGTCGAACATGTTCTGCTTTCCCCGGGTAAAAAACCTTGTCCATAAGAATTTCTTCATAAATCAAATGATTTTCCACATATTCATCAAGTCTATACACCACATTAAGTAGGTTTGAGAAGGTATACTCTTTTTGCTTAAGAACTTCAACAACATCATTAATTAAATTTATTAGCTCTTTATGTTGTTCGTCAATTGCATAGTTTCCTATAGAAAGATTTTCATTCCATTCAATTTTATTCATTTCATTTCCTCCTCCTGCTTTTTACTTTTAAAATCAAAAAGATATTTAAACTTTAATTCATATTTCCTTATCAATCAATTAAAAATACTTGAGTCATTTTATAGATATATACTACAAAACATTCGACAAAACTTCAAGCCATTCAATGCTTATCTAAAAAAAGTCTACGTCATTTATGGTACGGTTCACCTTTCATTATCCTAAACCTCTTTTAATATTTTCTATCTATAATTAGATAGATTCAGATTTGTCTAACTAATGTTTACAGATTTCCTCTATCAATGCTCCTAAATGTTCTGCCAAGACCTTAGGAGAAAAAGGTCTTCCATTTATAAACCACCATACTATAAGCCCTACTATAGCTTTCCCAAGAAAGTTTAATATAACTTTTTAAAAATTCATCGTAAAGGTTGCAATATTGATTACCTCTTGACAACTAGATCAAATAAATGTATAGTTGATTTAGTTAATGCAAGAGGAGGGAAGAATTGTGGCATATTCAACAGAATTTTCACGAGCAATTTCGATTAGTCTTTTAATTAATGAAAAAATGGAGGAACATGGATTTGAGTTTGTATCGACAAAGACTATTGCCGAATTTCTTAAAATACCTACTCCAACAGTGGTTAGAATATTGAGAAGTCTTAATGCGGCTGGGCTCACAACTACAAAAGAAGGAGCTAAAGGCGGAGTTCTTTTGGGAAAACCGATTGCAAATATAACCCTATTAGACATATTTTTAGCAGTTGAACACGGCTCTTTATTTAAGATGGACATTGATTTTCTACTTGAAGATCCAAGAATTGATACTTTAAAATTGCTCATATCTAATTATATGCAAGATGCTGAAATCGCCATGAAGGAATCTCTCAAAAAAACAACTCTGGCAGATATTTATAAGTCACTATAATAAAGAGTGATTGTTTTAGTACTCGTTACAACTGTCGGCTAGACTGGCAGTTGTCATTTTTAACAGTAACTATATAAAATAGTTATATAGTTGATATTGTTTGTAACAAATAAGGAGGTAATTTAAATTGAAAAGTGTTATTTATTATTTTACAGGAACAGGAAATAACTTACAGGTAGCTAAAAAAATAGCTGAGGCATTACCGGATTGCAAGCTGGTATCCATGGGTAAAGGGAGACATGACAGCAATGAAGTATATGATTATATCGGTTTTGTGTATCCGACATATGCCTTTAATACGCCGCGAAGAGTAAAAGAATTTATAAGCGAAATGTCCCTTGAAAAAAGTAAAAACGCATATTTTTTTGCTGTAACCGGATGTGGCAATATGAGTGGTGTTGCGTTAACTGTTCCCGCCAAAATTTTAGCAAAAAAGGGTGTGGCACTTAATTTTGCTGAGAAAATTATTATGGTTGGAAATTATGTTGCGATGTATAAAATGAACGAGAAAAACCCTGAGAAATATCAAATTGCTACCGACAATATACCTGCATTAGTACAAAAGATAGTCGCTAAAACACAACAGCCAGTGGGTAAAGTGAACGAGCCTCTTAATGTATCAACTGCTATTGGTCAAAAATTAATATACGCCAGAAAAGACAAAGGTTTTAATGTTTCTGATGCTTGTACAGGCTGTGGAACCTGTGAGGCAGTTTGCCCTATTGCCAACATAGTAATGAAAAATAAAAAACCGAGTTTTCAGCACAATTGTGAACAATGTATGGCATGTGTGCAATGGTGCCCAAAGCAGGCTATTAACTATAAAAATAAAACACAAAGCGGAGGACGTTATACTAATCCTAGTATTACTTTGAAAGAATTAATAGAAGGCAATAAGAATAGTTAACAGTAAACTCATATAATTTCTTTTACAGATAAACAAAAAAGTAAAAACACACTCAAGACACCAAAATGAGTCTATCGTTTCATATGGATACGGCGATAAAGCTACAATACCATAACCGTTAAACATAGCAAAAAATCCTGAATTCAATATATGAATTTAGGATTTTTTATTGTCTATTCATAGAAATAATAGTAAGTAATTTCTGTTATACATTCCCAAATTTTCTCTAACTAGCATGTTCACTTCAGTATGTAAAAAACTTTGAAGGCTAGATTTGCACCAACAAATGCAAATTCACAAGGAGTTTTCTATCATATCATTGACAATGTTGACACACTACGTAAAATCCCATCAGTTACAGTTGACTTGGTAGAAGATGCATTGTTTAAGCATCCACCTATTGCAGGTTCACCGTTAGAAGCACCACTTCAAACATATTAAGTACCTCTTATATGTTGTTGATTTAGGAACGGCAGTCCCCCCACCTGCAAATCCCGCCTTAATACTATTTGAGAAATTGTTCTTCTATATTTCTGTAAAAGCTCCTGTAAAAATGGAATTTTAAAAACTACTCCCTTCATTATCCTAGCAGTCCCACTGATTTTTCTTCATATCAACATGATTCCCATCTTTAAAGTATACACCTTCTTCTAACAGCAGAAATCGTTGTTCCTGCCACCCCGGTGCCAATCTTCCAGCATGATTTACCACACGATGGCATGGATATCTCCCATAAAATTCTGCCTGGCTAAGAACCTTCCCGACAAGCCGTGCATTTTTGTCTCTGCCAATAAGCCTGGCAATTTGTCCATATGTAGCTACTTTCCCTTTAGGGATTTCTTCTACAACGGAAAGTATTTCATAAATTAGTTGTTCATTCATAATCTTTTTCATATATCTACCTGTGATACAAATCCTTACTTTAAGATATTGTGCTTTAAGAATTAGAAAAGTACATATTATTTCATTTAATTCTTTCCAATAGTTTCTGAAATAAATTGAATCCTTCACTCCAATCATCTATATTGGATTCACTATTTATATGACCCTTTCTTCCAACAGGCATTGTTTCAAGGCCCCACTGTTTGCCTTTCTCTATACAAAACAGAGATGAGGAATATTGATCATTCTCACTATAAATCAGCATTCCAGGCAACTCCAGATTAGATTCTGGCAAATGCTCAAAGGAATCTAAAAAATTTGGAAATTGTTCCTTGTTTGGATCTGGTGGAGCCACCAAGAAGACTGCTTTCAAGTACTTTCGTATATTAGGCATGGCTTTTACAGTAAGCAAGCAGCCGAGGCTGTGTGCAATCAATACCACATCACAGCTATTTTCTCTTGAAAGATTTTCTATTAAATTTTTTTCCCATTCTTTATATACAGGATAATCCCATTCCTCTTGGGCTATTCTTCCAAACCCATATTTTTTCTCCCAAATAGTCTGCCAATGATCTGGTCCAGAGTTATTAAGACCAGGAACTATCTTTATATTCATTATCAACACCTCAAATCTATCTAATTTTTTCGAAAAGATTTCTTTTTTTTACTCAATTCTAACATACATATATTCTAGTGTAAAAGCAGTTATTAACTTTATACTTAGATTATTATACCTTCAAAATGATCCATTTCATGTTGAATTATTTGTATGGATCTTCACCATGAAATCAATGGAATTTATCAGTATGTGTTGAGAAATAGGATAATAACTATAAACAAAAATTTAAGTTCAAAGGATAAAGGCATCACTTGTGAACACGAACTCGGACATGCTGTCATGCGTAAAAAATATAATTGTACTTACCTTAAAACTAAAACCTTCTTCAATGTTAATAAATTTGAAAAAGAAGCTGATATATTTTCATCTTTATTTGAAATTCCATTTATATCTAAAGATATGTTAATGGGAAAAACCTTAGATGAAACTGCCTTCGAACTAAATGTTTCAAAATATTTGTTGGATCTTAGGATAAGTATCTGCAATTTTTATTGAGAATTATAATGTAGATTCTATTTAGTAAATCTAAATTCATTCTTTGAAAATTAAATGGTGTGGTATGGAATTTTACGTGAGTATAAATTGTGAGAAAAGCATAACCTTTTCAAGTTCTGCCACATATAGTATTAATTGAAATAATAAGTATCAAAGGAAGATAATAATGCAGCATCCTTATGATATACGAGAAATTGAAAAAACTAAAGATACATCAGATAATATAGAATTCACAGAAATTTCAGGACAGTATTCATGTAACGTAGCTAAAGCTATACTTGATGTTACAAGAATCACCATGAAATTAACAAAGGTAGATACGAATGTAATTTATGGAGATTATGCTTATCTTATTGGTTATTATGATCCCAATACATCAACATTAACAGGAACATGGATGCCATCATGGGATAGTTATTTATCTCATGAATGCCCTTGTGCCCATGGAACATTTAGATTTAATTTTTATAAAAGAAATGAGCAGATAGGATTTAATGGCACATTGAAATCTGGTAATAGCGAAAATGGAAATTACGCTAATGTAGAGTATTGGGTGGGTATCAAAATAAAGGATGTTTAAATTTTTAACAAGTTAGACGAAGAATTATAAAAAGCCGTACTATTAAGAGTGGTGCGGTATTTTAATACGCAATTTTAGAGATTATACATAATTCATATAATTTCCTTTATGATTATCATATTATGTAAAGCAGGTGTTTATTTAATGATAGGAAAAAATTCGAAACTCTCCTTCTGGTCTTAGCATTTTTAACTTATTTGATGATCTACCTTTATAATACTTCAATTAAAATATTTCCATAAAATACTCTGTGAATATAAGGAGATATGTTCTAATATATAATTTTACCTTGAATATATTTTTTCGCCCTTCACATAATAAAGTTCGAAGGATTTTATATTTGCTAACATTTTCTTATTCAAAATAAAATCATTCTTATTGAATAAATGTATTTGCCAACCCTTAATCTAAAACATTGAAACAGGTATGTATAATGCAAGAGATGTTAACTTTCTTATAGGTACACCTATTACTATAAAGCTTACATCTCCTAATGATAGAGCTATAATTATGGTTATTGATTCTGACCATACTATTGAGGCTTTAGTAAGATTAAACCCCAGAATTACAGAGCAGGTTTTACCACCACTAAACTACAATTCATTAATTATAATATTTACTAATAACAGCATAATATTTTCATAAAGGGCACTTTTTTAAGTGTCTCTTTTTATTAATCAATATCCGTTAATGAGTTAAATTCTAGTTTTGTGGCAATTTCAAACCATTCAACCGAATCATATGCTGCATCCGCAAGTAATAAAAAAGGGTTATAAATTTTAGCTTCATATAGTAAATCTGGAACTTGATTATCATAAACATTAGCTGTTGTTAAATTAAAAACTAAAGAAATTATAGTATTAGTAACTGTTACAATGCAGTGTAATTTATAACCTTCATAATATCCTAGATGTGCACCTTTGCCGGATTTAGCTCCGCTATGGTACTTGGAACTTCTTAAGGCAGTAACATCAATTGCACATAATCTAGTTCAGGGGCAATAAGTTCAACAAACATAGCATAAATAAAATACCACAAATTCATTTCCAATTTCTGTTTTTCATATGTGATAGTTTATTAATGTGCTTACTTCAAAAAATCTAGTTATAGTTTATGATAAAATTCAATTCTTTCTTTTTGCAATAATCAACTTATCTATTCTAAGAATTAATCCAAGTTTTCTCAATCTAAATTTATTTATATTTTTACAATAAAGAAATTAACTACTATATATTTATTATTCATCTATCTTCACTTTTTGTGCTAAAAGTAAACATCCTATAATTGCAGAATTATCTCCAAGACCTGGCGGTACAATATATTCCTCTAAGTTCGGCATTGAAACATATTTTTTCATTAATTCTTCTAATTCTTTTCTTATAAGTGGAAATAATTGACGTTGTTTCATTACTCCACCACCCAGAACAATACGTTCTGGACTTAAAATTAGTGTATATGTCATTACTGCTTGTGCAAGATAAAAAGCTTCTATTTTCCATACTTCTTTATTCTCTTCTAATTCATATGCTTTTTTCCCCCATCGCTCTTCTATAGCAGGTCCTGATGCAATTCCTTCTAAGCAATTTGCGTGATAAGGGCAGGCTCCTTCATATTTATCATTATTATGCATACGAACTAAAATATGCCCCATTTCTGGGTGACCATATCCTTCTAGGAGCTGCCCGTTTATCACTGCACCTCCGCCAATTCCAGTTCCTACTGTTAAATAAACACAACTCTGTAATCCAAATGCTGCACCCTTTTTTAATTCTCCGAGTGCCGCTGCATTTACATCTGTGGTCCAACCAGTTGGAATATTATATCTATCTTTTATAATTCCAACAAAATTATAGTTTGCCCAAGCTAATTTGGGTGTGGTTGTTATATATCCGTAGGTTTTTGATTTTTTATTCACATCAATAGGCCCAAATGAACCTATACCTATAGCTTCTAAATTATATTTGTCAAAAAACTCGAATACAGATTTCATTGTTTCATCAGGTGTTGTCGTTGGTATGCTTACTCTTTCTATAATTTCAAGATTCTCATTACTTACTGCGCAAACAAATTTTGTTCCACCGGCTTCAATCGCACCATATTTCATAATAATTCACCCCTTTATATATTTAAAATTCTAACCTCATAATCTTTTTAGATTTTTCATTTATCTTGGCCAACGTTGCTTTTTATCCATTAATTTTTCAAATTTATTGTGTGGCTCTGATTGATACCAATATGCAACTGATGCAAGATCATCTTGGCGTTCAAATAATCCTTTATAACATACTCCTATTTGTTGCACTGTAACTTTTAAATCATCTTGAAAATAAATTGGATCTGGTATATGCCAACGATAGAATCCTCGCATCGGTGGGCAATCATTATTATGATATGGATTGTGTATTAAATCATCATTTGCTGAATAATATGGATATCCTAGAAACGGCGTACAATAAGTATTTTCTACTGTCTTGTCATCAACCTGTGATGCAAAACTCCATGAGCCTCCAAAATAATCCTCCATCCCGGTTCCGCAAATTGTAGGATATTCTTTATCACCATCTATATAAAATTTAACTTCTCCTTCTCCCCACCAATATCTTTCTAATGTAGTTAATGCTATATATGTTCCTACATAATGTCCTTTTCCTTTTATATTATCAACAATTACATAGTCTTTCTGCAATTCTGTTATACGCTCACGTCTCCATTGTGCATGAAAATAAGCAGTGTTTTCTGGTAATTCATCATATAAACAATAATCTACTTGATAGAAAAATGCTGGTATTTTATTATCATGTTGATTTTCTAATGTAATCTTGGCTTTTTTACGAAAAGGCATTTGAAAATAGCTATTCATTCCTCTAGATGGAACTACAACTATTGGCATTGAATTCACAATACATTCTCTTGAGAAACCACAGCAAAAGAAATCTCCAAGAGGACTTTCTACTGAGGGCGCTTCTTCTTCATCCCAATACATCCTTAAAACCAAATCTCTTAAAATATTACAATCAGCATCAGTTGTTTTATTGTCAACTGTAATCCATATATGTGTTATGATTCCTGGTCCATTCATTTCAGCTAATGTTACAGTTTTTCCAGGTTCTATATCTCTTAAACAAGGGCTTCCTTTTCTTGAAGCTCCCAAATAACTTCCAGCCATTCCTCCCTTACCTTTTTCCCCATTAGGGTTTTCTGCATTAATAGCACGAGAACGTGCATCTTTTAGTACTGATAAACTAGTAAGTCCATTTGCAAATAAATAATTACTCATATAGATAAACTCTCCTCTCTAATCAATTATTCTTTTACACCGCCAGCCATTATACCATCCATGATTTGCTTTTCAAATAATAATACAAATAATATTATTGGTATAAGTATTATCCATCCCATTGTGCTAATTAGATCCCAAGGCATACTATAAGTTGTTTCTTTAGGTATTGTAGTTATTCCAACACTTAATACTTCTATTTTTCTTGCAAAAAACAATGGTGTGAATAAGTCATTTAAACATGTAATAAAATTAATTATGCTTATAGTTGCTATAGCTGGCTTCATTAAAGGTAATGTTACATAAAACATTTTTTGTATAGCTCTGCATCCATCTACTTCTGCTGCTTCATATATTGATGTAGGTATTTCATTTAAGAAATTATTCAATATTAGAATTGTGAATGGTATTAATGCGCTTGTATATAGTATTATCAATCCAAAAAAAGTATCCACCAAATTGAATTTGTTCATAAAATCGTATAATGGTCTTGCAGTTACTATTCCTGGTATTAAAGCTGAAGACACTATAGCTCCATAAGCTATTTTTAAACCTCTACTCTTATATTTTGAAAATGCATAAGCCCCTATTAAGCAAATAATAGTAGATATTATTAATGCAGCTGTAGTTATAATCAATGTATTAAAAGCTTTTTCTCCTAGCTTTAACTCAAAAAATAACTTTTTATAATTTTCAAAGGTAATATTATTGGGAATATATTTTATAGGTGCTGTGAATAATTCATTTGACGGTTTAATGGAGGATATAAAAATCCAATATAGAGGTATTAATATAACAGCAGATATAACAACAGTTAACCCCCATTTTACAACAAAAGGTACAGTCTTATTTATTTTAAAATTCATAATTATCACCCCTATTTGTTTATTTTCTTTATATATTTAACATCAATTAATGTTAAAACTACCATTGTCGCAAATAAAACTACTGCTAGTGATGATGCATATCCCAAATTTAAATTTGTAAATGCTTCTGTCATTATTCTATAAGATAGTAATGTTGTTGAGTCTCCCGGCCCTCCTGATGTCATTGAATATACAACATCAAAACTAGTAAGCCTCCACATTGTAAAAAAGATACATAGTGTTAATACTGTATTTTTTATTCCTGGCAATGTAATTGAAAAAAATGATTTAATTATTCCTGCTCCGTCTATTTTAGCTGCTTCATAAAGATCTGATGGTATAAACTGCAATGCTGCTAATACTAATATCGCAAAAAAAGGAACATCCTTCCACAAATCAACTGAAATTACCGCTACCCTTGCAGATAATTCATTAATTAACCAATCATAGTGAAAATTAGGTAATATCCGCCTTATTAAATCATTTATAAGTCCATAAGTATCATTAAATGCCCAACGTGCAGCAAGGCCTGCAACAACCATTGGCATTGCCCATGGTATTAAGACAATTGTTCTTAAAAATTTTCTACCTCTAAATTTTATATTTAACATTAACGCCAGTCCTACACCTAATATAACGTGTAATATCATAGAAGCTATTGTAAATATAGCAGTGAATTCTATTGATGTAACTAATTTTTCATCAGTGAACATTTGTATGAAGTTCTGAGTACCAATAAATTTCGCTTCTCCACCTCTTAGTAAGCTCATATCAAAAAAACTATTCTTAAAGGTAGTGAATATTGGATATATTGTTGTAAAACCTCTTAATATTAATACAGGTGCTACTAACATCCAGGCTATCCATATCTTATTACGTTTATTACTCATATTCTCCTCCACTCTTTGATAATTGCTATAATAATTTGTATTTTCTATTACCATAAACTCCTTTGTTAAAAAGTAAGATTATAGCGTATTTTTATAATTAACTCATACCTAAATAAACTAACAACTCTTAGTACTACTATTATTTAATTTAGGTATGAATTTTTTAATATTTAGATTTATTTAATTATTTTTTAGCATACTTATTTACTTCCACTTGTGCCTTTTGGCAGAACTCATCTAGAGATATTTCATCAGAGACATATCTTTGGAATAATGATCCCATAGAGCTTATAAACTCCATAGCTTGAGGTGCCATTGGGCGTCCGTGTAGTTCAGTATTTTGTAAATATCCTTTAATTGCACTAAGCCCTTCTATTTTAAAGTTTGAATCATTTATTACGTCAGACCTTGCAGGTAATCTTGAAGTCATCTCATAATAATCTTTTTCTCCTTGTGGGCTTGCTGCATAATTCAAGAATTTAATTGCAGCCTCCTTATTTTCTGATGCTGAATTTAATACATAATTCCAGCAAGCTATATAGGCACTATTTTTTTCAAAAGTCGGCATTGGTGCTAAAGTTATTCCATTTTCACCATATCTACCAGAATTAACAAAATTCTTCATAGCACCTGTATACATAAATATTGATGCATAGTCATCATCGAAGAATTTTTGCATCATTGGATCATATTGATCCGCCAATTGAGATATAGGAGTTTCGCCGCTTTTAACCATATCATGCATGAATTTAACTGCCTCTTTTGTTTTAGGGTTTGTCCAATCATAGTAATCTCCACCAAATAAATTTACGAAAGTTCCGATTTCATTAAATACATAAGTTTTTTCCCATGCACCACCATATCCATACTTTCCATCTTTACTGTAGGCCTTAACATACTTTTCAAAATCTTCTTTAGTTTTTATTGCATCTAAACCAAGTGCTTTTACTTTTGACTGATCAACCCAGAAACCTAATATCTCCATATACATAGGTACAGAATATATATTGTCTCCTACTTGCACTAAATCTTTTATATAGTCTTTAGGAAATTGAGATACAACCTCTTTTGTCATAACAGTGTTTTGGAGTGGTTCTAGAAATCCTGTGTTTTTAAAAGCACTAATCATTTCATCATTTATTGTTATCACATCCACACTCTTATCCTTTGATGAAAGTATAGTGGTAATTTTAGCTTGTCTATCATCTGTATTTGTCGGGCAGGCTATAGTATCTATTTCTATTCCTGTTGCTTTTTCTGCCTTCTCAATATATTTTTGGAAGTCTTCATTAAAAGTAGTATCCATTGTCATTAATGTAATCTTTTCAGATTTCTTTTCTGAAGTTTCATTACTTGATGGTTTTGCACCTCCACATCCATTTAGAATCGTTACTGTTAAAACTGCTGAAGTCAATAAACACATGATTTTAGTTAATTTCATAAATCTTCCCCCTCTTATACAACGTTTTCACTTGATTTCCATATTTATTTTATTAAATTGAGTAGTTAATTTAAATACATTATTTTACTTATAATTTATAATTTTTTTGGGTTTTGAACATTACAACATATTAATGTTGTAATGTATATAGTTATTATCTATAATAGCTGTAATGGTAATATATAACTTTACATAAAGAGGTGAATACTCATATGATAATTGTTTATAAAATAAGAGCTTTAAATAATTTTATAAAAAAATATCTTTCTAATTTTCAAAATAGAATAATTGTTTGCTTTATACTCTGTACTATTATACCGCTTCTAGCCATTGGTTTAATTTCATACCATACATCTGTAAAAATTGCACAAGATAAGATAATCAATAGTAATTTGCTTTTAAATAATCAATTAAAAGTTAATGTAAATAATCGTGTAATTCAAATTGAACATGTTGCTGATTCAATTCAATTTTATTTATATTCCTTAAACACTACTCCAACATTTCCACTATCAAATTACTTAACTGTTTTTAATAATACTTCTAATAATATTGATATATTAAAAAATAACTTTAATATATTTTATATAAATGCCTTCGTCGATCCAAATTTAATTATAAGCAAAAGAAAAATAAATTTTAACAGTATAAAAGATATAGAAAGTTATGGTATTCACGAAAATGAGCTTTTAAATCTGGGTATATCGCCCCAATGGGTCTTTAAGCCAAAACAAAATTTTCCTTATATGATTTCTAATAGTAATGATGGAGTTGATGCTATATTTTGTTATAGAAGCGTTAAAAACAATAATAGTGATTCCTTATTATATGCATATTTTATAAGCATTAAATCTGATGAATTTTCAGAAATACTGAAAAATTCTAGTATAGATACGTCTATAACTAACTATATTGTTGATGAAAACGGAGTTATTATAGCACATTCCGATAAAAGTAAGGTTGGAAACAGTTTAGATAATGAAAAACTTGCACTCATTAAGCAAAATGTATTAACTGGTGGTTTATCTCCTTATAAAGATTCTAAAATTCTTTCTTCAAAATCAATAAATGGTTGGTACATTGTAACTGATATTCCACAGAAATATATATTGGATAATACATTTCCACTTATTAAATTAATTATATTTTCTATTTTTCTACTAACCCCTGTATTTATATTTATTGCTATCTCTCTTGGCAAAGAGCTAACAAAAAGGCTTAACAAATTATCTATAATAATAAAATCTGCTGAGTTTAATAATAGTAATCTAATTAAAATTGATAATATGAATGAGTTAGTTGATTCTAAAGACCTATATTATGATGACATTGATTATATAGCATTAACCTTTCAGGAAATGATAAATACAATTAACAATAATTTTAATACTATCTTGGATTTATCTGTAAAAAAAGAAAAATTAAATTACGACTTACTACAAGCGCAAATCAATCCTCATTTTTTATACAATATCTTGGATTCTATTCATATATGCAATTCTCTCGGTAAGTTTGATATAGCTAATCAAATTATTAGGGACTTGTCAAAGTTCTATCGTTATGTTCTTCGCACATCAGATAACTTGATAACAATTCAAGAAGAACTAGAAATTGCTAAACTATATTTGTCAATGGAGAATATATGCAAGAACGGAAATATTACTTGGAATCTTTATTTAGATGAGAGTATAGAAAATTTTTTAATTCCTAAACTTATACTTCAACCACTTATTGAGAATTGCATTAAGCATGGAATTGGACAAGGTGGCAACAAAATTCATATAGATATTTCAATTACCTATTCCGAAAACTATATATTAATTAAAATTAAAGATAATGGTGTTGGTATTGAGTCTAATAGACTTATAGATATTCAATGTGTATTGAAGACTAATAATGTTAGTAATAAATATTTAGGTTTAAGCAATGTTAATGCTAGACTATACTCTTCAAAAATCTCTAATGAATATATAAAAATCGCTAGTAATTTAAATAACGGAACAAAAATTGAAATACTAATAAACCAAATTATTTAAAAATTTTATATTATTTAAGGAGAAGTGTTTTGAGAAAAGTAATTATAGTTGATGATAATCATCTGTCTGTTGAAGGTATTTATAAAAATATAAATTGGGATTCGTTAAATTCGCAAGTAATATATATGTTCTATGATTCTCAATCTGTAATTGATGCTGTTAAATCTACAGATGTTGATTTAATAATATCAGATATAGAAATGCCTAAAATATCTGGGTTAGAAATGTCAAAGCAAATATTAAAAATTAATTCTAATATAAAAATTATACTCATCAGCGCATTTGATAAATTTGAATATGCTAAGCAAGCCATTAGAGTTGGTGTATATGATTATATAGAAAAACCTATTGACTATGGTTATCTTAATCTAATAATTAGAAATGCATTTAATCAACTAGCTAAAGAAGAAAGAAATATTAAAATTTTAAATGAAAGTCGTCCACTAATGGTAAATAAATTTTTTTCAGAATTAATACATTTAAATAGTGATGATGCTAAATATAATCTTTCTAAATATCCAGATTATTTAAGCTTAAATTTAAACTTAAAATATTTTATAATATTAAACTTTAGAATAACAAATTCTAAAAAAGCAAAAAATGATTTAGGAATTGAGAAATATCATATTTCATTAATAGATTTAAGTGATTATATCAAATCTTTTTTCTCTAATTTTCACTTATATCACCATATAAACGAAAGAGATGATATGATTATATTTATTGGTGGAAATTATCCTAACAAAAACTACCTACTAAATAAAATTCACGATATACTTAGCTCTTTTATAGAAAACTATGAAAGTAAAATATTTGAATTAAATATTGGTATTGGTAGTGTTGTTGATTCTGTTTGGAATATGAAAATATCTTATGATAATTCATGTCAAGCACTTGACTATAGTTTCTTTTTCCCTCAAAATAACATATTTGATATTCATGATATTGTTAGAAAAAGCAATTCAAATCACAATATTTATGTTTGCAATAATGAAGAAAAATTAATTCAACTTATTTATAAAAAGGATTTAAATGGCATAAGAAATTGGATACAAATTTTTTATGAAGAGATTCTAGTTAATTGTAATAATAAGTACTTAATATTTAATAATATATATTCTATTCTAAGTAATGTACTAAAATTGTTATACAATATGTCTATAAATACTAGAGATATTGAAAATATAATAGTAGATACATATAGTAACTTGAGTACAATTTATAATAGTTCAGATATAATCAATTGGCTTTTCGATATTTTGAAAATTATTTGTAATAGACTTGATGAATCAATAAAAAATCAGCATGAATATCTTTGTAATAACGTAATTACATATATTAAAGATAATTATAGCAAAAAAGATTTATCCTTAAATGAAATTGCTTTATATGTAAATGTTAGTCCAGCATATTTAAGTGCATTATTTAAAAAACAAATTGGTGAAAACATAAGTACTGTTATAACAAATATACGAATAGAACATGCTTGCAAACTCCTAGCAAATACAAATCTATCTTTAAAAGAAATTAGTGAAAAAGTCGGTTATGTAAATCAATACTATTTTAGTTCATGCTTTAAAAAGAAAATGAATAAAAATCCTTCCATTTATCGCCAAGAAATATAATAGATTAAAAAAATAACTTTAATTATAGATATTAATATCGCTAAGTTTCCAACATAGAAATTTAGCTATAGTTAGATTTACAAAAACACAAATCTAACTATAGCTTTTATAAATACTATCTATAACCTAATTTAATCAATTTTTTAACTTCACCTTTAGGACATACAACTGAACCTATCAGATTAAATATACTTGTATAATTCCCATAAAAATCTGTTTATCCAGCCATGATTAAATTATATTTTTTAGAAATGCTTAAAGCTTAAATATACCCTTTGGAAAATAACAAAGCATATGAACAGAGCGATTGTCTTCATAGTCAATAGTAGATATTTCAACTCCTAGCATTACACATATACCCACCTTTATCCATATGAATAAGCTCCCATCACCCCTATCAAAGTATCATTGTCTGTAATAGAAATACAATCTAACCTAATTTCTTTGAGTATAATATAATGTCTTTTATACTCAAAATTTCATCTAATAAACAACTATGATTATGTAAATATGCTTTTATTAATATTATTGTCCTTATTTTCCATATTAATTTAACACTTCGATCTCTAATTATATGAATAATGAGAAGTTAGTACTTCTCAAGATATAGTCAATAGAATAAACATAATGTGAATGTGACGATCCCATCATATTGGTATTGCTATAATTAACCGAGTATCAATGATCCTATTTCTATTTCACTTATTAAATAATCCTCTATTAATACTTAATCTTATCTAAAGTCCAATAACAGTTACACATTATTTGTATAAAGGATAACTTGTAAAATATAACAAATAGAATTATATTTCATATCAAAGTAAATTACCTATCATAGATTCTTAAAAAGTTCAAGCAGTTGATTTATAAAATGCTTATGACTTTCATAATTCTCTTTATTTAAAAGTTTGCGTTTCTCAGTGAGAATTGTAATTCTTGCTTGATGTGATATCTCAAACCCAAAATCTGAATAGTCCATTGTCGCCAAAATAACTTGTGGTAGCATATCAACTTCAGAAATAAGTTTCAAAATGTCTTTACTACTGCTGTTACTAGCTTCTTTAGCTCTAGGAGAATCTATTACAAATGGAAATCGAATAGCACTGCTCTTAAAGTATTCCATTGTCTGAAACAATCCAACAAACTGTGCCAGTATTATTTTGTTCTCTAAGGTACCTTGCGCCTTCATAGGCTTAAGTAATTTGATATTACCTTCATAAGCAGCATTCCATGCATCCAAACTAATAATGTTTAAACGTACATACTCAATATATTTTTCTTCCACTTCCCTTTTATTAGGCAGTTTTCGCAGTTCTTTGGCAATCTTCTTTATTTTATCAGCATATTCAGACTGTTTCAGCGAATTATAACTCAACTGTTGGCTAAAGTGAGTTAGAGAATCTTTTAAGCCACGCTGCCTGACATACACTTTGTAAGCATCTTGTGACTCATCAAAAACCTTCTCCAGCTCTTCCAAGTCGGCCATCAATTCGACATACTGGTTTTTATGCCTATCAAGTTCTTCTACAATGGAATCAATAATCAGTTGAACTTGTTGACACATGTAATCCTCGTTCTGAATATTGTAATTAGAACGAACAATTTCATAAATTTCTTCATCAAAGGTATATCCACATTGAGGACAGGTATATAATCCTTTCTGATCAGTCTTGCCTACATCAATCTTTATATTCCGATATTCCTTTATTACCTGTAACTGATGCTCGTGTTGATTAAGAGTTATTTCCAAAGACTGAATTTTGTTTCTAACTTCACCTGCTTTTTTCACCAGTGTTGCTATCTGTTCTTTAGGTATTTGTAAGTTACGTTCCAAATCCTCTAATGTTTCAGCTGGAAGCAAATTTTGTGTTTCTTGCGAAAGAGCTTCTAGCGTAATACGTATACGTTCTTCCTCTTTTTTTAGCTTTTCAATTTCATCTTTTATTTGATCTCTTTTTGCCATCAGCTCTACAGTATATTTGGTGTAGATATTTAAATGGTAGTACAAAGATTTAATTCTGTCATTTTGCTTATATTGATCAATACTTGCAAAACTATTATATAATCCGCTCCAGCCCTTATCTTGATCTATATAATACGGCATGAAAGAAAAAGCTGGTGGTGCCATCTCTATTTTTTTCGTATCTTTATTTGGAAGGTAAACTGCAAAAGAAAATAGTTCTTCATATTTTTTTGCCAAATCATGAGTAACACTCCGAGTCAGTAATACAAGTTCTTCTTCTTTAAAAACTGCAAAACTCTTTTGAAATCTCGCAATTTTGTAATCAATACCATTCACGCAAATCGTAACAATATATAGCTTCGTTCTCTTGTCCCAAACAGAATCATAGTCTACCTCTGTTCCAAGTGTATAATAAAGTGATTTCAACAGAGATGATTTTCCGACATGATTATCCTGGCTAGTAATTACATTGAATCCTTTAGAAAACTCCTGAAAACGAGCAGTTCTCGCCTGTATATCAGAAATTAAGATATTTTTAAAATACATTTCATTCATTATACCCGCCTCATTTCACTAATCAAAATACAGATTGTTAAGATGCAAATATACATACGATTATATATTGATTCTATAATAAAGTTATCTTTGTACAGTCCATCACACAATCTATTGACATATTGCCATACACATTCATCCGAATTCTTCTTATAATTAGAACACAGTTTTCTAATCTTAATAAATATGTTTGAAAAAGATTCTATTTTTGACTGAGAATCACTCATTATTTTTGTGTACTCAAATGATGCTTTATATTTATCATCATCTGATAAATCTGCGACTCTCTGTATTTCATCAAATGGTGGAATGGATATCACTATTGCTTCTTCAATTACACGAGAAAAATCACTCTTTGTAATACCTTTTTTTTCACGCACTTCATTATAAAGTGCATTCTCTTCTAGCAACTCATATTGCTGTTTCTTTGTAAGAATGTCCAACATAGATCCTGAAATTGTCTTAACTACGTCCATTGTAATACGCGGATATTTTTTATGTAAGAAGTCGCCCAACTCCTGCTCAACAATTTCACGATGTTTAGAAATAGAAAGTGTTGTTCGTATGTGAATAAATTTAGTCAAATCAACATCTTCAGGTTTAATTCCTTTTTTCTGTGCAATATCATGCTTTATTTTATCAATTGTAATAGGATTAAATTTGCTAAAAGATGTTTTTTCAGCTGTATATGTTTTTGTTTGGTTTTTCTTTTTACCATCGAATCCATTAATCTTAACAGTCACTTTTAAAGGACAGTTGGTTATAAGTCCAAGTTCTTTTACTAACCACTCAGGACGCTCCAACTGTGCATACATTTTAACTAACCAATCTTCTGAAATTGCTGTGCTAATACTAATCGATTCTTCATTAGTTTTCATCTGATAATAGCTTACTACTTCCGGTTTCTTTTCATTATTAAACAAAGCAATATCATCATAATAATCCAATACCAATAAGTAATCCAAGCTGTCAAAAAGTTCAATTGCCATGTGAAGAGTCTGGCTTACTTGCATCTCAAAGCGATTATAAGCCATACTACCAGAACTAGTATCAATCGTTATATCTTTTATTTGCTTATTTTTCTTTGATACTACTTTAGAACTACCAGCCGAAGCTGAAAGTACTGATGTTTTAGCTGCCATTATTTTACATCTCCTTTATAAGGATATTATAAGTCTATAATCTCTAATCGAAGTTTTTTATGTTCTTGCGACCAGTTTATTCGTTCTGTTTTTTAATTTAACTTTCCATTATAGACATAACGTCTACTTCAAAAATGTACTTTCACATTTTCTCTAAAAAACATAATATGGATAGACTACACCTATATAGCAAATAGCCTATCCCTATTATTATACTGCAATATTTTACCTTTCCATCTACATTTCCCGTAAATACTTTCCACTATTTTCTTGCATTTTTCTACATCATGCTTAATCTCAAATATTTTCTTAACACCCCACATAATAGCATTACATGTAAACTTTAAAACATAAGCTGCTACAAAACTAACTTAGTGAGTTTCGTAGCAGCTTATATTTTTATTTATATTGCTCTAAAATAATTTTATATAAAATAACAAATTCTTAATTCTGTTATAGATTAGATTTATTTCTATTATTCTTAATTATATAAGAAACCGCTTCACTTATGGGATTATCGTCACAAGATGATACAACGATATTAGCTACAGCCTTTACTTTATCTAATGAATTGCTAACTGCAAAACCAATATTTGCATAAGTTATCATCTCAATATCATTATTATGATCACCTATGCAATAGACTTGCTTGTCCTGAAATTCTAGCTGATCTATTAATCTTTTTAACGCGTCTCCTTTTGACACATTCTCTCTTACAATTTCGCAAGAACAATCTCCTGTATGTATAAATTTGTGACCTATGATATGATTATCTTCTATATAGGCGTTAAAGCCTTTTTTATCAACCAAATCTCTAGTCATTTCAACTTTTATCCATTCATCAGGAAATTCATCAATGCTATCTACTTTTATAAAAGGTAATCTCTCTCTATCCATAAATTTTAGAAATTCTGGTGTGGAATTATATGAGAATACTCCGTTTACTGACATGACTTGTACTCCAATACTAGGGAATGCCTTAAGAATATTTTTAATATTTCTTCTTACATCTTCTCCGAGTATTGTGCTCCAAATTATTTTATCATTTTTTATGTCATAAATAACAGCTCCATTGTAGAGTATAACAGGGATATCTGGTTTTATTATATCTTTATATGGTAAAAATCCTGTAACTGATCTACCTGTTGCAACCGTAAAAGTTCCGCCATGATTTTGAAGCATTCTAATCGCTTTTATATTTTCATCTGTAATAACTTTATCACTATTAAATAATGTTTCATCCATATCTGATACAAACAAAACATTTGATAAATCCATTTTTTCGTAATCCCCTTCTTTACAAATTATATTTTTCTTAAAACCTTTTCATTCAATGCATTATTACTTTAAGAAATCTATAAAAATTACTAATACTAACTGATGTTTAAAATAATAAACAACATATATTTTTATTAAGCATGCCTTAGCTATATGAATTACTGCTTTATATTATGGACGTTATGAGGTATTTTCTACTTAATAATTCTATTGCTAAGGCAAATAATAATATAAACTTTATTAGTTATGGTGCTAATATGGCAAACTTAGCTAAAACTATTGATACTAAAATAACACCAAGTAATATATAAGTTACTTTAATATTCTTACCTAGTAACCAGTATATAAGGAATGTTACACCTAAAGGTAGTAAACATGGCATTATACTATCTAAAATAGTCTGCACTTTTGTAACTGCATCACCTGAACCAAAGGTTAGAGGAACCTTTACAGATACCATAGTAGCTATCATAGAACCTATTGTCATAAGCCCTAGAACAGCAGTAGAATGTGTAATCCTATTCATTAAGCCTGACTTTTGAATTTGATTTAATAAGCCCGCACCAACTTCATACCCCTTCATCATACCAAAATAACGAAGTGCAAATGCTGGGATATTATAGATCAATAGAAAAAGTATTGCTCCAAATATACTTCCGTTTAAAGCAAGAGATGCTCCAATACCAGCCGCAATAATTCTTAATGTTCCAAGGAAAAGAGAATCACCAATTCCTGATAGAGGACCCATTAAACTTGCTTTAACATTATTAATTGATTGAGTATCAAAATTAGGGTCTTTTGATTTCTGTTCTTCCATTGCAGTTACTATTCCAAGTACTAATGTAGAAAAATACACCGTTATATTAAAAAACTCCATATGTCTTTGAAGGGCTTCTGCTCTATCTTCCTTCTTCTTATATAATTTTTCTATAATTGGGGTCATTGAATAAGCAAATCCCATGTGATCTTGTCTTACATAATTCCATGAAATTTCAAAAGGAAGTGACTTCCAAAATACTTTTCTTAAATCTTTCTTGGTAATTACTGGACTTTCGCCTATATCAACCTGTGTGTTAATGTTTTTATTAGAAATCTTCATCCAACTCTGCCTCCATTCCCTTAGTATTTTTTGAATCTTTATTTAAAATCATAACTAATACAACGCAAATTGCCATTATTGCAACTCCTAATACTGGAAGTTTTAGATATGCAGTTAAAACAAAACCAATAAATAAGAATGCTGCAACCTTTTTATTCATAATCATTCTAAGCAGAATTGCAAATCCTAATGCAGGAAGTATACCTGCTGAAATAGTTAATCCATCTTGTATAAATTGTGGAATTGAATTTAAGATTGTTTCCATGACACTGCTTCCTAAATAAAACGATAGTGCTGTTAGGATAGCAAGTGGAAGATACATTCCAAATATACCTCCATACCAGTGCATTCGTGATACACCTTTTATATCGCCTTCTAATGCATATTTATCTGCTCTGTTTGCGAAAAGTGGAACAATAGCAATGAATAAAAAATTTCTTAGTAACATAACTAACATAGCAATTGGAAGTCCTAATGCAACTGCCATACCTGCATCTTTATGTCCAACAATTGCAAATGCTGTACCTAAAATCCCACCTGAAACAACTTCAGGTGGAAGTGCAGCTCCAACACCTACTGCCCCCATGAATGCTAATTCAAGAGTCGCTCCAATTATGCATCCAGCTTGTAAATCTCCCATGATTAGACCTACTAATGGACATAAAACTAAAGGTCTGGTTTGTAGTGTTTTTCCTGTAAAATAATCACTATATCCAAAACAAGCAACTAAAAAGATTAATACTATTTGTAACAAGGCTTTTCCTCTCCTTTCTTAATTAAAGAACGCTAATAGCTTTAATTTTCTTATCTCCTGGAACTTGTCTTATTTCAACTTCCACTCCATCACTTACCATTTTTCTAATAAGTTCTTCTTCCTTTTCAGAAATGTTAATAGTTTTTGAAATATTTTTCGTTCCTTCACTAGCTTTAATGCCGCCTAAATTTATTTGTTTCACCTCAGGAACACTCTCTGCGATTCTAGCTGCATCTGCAATTGATTCTACAACTATAAAAAGTTTATATTTATCTGTAACCCCGCTTTTTAGTGCTGCAATGGAATCGTCAATGCTTTTAATTACCAACTTTACTCCACTAGGCTTTGCCAATTTGATAGTTGTCTTTTTCAGTTCATTTACCATAAGTTCATCGTTTGCAATTAAGATACAATCAGCACCTAGAGTTGATGTCCAAGATACTGCTACTTGTCCATGTAATAACCTATGATCAACCCTTGTTAATAAAATCATACTAATTCCCCATTTCTTAAAATTCATCATCCTTTATTACTTTTGAAGTTTCTAAGACCTTATTACAAAATTGTATTATTTCTTTGGAGCTTTGTAATGCGTGTTCAATTATATCATACATGCTATCTTCATCGTATTGCCTTGAAATTAACTCAATCAATAGAGGCAAATTAAGGCCTGCTATTAGGTAAATCTTTTTATCTGTTTCTCCTATAATATTCATGCATTCATTATTCACGCTTCCGCCAAAAATATCAGTAATAATTATCAATTCATCATCTGATTGTAATGATTCTATAAAAGGTGTAAGTTCTTTTTTCAAATCATAATTATCTGTTGTATATGCACAAATTGTATGGACATTATTTTGTTCTCCTACTATCATTTTTAGTGAACTATATATGCCCTCAGCAAAATATGCATGACTTGCCAATAAAAATTTCCTCATATATCTACATTCCTTTCAAATACCATTCTGGTGATACTAATTAAGTTATCACCAGTAATAGTTATATTGGCTAATATTCTACTTTCCACATATATCTACGATTCATATAGTTGTGTTTCTTCGCATATGATAGTTCTCTTAAATACACATTATTTAATATAGATGAGAAAATTAGATGGTTAAAAAATTCAGATACTCTATCACTGATTCTATTGATTCCTAATTCTTTTGCATCTATCACAAATAAGCGTTCTCCATACTTTTCTAGGAACTTAAGAGCTCTCATATCCACAGGTCTTGTACGCCCTTCGCTTATTAATGCTACCATTGCAAGATTTTTATCTACTGCTTCAAATGGTCCATGAAGAAGTTCTCCTGTATTAACTGTTGGTGAATGTACCCATTGCATTTCCATTAGGTTACATATTGAGAATATATATGCTGAACCCATGCTTGGCCCACCGCCTAATACATAAATGGTTTCATCGTTCTTACACTTTTCAGCAAACTCTGCTGCTCTTGGTTTACAATATTTCACCGCTTGACGATAAATATCATCGATAATTTCAAATCCCTCTTCTGCTTCTTTGTAATATTCATAACCTTCTAATTGATGTAATAGTTCAAATGCCATATGCAGACCAACACTTGAATTTACATTTTCAACTTTAGTTTCATCTAAAGCAATACTTTCATATTTGTACTTATATTGAGCAATTTCTGTCATGTGAGATTCTTCCACATATAATGCAATAGTTGTAGCTCCTGCAGCATTCGCTACCTCTACTGCTACTCCAGTTTCCTTAGTCCCTCTCATCGAACAAGCTATTACAAGAGTGTTTTTACCACAAGATTTTGGAACAGCATGTACAAATTCATTAGATGTGTACATTTGGGTTTTTAATGTTTTAGATTCTCTGTCTAATAAGTATTTAGCTGGATAGAATCCCGCGTAAGATCCTCCACATGCTACAAAATATACACTATCAATCCCACCAACTTTTTCGTGCTTATTAATTATTTCACTTATGACTGTCTTTATTGTCATTTATTACACCTTCCTATCATATATTTTATGAGATGTATGGTGACGTCACTACATTTCGTACCTTTATATTATCATAACGCCTATTCTTTGTAAACCTATTTACTAAAAAAATAAATACCTCTGCATACAACTAATCTCTAAAAACGGCATTACAACAACAGTGTGGTACTTTAAAAATTTTATTTACCACATACATCTGCATACATCACCTGTTTTATTTATTTTAGCTTGTTTTTTTATATTAATTATAGTAGTATAGACATACAAGTATTATATAATCTGGAATGAAAGGTGATTATAATGAACAGTTTAAAAAGCACCAGCAGCATGACATTATATGAGCAATTGGCTAATACTATAAGAAATGATATTTATGAGGGAAAGTTTAAACAAGACGAACGCATTCCTTCTGAATTAGAACTAAGCGATATGTATTCTATAAGTAGAAGTACGGTACGTAAAGCAATTACTCTATTAGTCCAGGAAAGGCTGCTTGTAAAAATACATGGTAAAGGAACTTTTGTCGCTTCACCTAAAGTCGTAACTAATTCACATAGCTTCCTCAGCTTTACAGACAATGTAAAGTCTATGGGGCGTACATTAGTTACAAAGACAATAAAAATATCGTTTCAAGCACCTTCTCGTGATGATATAGAATTCTTTTCTTTAGATGAATCTGCTGATGAGGTTTTAATAATTGAAAGACTACGTTTTATCGATGGAATCCCTATCGGTATTGAAACAGTACATTTTACTAAAGAATATGAATTTCTCAAGGATGAACATCTAGATAAATCTCTATATTCTATATTGAAAGATAAGTATAAGATTTATCCTTCAACGGGTAGCAAAACAATTGAAATATGTTATGCAACTCTAGAAGAATCAACACTATTAGACGTTCCTAGAGGTACTGCTTTAATGTTGATAGAAGACAAAGTTTTTGACAGCATGAATAACCCTCTTCATATTTCAAAACAAGTAATTCGAGGTGATAAATTTAAATATGCAATTCAATAGTATATTTTAAATTACCCACAAATACATATAATAATGTTTTTGCTATAGCAGCTGTTTAAATATTTCCTAAGTTACTTGTATTAACAAATTAATAATTTATCTGGTTTATCAATAAATTATATATCACATGTCACGAAACATAACTAATGTCATCATATATGAAAATATATCTTCTGACGCTTCTCATAAAATGGATTGAAAAAAGGCGATAAACACCTCAAACAAAGTGTTTACCGCCTCTAAATATGTTTATATCTTTGATTTTTAATCCATTCTAATATGTTATATTAATACATATGCTTAGATAATATTACATATTATCTTATATGCCAACGCTACAAATATACCACCCTACTTAATAAGCTCAGCATTATTACCATTAACTCTAATAATATTAATTTTCTTATCTAAGAATAACGAAAACTTAGTAACTCCGCTTTTCTTAATCACTATATTTAAATTTGGGACAGCATTCAATAATTCTTTTTTCAGTTCCCCTATATTCATCTTTGATACTCTCTTCTTATTAAATACCATGATTATTTTGTTTTCAATTTCCTTAATACTTTCTGGCATTATATTTTTTAGGGTAACCCAGTATTTATTTTCTTTATTGATTAATGAAAGGCTGTCAAATTCCTTTAGCAGCTCAGACAATTTTGTATAATGATAATTTCTTACATCAAAATCCGGAAACATATTATTTATTCTTTGACCTATTTCTCCAAGGTGCATAGTATCCATACTGCTGTCTAAAATCATATTGATTATAGTCTTTTCTATTATGCTCTTTTGGGTAAATGATTCTTCTTTAAAATGTTTATTACTAGTTTCATTATCCTTACGCACTGCATCTAATTTTTCATCATCTATTTCTGTCTCTTCATCTATAATATCTAAATAAATAAATTTCTCACAGGAAGCTCTAAATGATTCTGGTGTTTTTTGCTCTCCCATGCCAATTACCAAGTTTCCGGACTCACGTAATCTTTTTGCCAGTTTATTAAAATCTGAATCACTTGATACAATACAAAAGCCGCTTACCTTGTCTGAATATAATATATCCATAGCATCAATAACGAGCCCTATATCTGATGCATTCTTTCTAGAAGTATCATTAGACTGCATTATAGGAGTAAGTGAAAACTGTGAAGTTTTCTCTAACCAAGGCTTTAATCTCTCCTGAGTCCAATCTCCATACATTCTCCGAATTGTAACCTTTCCATACTTTGCAAGCTCACCTAATATACTCTCAATATGCTTGGCTCCAATATTATCTGCATCTATTAATAATGCAATTGTTAATTCCCCCATAATCTTCCCCCTCATAAGTAAATTCTTAAATTCCAGTATACTATGAAAAAATATATTTTTGCGGCACCATATTTACCCAATTTTTGTTAATACATCATTAAATTTAACCGCAATCAAACATAGTTAATTTAACATATATGTTATAATTATACAACAAATATTATATAATTTATATCTATAGGTGAAAGAAGGTTGATATACAGCTATTTAATATATGTTGTAAGTTATAATTCATAAAGACCACATTGAAGTTGTATTCAACATATAGATATCCAACATTATAATTTGACTAATTATATGAATATACTTACATATTTACTAA
>NZ_AUUU01000106.1 GCF_002760435.1 Clostridium sp. LS
AAGTAGATTGGCCTCATAGCAGGCCTATTAGGGCAATCTGCTGACACAGTATGATGAAAAATAGGCTTGGCAGATGGACTTGTTATTTTTTGATTGTGCCTAAATACCTAATTTTATTAAAAAACAATATTTTAACTAATCATTTTCTACTTATACACGAGCCTTCTCTCCAAGCTCCATCAGGTCCTAAATAATAGGAACCAATATAAACATCTTTGACCATTACTCCGGAAGTGTTTAGATAATATAAATTACCATTATACTCAAGCCATCCTGTTATCATTTCGCCTGAAGTATTTAAATAGTACCATTTACCTCTATCTTCAATCCATCCTGTTATCATTCTTCCAGTACTTGGATCTAGATAATACCATTTTCCTTCGCTTTTAATCCAACCAGTTTTTATCCTTCCGTTATCATCTAAGTAGTACCAGTTTCCATTATTTCGGCACCAGCCAGTTTGTATTGATGGTCCGCTGTAATAACGCCAGCTATTATCGCTATACACCCATCCATTAGATTCCCCACTGGCTTTTATTTCATTTATTATCCCAAAGCTTACAACTGCAGTAAATATAGATATGGATAATAGCACCTTTTTAAATAAATTTCTTTTTATCACTTTATCATCCCTTCTATCTTATAAAATTAATACTCTACATTATTCTTATTAACATAATTTACAAAATAGAATTGAATAATTGTAATAAAAAAGAACGTAGTATTTATTTTCTACGCTCTCATTTATTATTTCGTTACCATGATATTACCTACTTTAATTCATCCTCACTTGGCTTATACCCAGGTTTTTTATATATTTTCTCATAATTATCAAGGATATCTTTTTTATAAACTTCCTTTGCCCAATCCTCACTTGGAATTTCCTCAATTGCAACTGAAATACTACTTTCATTTGATTGTAAACTTTCAGAAACCGCAGCTGTAATATTCTTAGCGAGATTTATCTTTTGCTCCTCACTTCTACCTGGATAAAGTTTTACAATAATATGTGGCATTATATTACTTCCCTTCTACTAACAATATATTACATAATAACATATTTCATAAGAATGATTCAAATTTCGCCCTACAATTGTAAAGTATTCTAAAATGATAGTTAAAATTCAAATAAATATATTTATATATATCCTCATTTGTTTTATTATTATACTATAGTTCAAAATATTGTTAAGGAGGCTTTTTATGTCTAATTTGTTTAAACACTCTATTTCAATTAATCCAAGGCAAGCTATGATGAAAATAACTTCTTATGTTAAAGAAGATATCAAGGTTAGTGATATAAAAAATGGAATTGTAGTAGTATACTGTCCTCATACTACTGCTGGAATTACTACAAATGAAAATGCTGATCCTGATGTTGTTCATGATCTAATTTATGGGTTTGAAAAAGTTTTTCCATCTACTGATTCAAATTATAAGCATTTTGAGGGCAACTCACATGCCCATTTAAAATCCTCTACTGTGGGAGCTTCCCAAACATTTATTTTAAATAATGGAAATTTACTTTTAGGCAGATGGCAGGATATATATTTCTGTGAGTTTGATGGGCCAAGAGATAGGATGTTTTATGTAAAAATATTAGAAGGATAATATTAGCGATACTTAATAAAAATTTAATTATCATCTTAAGATAGTATTATTTGAAAATCAAAGATAAGAGTAAATATATTAAAAGTTATAAATTATAAGTGATAAGTTAAGGATGAAATCATTAACGTGATTTCTATAAAATAATTTTTAGAAAAGCCTCGGGGCTTTTCTTCCTAAACTTATCACTTATATCTTTTAACTTATAAACTTATTGAATATGGTGCCCTGTATTTTCAATACAGTTTCTTATTTCCTCTGGGGTAGCAGGAGTGTTATAAATTACTTCAACGCTTCCACGAGCAAGATCAACACAAACTTTATCTACACCTTCAATTTTTTCCAATGCATTTTTTACTTGTGTTTTCATATTTTCGTTTGCTAATCCATCTACAATATAGTGTTCTCTTTCCATACATACTACTCTCCTTTAATAAAAATCACAAGTATAGTATGTTCAAAATCACTTTATTATATTTAATCATTTTTACACCTATTCAATTTACCTTAATTTTTCTACTTCTTTTTGTATATCCTGCATTCTCATATCAGTTGATGCTATGAGGTCTGCACATTCTTTTAAATCTTTTGTAATATGTATTGGTCCTTCTCCAAAAGTCTTATAATATAATTTGTGTTCAAGACTTGCCCAAAAATCCATAGCGATTGTTCTAATTTGCACTTCTACCCTAACTTGTTCTACATTATCTGAAAAAAATATAGGAACTTCTATAACTAAATGAAGACTTCTGTAACCATTAGGTTTTGGATCTTTTATATAGTCCTTTTCTTCAATTAATGTTATATCATCTTGCCTTATAAGCATTTTTGCAATGTCATATATGTCACCGACAAAAGAACATATCACCCGTATGCCTGCAATATCGTTTAAATTCTTTTTGGCTGACTCAATGCTCATTTCAAAGCCTTTGCGCCTAAGCTTCTCCATAATGCTTCCTGGTGTTTTAACTCTTGATTTCATATATTCAATTGGATTTCTCTTTCTCTTAATCTTTAGTTCGTCATCTAGTATATCTAATTTAGTTTTAACTTCCTTTATAGCCGAACGGTAAATAAGTAGTGTTTCATTCATTTCTTCTATCTTTTCTTCAACAAATTCTGGTGATACATTCATATCCCGACTTCCTAAAAATACTGGTTCATGTTCTTTTGACTGACTCATAAGATCCTTATCCCCCTTAATAATCAAAAGACTTCTTTCAAAGTTTATGTTCTACTAAGCTTTATTTATTAATACTAACATCATTTTAATTGAATACCTAAAAAACTTCAAGTTACTATTGGTTTAGTAAATAAGCTACGGTCTCTTTTCTTCCAAATTCCTTCACCTGATCATGAGTTGGCAGCCAAACATCTATTATATGGGTACCATCACTTTTAACTACTACTGCTCCGCCCCTGTCTTCAACATTAAATACTCCATCTTCCTTGTAATCCTTTAGCTCTGGAATAACAATTTTACTTCCTAAAGGAATATCTTTAGGCGCAGCAACAACACCTATTCTAGTATGGGTCTGCATCGCAGTTTCAGAACCCCAAGCTTCTGAGCATATAGGGCAATTACAGTAAGCAGTTAATTCCACTTTAATGGGTCTGGGTACTTTTTCATTATTTGTAAATGTTTTTTCGATGGCTGGAGCAGCACTTAATACTTTTTCCTGCTTAATGCTTGAATCTTTATTTTTTTGCTCTACTGAATTACTAGCATTATCACTCAAAATAAATTTATAATAACCGGACACTCCACCTAAAACTATTGCTATACATACGTATATTGCACACACGTACTTTTCTAATCTGGACAATAAACCATTCCCCTCTATTTACCATATAATCTATTTTTCTGCTTTTATTGCTATATAAATCAACACTTTTACAATATATACTATTATATTATATTTTTTCTTTATTATAAAGTTATATTCATATACATAGGCAACCCAATTAACTTTCTAAAATAGATACTGATTTTTAGAGTTAAATTTTTGAGATTGATTATTTTATTTTTATTTCTGCCATTAAAGGGTAGTGGTCTGATGGATATTTTCCATTAATATTATATTTAATTATTTCTACATTCATTACTTCTATTTCTTTTGATACAAAGATGTAATCAATATGAACTCCATTTTGTGTTCTTTTAAACTTATCTCTCGTAGCCTCTTTATATAAAGTTTTATTTTTATCTTGTACTGGCACTAATTTTTCCTTTGATAATTTTCCTTCCGTAAAACTTCTTATTAGCTCACTGTCTGGTGTATCATTAAAATCTCCCATAAGTATAATGGGAAGTTCTTCTCTTTCCTGCTCTTTATCTATAACCTCCATAAGTTTTTTTAATCCATATTCTCTTGTTTTTGAAAAAAGATTATCTAAATGAGTGTTACAAATTCTAATTTTTTTACCATTATTATCTTTTACTACAGCCGTTGTACAAATTCTAGGAACATAGGAATACCAAACCTTACTTCCAACTTTATAAGGAGTCTCAGACAGCCAGAAAGTTTTATGCTCCTGGATAGTATATTTTTTTGAGAGCAAAAGATTATTTCTTTCAGAAGAAATCCTTTTGCATCTTGGCTCTCCAATTATTTCATATCCTTTTACATTCTCTTTTAAATCAAAAAACATATTATCCTTAACTTCTTGTGTCCCGATAACATCACACTTATACTCATTCATAACATAATAAACCATACTCTTTCGATTATCCCATCTATCGTCAAAATCCCTTGGCGTGTCACACCTTAAGTTAAATGTCATTACCCTCATCAAAATAACATCCTTTCAAATTCATTCTTTGAATTTTGTGCCTTATACTAAAATTATACTATTCTCAATATGAAATTCAATTTAAAATAAACTTAGAGGTATATCTAACAGCTGTTGATATACCCCTAAGTATAATATTTAAAATTTATTTGACTATTCATAAAAGTAATGCTTAGGCACTCTTTCAGTGATTCTTTGAAATTGTTCGTCCATATAAGCCTTCATATTATGACATGCATCTTCCCAGCTAATAGTTTCTTCTTCCTGTTTACCAACAATAACTACTTCATCAAATTCTTTTACCTTATCCTTTATATCTGTAATATCCACAAGAATTCCATCCATAAAATAATTTACAACAGGAACTCTTTTCCCTGAAATTAATACTTCCTTCCATCCACGTGATATTCCATCACCATAGCCCATTCCAACCACTGCAGCAATGCTGTTTCTTTTTGCAACAAAATCATCTCCATATCCACCAGATTCTCCTGCCTTTATTTTATCAATTTTTAAAATCCTGCTTTTTAAAGACATTATAGGTTTTACTCCCTTTGGAAGTAACTTTTCATTTGCTTTATGCTCAAGTCCATATAGTATAAGACCACATCGCACCATATCATAATGTGACTCTGGATACATTAATATTCCCGCTGAACCTGCTGCATGTGCTATTGGCGGGCGTAAATTCACTTCTTCAAGATCCTTTAATACTTTATTAAACTTAGTCAATTGATCATATGTAAACTGCTCATTATATTCTGGATCTTTAAAATGTGTATAAATACCTTCAATTTCTATATTAAGGTATTTTTCATGAATTATATGAATAAATCTAACAACATCATTTACCTCTAATCCATATCTATTTAATCCTGTATTAACTTTAACATGTACTTTAACTTTTTTATTCATTTTTGCTCCTTCACTGTCTAAAGCAGCAATTATTCTTTCATTATCTACCATTACAATAATATCATGTCTTACTATCCATGGACTTTGTGATGGCATTAATGGAGCTAATATTATAACTGGCACTTTTATTTTAGATTCCTTTAATGCTACAGCCTCTGTCAGTCTAACAACACCAATTGCATCACATTTACATTTTTCTAATTCCTTCGCTATTGGAACTAACCCATGCCCATATGCATCACCTTTGACAACTGCCATAAATTTTGTACCTGGTTTTAGCTTATTCTTTATAATATTTATATTTTCACTTAATTGAGTTAAGTTAATATCAGCTCTACTTATTTCCTCAATAACACTTTCAGACGATTTACCTTCTGCAATACTAATAAATTCTTTTTCTATTGTTTTCATATACATCCTCTTCGACTTCCATAATATAATTATTATATTTAAAATCCTCTTATCTACAATTAGTATTATAATTCAATAGAAAAATATTATTCTAAAATTCAAATGGTGCGCTATTTAATTCAAATTTCAATCGTATACCTAAACAAGGATATTTATTAACTCATCAACGCTTTTTACTATTTGATCTGCTCTTGCCTGAGTTAATTCAATTACATCTCCGTAACCATAAAGAACACCTATGCACTTAATGTTATTTTCCTTTGCACCAATAATATCATGTTCTCTGTCACCTATCATAACAGCCTTTGATAAATCTGATACTCCTGCCTCTTTTAAGGCATAACTTATAACATCACCTTTATTTACTCTTGTTTCTTCAAAATCAGCTCCAGCTGCGAAGGTAAAATAGTGTTCTATTTTAAAGTATCTTAATATTTCTTTTGCATATACTTCTGGTTTTGACGTGGCAAGTATTATTTTCTTATTGTTTTTCTTTAGTACTTCTAGAACTTCCACTATTCCATCATATAAACTATTTTCATATATGCCTTTATCAGCAAAGTATTCCCTATACTTTTTAAGCCCAAGTTCAGCTTTCTCATCATCAAAATTATAAAACTTCTTAAATGAATCCTTTAATGGTGGACCAATAAATTTATTTAAATCCTTAAGATTATCTACAACAATTCCAAAAGATTTTAATGCATATTGAACTGATTTAGTTATCCCTTCTCCCGAATCAGTAAGCGTTCCGTCTAGATCAAATAATATATATTCAAAATTATTATTCAAGTAAAAATTCCTCCCTCTCTCTGAGTGTTATATTGTTCAGTAAATTATACCATATTATTCTCCTAAAAATAAATTTTGAAATTAAGTCAATATTTAATCTTATTTTTAAAGCCTTAAATAACTATTTTTTCTATAGAGTAAAATATTAATAATTTAAATTTAAATGGTAATACTATTTTTTAGGTTATTATTATACCTAAAATTACAATAATAGTTTATGGAGGAATTTTAAATGAAGAGATTTGTTTGTACTATTTGTGGCTATATCCATGAAGGTGACACCCCACCAGATTTTTGTCCTATCTGTAAAGCAGGGGCCGATAAATTTAAAGAAATGTCAGATTCATTAAACTTTGCAGATGAACATAGAATTGGTGTTGCCAAAGATGTTAGTGATGAATTATTAGATGGTTTAAGAGCTAATTTTATTGGTGAATGTACTGAAGTTGGAATGTACCTTGCAATGTCTCGTCAAGCTGATCGTGAAGGTTATCCTGAAGTAGCTGAAGCTTATAAGAGAATTGCTTATGAAGAAGCAGATCACGCTTCTAGATTTGCAGAACTCTTAGGGGAAGTAGTCGTTCCTGATACTAAGTCTAATTTAAGTGCTAGAGTTGAAGCTGAATATGGTGCTTGTGAAGGTAAAAAGAAACTTGCAACCTTAGCTAAAGAACATAATTTAGATGCTATACATGACACAGTTCATGAAATGTGTAAAGATGAAGCTAGACATGGTAAAGCATTTAAGGGCTTACTTGATAGATACTTTAGTAAATAATATTTTAAATTTAGATTTAATTAAAGGAGTGTGTTTTTTGTGGAAAGAATTAATTGTGATGTAATAAATTGTTCACATAATAAAACTGGAGTTTGCTATTCAAATAGAGTTGATATTGGAGGGATGTCTGCAAGCAGCGAACGTAGTACTTGTTGTGGATCATTTTTAGATGAAGCCCATTATGGCGATTTAACTAATAATACTAATGCAAATGGACAATGTGATGCTCTAACTTGTAACGTTGGAACTTGTACTCATAACTATAATAAACTTTGTAAACTAGATTCTATCAATGTTTCAGGAGATGGAGCTCAAATATATTCCGAAACTAGATGTTCTAGTTTTGATTCTAAATATTAAAGTAAAATTATATTCTATATATTTAATATTTCAATGTTTTACTTAAATATTCTTCAGAATATAATCATAAATATTCTGAAGAATATCACCTATAAAAAAGTACAACAGAATAATATTATTAAATATCTTTTCCCATCAATATCATATCATCAAAAATTTTAAATCCATGCTTTTTATAAAAACCTTCTGTTTGATTAGATTTTAAGGTAAGTAGAATAATTCTATTTATGCCTTTAATTCTTAACCTTGCCATAAATTCATCTAAAAGTTCAGATCCTATTCCACTACCCTTTATTCTTGAATCCACACAAAATTCTTTAATTTGAAAAAGCATTGCATCATAATAATACTCATGGTTACCAAGTATCATTCCAACCATCCTATCTTCTTCATATGCAACTAAACCATAAAAGCCTTCACAATTTATCATTTGAGATATACGCTTTGACGCACTTTCAATTGTCCATTTATCATTCCATGGTTCAGAATTAAATGAATTTACATAAATCTCAGATATTTCTTTAATGTGTTCCATCGTTAGTTCTTGATATTTAATCACTATCTCACCTCATTTTTCTATAAAATTAATATTAACTAACGTAAATACCCTTAAGATTGTATACTTAAGGGTTGATTTAGATTCTATCATTCAAATTCTAATCTTATAAATTAATATTATTTATATACTCTGAAACTTTAATTGCGCCACTTTTGTCTAAATGATCCATGTCTACAAAATCTTTGTCCTCAAATATATCACAATTATTTAAATCAATAAATCTAATTTCTCCATTAATTGAATTTAAAGCCGACATATAAGTTTCTTTATATTCCTTCAATAAATATTTTTTATAAAATTCCGTATTGGGAAATGCCAATAAATAAACTCTAACATTTCTTTCATTGCAAAAAGTTGTAAAAGAATTAAGAATCTTAATATTTTCTTTATATGAATCTATATATCTAATTGCTTTATTGTGTGAATTTGCTCTCTCGTATGCAGCTTCTTCTTGCAAAGTATCACTTAATTCATACCATTTAGTATCGGGTATTCCCCTAATGACCACTCTTGATTTGAATCTATCTTTTGTACCCGTGAAATATTTACCATTAAATTCTTCAAATAACTCCTTGCAACAAATTTCAGTTATCTGTTCCATATCAAATATTTCGTGCTCAAATAAAACTGGTATTTCACTTTTTAATAGTTCCTGGCAATTATGCTTATCTCTAAAGATTGGATAATAAATATCTGTTAACCGCATTAATTCCCCTCCTTGGGTAAGAGATAAATCACTATAAAACGTATAATACCCTGTTCCTATAAAGATTTTTTTTATATTACTGTTTTGATTAATAACATGTCGACCTATTAAACATGCATAATAGATATCTTGGGAAGCTAATGCTAAATTAACACATGGAGTATTAAGTTCACTTTCTTCAATTCCAAATAAGGCATATGATGAACCTACAGCAATTGCTTCAATTTCAGGTTTTAGTGCTCTTTCTAAAGAATATTTCAGATGATAAAAATCATAATTTGCAGCATACCTATCTCGCGAATAAATATGAACGTCCTCGTATATTTTTTCCCATATAAAAGCATTAGGTACTTTTTTAATTAGTTCCTCATAGTCGGGATCTTTATTAGATATTATTAATAAATCATCACTTTTTAATTCCTCAGTACATTTGATTCCCATTATATTAACATTACTTTTTACGAACTTGTTTAATAACTCCAAATAATCAAATCTTTTTTCTATATAACATAAATTCATATATATCATTCCCTTAATTATTCTTTAATAAGTTTCATTTCATAATATGAATCTATTTCTCATTAGTTGTAACAGTTTTTATAATTATCTCGTTATTTGAATTTTAAGGAAACTTTAATACCTTTAATTATTTACGTCTTACAAATACAAATTAACTAAAAACTCTGTTCCTGCCTTTGTTTTAAAATATTTTTCCTTAATGCTTTCAATTTGCGGAATTTTAATTTCATCTTCATAAATATTAACTAAAAAATCAGCTTCAATTAATATTTGATAATCTATTCCATCAATTTTACTATATGTATGATGATGTCCAATTAAATAGCAGACTCTATTAATAAATTTCTCATCAAATTTTAATTTTGAAAGCATTTCCTTTGCTACTGACGGTCCCTCAATTTCTTGATAATTACCTGCAGAAGAATTATATTTTTCCTCACTTATCTTTATTCCTATATCATGCATTACAGCTGTTACTTCCAAAATATTTTGTGTATCTTCATCTAAATTTTCTAATTCCCCAATTGCTTTAGCAAAAGAATATACCTTTAAAAAATGATTTACTCTTCTTGGATCCTTGGCATAATACTTTATCATTTCATCTACAATTACACTTATTTTTTCTTTCATAATTTTTAGCTAGGTATACTTATTTTAAGTACTTCCTAAGCTAAATTCACCTTCCTTTCAAGCTTATTTATCTTATTATACTAATTCTTAATAATTATTAATATATACCTTCTAAGAAACATTGCTTTAATTACTGTTTATTTATAAAGTAATTGAAATAACTAAAACTATCAATATAAATTTAAAAAAGCATTTTCTTAATTTTGAGAAAATGCTTTTTTATAAACTTTTAAAATAAAACCTATACTTTGAATATAGACAACATTACCACTTATTTAATACCTTGATTATATAATCAATTTCTTCATCCTTCATTCCATACCATATTGGTATACTCAGTACAGTTTTTGATATAGTTTCAGCCAGTGGAAAATCACCAATTTTATATTCTAGTTCCTTATATGCTTTTTGCAAATGAATTGGCACTGGATAATGAACTAGAGTATCAATTCCATTATCTTTCAAATGACTTTCAAGCTTATTTCTATATTCTGTTCTTATTGCAAACACATGCCATATAGATTCACTTACTGAAGTTATATATGGAAGAATTATTTTACTATTATTAATTCCTTCAAGATATAGCTTGGCAATCCTTTGCCTATCGGCATTCCATTTATCAAGATATTTAAGTTTTACTCTTAAGAATTCAGCTTGTATTTCATCCAATCTCGAATTAACACCTTTATACTCATTATAATATTTAATTTTTGAACCATAATTTCTTATAGCTCGTACCTTTTCTGCTAAAACACTGTCGCTAGTTAATATAGCTCCACCATCTCCTAATGCCCCCAAATTTTTTCCAGGGTAAAAGCTAAAACCTGCTGCATCTCCAAGACTTCCCGTTCTTTTTCCATTATATATCGCACCATGAGCTTGTGCTGCATCTTCTATGAGCTTTAGATTATATTTTTCACATAATGGCTTTATTTTATCAGTTTCCGCTGGACGACCATACAAGTGTACGGCAATAATTGCTTTTGTTTTTTTAGTAATAGCTTTCTCAATTTTGCTTATATCTATATTAAAGGTTTTAATATCGGGCTCCACAAAGATAACTTTAGCGCCAACATATGAAACTGCGAGTGAAGTAGCAATATAAGTGTTAGATGGCACAATAACTTCATCACCTTCTCCAATATCATATCCTCTTAAGATAATGGAAAGTGCGTCTAAACCGTTGCCACAACTTATACAATAATCTGTGCCACAATATTTGGAGAATTTTGCTTCAAAAGCCTCAACACTTGGACCTAAAATAAACCAATGGTTATCATATAGTTTTTCAAATGCATCTAAAATCTCATTTCTTATTTCAGTATGCATTGGTTCGAAATTTAAAAATGGTATTTTCATCAAAATCCCTTCCTAATATCTGTTACATGCTTCTTGCATATAAAAGTCTATATTTCTTATATAATCATTTTCGTTATAATAGTCAGAAGCAAGTACTAAAAGAACGGCACCCTCGCTAAAATCATACATTTCTCTCCAAATGTAAGGGCCGATATATAGTCCTACTGATGAATTATCTAATATAAATTCAGTTTCTTCTTTGGGAGTTTTAACCTTTATTTTTACAGAACCATTAACACATATGAGCACTTGATGAAGTTTTCTGTGAGCATGAAACCCCCGTGTTATATTTTGCGGTACTTTAGTAATATAATAAATTCGTTTTATATCAAAAGGAACATCAACAAGTTCTTCTATAGGTGTTAAATCACCATATTTACCATTTATATTTAAAAATTTTAACAAGGAACAATTATACATGTTGCCTCCTTTGTGAATAGTGCTAAAAATTTCCTAAAAACTTTCTTAAATAATTTTCATCTAATTCAAATGGGCGCTGATAATATATAAGATACGGATTATAATGAAATTTTGCATCTAAATAATAGCATTCTTGCCCCAATACACCAGCAATATTTGAATAGCAGGAGAGTTGTACTTCTTTAGGTGCAATACATATAATTTTTGCATTTTTATTAGCAAATAAAATATTAGTGAATCCAGCACCACTTGCGCCAGCAATAAATTCAGCTTCGGAAAAAGTCTTTAATTGATCTTTAAAAGACATTTCTTCTGGGCAAATTAATTCATAGCCATATTCAATAAAAATTTGTTGAATTTTTTGATCATTTACTAATCTATGATTCCAGCAATTTTTTCTAGAAATAAATAATTTCCTAGAAATATTAGAATTAATAGATAATTTATCATGAAGCAAATTTACAGCTAAATCAGTCATAATGTAATCTTCATATCTTAATAAGGCATCGGTTCGTAGATTTATAGGTTGAATGATTAATTCTGATACATATATTAACTTTTTTACATTATAACAATGACCTTCTTTTAGAGAAATTATTTTTCTGCCATGAGTATTTAGCATTTCCAATTCATCCTTGAAGGATTGGGTTAAAATGCATCTTTCGTCTACTAATATTGGAACATTATTATATTCTTCTATTTCATTAATCAGACATAATTTTGATAATAATTCCACATTAAAGTGAAAATAATTAAAAGAAGCATTTGATATAAGCATTATTCCTTCTTCAATTATCTCATTTGATTTTTCATAATTAACGACAGTAACATTTTTATCAACATAAGTTACATGATGGATTGCTAAATCAAATCTATTTTCCTCGTCCATCAATGGTAAATCATAAATACAATTATCATCTTCATCAAAAATTATACTACATCCCCCAACTAAGTCTACATTATATAATTCAGCTATATAAAGTTCGGGACAATTAACATATATATAATTGTCAGCTTTAGGATTACCACTATAATTTGGTATATAATTTTTTTGAGAATGACCTTCTTGTAGAACAGAATATTTGAAATTATGAGCATTACAATATTTTTTACATGAAATGTTATTTAATTTTCTTTCAATACTCATTTGCTTATTCTCCTATTGCAAAATATACACAATGTACGTTTATTTTAAAGCCTCACTTTTTAACCATTGCTCATAGCCCAATTCCTCCCAAGGCATTCCTCTAGAAAATGTATATTTCCAGGGATAAACTTGCGCTCCAGTCTGTTTATTTTTCACATCTTGTATTGGAAAAGTTTTCTTTATAGGATTTCCAACTACTAAAGTTTCCTTTTCAACATTTTTATTTACTACACTTCCGGCTCCAACCAATGAATCCTCACCAATATTCACTCCAGGCAGAATTATACTACCAGTAGCAATTACTGCATAAGATTCTACGGTAACTCCTATCAAACTCTCTGATGGAGGAGTAGGATCATTAGTTAAAACCACATAAGGAAAAATCCAAACATAATCTTTTATTACACTTTTCTGGCCTATGTGCACATTACTATGAAGATTAACATAGTTTCCTATAATACATTTTCCTTGTATATCTGATAAAGTTCCAATTCTCACGTTATCTCCTAAAGTAGAACCTTCTCTTATAGTTACTCTATGACCTGTCTGAAAATTATTACCTATAGTTGTATCACCATAGATGATTGTTTCACTTCTAATTAACGCATTTTCTCCAATAATTAAAGGATGTGGCTTATTTATCTTGTCAGAATAAAAATCCATTAAATATTCGCCAAGAATACATCGTGCTCCTATAAAACTTCCTTTTTTTATATGAACATTGTCTTTTATTATTGCTCCATAATCTATAAAACAATTTTCTTCTATTACTACATTATTGCCGATAATAACATTATCCTTTATTTGCACGGTTTCAGCTATTTTGTTGTTATTCATTAGACCCCTCACTCCTTGTAAATAACATCTTTAATCGAAGCTATATAAGGGAATATTTCTCTATTTTTAACTAATTCCAAATCATCATTATACATTTTATCAACTTTAGTATCTCTATTACTTGTTGAGATACCTCCTTTTCTGTGTTTAACAATAAATCGATCTATATAACCAACACTGCATCCATTTCTTGTCAAGTATAACCATCTTGGATAATCTTCTATTAATCTATAATTTTCATCATACATACCATATCTGTCTATAAGTTCTCGTTTGTAAGACACTCCAGCGCCAGGTATAAAATTACCTCCACATAATTTTTTGTAACAATCAATAGGATTTCCATAAACATATTTAATATATTCCCATACAGGAGTTGTTAATAAGCATCCCCTTAGTTGTTCATCATATTGAGCTACATGCCCAGCTGCTACTAGATAATTTGTTTTTGAATAAAAGTCTACTATGCTGCTAATAACCCCACTATCAAAAATGACATCATCACAAGCAAGGTTAATAAAATAATTTCCTGTTGCTAAACTGATTGCATTATTCAAATTTTTAACTGTTCCTAAATTGCTATGATTTTGATTAATCACATAATTAACCAAATTTTCTTTTTTGTTAGATTCTATATATTGTTCTATTTCATCTTTTCTAAAATTACTTGAAAAATCATCGCTTATAATAATTTCAATGTATGGATAACTCTGTTCTAAAATTGAATTTAGACATTCCTCCATATACTGTAAATTATTATGTGATAGTACTAGTATACTAACTAGATCACTATTATTCATAATTAACCTCCAATTAAAGGGTCTTAATAGCAATAAAATGTCTTAATATTATCCTATGCAAAAATTGAAAATTTGTACTTATACATAATAGTTTCTCCAGTAAAAACGCATAGTTGAATTTGTATTAACAAAAATCTATATGATTGTCTTTCTTTTAAGTTATTCTAATAGTAGATTTATAAATTTATTGTAGCAATTCATATATTCTTCTCTAAGCTTCATTATTTCCGGATTATTTTTAGAATCATTGTTATATTGATTACTTAACTTAATTAAATCGCCAGAGTACTCTTTATACCATGAAGTAAGACTTTCCAAAAGTTCTTTCCTATCTTTAATAAATATTTTATTTTCATATGAAGAAATAATCATATGAAAATAATCAATCGAAGCCCAAAGAGTCAAAGTTTCATCATAGGTATTTTGACCTTCGTGAATTCTAAATTTACTTAAGGGTTCAGAAATATATATCATGTTACCTTTTCTTAATAATTTCAACCATAAGGATATATCACTTAAACAGTATATTTCGTATTTATCATAATCAATGATCTCAAAGTCCACAGCTTTTTTTTTAAACATAGCTGTAGTTAACTCACCAATATAGTTAATCATGGAAAAAAGAAGCTTTTTTCCTGCCTCCTCTCCTGTTAAACGAATGTCGTAAGGGTATTGACAAACGGTTCTGAAATTATCTTGTAGATAATCCCCATTTTCATTAATCATTTTTCTATAACTTGTTATTAGGGAAAGTGTTTCGTCATAAAGGAAGTAATTAATCATTTTATCTATTTTGTTTAAGTTAAAAAGGTCATCATGTAATAAATAACTTATATACTCTCCAGATGATACTTCAAGGCACTTTCTTATATTAACCTTACCTTTAAGACCGGCTGGTCCTCCATTATTAAAATACTTAATATTACTGGCTTTCAACATATACTTTTTAACTAACTCGTGTACATCATTAGTAGTACTATCATCACATATAATAATTTCTGTATTTTTATAACTTTGATTTAACGCAGAATTAAGCGCCTCTTCAAGATAGCTTGTTTGATTATAAGCAGGTATCAATATACTAACTAACGGAAATATATCTTTAGAATAAGTATCTAAAAACTTATTTCTATAGTCTTCAAATCCATTTTTTGTATTAACATAGCCACAATCATGGTTACACCATGCAGTTTGCTGCTTTGGAACTACAACTTTAAATCCTTTTCGAATAAACTCAACACTTTGTGAAAGATCATAAAAATGCCATCCATCGAAAATATCATTTCTCCATGGCAAATCATATTGTGTTATCATTATAAGACCATCTATTCCTTTTACTTCTGTGTAAACATCATCAATTTCATTAAAGTTTAGCAGTTCCATAAACCCTCTGTGACTATCAAAAACCTTTCCAACCTTCCAGTGGTCTTCCCACCATATTCCTGATACCGGAATAACTTTTGCTCCAACCATGCCTATAAGCCCTATATTTTCATCACTATTAAAAATATTTAATATATCATTAATAAAATTTAGATTTTGTATATATACATCCTGATGAAGATAAACTTTGTATTTAGCGTCACTTTGCTGTATAGCTTCGTTATATGCTGAAGTCATGCTTTTAGCATCTCTTAATGCTATTATCTCAATTTCCATAGATTCAGGTACCTTAAGCTTTTTAATATATTCTAGGCTTTTTAGGTATAAATCTTCATTATTTACACAAGTGATAAAGGCTATTTTATTCTCTTTCATTTTACCTCCATTTAACAATCATTATATTTAGTAATTAACAACATTTTAAATCAATATTATTCTATGGTGAGTATTATATGATTGTTACAGAGATAATCTTAAAAATAAGTGTTATATAGACTGTTAAAAAATAATTTAAGGCACATGAAAGAAAATAACAAGTCCAAAATGTCATGATTATTTTTCATCCGGCAAGGAAGTAGATTGGCCTCATAGCGGGTCTATTAGTCCGATCTACTGATAAGCAGAGAACCGAAATCTATGATTTCGTGTGACTCGCTTACTCAGCGAGCGTATGCGAGTCGAGCTTCCCTTGATGGAAAATAGGCTTGGAAAATGGACTTGTTATTTTTTTGATTGTGCCTAACTATTATTCTAAAAAGAAAAACAGAAACTAATTACTTCTTATTAATAAGTTCCTGTTTAATGAGGATATTGTAAATTGTTATTTATATATACCTCAGCATGGAGAACACTGCACTTTAACAATAATAACAAGATATATTTGATTTAGCTAAAACCTAAACCTTGAAAGTACTTTTTATTATACAGCACGCTTGGATCAGTAGGTTTAAATTTCCCAGCCATTTCGTTATGCTCATACGCTAATTTATGCTCTCCAATCCTATCATAGCAGACACATAGCTGTAAATGAGGTAACCAAGTCCAACAAGCATCATTAAAAAATCCCCAGCTATCTTTTGGCTTTTCAAGTTTTAATGCTTCCTCATACCAAAAAATTGCTTGTTTATATTTCCCTTCAAATAAAAAGGAGAAACCGATTTTACAGCATGCTTCTGCTCTTGGAGTATCGTATTCAAAGGATTTAAAAGCATATTTTCTCGCCTCTTCTACTTTCTCCTGCGATTGATAATAATCACTTATCTTTCCACAAACTTGGATATTATCTTCAAACCACCCTTGTTTTGAGTCTAAAAACTCATTATAGTATTTTAAAGCTTCATCATGCATACTATGATCAAACAATTCATTTCCATAGTAAAGAATATCCCTTGGAGTAAACTTTACCCCTTCTTTTAATTTATTTCGAAAGATTTCCAAATTTCGCATAGTGGTATTATATTTTATTTTTTTTGTGAGTTACGGCAATTTCGCTATTGCTTATATTTCCCCAAACCTCTAAATACTCGTGAACAAAACCAATCCATTTAAAATTATTACTTCGTTTAACTAGACGATTACGTCTGTAACTTGTTGTTACATTTCCACTCTCGTCAAAACCAATATTATATTTAAATGTTACAGAGTCAATAGAAGAATCTAAAGTTTTCTTTAATTCTTTAAATTTTTCTGCATCCTCTGGTAATAAAACATCATCAGCATCTAACCAAAGAATATAATCTTTAGTAGCTTTGCTGAAAGCAAAATTTCTTGCAGCAGAAAAATCATCAATCCACTTAAAATCATAAACTTTTGTTGTGTATTTATTAACAATCTCTTTTGTTTTATCATCAGAGCCAGTATCGACAATTATTATTTCATCAACTATATCCTTAGCAGATTCTAAACAACGCCCAATAGAATCTTCTTCATTCTTAACTATCATACAAAGGCTAACAGTTATCAAAGAACCACCTTCTTTACAGTTTTACACTATATAATATGGTTGTAATATTTTTTTGATACAATGATTACTCTGTCCAATTAAAGATTACTAATAAGAATACATTTCCGAATTTTTTTAATAAAAAGAACTGCTATAAAACTAATTAAGTTTTGTAACAGCCCCCATATTGTTTAGCTTTTATTTATCTCTTATACTAATATACACTAAAGATTGAGCATAATGGTATAGCTCCATACATATTTCCTGCAACGGTACTCGTAAATTGAACCCAAAGTATTCCATTACATACTCCATATACAGTTGTAGTAGTTAAAGTACTGTTTGTATTGTTTATTGGCATAATATTTAACGAAACAGTAGTTTCAGGGAAAGTTAATCCTGCTAAAAGGGTTCTTAATGCTGATGTGAGACCAGGGTCACAACAACATTGTGGAACAGTAGAACAATCTAATGAATTTACCGGATTAACTGGGAAAGTAATTAATACAACATTACATAATGATACATACACTGTTACTGGTTGACCCATAATTGTAGTTGCTATATTTACTACATCGTTAGTAGGTTGGAATCCACTTATTACACCTGTTTGAGTAGTATTGAAAGTGACTAAAGATATATTTTGCTCAGCACTTATGCCTTGAATTGTATCTAAAGCATATTTTACTGAGTTTTTACAACAGCAATCACCAGTTGCTCCAGTTGCTCCAGTTGCTCCGGTTGGGCCAGTTGGACCTGTTGCTCCAGTTTCACCTGTTGCTCCGGTTGCCCCTGTTTCTCCAGTTACTCCAGTTACTCCTGTTGCTCCGGTTTCACCTGTTGCTCCTGTTGCTCCGGTTGCTCCTGTTACTCCGGTTGCTCCGGTTGCTCCGGTTGCTCCTGTAGCTCCAGTTGCTCCTGTAGCTCCGGTTGCTCCTGTTGCTCCTGTTGCCCCAGTTACTCCTGTTGCCCCTGTTGCTCCTGTTGCTCCTGTTGCTCCGGTTACTCCTGTTGCCCCAGTTGCTCCTGTAGCT
>NZ_AUUU01000107.1 GCF_002760435.1 Clostridium sp. LS
GTAAATATGTAAGTATATTCATATAATAAGTCAAATTATAATGTTGGATATTTATACAATATTAACATGAATAATTTTATATTTTAAATAAAAGTAAAATATTTTAATAAAACATAATATAAAAATATTGACTTTAGTACGTACAAGTATATAATTATATTATAAGGACATGCTAAAATACAGTAATATAATAAGCTAAACTGTTGTAAATGCACAAAAAGGCTCTAAATATAGTTTTTTAAAATATGGAAATACTTATATGCAGAAAATCAAATATAAACATAAATAATATTTATATTTTAAATATATTTAAATTAAATGATAGACTGTATGTATATTATTGTATTGATAAATAATTATTAGGATAAGTAGGGGGAAAAACTATGATAAAAACAATATATAAAAATCCTATTGTCATTCAAAGGGCAGATCCGTATATTCATAAGCATACTGATGGGTATTATTATTTTACAGCATCTGTACCAGAATATGATAGGATTGAACTTAGGAGATCTAAAACAATTGAAGGCCTTCAAGATACAGAAACAATGACTATTTGGGAAAAACATGAAAGTGGAGAAATGAGTGAATTAATATGGGCTCCAGAGATTCACTATATTCAAAATAAATGGTATATATATTTTGCTGCTGCTCCAAATAGAGAAGTTACAGGAATTACATTTAATCATTCAATGTATGTACTTGAAAATGATAATGAAAACCCACTTACTGATAATTGGGTTGAAAAAGGAAAGGTTGACAGCGGATGGGATAGCTTTGCATTAGATGCAACGACTTTTGAACATAATAATAAACTTTACTATGTTTGGGCACAAGAAGATTTGGAGATAGAACCAAATTCTCATTCAAATATATATATTGCAGAGATGGAAAACCCTTGGACGTTAAAATCAAAACCAGTATTATTATCTAAGCCTGAACTAGACTGGGAAATAAAATTATATTGGGTAAATGAAGGGCCATCAATATTAAAGAAAAATGGAAGAATATTTTTAACATATTCTGCTAGTGCTACCGATGAAAATTACTGCATTGGAATGCTTACAGCAGATGAAAATAGTGATTTACTTGATCCTAAATCATGGGAAAAATCTCAAAAGCCAGTATTCACTACATCTTATGAAAATTATCAATATGGGCCAGGACATAACAGTTTCACAGTTTCTGAGGATGGAGCAGAAGATCTTCTAGTGTATCATTCTAGAAATTATACTGAGCTTAAAGGAGATCCATTAACTGATCCTAATAGACATACAAGAATTGAAGTGATTGAATGGAATGAAGATGGAACGCCAAATTTCGGAGTGCCTTCACCTGATACAAGAAGTTTTGAAGTTTAAGATATAACAATGAAGGAAGTATCCAAAAATGTTAACTAACAATTTTGAATACTTCCTTTTCTATTGTAGAGTATTATAAATAAGTCTAACATTTATTCCTTGGCTATAATTTCCGAAGTTTTTACCGAATATAGTCAGTCCACCAATGTGTTTAGTTCCTTCCGGAACAGCTAATTTTAAGAGGATATCACTTTTGTAGTTTAATTCTAAATCTTCTAAGGTAATATCGGAAATTTTTATTCCATCAATGAAGGTGCCAAAAGAATTTACATTTAAGAGTTTTAATAATCCATATTGATTCCAATTTGGTAGCCACCAAGATGGAGTTAAGATTCCTTTATTATCACCAAAATCTCCTGGACTGGTCCAGCTTCCGATGTTCACATTATTAATATAAAAATGTATATCAGAAGGCCAATCGCTGCAGGAACCAGGTGCCTCTGAACTTATTTCCATAGATATTTGAAGTTCTAAAAATGTTTCGTTAGGCTTTAGATAATTAGGAATTCTATATTCAATATATCCTTTGGTGAACCACAGTATATCAGCATTAATTCTTTCAGGATCTGCAAAATAGTTTGGATTATCAACTTCACCAATAAGCTTTTCTTTAGTAGCAATTCCGCATGTTGGAGCAATATCGTAATTAGAATAATGACCTATATTTAATTCTATATCATAAGAATTCTCTAAATCTTGTTTTCCTATGTCTATTACGAATTTATCTTCATGTAGAGAACATATCTTTTGTAAACCGTGCTTACCAGTTAAATTAGTAGTTTTTATTAATCCGCATTCTTCTAACTTTTTTATATGCATAGTAACAGCACCGTTAGTTAAATCGAGTTTTTCAGACAATTCATTCATATTTAATTGTTTATATTGAGATAAAATATCTAATATGCTAATTCTTACATCAGAACTTAATGCTTTAAATAGTGGTAAACTTTCTTTTAGATTAGTAATATGAATCATGGTAATCTCCTTAATTTATTTAATTTTTAAATTAACTTATAAAATAAATTTGTTTATCTTCCCATAAAAATATACTATATAACAATATAGCGTATAACATTATAATAATTATACATTTAAATTGACAAAAAGTGAATAATTATTTTAAATAATTATAAAATAAAGCGTATTTTATAATAAATTACAAACAAAATAATAAATAGTTAGTTTTTATTTAATTTTTTTCTAAAATAAGCATTTCTATACTGAGTTGGTGTTATATCTTCAGATTTCTTAAAAAGCTTCATAAAATGTTTATCGTCATTAAATCCTACTTGTTTAGCAATTTCTTTAATAGAAAAAGAAGAGTTTAATAGCAATTGCTTGGCTGCAGATATTTTAGCATTATTGATAAATTTAAGAAGAGATAAGCCGGTAAGTTTTTTAAAGGATAAAGAAAGATAGTCTGGGTTATAATTAAAGGTCCTAGCAATTTCTTTTATGGAGAGATTGCAGTTATAATTCATATTTATCCAATTAATTATTTCTAAAATGTTTTTATTAATACCAGTAAAGTCTTCGAAGTTTAGAAAAATACTATCTATAAAGTCTTGGGATATTTCCATAGCTAGAAGACTTAACGCATAGTTTGTTAAATATTCAGAATAGCTTTTTTTATTGGCTAAATCAAGAAGCTGTCTGAAAATTAGACTTGCTCGTGCAGCAGAAGAAATTGAACCGTATTCGGGTAAAATATATACATCTGAAGAGTTTTCTTTTTTATTGCTTTCTTTCATTCCTAGTATATAACTATTAATTTGTTCGGAAGTTAAGAGTTTATATTCATTGGAGGTAATTTGAAAATGACACCAATAGTATGAAAGCTTACCTTTAGATTTTCTATAACCATAGTGAGTATGGTGAGGAAATAAAACAATGAATTTATTTGGAGTGAGTTCATATTGTTTATCATCTTGAGCAATATATAGGGTTCCTTCGCATCCTATTAGAATAACGAAGGTATCAAGATTTCTTTTGGAATGTATAAAATTTTCACTGTTTACTAATTTTCCACTAGAGCAATGATTGAGTGGAAATCTGTTATCAGATAGAAAATGAAACATATAGGATTTCACCACCTATTCTATTGAAATGAAAGTTGTTTATATAAATTAAATATACTATAGTTTAATTTATAAAACTACTACTATAGAGGAACTTAAGTAGAATTTTTTTGTAGAACTCAACAGCAATATTTATATTGTAAATATTATGATTTTGACACTAAATAATATTTTAGGAGGAATTTAAAATGAATAAAAAGAACTTTAGTAAACCTTTACCTGTGAATTCAATAAATGTACAAGATAAGTTTTGGAGAAAGATGATGGAGATTGCAAGAACTCATGTAATTCCATACCAATGGGAAGCATTAAACGATAGAATTGAAGGAGCAGAGCCAAGTTACTGCATGCAAAATTTTAAAATTGCGGCAGGAATGATGGAAGGTGAGTTTAAAGGGTTTGTTTTTCAAGATAGTGACTTTGCTAAATGGATTGAAGCAGTTGGTTTTTTTCTCATGTGGCATAAAGATGAAGAACTTGAAAAAATAGCAGATGAAGCTATTGATATTGTATGTGCTGCACAACAGTCTGATGGCTACTTGGATACTTACTATATTATAAATGGATTAGACAAAAGATGGACTAATTTGCGAGATAATCATGAGTTGTATTGTTTAGGACATTTAATTGAAGGAGCAGTAGCATATTATGAAGCTACAGGGAAGGACAAGCTTTTAAATGCAGTGATTAAATATGCAGATTATGTGGACACTATTTTTGGACCAGAAGAAGATAAAATGCATGGATACCCAGGTCATGAAGTAATTGAAATGGCATTAATTAGGCTTTATAAAATAAAAAAAGACGAAAAATATTTGAAATTAGCTAAATATTTTATTGATGAAAGAGGAAAAGCCCCTTTATATTTCGAAGAAGAAGGTAAAAAATATAATAATAAATTTTGGTGGGAAGACAGTTATTTTAAATATCAATATTACCAAGCTGGAAAGCCAGTTAGGGAGCAGGAAGCTGCAGAAGGACATGCTGTAAGAGCTGTGTATCTATATTCTGGAATGGCTGATGTAGCTAGAGAAACTAATGATGATGAATTGCTTGAAGCTTGTGAACGTTTATGGGATAACATGACTAAGAAGCGAATGTATATAACAGGAGGCATTGGCTCATCTCAATATGGTGAAGCATTTACATATGATTATGATTTGCCTAACGACACAATTTATGCAGAAACTTGTGCGTCAATTGGATTGGTATTTTTTGCAAGAAGGATGCTTGAAATTTCCCCAAAATCTAAATATGCTGATATTATGGAAAAAGCCTTATATAATGGCGTAATAAGTGGCATGTCCCTGGATGGAACTAAGTTTTTTTATGTAAATCCTCTAGAAGTAGTACCAGAAAGTTCTGAAAAGGATCATTTAAGGGCTCATGTAAAAGTTGAGCGTCAAAAGTGGTTTGGCTGTGCATGTTGTCCTCCTAATCTTGCTAGGCTTTTAGCATCTATTGGAAGCTATGCGTATTCAATTAAAGAAAATACAATGTTTATGCACTTGTACATGGGTGGAGAAATTACTACAAATTTATCTAATAATAATGTAGCTTTTAAGGTTGAAACAAATTATCCTTGGGATGAAAATGTTAAAATCACCTTAAATATTAAAGAAGAAATTAATTTTGAAGTTGCAATTAGAATACCTGAATGGTGTGGAAATTATAATATAAAGGTGAATGGTGAAGATGTAGAATATAAAATAATTTATGGTTATGCATATATTGATAGAGTTTGGAAAAATGCTGATGCAATTGATGTTGATTTTAAGATGCCAGTAGAGGTTATGTCAGCAAACGTAAATGTAAGAGAAAACATTGGTAAAGTAGCTGTAATGAGAGGGCCAATTGTTTATTGCTTAGAAGAGGAGGATAATGGAGCAGATTTGCATAGAATTTACTTAAGCAGTAATCCAAACTTTGCGTATAAGTATGAAAAAGATTTACTTGGTGGAGTTGTAACAATTGAAGGAAATGGGAAAAGGCTCCAAGAAGATAATTGCAATGAAGATAAATTATATAGTGCTAAAGCAGAAATTAAATATGAATACAAAAAATTAAAGTGGATACCATACTATTCATGGGCAAACAGAAATCTAGGTGAAATGATTGTGTGGGTAAGAGCGTAGGTTTAAATGTTAAAAATCAGGTTAATTTTATGTTTTTTGTAATTAATACGCTGTTTATAAATTAAGTTATATTATATAATTATATATGGTTAGTTTATATTTTGCTCATAGAAGTGTAATCCATGCCCTTGAAATTAGAGATAGATTTGCAATTTTGCAATATGCAAAAATCAAAATAAATTAGAGGAATGCACTGATAAACTAACAAATTTATTTTATGGAGAATAGATATATGTTAAGAAACAAAAAATTATTTTTACTAGATATTGATGGAACAATCGCATTAGATACTACATTAATAGATGGAACACTTGATTTTATGAATTATGTATTAAGTATTGGAGGCAAATACATTTTTATAACAAATAATTCTACTAAAAGTATTGAGGATTACATTACAAAGTTTAAAAAGTTTAAAATTAAGGTAGATGAAACAAGTTTTGTAACCTCTTCTTATGCAACGGCTTTATATTTAAGAGAAACTTATAAAGATAAAAAGATATTTGTACTTGGAACAAAATCATTTATTGAGGAACTTAGAAGATTTAAAGTAAATGTTACAGAAGAACAAGATGATGATATTGTATGTGCTGTAGTAGGTTTTGATAGTGAATTAACCTATAAAAAAGTAGAAGATATTTGTGAATTACTGCTTACAAGGGAAATTGATTATATAGCAACAAATCCAGATCTTGTTTGTCCAACAAGTTTTGGCTTTGTTCCAGATTGTGGCTCGATATGTGAAATGATAGGAAATGCAGTTAAAAGAGAACCGTTATATATTGGCAAACCTAACAAAGCAATAGTAGAAATGTGCCTAAAGCAAACTGGATTTACAAAGGAAGAAACTTTAGTTATAGGCGATAGATTATATACAGATATTGCTTGTGGAATAAATGGTGGTGTTGATACTGCAGTTGTATTTACTGGTGAGGCTACAAAAGATGATTTGATTAATACAGAATTTAAACCAACATATAGTTTTGATTCAATAAAGGAATTATATGAGGAGTTAGCATTTTAGGGTGTTTTAGTGTATTTAAGGAATAAAGCTGTTAAAAAATTTTTAACAGCTTTAACTATTTTGGTGTAAAATATTTCGAAATTTTAACTAGAAAATATTTTTAAAGCTAGAAATCTGATATAATGTTTCCATATAAAATTAGTCAGGAGGAGATTATAGCGTATGAATTTAGAAAATATAGTGAATAAAATAGGAAACAGTAAACCATATATTAATGGCTGGGAAAGAATGCGAAGGTCATCTGTAATCATTCCTCTAGTTGAAATTGATAATGAAGTACATGTATTATTTGAAGTTAGATCCAAGAAATTGAAAAGTCAGCCTGGTGATATTTGTTTTCCAGGAGGAAAGATAGATGAAAATGAAACACCTAAAGAAGCAGCATTAAGAGAGCTATTTGAAGAACTTGGAATTAAGAATATTAACTTAATAAATGAATTAGACGTTGTAGTTAGGTATGATGGTATAATAATCCACCCATATGTGGGGGTTGTCAAAAGTGTCGATGAAATAAAAATAAGTGAAGATGAAGTTGACCATGTATTTTATGTACCATTATCTTATCTTTTAAAACATAAGCCTCTTGAGTTTAATAACAAAATAAATATTGAGAGAGCTAAGGAATTTCCATACGATTTAATTGTCAATAGAGAAAATTATAAATTTAGGGAAGCTAATTATAGGTCTTTATTTTATAAATATGAAGACTATAATATATGGGGAATTACAGCAGAAATGCTGCAAAACTTTTTGGAAAAGTTGTCCTAATGCTCCTAAACCACCTAGAATAATAAAGTTTAGCTAAAATTAGGGATTAAGGAAAAAACTTAATCCTTTTTTAAACAAAAAAATAAACGATAAAACTAAGCAATTCTGATACCAATAGTAAGCTCTTTTCAATTTTTTTAAAGTAGTATTAAGGAATGAATTCCAAATTTGTATAAGAAATGCTGAGTTTATAATAATTTTCACATATACTTATGAAAAGCTATACAAAAAAGCATTGACTTAAAAATAGAACAAATATAGAATAACATTATTAAAGAACATTTTAAAAGTAATTTCAAATGCTATATATTTCATTAATTTTTAGTAAAAAGGAGACTTGGTAATGAAATACTTAAAGGGTATTTTGGGAATTGTACTTGCTGCACTCTTTTTGGGTAGTAATTTATTCTTTCTTAATTTGTTAAAAGATAAAAAGGTAGAAAAGGAACCTATTAAACCTAAAATAGTGTTGATATCTCATATAAAGACAAACCCTTATTGGCTGAGTATAAAGAAAGGGGCAGAAAGGGCAGCCGAAGAAAGGGGCGCAGTAGTTGAGTTTTTAGGACCTACCACTGCAAATACGGAAGAAGGATTGAAACTTTTTGATATGGCTACATCAGCTAAGGTCAGTGGAATAATAACTTACGTTCAGGAGGAAGGCAAATATTCACAGAAAATCAATGGTGCTATAGAAAAAGGAATACCAGTTGTTACAATAGATTCAGACGAAGAAAATAGCAATAGAATAGCATATGTAGGTACAGATAACATACTTGCTGGACAAGTTGCTGGTGAAGAAACTGTAAAGCAAGTTGGAAAGGACGGAAATGTTGCAATAGTAATGGGTGGAAAAGATGTCAAGAATCAAAGAGAGAGAGTAGAAGGATTCGAAAACTATCTTGCAGCACACTCAAATTTAAAGGTCGTTGATGTGGATTCGTCTGATGCAATGCTTCTTGAAGCAGAAATAGTAACAAGAAAAATATTAAATAGAAATGATAAAGTAGATGCATTATTTTGTACGTCAGCATTAGATGGAATAGGAGCTGCTAAAGCGGTAAACGATTTAAATGTTAAAGGTAAAGTGAAAATTATATGTTTTGATGATTTAGAAGAAACTTTAAATAATATTAGAACGGGATTAGTTGCAGCCACAATAGTGCAAAAAAGTGATGAAATGGGATATAAGGCAGTTAACATTATAATGGATAAAATTCAAGGAAAGTCCGAAATTAATTCAAAATCCTTAACAAATGTTAAATTGGTCAATAAAATCAATTTAGATATTTATAAGCAGGGAGACGATAAATTTGAAAATTAAAACTTTAAATAGCAAATTTATTATATTTGTTATATGTTTAATTATCCCTATAGGCATATGTAATATTATATCCTTGGCTATGAGTAAGAAAATTGAAGATGGTTATGTAAATATGCTTAATAATATGCTTATTACCAATGAGATTAAGCAGCATATTGATAATTCCTTAGATGGATTTAATCAATATGTATTAAGTGGAGCTGGAGATAAGAAGGAAAGCTATAATAATGAAATATTTATTGCTAAACAGGAAATAGCTACCCTCAAAAGTAATTCTGATAATACAAATCAATATATTTTGAGAGATTTAGAAAATACTCTAGACTCTTACGTAGAAAGCTCTAAGAAAACAATTTCAGCTTATGAAAATAAGGAAGGATATATTTTTTATTATGACGATTTTATATCGGCTAAAAATATCGCAGGATATGCTAAAGAATATGCATCTACTTTAATGCAAAATTATCTAGAAACTAACAGCGTAACATATAAAGAATTGAACAAAAATAGCAAATTAATATATGTATCACTAACTATATACCTTATTGTAATTTTAACTATGTGTGTATCCTATGCACTTCTTTTTATAAGAAATATTTCAAAGGGATTGAAAGGAATAGTTGAAATTTCTAATAAAGTATCTAAAGGACAATTTGAATATTATGAAGGGGATAAAACTGATATTTATGAGTTAGATGTGCTTACAAGAACCTTTAATACTATGATAAAAGATATAAAAGATCTTATAAGGTCAATTAATGAAAAGCTTATATTAGAAAAGAAGTTAAAAGAAGAGGAAATGAAAAACCTTCAATATGAAAATGCTTTAAAGGAATTTGATTTAAAAGTATTACAATCTCAGATAAATCCACATTTTTTATTTAATACTTTAAATTGCATCAATGCTACAGCTATGATGGAAAATGCTACAACAACAAGCAAACTAATAAAATCAGTATCTAATATTTTGAGGTATTCATTAAGATCTATGAGTACTAATGCGCTTTTGGAAGAGGAAATAAATATAATAAAAGATTATATTTATATTCAAGAATGTAGATTTGATGACCGAATAAAATTTAATTTAAGCACAAGTATGGATATGAAAAAAGTAAAAGTTCCAGGAATGACTATACAACCATTGGTTGAAAATGCATTTATTCATGGCATTGAGCCAAAAGAAGAAGGTGGATATATAAATATTTGTATAAACGAGGAAAATGGAATTTGCAAGATTATAATAGAAGATGATGGTATTGGAATTTCAAAAGAAATTTTGGACAAGATTAATAACTATAATTACGAAATGAAGCACACTGGACATACAACAGGACTTGGAATAAATATAGTTGAAAAAAGACTTAGGTATTTATATGATCAAGAAAACATGTTTAAGATAGAAAGCGAAGAGGGGAAGGGGACAAGAGTTTATTTGAAAATACCTATAATGGAGGAGGATAATAATGATGAAAATATTACTTGCTGATGATGAAAAATATGATAGAGAAACAGTTAAGCATATAATAAAACAAAACTTTTCCGAAAAATTAGAGGTATATGAAGCTAAAAATGGGAGAGAGGCTATAGAATTATCTGAAAGTATTAGACCTGATATGGTTATAATTGACATAAAAATGCCGGGAATTGATGGAATACAAGCTCTGAAGGAAATAAGTGTTACATTACCAAACTTATATAGTATAATTTTAACAGCATATGATTATTTTGATTTTGCACAAGAAGCTGTAAAAATAAACGTAAAAGAGTATCTATTAAAACCTTTTACAAAAGAGGAAATAGTTGAAAAAATCACTGCAGGTATTCGCTGGGTCCAAAAAGAACAAAATAAGCGAAAAAGTGAAATTGAAGATAAAGAAAAAATATATACCTTATTACCTGTACTCGAAAATCAATTAAGTGACTTAATTATAAATGATAAGTTAAAAGGTATTGATTATGGAATGTACTTACGTTACCTTAATATGAATTTTGTAAATAGCTATGCAATGGTTATATCTATAAAAGATAAATATGCCTTTAAAGATATAAGCAGAATTGAAAAAGACGAAATAAAAATAAAAATAGGTGAATATATTAAGGAATATATTAATAGAAAATATAAATGTATAGGAAATTATGTGTTTTATGAGGAGCTAACGTATTTCATACAAATAGAAAACGAAAATATTAGTGATTTTAAGAACTTAAAAATTGATCTTGCTTTTAACATAAGGAGAGAAATTAAAAAGAGATTTGATGTGTCAATAAGAGCTGGACTTGGAGAAACATTTGATTCTGTTGAGCAAATAGTTGAATCTTATAGACAAGCTACTAAATGTTTAGTGTATAATTCAGACAATGTTAATATCATATATATAGATGATGTGAATGATAAGTTAGCAAAGGATCAATTTATTACTAATGTAAAGGAAAACAAAAATAGAAATACTAATAAAATAAAGATGAAGCTATTTGAAGATGTAAAAGATTTTATTAGAGAGAATATTGAGACTGAGCTAGAACTAGAGAAAGTTGCAAATAATTTTGGACTGAGTGTATATTATTTTAGCAGAACGTTTAAAGAAGTTACGGGAATCAATTTTTCAGATTATGTGAATAAATGTAGGATAGATATAGCTAAGGAATTATTGTCAAATGGTGAAATGAATGTAAAAGAAGTATGTTATAAGGTTGGATACAATGATCCTAACTATTTCAGCAAGGTATTTAAAAAATATGAAGGTGTAAGTCCGGTAAATTTTAAAATATCTATAGAGGAAAAAATTGTTAAAAGTTAGATAAAAAATTGATTTTAAGAAATTCTTTTTAATGCGCATTAATTTATAGCGCAATATATTACTATTTAAAAATATATAGTTAAAAATATCTAGGTTAAGATCTTAAATTAAAGAATTGACCTAGATTATTTTTTGTTTTCGATTATTTACTGGTAAAAAATTGCTGTTTGAATACAGCAATATAAAATTATAAGTCAGCAAATAGGTCTATTCGAAACGATTACTATTAGGAATATAATTAACATTGTAAACGAGATCAATAATTATGAAAAAGGGGAGATAAATAATGAAGTCTAAAAAAATGGTTAAATTATTAGGTTTAGCACTAAGTGGAGTATTAATATTTTCTGCGCTAACTGGCTGTGGAGCAAAGAAAGATGCTCAAACATCAGCTGGTGGAGATAAAAAAATAAAAATTGGTGTAAGCTTTGATGATTTAAGACTTGAAAGATGGCAGCATGATAAAGAAATTTTTGAAGAACAAGCTAAAAAGCTTGGTGCAGACGTTGTTTTCCAATCTGCAAATGGAGATGATCCTACACAAATGTCACAATGTGAAAATCTTATATCTCAAGGGGTAAATGTTTTAGTAATAATACCACACAATGGTGAATCTATAGCACCTATTGTAGAAGAAGCTCATCAAAACAAAATAAAAGTTTTATCTTACGATAGGTTAATTACAAATAGTGACTTAGATGATTATGTATCATTTGATAACGTTAAGGTTGGAGAATTACAAGCAAAAGCAATTGTTGATAAAACTCCTAAAGGAAATTACTTTATGATGGGAGGATCTCCAACAGATAATAACGCAAAATTATTTAGACAAGGACAAATGAATATAATAAAACCTTATGTTGATAAAGGTGACATAAAGATTATAGGAGACCAATGGGCAAAGGATTGGTTAGCAGAAGAAGCGTTAAAGATAATGGAAAATGCATTAACTGCTAATAATAATAAGATTGATGCTGTTGTTGCTTCAAACGACAGTACCGCTGGTGGTGCAATTCAAGCATTACAAGCTCAAAACTTAGCAGGAAAGGTTTCTATTTCTGGACAAGATGCTGACTTAGCAGGATGCCAAAGAGTTGTTGAAGGAACTCAAACAATGACAGTATATAAACCAATTAAAGATATTGCTACAAAAGCTGCTGAAATGGCAGTAAAAATGGCTAAAGGTGAAGAAATTCAAACAAATGGAACCGTAACTAATAATGGTCAGAAGGATGTACCTTCAGTATTACTTACACCAATAGCTGTAACAGCTGATAATATGAAAGACACTGTAATAAAAGATGGTTTCCAAAAGTTTGATGATGTATATAAAAACGTGCCAGAAGATAAAAGACCAAGTAAGTAAATAGAATATTGGGGTTTGAAGCCGAGGTTTTAAACCCCGATATAGAAAGGAGATATGTATTTCATGAGTGAGTATATTTTAGAAATGCAAGATATAGTAAAAGAGTTCTTTGGAGTAAAGGCATTAAATGGAGTAACATTAAAAGTTAAGAAAGCAGAAGTACATGCACTTTGTGGTGAAAATGGAGCTGGAAAATCTACTTTGATGAAAATCTTAAGTGGAGAACATCCTGCAGGATCTTTCTCTGGAAAAATAATATTTGAGGGAAAAGAATTAAACCAAACTAGTATAAAAGATTCAGAAAAAGCTGGTATAGCAATTATTCATCAGGAATTAGCCCTTATTAAACAACTTTCTATTGCAGAAAATATATTTTTAGGCAATGAAATTGGTAAAAATGGAATGGTAAGTTTCAGTGAGCAATTAAGTAAGACTAATGAACTACTAAGCAGAGTTAAATTAAATATCAATCCTCTAACAAGAGCAGGGGATTTAGGAATCGGGCATCAACAATTAGTTGAAATAGCAAAGGCGTTATCTAAAAATGCAAAATTATTAATTCTTGATGAACCTTCAGCATCATTAAGTGAAGGTGAAGTAGAAGTATTAATGGGAATATTAGAAGACTTGAGAAAAGACGGTGTTACTTGCATTTATATTTCTCATAAACTTAATGAAGTTACAAGAATATGTGACAATGTAACTGTAATTAGAGATGGATCAACGATAGGGCAAGTACCTATTAAAGACATAGATCAAGATAAATTAGTACAAATGATGGTTGGAAGAGAAATGAAAAATTTATTTCCAAGGGAAGAACATAAAATTGGAGAGGAATTTTTTGAAGTGAAAAATCTCAATGTTCGTGATCCATTTAATAGTAATTTATTGAGAGTTAAAAATGCGAATTTTACATTGAGGCGTGGAGAAATACTTGGAATTTCAGGGTTAGTTGGTTCAGGTAGAACTGAAATGGTGGCAAGTATTTATGGAAGTTTTCAAGGAGAAAAAAATGGTGAAATATACTTTGAGGGTCAAAAGGTTGATATTAAAAATCCAAGTGATGCTCTAGAAAAAGGTATAGCTATGGTTCCTGAAGATAGAAAAAAAGATGGAATAATCGCTGGAATGAGTGTTGCTAAGAATATGACAATAAGCAATTTATTAAAGTATAAAAAAGCACTTAATGTAATAGATAATGACAAAGAAATGATGGATGTACTTAGCTACATTGATGAAATAAAGATAAAAACAGCATCAACAGAATTGGCAATAAAGAATTTAAGTGGTGGTAATCAGCAAAAAGTTATACTTGCAAAAAATCTTTTAGCTGAGCCTAAAATTCTAATACTAGATGAACCAACTAGAGGTATCGATGTTGGAGCTAAGTTTGAGATTTATAAACTTATCTTTAAATTAGCTAAACAGGGCATATCCATAATAATGGTTTCATCTGAATTACCCGAAGTTTTAGGAATTAGTGACAGGGTTTTAGTAATGAATGAAGGCGAAATAAAAGCAAGTCTTGATAATGATGGTTTAACCCAAGAAATGATTATGGCATATTCAGTAGGAAAGAAAAACGAAGAAAATAATGTGATTTATAACGAAGAAATGATAACATCTGTAGGAGGAGTATAGATATGCAATTAAGCAAAAGTGTAAGTTCAGAGAAAGAAAAAAAATTAGGATTAAATGTTATATTTAAATCTAAAATGGCGACAATATTAATAGCAACAGTAGCAATATGGGTTCTATTTACAGTATTGACGGAGGGAAATTTTTTAACTACTAGAAATTTATCGAATTTATTTAGGCAGATGTCAGTTACAGGCATACTTGCTATAGGAATGGTCTTTGTAATTATTCTGGGAGAAATTGATCTTTCAGTAGGGTCAACCTTAGGATTACTTGGAGGAGTTGCAGCAATATTAAATGTTTGGTTTGGCCTTTCAGCTATTCCAACTATGGTAATAACATTAATACTCGGAATAATAATAGGTGCTTGGAATGGATATTGGATAGCATTTAGAAATGTACCATCATTTATAGTTACTTTAGCCAGCATGCTTGTTTTTAGAGGAGTGTTAATAGGTATAACTGGTGGTAATACTGTAGCACCGCTAACAGCAGACTTTAAAGCAATAGGACAAGCGTATTTGCCAACAGTATTTGGATATGTATTAGTAGTATTAGCAGTTGCAGGTTCATCTTACTTAATATTAAGTAATAGAAAAAATAAAATTAAATATAATATTGAAGTAAAGCCAATGGCATTTGATGTATTAATAATCGTAGCAATTGGAATAGTATCTTTAGGTCTAGTATTGATCCTAAATGATTATCAAGGTTTTCCAATACCAGTTTTCATAATGTTGATTATAGCATTAATATTATCATTCATAGGAACAAAAACTATATTTGGTAGAAGAGTATATGGAATTGGTGGTAATAGAGATGCTGCAAGATTATCAGGTATCAATGTAAAGAAACATATGTTAGTAGTATATTCAATGGTTGGGTTACTTGCAGCAGTAGCAGGAATATTACTTACAGCAAGATTAAATGCTGGATCAGTTGCAGCAGGGCAAAATGCAGAATTGGACGCTATAGCATCATGTGTTATAGGTGGTGCGAGTTTAGCTGGTGGTACTGGATCAGTTGCAGGAGCATTAGTTGGTGCACTAGTAATGGCAAGTGTGGACAATGGTATGAGCATGATGAACACTCCAACATTCTGGCAATATATTGTTAAAGGATTAATATTATTAATTGCAGTTTGGATGGATATATCTTCTAAAAATAAAAAGTAATCAATAATATTTAAATTTAGCCTTAATTAAAATAATTATTATAAGTACATGACAATAAAACCATCTAATAACAGCAGGTAATTATCCAATATACTTGCTGTTATTTGCGTTTAATGAATTACAAGTTAAACTTGCCAAAGAGTTGATAGGCTGACTTGTTATTTCAGTTTGAATATACCTTAATTGATTATTAGTCCTTTAGAATCTTATATAACTATTTGATAATTATAAAATTTAAATATTTAATAATAAATTTTCAACGGAAGACCAGGATCTTTTTGCATATATTGTTTTTATGCCAAGTTTTTTTGATTCTCTTTTTATGTGTTCGCATAATTTATGATTCACAAAATCAATAAAAATTATTATAAGTTCAGCATTTTGAGGTATTTCAACACACTTATGATTCTTTTTTCTTCCGCTTATGTGCTTAATAACACAAAAGCCTTTGTTGCATAAGTGGCAATTTATCATTTTAATATTATCCCCTCCAACAATTATAACCCCCATAGAATTCACTCCTTATTCATACTATTCTTATAAGTATACTATATTTTTTGCTAATCCTCAATACTGAATATTATTTTTATTATAATAAGTAAAACATAATCATATTTAAAAGCCCTAATTTCCTGGTTGTCCAAACAAGAAATTAGGGCTTTCATATTTTATAGAATATTAGATTGTTTTTTAGATATTAATTTTAAAAGATTGGTTAAAATTGTTTAATTTCGAAGCTTAAATTCAGAAATTTGATCATGCATAATCTCTGAGTGAGATGCTAACTCTTCGGTTGATGCTGAAGTTTCTTCGGCAGTAGCCAAATTAGTTTGAACAATATCGTATATGATATTTACTTTTGATGTCATTTCAGATACTGCATTAGTTTGATCTTTAGAAGAAAGTGTTATTTCTTTTACTAGCTGCGAGGTGTATTTAACATTTTCAATAATGCTGTTGAGAGAATTTCTAGTTTCATTTGCAATAGATTCACCTTTTGCAACTAGGTTTAATGAGTTTTCTATAATTTGAGTAATAATTTTAACAGATTCAGAGGATTGATCAGCAAGTTTTCGTACTTCATCAGCAACAACAGCAAATCCTTTGCCAGCCTCACCGGCCCTGGCAGCCTCGATAGCTGCATTTAATGCAAGTAAATTAGTTTGTTCTGAGATTGATTGAATAGTATTTATAATTTCAGAAATTTGATTTGACGAAGCTGCAATTTCATTTATAGACTTCATCAAGTGTTCCATCTTATTATTTCCATCATCGATAATTTCTCTTGTTTTACTATAAGAATTATAAGCTTTTTCTGAGTTCTCAGTATTTTTCTTGACCATATTAAGTATTAAACTGAAATTATCTTGAAGATGTTGAACTGCGTTGGCCTGGTCAGAAGCACCTTCAGAAAGTACTTTTGTAATTGATGCAATTTCTTTCGTACTATTTGAAGTAAAATCTACTGATTTGTTTATGTGTAAAAAGCTATTATTTAGATTATCAATAATTTTCTCTAGAGATTCATGTATCGGCATGAAGTCTCCAATATAAGTAACTGACTTCCCAGCAGTAATATTTAAATTTCCATTTGACAATTCTTCTAGCGTATATGTTATATCTTTAATATATGCTTTTAACATGCTTATGGATTTGTTTAGTGAATTAAACATTTCTCCCATTTCATCTTTAGAATTAAATTCATTTTCTATATTTAAGGTTCCTTGGGAGAGATTATGAGCTATATCTTTTACATTGTTTATTCCTTCAAATATCGCAGCTTTAAGTGTCTTACCTAGTAATCTAGGAATTACAATTAAAAATATCATCATTAAAATGAGAACTGTTGCAGCTATGTTTCTATAGATAATAGAACTATTAACAAAAGATTGAGCATTGCCCTTTGAGGCTTCATACAATTGTGAAATATAATTATTAACTATATCTCTTTGAAAACTATAAGTATCTAGCTTAGAAGTTAAAGTTGTATTAGCGTTTTGATTTTTTATTCCATTACAGATATCTTTCCGGTAGGTCTCAGCAATAGATAAGTTTTGAGTAAGTTGATTTATTACAGTTTTATCTGTGATATCAGAGCTATTCTCTAATAATTGAATTTTAGTAGTTAGTTCTTGTGCGGCGGTATCAGATTTTTCAATGAATAATTCTTTATTTTTTGTATTAGTCTCCATTATTGCTCTATAGATATTTGCGTCAGAATTTTGAAAGGAGAGTCTTATGTCAGAAATTGTTTGTGAAATAGAATATGGGCCATTATAAAGAGAAGAAGTTCTGGCCGACAAAGATAGCAGTACGGCTAAGGAAATAAACATACTTATTATTGTAAGTACGAGTATATAGCTAAATGTTACATCTATCTTTTTACTTATAGAATAATTTTTAAAATTTTCTTTTAACTTGAAAGACTTTTTGTTTTTTTTCACTTTTAGATCACTCCTAATAAATTTTTGGAGTGAAAACATTAACAATTTATATTATACCAAAATATTTATATTATTTCATTAATTATGAAAAATAATGCAAAATTTTCTTTCTATAATTGACAGATTTAAATAATTATTCGATTCTTAATTTAAAGAAATGAAAATGTATACAAAAACTATTGACGTATTAAGTGAAAGGCGTTAATATTAACTTATAAAACTACATTTAAAAAGTTATTTCAAAATATATTTATGAGTGAAGCATTAACAACAAAAAATGGGATAACATCGCCTTTATAGATAGAATAGTTATAAAATCTTTTAAATATTAATTAACTATGATAGAATCAGTGTTATAAAGTTCGAATATAATTGTATGATTACTTCGGATTTATTTATAGATTTTATTTAAACTAACGATCTAACTTGGAGGGCGGAAATGATAGTAATTAATTCAAAAAATTCTAAACTTAAAAATATAGTGATTTTAGCTACTGGTGGAACAATTGCCGGTACAGGCGAAGAAGGAAAGACAACTAATTACCAAGCAGGTAATTTAGATATACAAACTTTAATTAATAGTGTTACAAATCTTGATAAGATAGCAAACATATATGGAGAGCAAGTTGCAAATGTTGATAGTAATGATATTACTATTACTCATTGGTTAACTCTTGCGAATAAAATAAATGAACTTTCAAAGCAAAGTGATATAGATGGATTTGTAATTACTCATGGTACTGATACATTAGAAGAAACAGCTTATTTTTTAGATTTAACTGTAAAGACAAATAAGCCAGTTGTTATAACTGGTGCTATGAGGCCATCTACTGCTACTAGTGCTGATGGGCCATTAAATCTATATCAGTCAGTGGCATTAGCAGCAAGTGATTTATCAATCGGCCAGGGATGTTTGGTTGCATTTTCTGATGGAATTTACAGCGGTAGAAATGTTCAAAAAGTTAATACTTTCAAAACAAATGCCTTTAATTCCATAGAATTTGGTTGTCTTGGATATATGCGTGATAATGTTCCTTATTTCTTTAATAAATCTACAAAGCCTCATACAGTTGATTCACAATTTGATGTTTCAGGTATAGATAAACTTCCAATAGTATCTATAGCGTATTTTAATATAGATGCTGATCCTTCAATTCTTGACTATTTTGCTGATAAGTCTGAAGGAATTGTAATTGCAGGTGCAGGAAGTGGTACTTTTAGTTCAAATTGGGTGAAAGAAATTAAGAATTTAGAAACCAGAGGCATTCCAGTTGTAAGATCTTCAAGAATAGGGAGTGGAATCATATTAAGAGATTATACTATAGATAAGTATTCTAATTGCATTCCAAGTTATACATTGTCGCCTCCAAAAGCAAGAATATTACTTTCACTTGCATTAACAAAAACAAAAGATTTTTCAGAAATAGGAAAGATTTTTGCTGAGTATTAAATGAAGAATAAAAGTGCTAGCATAAGGCACAATCAAAAAAATAACAAGTCCATCTGCCAAGCCTATTTTCCATCATACTG
>NZ_AUUU01000108.1 GCF_002760435.1 Clostridium sp. LS
GATGCCATTACAAAGACTAATTTATCCGTTTTCTTTGGAATAATATCTTCTTTACCTAAAAGCTTAACAACGTCCGCAACACTTTGAAGTATTCCTCCTGGCCCAAATCTATTAGGCCCAGGACGTTGTTGCAGATAGCCACAAAATTTTCTTTCTAAATAAATTAAAAACATAGCATTTAATAAAACAAAAGCTATAATAGCAATAAAATAAACTATGCTCATAATGATACTCACTAAAGCATTTGGTATTCCTAATACGGAAATCAACCCTTTTATCCAGTCAGTTATATTTATAAATAAATTCTCCATTTTTACCTCCTAATTATCGGTCAATTTCCCCTAATATAGGATCAAGTGATGCGAGTATTGCAACTGCATCTTGAATTGTACTTCCACTCGCCATTTCAGGAAAAGCACCAATATTAACAAAAGATGGACCATGAATATGAATTCGATATGGTTTATCTGACCCATCACTTACCAAGTAATATCCGAGTGTACCTTTAGAACCTTCAATTTGATGATAAATATCTCCTTTGGGCGGTTTTATAAGTCTCGGAACTTTAGCTAGAACAGGACCTTCTTCAATTTGCTCTAGCGCTTGCTTAATTATTTTTATACTCTCTTCCATTTCTCCAATACGCATAATCCATCTTTCGTAACAGTCACCATCTTTTCCGACAATTACTTTAAACTTAAAACGTTCATAAATACCATATGGTGCATCACGCCTTAAATCTAAATCTATACCACATGCTCTAAGATTTGGACCTGTTAAACCATAAGCTAAAGCTCTTTCTCCACTAATTATTCCAACACCTTTAGTTCTAGCTTCAAATATTTCATTGCCAGTAATAATGCGCTGATACTCTATAAAGCTTTTATCCATATCATTAAGAAAATTTCTTAAACTTGGAATAAATTCTTCAGGTAAATCGTAGCTTACTCCACCAATACGCATATAATTTGTTGTCATTCTAGAACCACAAACCATCTCAAATAGATCCAATACTTTTTCTCTATCTCTAAAAAAATACATCCAAGGTGTATGCCCATTTAAATCAAGAGCCATACTCCCTAAAAAAACTTGATGGCTTGCAATTCTCTGCAATTCAGCCATGATTATTCGAATATACTCAGCTCTTTCTGGAACTTCAATACCCATAAGCTTCTCTACTGCTTGTACGTAACCTAATTCATTTAACATTCCAGATAAATAATCCAATCTATCAGTATAAGGTATAAATTGAGTATAAGTTCTGGATTCAGCTAACTTTTCCATACCTCTATGCAAGTATCCTATGACATTTTCAACATTAACAATATGCTCTCCATCTAAAGTAAAAATAGCTCTATATACACCATGAGTACTAGGATGCTGAGGACCAAAATTTAAAGTCATTTCTTCTGTGTGTAAATCTTTATTATGTTCTGTCATTAAATTTCCTCCTTTCTACCTTCGCTTTTCAACCTTAAAATCTTTTCTAAGTGGATGTCCTACAAAATCATCAGGACATAATATCCTTCTTAAATCTGGATGACCAGTAAAATTAATTCCAAATAAATCATAAACTTCTCTTTCCTGAACATTTGCTGATACCCAATACTTGGTTAATGATGGAATTTCAAGTTTTTCATCAAGCTTTACCTTAATTCTAATTAGCTCACGAGTTGTTAATGACATAAAATGATAAACACAGCTTAATTTCTCATCTTCAACTGCTGTTAAATCAACTAAAAAATTAAAACCATAACCTTTTACCTTTTTTATAACATCCATAAATATCTCTAATTCTATATGGATAGCAATCTGCACATTTTCTATAATTTCGATATCTTGCTTATATTCCACTTTTAATTCTGAGATTAGATTTTCACTAGTTTTACTCATTTATCCCTACCTCTTTCGGATGAATAATTTTTTCTTTTAATGTTAAAAGACCATGAATTAAAGCTTCTGGACGTGGAGGACAGCCTGGAATATAAACATCTACAGGTAAAAATGTATCTGCACCAGGTACAACACTATAAGAATCTACAAAAGGACCACCACTAGTTGCACAGCTTCCCATAGCAATTACCCATTTTGGTTCAGGCATTTGCTCATAAATCTTTTTAACTATAGGTGCCATTTTCTCAGTAACTGTTCCTGCAACAATCATTAAGTCTGCTTGCCTCGGTGAAGCACGAAAAACTTCATAACCAAAACGCGCAATATCATAACGAGCACCTCCAGCTGCCATCATTTCAATAGCACAACATGCGAGTCCAAAGGTTAAAGGCCAAAAAGAATGAGCACGAAAATAATTTAAAGTATCATCTAATTTAGTTAAAATAATATTTTTTTCTATTTGCTCTTGAATGTATTTATCTTGATTTGAATTTACTTCCATTCTAATGCCCCCTCTTTCCACGCATACCATAATCCAATGATTAAAATACCTACAAAAATAACCATCTCAAAAAGTGCGAATAATCCTAATGATTTAAATTTCACTGCCCATGGCAATAAAAACACTGTTTCCACATCAAAGAGTAGAAATACAAGTCCGTACATAAAGTAACTAACCTTAAATCTAATCCAAGTTGGTCCAGTGGTTTCAACCCCACACTCATAAGTAGATAATTTTTCTTTATTAGGCTTCTTTGGTCTTACAAAGGAAGCTGTTAATAAAACAACCATTCCAAAGATGAATGAGGCTATAAGAAAAATTCCAATAATCAAATAATCTTGTATCATTTTTATCTCCTTTCA
>NZ_AUUU01000109.1 GCF_002760435.1 Clostridium sp. LS
ATTTCCATGACAATTCATAATAAATTCCTCCTCATATTTTCATTATAGTGAATGTTCAAGCTTAACCACTTTCCCACTTAAAATTGATCTATTTACAATATCTTTAATCTCATCTTTTGATATATTTTCATCTTTATAAGTTATTTTTATTTTTTTTGATTCTAAATCAACATGAATTTCTTCCAGACCTTCAACTGAACTTAGAGTTTTCACTACAGTCATTAAGCACCTATGACAGAGCATATTTTTCTGTTTAAAACTTAAATTATAACTTTTCAATATTACTCCCTCCTTATGTATACATTTTAAATAAAAAATATGAAGATTTGATGAAGATAATTGCAGAATAAAAAATAATTTTTAAGTCATAGTATGGACATTTAATAAAGATATATTATAGAAGTTGTTGTTAGTCTTATCCATATATAATTACATAAATTAAATACCTTGAATTACTAGTAAATAAACCAATAACAAAAACTTACGGAAATACAATTTTATATTTATTTGTCTAGCTTTCTTCATATTTTCTTCATAATTAAATTATATAATAAAAAATAATATTATATAATAATTATTATCAAAGAATTATAGGAGGTATATATATGATTAAGAGAAAATTAAAATTGATCTATACATTAGTCGCTATTGTAGCAGTTAGCTTAGCTGCATATATGGTCGTTGTAAAAAACACTGAAAAAAATTCAAATATGAGCAGTTCTATGATGGGAAATAATACACATGCAGTAGATCCTATGCAATCAAATAATAATTCAAATAAACAAAACATTGAAAATAGCCTTCCTATTCCTAAGCTTTTAGAGAATGAAAATCCAAATTCTAAAGTAGACGATTTTACTTTAAATGTTGATCAAGGAACTACTACTTTTATGAATGAAAAGGCTTCAGAAACTTATGGTTATAATGGTAATTTTCTTGGACCAGTAATTCGTGTAAACAAAGGAGATGATGTCAACATTCATTTAAACAATAATTTAAAAGAAGACACGACAATTCATTGGCATGGTTTAAATGTTGATGGAAATGTTGATGGCGGACCACATCAACCTATAGCCTCTGGAAGTAAAGCAGATATAAATTTTAGTGTTAATCAACCCGCTTCAACCTTATGGTTTCATCCACACATAGATGGTAAAACCAGTGAACAAGTATATAAGGGGTTAGCAGGATTACTTTATGTAGAAGATGAAGTGTCCAAAAGTTTAAATATTCCTAAGGAGTATGGAGTGAATGATATTCCATTAATTGTACAAGATCGTTATTTTGATAACAGCGGTAATCTTTCTTATGATAATTCAAAAATGACGGATGGTGCTTTAGGAAATACAATACTAGTTAATGGCGCAATTAACCCATATTTAGATGTTAAAAGAGTGAAGATGAGATTTAGGCTTGTTAACGGCTCTAATGCACGTATATACTCATTTGCACTAAGTAATGGTGATAAGTTTGAACAAATCTCATCAGATGGAGGTTTTTTAGAAAAGCCGGTAGAGATGAATAAATTAGAATTAGGACCTGGCGAAAGGGCTGAAATAGTAATAGATTTTTCAAAATATGATAAGGGAACAACTTTATCCCTAACAGGTGGAGATTTTAATGTATTAAAGTTTAATGTGAAAGATGATGGAATAGATACTACAGAAATACCTGATTCTTTAACTAAGATAACGCAACTATCTCAATCTTCTGCAAAAACAGTAAGAAAATTTAATCTTCAAGGTATGGGAAACATGGTATCAATTAATGGAAAGCAGATGGATATGAATAGAATAGATTTAAAAGTTAATCTTAATGATACTGAAATATGGGAAATCACAAACCCAAAGGATATGATGGGAGGAATGAGCCACCCATTCCATGTTCATGGAGTTCAGTTCCAAGTGTTATCTAGAAATGGCCTAGAACCACCTGAAAATGAGAGAGGCTTAAAGGATACTGTATTAGTTAATCCTGATGAAGATGTAAAAATACTAATAAAATTTAATCAAAAGGGTTTATTTATGTATCACTGCCACATTCTAGAGCATGAAGATGCTGGAATGATGGGGCAATTTGAAGTAGAATAATAGAAAGTTGCGGTTTAAATTTAATAAATTCTAAAACCGCAACTTTTTTTCTAAATAAGTTATTTATTATAAACATTCTTGTTTAAACAAAGGAATAAGGTAAATCGATACTTTATCCATTAATTAGTTTTTTACGAACATCTTCTAAGTTCACAGTTTTTAATGAATCTGTAACTTCAATTGCTATCGCTGCTACATTATCTTTAATAATAAGATATGTTCCACTTTTGTCTATCTTAAATCCAACATTAGTAATGCCTTTTTTTCCAGTAAAAGAACTTATTTGATCACCAGTATCTGCATTTACTACAGTAAAATTTCCATCAGCCTTGTCAAATGAATTAAGATCAATTGCTAGGTTAGTTTGTATTCCTTTCTCTAATACTACAACAAGAGGTTCGAACTCGTAGCCAGTTCCCTTTATACTTAGACTTTGTGTATTTCCTGAAATATTTGCTTTTTTAACTAATCTATCAGTAGGAACTTTACTTAAATCATTACCATATATACTTGGAGTCTGTGGTGCAGAACTTGCTGCCCCAGCCCCACCTGTACAACAGCTCATTCCACTACTTGGAGCTGGAATTGATGAATCTGCCTTAGATGTATCTACAGAATCAAGATTATCTGTAACTTTAATTACTCCTCTTATCATTCCCATCCAGCAGCTGAAATTTATGTCTCCATCCTTCGGTGTAAATTCTATTGTATTTTCGCCAGACTTCAAAGTTTTTTGTATATTAAGTGATGGAACTACTACTGCATTATTACATGAATTTATTTGACTTCCTGTAATAATCCACTTAACAGGTATACCTTTTTGTACATAAAAAGCATTAGGAGTATAGCCATTATTATCTGCAGTCATCTTAATTACTTGAACTCCATTTTCAATAGTTGCTTTACCTATATTGGCTTGCGATGCCTGAGCTCCATTTCCTGAAATACTTTGTGTTAATGTATTAACCCCCGGAACTCCAACACCTGCAAGGGCAAGGCCTCTATTCCCCATTATTATTCCAAGTATTATTACTAAAATCCCACTAAATTTTAGAAGTTGTTTCGTATAACCTTTACTTAAAAAACCTGATATTGCTCCAAATACTAGCATTAAAGGAACTGTTCCTAAGGAGAACAAAAACATTGATAAAGCTCCAGCTGCAGCACTTCCTGTACCTAGCGCATAAAGCTGCATTGTTTGTAATGGACCACAAGGCATTAATCCATTTAGAAATCCAACTAAAAAAGGAGTCTTTGGCTTCTTCTTTAATTTGCATGAGGACCATGGCAATTTAATATTAAACTTTCTAAATAAAGAGAATCCGGTCATATTTAAGCCCATCATTATCATGAATAAACCTGAAGTTATTTGAAGTCCAGCTTTTACATTTAGGGATAACGATAGTACAGAACCTAAAGCTCCTACAATACCACCAATAATTGTATATGAAGTTACTCTTCCCATATTATATAAAATTGAAGGCATTAAAGTTTTAAATTTATTTTGCTTTTCATTTACAATACTGTTGCTAGATAAACTTTGTGTAAGCATTATTCCACCACACATTCCAACACAATGTATAGATGTAAGCATACCAACAACAAATAACACCACATAAGATGCATTGTTTAATTTAGCACTCATATCAAATCCTGATGTTGAATTACCAAGGAGTAATACGGCAGCAACTATAACCAAAAAGCCTGCAAATTTAATACCATTTGAACTGTTCGTACTGTACCCTGCTTTATTAATAACCTCCTTTAATTGTTCCCTAGTACAAAGTTTACTATCGTATTCAATAGTAACCTGCTGTGCACTATAGCTAGCCATTGCATTTACAACTCCGTCAACCTTCTTTAATGCTTTTTCTACTCTGTTTTCACAAGACGTACATGTCATGTCATACACTTTAATAATCTCTCTTTTAATGCTCATATTGTCCTCCACTTAAATTAATGTAATTTATTCTAATAATAAATTTTAATCATAACTGATTTTTACATATATTAATTAATTATAAGAAAAAGTTATGAAGATTTTATGAGCATTCAATAAAAAAACACATAAAATCTAAATATCTTTAAAACAAAACTATTAAAGACTAAATACATAATGAATATTAAAAGAGTTACTTGTTTAAATGATTTTGTAATCTAAACAAGCAACTCGTTCTATTTAACCTCTAAATTTCTCATTAAAGTTTTTTATGTTCATTTATAGAATCAAGATTATCTGAAACTTTAATTACACCTTTTATCATTCCCATCCAGCAACTAAAGTCTATATTTTCATCCTTTGGTGTAAATTCTATTATATTTTCTCCTTTCTTTAAATCTTTCTTTATATCAAAAGATGGTAATACCACTCCATTATTACACGAATTAAGCTGATTTCCTTCAAATATTAACTTAACAGGAATATCTTTTTGAAC
>NZ_AUUU01000110.1 GCF_002760435.1 Clostridium sp. LS
TGGATTTACAGTAGAAAATGTAGTAGAAAAAGCAGTTAAAGTTGTAGGAAAGTAATTTCAAAAAGTCAATAATTTAATCTATAAATATACCAAAGTTATATTTTAATTCTTTCAATAGCAATAGTATAAGAAAAGTATGTATAAGAAAAAGTAGTGTGAAATAAGAAAAATAAATTAACAATATAAATAAAAGAATTTGAAGATGTAATTGAAGTATATTTATAGATTCTAATAATAAAAATTTAGTTAAGAGAGGAAAGAATATGGTTATTAAAAACGTAAATGATAAAGAATTTAAAAAATATGGACAAATCTTAAAAAATTATAATTGTTCAGAAATAATTAAAAAGATGGAAAGTACTCCACTGCCAAAAGCTGTAATTTATACACCATCTGTTAAAGAATTAGAAAATTTAAGAATCGCTGAAGAATTAAGAAAAAGAGAATTTGGTGAATTACCAATACAAATAGGTTATTGCAATGGAAATAACTATCAACTAAATGCGGTTGAATACCATCGTACATCAGAAATAAATATAGCAGTAACTGATCTTATACTACTTCTAGGCAGCCAACAAGATATTGAAGACGATTACTCTTATGATACATCAAAGATAGAAGCATTTTTTGTTCCTGCTGGAACTATGATAGAGGTTTATGCAACTACTCTTCATTATGCCCCATGCAATGCAAATGAAGATGGATTTAGATGTGTCGTAGTACTTCCAAAGGATACCAATGTATCTTTAGAGAGTAAGGTAGAAAAAGTCGGAGAAGATGCATTATTATTTGCCAAAAACAAATGGTTAATTGGACACAAAGAAGTTGATTTCGGTGATCAAGAAGCATTTATAGGGCTTGTGGGAGAAAATATACACCTATAAAAAGAGCAGCCATGCTGCAATACGGATCATTTGATCTATAAAAAGAGCAGCTATGCTGCAATACGGAACTTAAACACCTATAAAAAGAGTGTGGTGGACAATTAAGAACTTCTAAGAGCAACAACGAACAGTTTACAATGCTTGATTAAATATAAACTATAAGAATAAATAAAATAAACCATAAGAATTTAATAAATAACTATAAGAATAAATTAAAAATAAAAATAGATTAAATAAAAATGATAAAAATGGAGGAATTTAAAATGAATAACACACCAAAAGTAAAATTAGGAATTGTTGCAGTAAGTAGAGATTGTTTCCCAATGGAATTATCAGCAAATAGAAGAAAGACAGTAGTGGAAGCTTATAACGGAGAAATTTTTGAATGCCAAACAACTGTTGAAAATGAAAAAGATATGAGAAAAGCTTTAGCTGAAGTTAAGGAAGCTGGAGTAAATGCATTAGTTGTATACTTAGGAAACTTCGGACCTGAAACTTCAGAAACTTTACTTGCTAAGGAATTTGATGGACCAGTTATGTTTGCAGCAGCATCAGAAGAAAGTGGAGATAATTTAATAGGTGGACGTGGAGACGCTTATTGCGGAATGTTAAACGCAAGCTACAATCTAGCTTTAAGAAATATTAAAGCATACATTCCAGAATATCCAGTAGGAACAGCTCCAGAAGTTGCAGGAATGATTTCTGAATTTGTGCCGGTTGCAACTGCATTACTAGGATTAAAGAATCTAAAAATTATATCTTTTGGTCCAAGACCTCAAGACTTTCTAGCTTGTAATGCACCAATTAAGCAATTATATAACCTAGGTGTTGAAATAGAAGAAAACTCAGAACTTGATTTATTTGCAGCATTTAATGCTCACAAGGATGATCCAAGAATTCCAGAAGTAATAGCTAGCATGGAAAAAGAACTAGGTGAAGGAAATAAAATGCCTGGTATTTTACCAAAGCTTGCTCAATATGAAATCACATTATTAGATTGGATGGAAGAACATAAAGGTTCAAGAGAATATATTGTATTTGCAAATAAATGCTGGCCATCATTCCAAACACAATTCGGATTTGTACCATGTTATGTAAACAGCCGTTTAACAGCTATGGGAATCCCAGTATCATGTGAAGTTGATATCTATGGTGCATTAAGCGAATATATTGGAACTTGCATAAGTCAAGATGTTGTAACATTACTTGACATAAACAATACAGTTCCAGCTGATATGTATGAATCAGAAATTAAAGGTAAATTTAACTATACATTAAATGATACATTTATGGCATTCCACTGTGGTAATACAGCAGCTTGTAAATTAACATGTGGTACTATGAAAAACCAAATGATCATGGCAAGAGCACTTGAACCAAATCAAGAACCAAATATAACTAGAGGAACACTTGAAGGAGATATCGTGCCAGGAGATATTACATTCTTTAGATTACAAAGTAATGCAGACGCTGAACTTACAGCTTATGTAGCACAAGGTGAAGTATTACCAGTTGCAACTCGTTCATTTGGAGCTATTGGAGTGTTTGCAATTCCAGAAATGGGAAGGTTCTATCGCCACGTATTAGTTGAAGGAAGATATCCACACCACGGAGCAGTTGCGTTTGGACACTTTGGAAAAGCAGTTTACAACTTATTTAGATATTTAGGAGTTAAAGAAGTTGGATTTAACCAACCAAAGGGTATGCTTTATAAAACTGAAAATCCTTTTGCATAAACAATAAACAATTATAAATATTAAAATGAAAAGTATCTAGAAATTATTATTAAAATATTTCTGGATACTTTTTTTAATAGACTATTTATTAAAATATTGTAATTGTAATGCTGTTTTGTAAGGCGTTTTATACTGATTGTGAAAATAAATACTTAAAAGCATTGAAAAAATATATTAAAATGCTTATAATTACTTATAAGGGGTGATTATATGATTGAAGAAGAAAAATATAAAAATTTCAATGTAAATAATACATGCTCGTATAAGGAAAGACTAAAATTAAATCTTAATGAAAAAAGAAGAATTGTTGAGAAAGCTATGAAATTTATACATAATAATGGAACATATTTTTTTGATGTTTCAACTAGTGTCGAATTTCTTGCTAGAGCTCTAGATAAAAAAGCGACTATATTCACTCATTCTATAGATAACTTTAATATACTTTCTGAAAAAAGGGGTATAACAGTAAATTTGATTGCAGGGGAATTTAATATTAAGAACCGTTTCTTTTATAATGCAGATTGTGAAAGATGCTTAAATGGAATCAAGTTTGATTCAGCATTTTTAGGTGCTGGAGCTATAAAAAAAGATGGGATATATTATGAAAATGAGGAAGATTCTTATATCAAAAGAGAAATTGTAAAAAGGTCTAAAAAAGTAATTATACTAGCTGAACATCAAAAATATGAAAAAAACGCTAATTATAAAGGTCTAAATTTAGATCAGGCAAACATTATTATTGTTGATCCAATATCAGTTTCTTCCTTTAGTGATATTATAGCATCGCGTAATATAAAAATTAATCCCAAAAGTTTAATTATTATATAGAATAAAATATATGTGGTTAGAATTATTAAAAATAAAGCTGTATATCAAATAATTAATTTTTACATTTATATAAATTAAGGAAAGGTGATTCTATGTATCAAGAAGAAAGACTTTTGAAAATATTAGAGTATTTAAATGAACACAACTATATGTCCATTCATGATATTTGCAATATGTTTAATGTATCAAGGGATACTGCACGCCGTGATATTGTAAAACTTATAAATCAGGGCACAGCAGTTAGAACTCACGGTGGAATTAGCCTGCCTATATTAAGAAATACTATTAAGGAATATAGAGAAAGAATTGAAGCTTACTCCGAGGAAAAACGGTTTATAGCCAAAAAAGCACTGGAGTTTATTGAAGAGGAGAAACATTATTTTTTTGATGTTTCAACAATAATAAGTTTCTTAGCGCAAGAATTAAATAAATCTATTTGGGTGCTTACTCATTCTCTAGATAATATTGAAATACTTTCTGAAAAAGAAGACATTGATGTAAATTGTATAGGAGGCTCTCTTAATAGAAAAAATAGATTTTTTTATAGATCAGACGGCACAAATTACCTTAGCAAAATGAGGTTTGATGCAGCGATATTAGGCGCAGCGGCCATAACAGAAGATGGGATTTATTATGTTGATGAAGAAGATGCATTAATTAAACAGATAGCTGCAAAAAAATCTGATAGAGTGATAGTCCTTGCTGAATATGAGAAATTTAAACGCTTGAGTTATTATAAAGGTGTAGAATGGGAGTTAATAGATATTATTATAACAGATAAAATGCCGCCATCTGCTTTTGTAGAGATTATTAAATCGCATGATATTCAACTCATAATTGCTAATAATATATAGTTCTTAAGTAATTGTAAGTAATTCATATTTTATAATAAATAGTTAAGGGGATGAGTATATGAATAATTTTAAAATGGTATGCTTAGATATTGATGGGACTTTATTAAATTCAAAGCATGAGATTACAGAAAAAGTGAAAAGTACTATAAATATAGTTGCAAATGAGAATAAAGTACCTGTAATACTGGTTTCAGCTAGAATGCCAAAAGGAATAAAATTTTTGCAAAAGGAACTTGGAATAGAGGAACCAATTATCTGTTATAGTGGTGCCTTGATTCTAGGTAAAGATAATACTATATTAGCTAAGGAGTTTATAGATATTTCTAACCTTGAAGATATATATAAGTTAGCTAATAAGAATAATATTCACATGAGTCTATATAAGGATGATGAATGGTATGTAGAACAATTAGATTATTGGGCTAAACAAGAAAGTGAAATAACAAATATTACTCCTAATATTACGAATTTTAGTGAACTAATAGAACAATGGAGAATAGAAGGAACAGGACCAAACAAGATTTTATGTATGTCCGCCCCGGAAGAAATAAATTTTCTGAAAGAAAATATTAAAGTGAGTGATTTAAATATATATCCTTCTAAGCCAACATACCTAGAAATTATGCCAATAAAAGCATCTAAAACAGCAGCAATTAACTGCCTGCAAAGGAAATTAAATATAGATAAGTCGGAAATAATAGCAATGGGAGATAACTATAACGACATTGATATGTTGGAATATGCGGGACTTGGGATAGCGATGGGAAATGCTCCAGAAGAGGTAAAGGGACATGCCAATGATGTAGCTCTAACAAATGATGAAGATGGGGTCGCAGAAGCATTACTAAAATATGTAATTTAAAAACTATAAAGGAGAACGTTTGTGGTTACAAAATGTTCTCCTTTATAATTTAAAAAATTATGATTCTTGCATTTTATAGAATGTTTGCATTTTAATTGATTGATTATAATCTCCAAAGCCTTCACCAAATAAGGTGAAACCTCCTACATTTTTAGTATCTTTAGGAACAGAAAATCTAAAAGTTATAGTACTAGTATAATCTAATTTAAGATCATCAATTGTAATATCTGAAATCTTACTTCCGCTATCAATAAAAGTTCCATCTTTGTTTATTGATAGGGTCTTAAGTCTTCCATATTGATTACAGATTTCAGGCCACCAGTTAGGGGTAAATCTTCCGCGTCTAGCACCAAAATCGCCGGGACTTACCCAATAGCCTAGATTAATATTATTTATTGAGAAATGTATATCTGATGGATAATTTTCATTATAACCTGGACACTCAGATGAAATTTCAAAAGAAAGCTGCAATTCCGTTAATTTTTGTCCAGCAGTTAAGCGGTTTGGCAGGTTATATTCCACAAATCCGGTAGTAAACCATAATACTGAGGCCTGAAAATGTTCAGGAAATAAAAAATAACGAGGATCATCAAATTCACCAATAATATGATCCTTAGTTGAAATACCGCAAGTAGCTGTCACTTGACAGTTTGAATAGTAGCCTATTTCAATTTCATCTTTATAGGAAGCAATATCTAATTTCTTAGGAAGCAAGTCTATTACCATCATTTCATGAAGTGGTTTGCAAATTTTCATAGAACCACGCTTACCAGACATAGTATGTATTTCTATTAAACCAACTTCTTCTAATTTTTTTATATGAAGAGAGATAGCGCTATTAGTTAAGTTAAGCATTGTAGCTAAATCATTTAAGTTTTTATCGCCATCTTCATATAAGATTTCCATTATTTTAAGACGCATAGGAGCACCAAGAGCCTTGAAAACTTCACTGGCATCTTTCATTGATTCAAAATGTAACATAATCGTTCCTTTCTATAGTTAGAGATAAAATTTTAGCCTTTTAATAAATAGTAAATCAAAATCTAGCAGAAAATATACCTTAACTAGGATAATTTTTTATAATTACTTTAACTTATCACTTAAATAAAAAAATAATTTAGATTTATGTATCTAATAAATGATAAATGAATTATAGCAAAAATAAGAATGCTTGTAAATCAATAAAGAATGGGATTACAAAGAATGAAAAAACATATAAAACTCGTTGACGAGGCTATTAGATTGTAGTATATTATAAATAATGTTAAATGAAAACTTTAATGTTAAAGTATTAACTTAAATAAAGGAGGATATTATGAGTAAGCTATTTGTAAATGTGCATAATAAAAAAGGAAAAATTAATAAGGAACTTTACGGACACTTTTCAGAACATTTAGGCAGATGTATTTATGAAGGATTATATGTAGGCGAAAATTCTAAAATCCCAAATACCAATGGCATGAGAAATGATGTTGTACAAGCATTAAAAGAGATAAAAATTCCAGTTCTTCGTTGGCCAGGTGGATGTTTTGCTGATGAATATCATTGGAAAGACGGAATTGGAGCAAAAGAAACTCGTAAGAAAATGATAAATACCCACTGGGGTGGAGTTGTAGAAGACAACAGCTTTGGTACTCATGAATTTATGGAATTATGTAAACAATTAGAATGTGAACCATATATTAATGGGAATGTAGGAAGCGGGACTGTTCAAGAAATGTCTGAATGGGTTGAATACTTAACATTTGAAGGTATTTCTCCAATGGCTGACCTTAGAAAGAAAAATGGTCATCAAGAAGCTTGGAAGGTAAAATATTTTGGAGTTGGTAATGAAAGCTGGGGCTGTGGTGGTAATATGACACCAGAACACTATGCTAATGAATATAGAAGATATCAAACATTCTGTAGAAATTATGGTGATAATAAACTGTATAAAATAGCTTGTGGAGCTAATGTAGACGATTATAATTGGACTGAAGGTGTAATGAAGGTTGCAGCTAACTTTATGGACGGTTTATCTCTTCATTATTATACAATTCCAGGAGATTTCTGGTTAGGTAAAGGAGCGGCTACTGGATTCGATGAAAAGGATTGGTATCTAACTCTTAAGAAAACATTAAAGATGGAAGAATTAATATATAGACATGGTGCAATCATGGATCAATATGACCCAGATAAGAGAGTTGGATTAATAGTTGATGAATGGGGAACTTGGTTTGATGTCGAACCAGGCACAAATCCGGGATTCTTATATCAACAAAATACAATGAGAGATGCCCTAGTTGCAGGTATTAACTTAAATATCTTTAACAAAAACTGTGATAGAGTTAAGATGGCAAATATTGCACAGCTAGTAAATGTACTTCAATCTGTTATTTTAACAGAAGGAGAAAAAATGGTTCTAACTCCAACTTATCACGTATTTAATATGTATAAGAATCATCAAGAAGCAACTCTTGTTGAAAGTTATATAGATACTAAAAACATAGGAGTTGAAGAAGAAAATCAAGTTCCTAATTTACATGAATCAGTATCTGTAGATGCAGAAGGAAGAATTAATATAACTTTAAATAACTTATCTGTTTCTGAATCTTACGATATCCAAGGAATATTTACAGACAGAGAAATTAAATCTGTTAAAGGTACAATTTTAACAAATGAAATGAGTGCATATAATAATTTTGATGCACCAGAAGTAGTAAAGCCAGCAGAATTTACAGATTTCAAGATTACAGATAAGGGAATTGACTTTAAGATTCCAAAATGTAGTGTACTTCATTTAGTTATAGAATAATATGAAACAGAGATTTTGCAAAAAATGCTTATTAGATGAGTTATTCGAAGAAAAAGAATATCAGCATCTACAAGATTATATAAAAAACTTAGATAAGCATATAAAAACAGAAGATGAGGAATATAAGAAACGATTAGGTATATGTATGCAGTGCGATAATTTAATTAATGGTATGTGTAGAATTTGTGGCTGCTTTGTTGAAATGAGAGCAGCAGTTAAGAAAAATTATTGCCCTGATATAGAGAAACACTGGTAAAATAATTAAGCTTAAACATTATAACTTAAGTATATACACACAAATAATTAGGGTGGCGTAGAAAGAATAAGTATTCTTTCTACGCCACCCTTTTTGTAATAAAAATTAATTCATACTAAAAGTAGAATATTTCTTAGGAGATACACCAACAGCTTTCTTAAAGGATTTTAAAAAGTTAGTATAGTCATTAAATCCACATTGAGCATATACATCATTAATATTAGAACCATTTGAAAGCATTGACTTAGCCATAGATATTCTTCTTGCAATAATATATTTATTTATTGTTGTTCCAGTTGCTAATTTGAAAATTCTACAGATATATGATTCACTCAAGAAAAAATGCTCAGCTAAGTGTTTTACAGTAACATTTTCTGTGACATTATCGTTTATATAGCCAATTATATCTTGAATTTGATTATTATATTTGTAAGATGATAACAATGAATCTTCATTATCAACAAATGCTTTAGTTAAATAGGTCATTAACTCTATAAAACTTGAATATTCAATTCTATCAGAACCAAAGCCTTCTGTGCTTATAATTTTATTTATAAAATACATAAATCTATTTTGTTGTTCTTTGTTTAGGTTAATTTTATGCCTGAAATTTTCATCACGATGTGTAAAACAATAGCTTAAATCAGTTTTATCAGTAGAGATTGATTTTAAAAAATCAGGATGAATTGAGATACCTATACGTTCATGAACTGTCTTATTTATTTGAGAGACGTAGTGACTTTCAAATTGATTTATGACAAATAAATCACCGGGATTAATATCATATAATTTATTATCTATTAAAAATTGTTTTCCGCCAGAAATAGAATAATAAATTTCATAACAATCGTGTATATGAATAGCCATAGTTTCTTCTTCAGAGTGTAAATGAGCAATTGAGAAATATTTGTTTGCTATGCAGTTTTTAATAGATTCCTTACATGATGTGAACTCTTTCATGACATTTACCTCCGTAATAAATATGTTATTAATTTTATTATACTTACTACTTCAAGATTTGCAACATTTTGAAAAAAATATAACAAGAAACAGTGAAAATATCATAGTATAATTAAATTATCAGATAAGTAATATAAATTCAAGGAGGAATATTTCATGAATATAAATAGTTTTTCATTAGAAGGTAAAATTGCATTAATAACAGGAGCAGCATATGGTATTGGATTCGAACTTGCAAAATCTTATGCAGAAGCAGGGGCAACAATAGTATTTAATGATATAAACCAAGAATTAGTTGATAAGGGCTTAAAAGGATATGAGGAATTAGGAATAAAGGCTCATGGTTACGTATGTGACGTTACAGATGAAGAAGCAGTAAATGAATTAATTGCAAAAATTGAAAAAGAAGTTGGAGTAATTGATATTTTAGTAAATAATGCCGGAATAATTAAACGTATTCCAATGCTTGAAATGAAGGCTGAAGATTTTAGAAAAGTTATAGATGTAGATTTAAATGCTCCATTTATAGTATCTAAGGCAGTAATACCAGGAATGATTAAAAAAGGTCATGGAAAAATAATTAACATCTGTTCTATGATGAGTGAACTTGGAAGAGAAACAGTTGCAGCTTATGCGGCAGCTAAAGGTGGACTTAAGATGTTAACAAGAAATATTGCATCTGAATATGGTGAATATAATATCCAATGTAATGGACTTGGACCTGGATATATAGAAACTCCACAAACTGCGCCAATTAGAACACCAGGGCATCCATTTAATGAATTTATAATAGCAAAAACTCCAGCTGCACGTTGGGGAACGCCAGAAGATTTAGCGGGACCAGCTGTATTCTTAGCATCTGATGCATCAAACTTTGTAAATGGTCATGTATTATACGTAGATGGTGGAATCTTAGCTTATATTGGAAAACAACCACAATAATTAGGAGGAAAAGAAGAATGAAAATAGCTTTAATAAATGAAAACAGCCAAGCAGCTAAAAATGAAATGATATGTGCATCATTAAAAAAAGTAGTAGAACCAATGGGTCACGAAGTATTTAATTATGGAATGTATAGTGCAGAAGATCCAGCGGTATTAACATATGTTCAAAATGGTATTTTAGCAGCTATCCTTTTAAATTCAGGAGCAGCTGATTATGTAATAACTGGATGCGGAACAGGGGAAGGTGCAATGCTTGCAGCTAATTCATTCCCAGGTGTATTATGTGGTCATATAGTTGATCCTTCAGATGCATATATGTTTGCACAAATCAACGATGGAAATGCAATAGCATTACCTTTTGCAAAAGGATTTGGATGGGGAGCAGAATTAAACTTAGAATATATTTTCGAAAAGCTATTCCTAGGCGAAAGTGGACAAGGATATCCAAAAGACAGAGTTGTACCAGAACAAAGAAATAAAAAGATCTTAGATGAAGTTAAAAAAGTAACCCACAAAGATATGGTAACAATTTTAAAAGAAATAGATCAAGATCTATTAAAAGGTGCTGTAAGCGGAGAAAAATTTAAAGAATATTTCTTTAGCAACTGCAAATGCAGAGAAATTGAAGCCTACATTAGAAGTATAGTAGAATAATAATAAGAATTTTAGCAGCATTGATTTTAACTATAACGATATATAATACTCTTTAATTATATATAATAATATATCCCAAATTAATCATAGCCTTAACAAGTGTAAATTTTAAACCTATCTCTAAATACTTGGTAAGGCTAAAAATATACTTATATTATGGTAAAAATTTCAAAAGGTAGCTGTATAAAATTAAACAAATAGAAAGTATCTTGCATTAATAATCATGCATAATATAAAATCGTACACTAATACTATAAATTAAAGGGAAAGATATTTTAACATTTTATAAAAATAAAAAATATTACTGGAAACCATAATTTTCAGTAATACTTTAATAATTATTTTGATAGAAAAACATAATTATCTATGATATCCAATTTTATATTGTGGAAGTAACATAACCCATAAGTCTGCTAATGTTATTAGCAACATTCATAAATTCATTTTTATACTTTAGCAAGTCATCCATAGAATTAAATAGTGTTACTGATGATAGACTTGTTGCAGCAATAATTTTATTGGTTCTATCAAAAATAGGAACAGCAATACATATAACACCGGTATCGTATTCGATGTTATCAAATGCATATAAATTTTTTCTTATTTCATGTATTTCGTCTAAAAGAATATTTATATCTGTGATGGTATTTTCTGCGTACTTCACGAATTTTGTATCTTTTAGTAATTCTCTTATTTTATCATCAGAATATTGAGATAATAACAGCTTCCCTGAGGCGGTACAATAAATTGGTGCTTTTTTTCCTATGCTAGAAGACATTACTATATTTCTGCTAGTATTCTCAGAGGATACTTTATCTACATAAATTATATTGGAAAATGATTCATCAGGAATACAAAGATGTATAACTTCATCAACTTTGCTTGCAAAATCATATATATATGGTCTAGCAGTAGTTATTAAGTCCATACTATTTGTTATGGAAGAAGATAAGTTAAGAAGTTTAATTCCTAGTTTATATTTTTCATTTTCTTTATTTTGGGTAACATAATCTTTATATTTTAAAGTTGTGATTATTCTATGTATAGTACTTTTACTCAAATTTAAATTTTTTGATAACTCACCAATTCCACAGCCTTTTGGATATTCAGCTAAACAATCAAGTATATCCAGAGCACGTTCTACTGATTGAACTAAATTGGAATTATTTAAATCCTCTGACATGTTAAATCCTCCTGAATATTTTTTATTCTTATAATACATTGTAATTGCTAAAGTTAATTTTAACAAACAGAAAATTAAAAGTTTTTTATAATACTATGATTGACAATTATAGTTGATAATATTAAAATTAAATTAGTAAATGAAACGGTGTTCCACGATACGGAATAAAAGGCGAAATTGATATTAAGATATTTTTATGCCTGAAAAATTTGAAAATAATCACAAGTAAAAAGATATATAATATTTTTTAATTATATATGATTATCTTAAAATTAATTACAGCCTTATCAAGTGTAAAATTTTAAACCTATCTCTACTTGCTTGATAAGGCTAAAATAAATATGTAAATTGAAAGTGGTGTATTAATTTATGGACGTAATTACTATAGGAGATGCAATGATTGCAATGTGTCCTCAAGAAAAGGGGCCAATAATATTTTGTGATACATTTAAAAGAAAATTAGGTGGAGCAGAATTAAATGTTGCAATGGGATGTGCAAGACTAGGATTAAAATCGGGCTGGATAAGTAGACTTGGTAATGATGATTTTGGAAAATACATACTAAAAACTGCAAGAGGAGAAGGAATTGATACTTCAGAAGTTCAGCTAGTAGATGGATATCCAACTTCAGTATACTTTAGAGAAGTTTTGGCAGACGGATCAAGCAGATCATTTTACTATAGAGAAAAATCTCCAACTAGTACAATGAGTGCAAAGGAATTAAATGAAGAATATTTTAAGAACTCCAAGGTTCTTCATATTACTGGCGTTTTTCCTTCCATCAATGAAAACAATAGAGAGGTAATATTAGAAGCAGTAAAATTAGCAAAGAAAAACAATCTAATAGTATCCTTTGATCCTAATATAAGATTAAAAATGTGGACTAAGGAAGAAGCAAAAAGCTATATAGAAAAACTTTTACCGTATGTGGATATTTTATTAATAGGCGATGAAGAAATAGAAATATTACTTGATGAAGTTAGTATTGAAGAAGCAATAAAAATATTCCATGATAAAGGAATAGAAAAAGTAATTGTTAAAAAGGGAGCTAAGGGAGCACTAGGCTCAGATGGCAAAAACATTTATGAAGTAGACGCAATTAAACCAAAAGCTCTAGTAGATACAGTTGGAGCAGGAGATGGGTTTGCAGCAGGATTTTTAACTGCATTACTTAAAGGTGAAACATTAGAAAATTGTGTTAAGTTTGCTAACGCCGTAGGTTCTCTAGTAGTTGGCGTTGAAGGAGACAATGAGGGCTTGCCTTATTATGAAGATGTATTAGTACATCTAGGACAATCAAAGAAAATAGAGCGTTAGTAAAGTAGCGGTAGTTTAATATACATCCGTTTAAGTATATAAATAAAAATTTTTAATTATATAGTTTAATAATTATATAAAAATAATAATGAGGTGAAAGAAATGTTTGAAAAAATTTATGATACACTAAAACAAGAAAAAGCAGTTGCTGTTATTAGAACTAAAACATATGAAGAAGCAAAAGAAATAAGTATAGCAGCTATTAAAGGTGGAATGAAAATTATAGAAGTAACTATGAGTGTACCAAACGCACCAAAGTTAATTAAAGAGTTAAAAGATGAATATAAAGATGCTTGTGTTGGAGCAGGAACTGTATTAACTAAAGATGCTGTAGATGCATGTATTGAAAATAATGCTGATTTTATTGTTTCACCTTGCTTAGATGAAGAAGTATTAGTTTATGCAATTCAAAGAAAAGCGTTAATGATACCAGGATTAATGACAATGTCAGAAATAAATAAAGCTTACAAATTAGGTTTAAGATTTATAAAAATATTCCCAGGAAATGTTGTTGGTAAAGGGCTGATTGGAGCAGCAAAATCTATATTTCCTGACCTTAGCATAATGCCTACTGGTGGAGTAAACAAAGATAACATTAACGAATGGATACAAGGCGGAGCAGATTGCAGTGGAATTGGCAGCGACTTAAACAAAATATACAAGAGCAATGGTGCTGCAGGTGTAGCTGAATACTGTGCAGAGGTTATAAATAAGGTTAAAAGTCTATAATAAAAAAGTTAATACTAGGGACTTCCCTATATTAAGTATATTCAAAAAGCTTAATTTAAGAATAAACCTAATAATCCACATAGAAAACTATATTCTTTGTGGATTATTTTATTTCTAGATACTAAAGTAATAATTTCAATTTATAGTTAAAAATATTTATTATTTCGGTAAGCTACCACATAAGTCTAGTTTACATGTTGTTT
>NZ_AUUU01000011.1 GCF_002760435.1 Clostridium sp. LS
TACTCTCTTCCCCCTATAATTTGGTGATTACTGGTTAAGCTTTACGCGCATGGTTGCTTATCTATAGCCTTTTCTATTGTTGTTGATTTATACTTTTTGCTATTACTAATCTTTTTATTATTTTATAAATTTCCTTAAATAATCAACTTTATTCTTAAATGGAGCAAATCTAAAAGAAAACTCAATTAATGTTCCTCGCTCAACTACACTTTTTTCATGAGTGAAAGTATCAAAGCTCTTCTTACCATGGTATGCTCCTATTCCACTTGTTCCTACGCCTCCAAAAGGAAGAGACGAGGTTCCCGCATGGAGGATAGTGTCATTTATAGTAACACCTCCTGTTGATGTTTCTTTAAGTATCTTTTTTATATTATTTTTATCTTGTGAAAAATAATACAGAGCTAAAGGTTTCATTCTTTTATTTACATACCTTACTACTTCGTCTAAATTCTCAAAGGTTATAACTGGAAATATTGGCCCAAATATCTCTTCGTTTAATATTCTCGCTTCTTCTTTTACATCTGTTAGAATTGTCGGCTCAAAATATAACGTTTCTTTATCATAATTTCCACCGTAATATATTTTCCCATCCTTTAAGTATTCAGATAATCTACACACCTCATTATTACTTATTATTCTAGGATAGTCTAAACTCTCCTTAGCATTTTCTCCATATTGCTGCTTAATTTCTTTTACTATTAAATTTAAAAAAGTATCTTTAATTTCATTTTGTATAAATAGATAGTCTGGAGCAATGCATGTTTGTCCTGCATTTAATAATTTCCCCCAAACTATTCTTTTAGCAGCTTTTTTTAGATCTGCATCCTTATCTATAATGCAAGGACTCTTGCCACCTAACTCTAAAGTTAATGGAATCAATCTTCTTGAAGCCTTTTCCATTATTATTTTTCCAACCCTTGTACTCCCTGTAAAAAATATATAATCAAATTCTTGCTCTAACAACTCTTCAACACATTCTTTTCCTTCATTCACTCCTACTACTCTTAGATATGATTCATCAAAATTTTCATTTATAATTCTTTCAATTAATCTTCCCGTATTAACTGCATGTTCTGAAGTCTTAATAATTGCTGTATTTCCTGCAGATATAGCAGCTATTAGTGGAAGAATAATCAATTGAAAAGGATAATTAAATGGACCTATTATTAAAACCGTACCATATGGCTCTTTTTCAATATAACTTTTACTTGGAAAAAACATTAGACGACTTTTAACTCTTTTTCTTTTGCTCCATTTTTTTATATTTTTTATATGAAGATCCAATTCTTCATATACGATAGATATTTCACTGAGATAACTTTCAAATTCAGATTTATTTAAATCCTTTTTAAGTGCGCTAATTATCTCTTTCTCATTATTTTTTATTATACTTTTTAGTTTTATTAACTTTTCCTTCCTGAAGTTTACATCAAGCTGCCTCATAGTCTCAAAATACTCTTTTTGTTTATATACAAGCTCTTTAAATTGCATAATTCCTCCAAAGTGTGTTAATCTTTATATATGCTATATTATTTTCAATATTAAACCAGTATAAACACTCTATTTATAATTAAACATTTTTTCCAAAATAAATATTCAACTTACCCTCCTCATATTTTGCACCTATTATTTCCTTAGCGTGAAGCTTAGCTGGCAATATATATTTTCTTCTTTCATTTTTAACTGCTATGGTGATTTCATCTCCATTTTGCAATAAATCCAATTCCTCTTTATTTACAAATGGCATGTTTATACTAAGAATATAATTCTCTCCATCCTTCCTAATTGTAAATATCTTATCATTAAAGAGTACATTTTCTGGTTTTATTTCTTCATAAATCTTATCACCAGTCTTTTGGAGAGTTTCATACTTTCTCAATTCATTATCCATCAATTCTAATTTAAATATAGGAATATCTTTAAAGCTTTCCATAATCTCTTGGATACTTTCCTTTTGAATCTTTTCCCACTTTTCAAAATACCCAGTTAAAGATTCTTCTGGGAAGATTTTGTTTATTATTAATCCATCAACATTATAATCAAAAAGGTGCAGATAAGAGAAGCTTCGTTTTGCCTCCTTTACCACAATTTTTTCTGGAGTTGTTACAATTCTTATACTAACTATCTCTTTATTAAGCATAAGACAGTGCAATTCATCTATTTTGGAATATAACTTTTCAATTTCATCAAAAACATTATCATCTGGTATTGGTATTTTAGTAGCAGCTTCAATAATTGGTTTTACAATTTTAGCTCCTTTTCTTTTAATAGGGAATATTTTTTCCATCCACCACTTAAATAACTCTGGAAATTTAAGTAGTGACATTGTTTCGCCTGTTGGGGCACAATCCACTATTAACACATCATATTCATTTTTATCATGAATTTCCTTTATTTTAATTAACGATAATAACTCTTCAAACCCTGGGAATACCAATAATTCTTCACTTTCTATATTTTCCTTCGAATTTAACATCATGAGTTTTTCAATATATCCTTTTAAGTTTCCCCATACTTTTTCATTTTCTATAATAGTATCTATTTCCATACCATAAAGATTATGAGCTATCTCAACCGGCTCATTGCTTAATTTTATATCAAAGGAATCACTTAAGCTATGGGCTTGATCTGTACTCATAACTAATACTTTTTTTCCTTCACTTGCTATTTTGCATGCAGTGGCAGCAGCTATGCTAGTTTTTCCGACGCCACCTTTTCCTGTATATAGTATTATTCTCACATTTTCTCCTCCTCACTTAATTAAAATCTATATTAATTTTTTTAGTGCTTTTATTATCCGCATTATTTTTTTCTTCTTTATCCTTAATATCCTCTTTTATCATTTCAAAGCCTATATCTCTTATAATGCTTATTGCTTCCTTCTCAAAACAATCTATTCTATCTCTAATTTTATCTGGAATTATTTCTTTTATTGCTTCGTATTCAAATCTTTTAGCTTTAAGCATTTTTTTAATAAATTCCTTATTCATTAAAACCACTCCTATTCAAAAATAATACTTAGCTTTTCATTTTCAAGCTTTGCTGATGAAATTTTATATTTTCTTATTGTGTTAGGTATAGGGATATTCCTCTTAAAATTACCTATTTTAATAATGATATCTGTACCTGATTCTAATAAATCAAAGCTTGCCTTATCCGCAAAAGGTATATATAGTTCAAGTCGATAACCCTTTTCTGTTTTTTCAAAGGTTTCATTTACAGTTCTTTTTAAAACTTTAAAAATATTTTCATCACTAAGTGAATCTTCTATAATTCTGCTTAAACCCTCAACTCCATTTATATCAGCTTCATACCACTTTATTTTATAAGTAGGTATGTTAATGAATACAGAATTTAATTCATCTAAATAGTTATTTTGAAGCTGTTTCCATTTATCAAAAAAATTGTTTTCTATATCTTTAGGGATTATTCTATTAATATATAATCCATCAACATTAAAATTATATAAATTTAAATACATATAATTTCTTTTACTTTCTTCTACGACCATTTTTTCTGGAATAGTAACAAGCCTGATGCTGCAGATTTCTTTATTCTTTAAAAGTTCTTGTAAATTTCCTAGCTTAACATATAATTTTTCAATATCATTCATGGCCACTTCACTTGGCATTTCTAGCTTAAAAGCACTCTTAGAAATTGGTCTTAATACTTTCAATGCTACTTTTTCTATTGGGAATAATTTTTCCATATACCAAGAAAAAAGTTCTGGAAATTTCAATAAAGCTACTGTTTCTCCTGTTGGAGCACAATCAACAATAATTAAATCATATACTCCATCTTCATAAAGCTCCTGAATCTTAATTAATGAAAATAATTCCTCTATTCCTGGAAATACAACTATATCTTCTAAACTTTCAGCATTTTCCACTTATTTTAGGAAACATATTTTTAAGAGCTTTTGATATAGAGCCATAATGTTTATTCATTTCATGATTTGGATCTATTTCTAAGGCATAGAGATTGTTTATAACTTCTATTGGCTCCTCTTTTATTTGTTTATTAAATAAATCACTTAAATTATGAGCCATATCTGTACTTACAATCAATGTTTTCATCCCTTCGTTAGCTGCCTTTAGTGCATGTGCTGCTGCTGTGCTTGTTTTTCCCACTCCACCTTTTCCAGTAAAAATAATAATCCTGCCCATAGCAATCCTCCTTTTATTCGCTTTAAGATTAGTTCTTTGCTCGAAGTATTTATTGTATTTAAAGTGGCAAAAGCCACCTATAAATTTCACTATTCAATAGTTATTCTTCTAATTTTTTTAACTACCTTTTCCTCTTGCATTTTCTTTTGACTACCTGCTTTTAAAACAGTAACTACTTTATTAACTATGCTCATTGCAGCATTTATTTCTTCTTTGGTTAAGGACTTATATACTTCTTTAAAATAATATTCTATTTGCTTTTTTTCTTCTAAAATAAATTCCCTGCCATTTTCAGTTAACGTAATCATTACTACTCTCTTATCTTCATTATCTCTTGTTCTTTCAGCAATATTCTTTTTTTCTAATCTGCTTATCACACCAGTAGCTGTGTTTAAAGGAGCATTAATATATTCAGCAACTTCACTCATATTAACCTTATTTTTTCTATAAATAAGCAGCATTGCTAGGATTTCATTTTTAGAATAATCTAAGAAAACACTGCTCCACTTATCAGGAAAAAATAAAACTTTAAATTCATCTATACATTTAAAAATAATATTTTCAATATTAAAATCCTCATCAATTGCTGTCATATAATTCTCCTTTAAATAATTCTCTTATCGAAGTATATTTTCATTCTATTCTCGAAGTATATTTTTGTCAATAGTTTTTCCTCTCCTAAACTTAAATTTAACGAAAGGCTATGTTTCAAATAAATCAACGTTAAAGAGTAATTATATTTCGAGTAAATAGAATCCAAGAATGCAATAAAATCACTCAATATCTTAAGAACTGAGTGATTTTACTTGATCTTTATATTTTATTTATTTTGATGTTTTACTACTTTTCTATTCTTGATCATCATCTAATCCTATTCTTGGGGAAATAGGCATATACCATTCCATATGATCAGTATGTAGTAATTTATGTGCCTTATGTGATAACGGTCTTTCCATAAAATCTTCATAAAGTTTTAAAACAGATGGATTTTCATGAGAAAATCTAAGAGTAGATTTTTTATCAAGCTCATATAAATTATAAGCACGAACCTCAGCAAGTTCAGCTCCATCTTTTATTGGTTGACCTCCGCCACCAGAACATCCTCCTGGACATGCCATAACTTCTACAAAATCATAGCTAACCTTTCCTTTTCTAATTTCTTTAATTAGTCTTCGCGTATTTCCAAGTCCACTTACTATTGCAACTTTTATAGATATTCCCTTGATTTCAAAGGTCGCTTCCCTCCAGCCATTCATTCCTCGTATTTCTTTAAATGCATCAGGATCAGGATTCGTGCCTGTAGTTAAAAAATATGCTGATCTTAATGCTGCTTCCATAACTCCTCCTGTAGCACCAAAAATCACTCCCGCACCAGAACCAACTCCAAGAGGCATATCAAAGGCTTCTTCTTTTAAATTTTGGGGAATAATATGCTCTGCTCTTATCATTCTATCAATTTCACGAGTTGTAAGAACTAAATCTACATCTTGACCTGCACCAGCATCATTCATTACTGAAATTTCTGATTCATGTTTTTTTGCAATACATGGCATTATTGAAACACAAAAAATATTTGATGGATTTACATTTAAAATTTTAGCATAATAAGTCTTTGCAACTGCACCAAACATCTGTTGTGGTGACTTTGCTGTGGAAAGCTGATTTACCATATCAGGATATTGAGACTTTAAGAAACGTACCCAGCCTGGACAACAAGATGTAAACATAGGAAATACATTGTTTTCTTTATTATTTATTTTTTCTAAAAACTCACTGCCTTCCTCCATAATTGTAAGATCAGCACTGAAATTTGTATCAAAGATATAGTTAAATCCAATCTTTCTTAGTGCTGCAACAAGCCTTTCAACTGTTGCTTCTTCACGAGTTAACCCAAAAGATTCTCCCCATGCAGCTCTTACAGCAGGTGCAATTTGCACTACAGTAATTTTATCTGAGTCAGCAAGGGCATCAAATGCTTTTTGAGTATCATCTCTTTCTCTTAATGCTCCTACAGGACAATGAGTTATACATTGCCCACATAAAGCACAATCTGAATTTTCAATTACTCTATTAAATGAAATATCTATAGTAGTTCTTGAGCCAGTATTTGCAACATCCCAAATATTAAGATTCTGTATTTTATCGCAAACTTGAACACATCTCATACACTTTATACATTTTCCAGCATCTCTTATTAGTGGGAACTTATCATTCCATAAATAATGTTCAACATTTTTTTTATAATTAATTTTTATTATCCCTAAGTCATTAGCAAGCTTTTGTAAGTTGCAATTACCACTTCTCACACAAGTTGCACATTGGCAGTCATGTTGTGATAAAATAAGTTCTACATTAGTTTTGCGGGTTTCTCTAACTCTTGGACTATTTGTAAATATCTCCATTCCTTCTTCAACCATATTGTTACAAGCTGGAAGCAGCTTATCTTTTCCTTTTACCTCAACCACACAAACACGACATGCACCTATTTCATTTATACCTTTAAGATAGCATAAGCTGGGAATATGGATTCCAGCACTTTTGGCAGCATCCAAAATAGTAGTACCTTCTTTTATTTCTATTAATGTATTGTTTATTTTTAAGTTTACCATTTTTTAATCCTCCCCCCTTTAAATACACCATAACCAAAATGATCACATCTGAGACATCTAAAGGATTCTTGCTTTGCTTCTGCAGGTGTCATTCCACATTCGATGAGGTCAAAATCATTTTTACGCTCCATAGCATCACGTTCTAACATATTAACTCTTCCACAAGCTGGTCTATCATCTAATCTTGCACTTGGAATATTAATATCTGTGCTGATTATATGATTATATCCGAGATAGTCATCAATATTTGCAGCAGCAACTTTTCCGGCTGCAATTGCTCTAATAACAGTAGCTGGCCCAGTTACGCAATCCCCTCCTGCAAATATTCCAGGAACATTTTCAATTCCGCTAGAACTTAAGGCTTCAATTATACCTCTCTTTACTGGTACACCATTTTGAGCAAAATGTTGTGATTCTATGCCTTGTCCAATTGCTATAATAAGAACATCACAAGGAATTCGTTTTTCTTCTTCTTCAGAATCTACTATTGTTGGACGTCCAGATTTATCAATCTTACTTATTATCTGAGGTTTAACCCATAAAGCTGATACTTGACCATTTTCATCTCTTTCAATTCTTATTGGTGCTTGAAGCGTAAGCATTTCACATCCTTCTGCAATTGCACCTTCTACTTCATCAGGTAAAGCTGTCATGTCTATCTTTCTACGTCTATAAACATTAAATACTTTTTTTGCTCCAAGGCGAACAGCAGATCTAGTCACATCCATTGCCACATTTCCGCCACCAATTACAGCAACAGTTTTTCCAGAAAAATCAGGGAAATTATTATTTCCTATAGCTCTAAGCATTTCAACTGCTGAAATAACCCCTTTACATTCTTCTCCTTCAATACCAATTTTTTTATCAGTGTGTGCTCCAATTGCAATATATATTGCATCATATTTTTCTTTTAGTTCTAAAATAGAAATATCATCTCCAACAGTAACTTCCGTTTTAATTTCTACTCCCGTAGAAATAATAGCATCTATATCATCATCTAAACGTTCTCTTGGAAGTCTATAACTTGGAATTCCATATCTAAGCATACCGCCAAGCTTTGAATGTTTTTCATAAATTACAACATGATGTCCCATTAATGATAAATAATATGCTGCACTTAAGCCGCCAGGACCTCCACCAACTACAGCAACTTTCTTTCCTGTGGCAGGTGCACAAACCGGAACTGAAACTTTGCCGGCATGTTCCACAGCATAACGTTTTAAACCACGTATATTAATGGAATCGTCTATCATATTACGTCTACATCTAGCCTCACAAGGATGTTCGCAAATAAGAGAACAAGCAGTTGGGAATGGATTGTCCTTTCTAATAAGTGCAACTGCATCTGCATATCTTTCTTCTGCAATCAATGCAATATATCCAGGAATATCAACCCCTGCTGGACATAATGCTACACAAGGTACAGGCTGATCTAAATTACAAATGCATCTATGCTTAGTAATATGTTCAATATAATCATTTCTAAAGCCTATAACTCCTTTTAATACCATATTTGCTGCTTCATATCCTATTGCACAATCTGCAGAATCTGAAATTACTCTTGCTGTCTTCTCAATTAAATCAATAGTTTCTAATTCCGCATTACTGTCTAAAACATCATTAAGTAAATTTTCTAATTGTGATAGCCCCACTCTACAAGGAACACATTTTCCACAAGTTTGGGCGTGACATAATTTTAAAAATGAGGCTGCCATGTCAACTGGACACAATCCTGGAGGGCTGGCAATGATTCTTCGTTCTAAATCTTTATAAAGACCTTCCACTACAGTTTGAGCTCTATCTGGGGTTGCAATATGAAGTCTACTCATTTTATTCTCCTCCCTACATGCTTTTTCATGCTTATAAAATAATAATAGATATTTTAGATTATATTTTTGATTAGATTGTAAAATTTCATTAAAAACATACTATTATAACTTTATTATACTGTATTTTCAGAAAATTCTCAAAATAACTTATTACATTAACAATTTCGAGCTGTTATTTTCTTTCATATGCATTAAGACTTAACCTCTTTTGATTTCTAAAGTTAATTTCGCTTACTAGTTTCTTTGGTAATTTAATCAATATTTTATTTTCAACTCCTGGAACCACAATTTTCTTATTATTTATTAGCCCATTATAAGCTGCCCTTGCCACAGCTTTTGCATCCATTGCATTTGGCATATCCTTTTTTCCTGCATTTTTTGCAAAGTTTGTTCTAGTCGCACCTGGGCAGAGTGTAGTTACATTTATGTTATATTGCCTTAATTCTATTCTAAGAGCTTCTGATAATGATAAAACATATGCCTTAGAAGCATAATAGACTGCTGTAAATGGACCTGGTGAAAAAGCACCTGTCGATGCTACATTTAATATACTTCCTTTTCTTCTTTTTATCATTTCTCTAGAAAAAATCTTTGTCATTTCTGTTAAAGCTATCATATTTACCTGCATAATTTCTAGGTCTTTATGTGCATCAGTCTCATGGAAAAAGCCTACATAGCCCCCTCCAGCATTATTTATAAGTATATCAACTTGTACTCCCAGTTCCGCTACCTTGTGAAATATTTGTTTTGATGCTTCAGGTTTAGATAAATCATGACTAATTATATGAACTTTAGATTCATGCTCCTCTTCTAGTTCATAAGCTAATTCTTTTAGCTTATGAGCATTTCTTGAAACTAAAATAAGATTATGCTTATGAGAAGCAAATATTCTAGCAAGCTCTAAGCCTATTCCACTTGATGCACCAGTAATTAGCACTGTATCTATATTATCCATAAATTACTCCTCCGGTTTAAATGAAATTAAATAGTTTTATTTTCTTTAAATTCCTTAAATTTATTTAGTATTTCTGAATTATTCATAAAAAACAAATTAAGCATATTTATATTTTCTATAGTTTCACTGCTTATATTATGTTCAATAAGTTCAGTTTCTTGAAGCACATCGTCTTTGCAGCCCAAATTCTCCAAAAAGCTTTTTACTATATTATGCCTCTCCAAGAGATATCTCCCAATACTCATTCCTTCCTCTGTAAGTATTATTACACCATACCTTTCATATTTTATAAAAGATAATTCTCCAAGTTTTTTCATCATTTTAGAAGCTGAAGAATCACGGACATTTAACATTTGTGCTATTTTATTTAATCGAACAACACCAGCCTTCATACTACATCTATAAATCATTTCTAGATAGTCTTCCATGGCTGAGGTAAGCACTTTTCTAGATAAATTTATATTTTCATAACCCCTTACAGTATGGAAATTCTTTTCCATATAATTCACCACCAATAATATACTTTTATTTCCTCATAAATTTTATTTTCATAATAATCAGCTTATAAAAAATTTAATATTAATTTATTAATTATACACAAAAATCCAAATGAATATGATTGCTAATTAATAATATTTTAATTTTGTTTCATATGCTCAATATATTTTTCTCCCCAAATAGAGATACTGTCTAATACTATTTTAAATTCTCGTCCTATACCAGTTAAAGAATACTCTACCTTAGGAGGAACTTCTGCGTACACATGGCGGTTTATAAGTCCATATTCTTCTAGACTCCTAAGCTGCTTTGTAAGGGTGGCTTGTTTCAATTCTGGTATTAATCTCTGGAGTTCTCCAAATCTCAGTGTTTTTGAACTCAAATTATGTAAAATTATTACCGCCCATTTTCCAGCAATAATTTTTTGTGCTGTCACAAAGGGACACTTCCCAAATAACTCATATTTTTCTTCCACGTATAAACACTCCTTTGTATTAAAAAGATACTATGTATCGAAAATAATTCTACTTGAAATAATCGGTATAATAACCTATTATTTATGTACACGTAAATAATATCATACTAAAATAAAAGGAGCAATTACAATGAATGAAGTATTAGAATTTTTACTTAATAACCCTACTTTTTACCTTGCAACTATGGATGGTGACCAACCAAGAGTTCGTCCTTTTGGCGCAGTAATAAAATATGAAGACAAATTATATTTTGCAACAAATAATTCTAAGCCCGTTTTTAAACAAATAACTGAAAACCCTAAAGTTGAGATTTCCACAACATCTCCTAAGGGTGAATGGATTCGTTTAAATGGAAAAGCTGTTGTAGATTCCCGTACTGAAGTTAAAGCTGCTATGTTAGAAGCAGTTCCATCTTTAAAAAGACTATATAGTTTAGACGATAATGTTTTTGAAGTATTTTATCTTGATAATGCTGTTGCAACATTTAGTTCATTTACTAGTGGTTCAAAAACAATTCAGTTATAATTAATTCCAAAAATCCAAAGAAAGCTATACTTCTGTATAATTGAAGTATAACTTTCCTTTTAGGCACATGAAAATAAATAATTTCGTATGATAATTTATTTACATGGAATATATTCAGATTTCTGCTCTCTAATTTACAGCCCTATGATACCTTTGCTATTCCTTACAATTGTAGTGAACATGTAATAGTTCTTTTGAACGTCCTTTTAGTAATCTGTCGTATAAAGCTGTAATCATTGGGTTTTCTTCACTTCGTTTAATTTGTGCAACCTTATCCACCTTATATAATCCTTTTGCCCTTTCATTCTTATCTTCAGTTAGACAAAACGGTTGTCCTGCACCACAAATACATCCACCAGGACATGCCATAACTTCTATAAAATCAAAATGTTCTTTCCCGCTGTTTATTCTTTCAATTAATTTCTCAGCATTACTAAGGCCGCTGACTATTCCTATTCTGATGATATTCTCAGCTACAGGAACTTCACATACTTTTATTCCATCTATGCCCCGTGCTCCTATAAACTCTATTTCTTTTAATCCTTTTGGAGTCTTATTCTCAGCTATACTTCTGATAACCGCTTCTGTTACCCCTCCACTTACTCCAAAAATAACGCCTGCACCCGAATACAACGAAAATGGCACATCTGAAGATTCTGCTTCTATTTCATCAAATTTTATGCCGATTTCCTTGATCATATCACATAGCTCTGTTGTTGTAATAACATAATCAACATCCCTAACACCATTTCTTATAAATTCCTCCCTAGCTGCCTCCGATTTCTTTGCCGTACATGGCATAACTGCTACAGATATAGTTTCTTTATCCTCTGATGCATCTCTTTCCTTATAATACTCTTTAATAACGGCACCAAACATCTCCATTGGAGATTTACAGCTAGATACATATGGCATAAGTTCTGGATGTTTTGTCTCTGCATATCTTATCCATGCTGGACAGCATGAAGTAAAGAGAGGGATTTTATTATTTTCACATCCCAATTTCTCCAAAAATTCTTTTGTTTCCTCTATAACTGTCAAATCAGCACCTACAGATGTATCATAAATTTCATCAAAACCTAGTCTTCTCATTGCTGCAGCGATTTTTCCCATTACATTTTGACCTGCTTTAATTCCAAACTCTTCACCAACTGCAATTCGTACAGCTGGTGCTACTTGTGCCACAACTCTTTGTCTTCGGTTATATATAGCTTTCCAAACATTCCTAAGATCACTCTTTACAATAATTGCTCCTGTAGGACAAACTGTAGCACACTGCCCACAATTTACACAGTTTGTCTCTCCCAAACTTTTTCCAAAGGCTGGGCTTACAATCATATTTGAGCCCCTAAATGCAAAATCAATAGCTCCTACATTTTGTATTTCGCTGCACACCCTAACGCAGTCACCACACAATATACATTTGTTAGGATCACGAACAATTGCTTTTGATGAGGTATCTAAAGGTGCTTTAGTACTAGTATTTTTAAAACGAATATTATTTAAGCCAAAGCGTAACGCTAATTTTTGAAGCTTACACTTATTATTTTTTTCACATATTGTACAATCCCTGCAGTGGGCTGCTAGTAATAATTCAAGAATCATAGCACGGTGATTATGAAGTTTAGGAGTGTTAGTCTTAATTGACATCTTGTCCCTTGGCGGTGTTGAGCAGGAGGCTATAATTCCCCCTTTTTCATCTTCAACAACACACATTCTACAAGCACCATATACTGATAAATCTGAATAATAGCACAAGGTAGGCAGCTCAATGCCAGCTTTTCTTACTAAATCTAAAATATTCTTTTCTTTATCAAACTCTATCCTTTCACCATCGATAATCATATACTTGGACATAGTTTTTACCATCCTTTCTTTAATTCAGTTGAACTGCGTTAAATGCACAATTCTTAATGCAGTCACCGCATTTTATGCATTTTGATTTATCAATAGTATAAGGTTTCCTTATTTCCCCCGAAATAGCCCTTACAGGACACATTCTAGCGCACTTTGAGCATCCCCTGCATCTGTCTTTATTGATTTCATATGATATTAATGCTTTACATACACCGCCTGGGCATTTCTTATCTATGACATGTGTAATATATTCCTCTCTAAAATACTTCAAAGTACTTACAACTGGAAATGCAGCACTTTTTCCAAGTCCACAAAGGGCGGTATCTGAAATAGTTTCAGATAATTCTTCAAGGATTTCTATGTGTTCTAATGTACCTTTTCCTTCTACAATGTCATTAAGCAGTTCTAGCATTCGCTTTGTTCCCTCTCTGCAAGGTATACATTTCCCACAGGATTCATTTTGAGTAAAATTCATAAAGAAACGTGCCATTTCCACCATGCAATTCTTGTCATTCATTACTACTAGGCCACCGCTGCCTATCATAGCTCCAACCTTTTTTAAGGAATCAAAATCCAAAGTCAAATCTAGGTGATTTTCATGAAGACAAAGACACCCGCCAGATGGACCTCCAATTTGAACTGCTTTAAAATTTCCGTCCTTAATTCCGCCTCCAATATCAAAGATAACTTTTCTTAAAGTTGTTCCCATAGGAACCTCTATAAGCCCTGTATTATTAACATTTCCAGTAAGTGCAAATGCTTTTGTACCATAGTTTTTTTCAGTTCCCATAGTCTTATACCATTTTGCACCTTTGTTAATTATCTGGGGAACATTACAAAAGGTTTCAACATTATTTAAGACTGTAGGTCTATTAAACAAGCCTTGCTCTACTGTCCTTGGAGGTTTAACTCTTGGCATCCCTCGATTTCCTTCAATAGAAGCTGTAAGGGCACTACCCTCACCACATACAAAAGCTCCTGCTCCTTGGTTTATGTGAAGATCAAAATCAAAACCAGAATTTAATATATTTTTTCCTAAAAGTCCCTTCTTTTCAGCCTGCTCAATAGCCTTTCTGAGCCTTTTAACTGCAAGGGGATATTCTGCGCGCACATAGATATATCCGTTATGTGCTTTAGTTGCAGCTCCAGCAATAATCATTCCTTCTATTACTCCATGGGGATTTCCTTCCATCATGCTCCTATCCATAAATGCTCCAGGATCACCTTCATCACCATTGCATACAATATATTTTTCAGGTTCTTCTTGTTTCAGTACTTGACCCCACTTTTTACCTGTTGGAAATCCACCTCCTCCTCTTCCTCTAAGGTAGGATTCTGAAATTTCATTTACAATTTCTTCAGAAGTCATATCAAAAAGTGCCTTGCTAACAGCACTGTATCCCCCAACAGCTAAGTATTCCTCAATTGATTCTGCATTAATATGACCGCAATTTTCTAAAGCCACTCGAGTTTGCTTTTCATAAAAAGGAATTTCATCCTGCCTGCTATAATATCTATTATTTTCTAAGTAACACAAACGATCTATTACTTCGCTTCCAATAATACTTTTTTCAATAATTTCCTCGCAGTCATTAATTTTTACCTTAATATATAAAAGCCCTGCAGGTTCAATTCTTAACAAGGGGCCCATTTCACAAAAGCCATGGCATCCACTTTTCTTCAAACCTATTATGTCACCATGTGGTTCTTCTTGAAGCTCTAATGTTACGTTAAGTCCTCTTTCTTGTATTATTTTATGAAGTCTTTCATAAATATCTAAAGAACCTCCTGCTACACACCCTGTCCCTGCACATACTAATATTTTTTTGTATTGCCTATCTAAAGCTGTCTTAAATTGTATCCTTGCATCCTCCAGTTCCTCTCTTGTATTAATTCTCATTAACCATTTCCTCCCTTAACTGCTTAATTAAATTCTTCGCTTTATCAGGTGTCATTGCTGGATACACAGCATCATTTACTGTACAAACTGGTGCGAGTCCACATGCGCCTAAACAAGATACTGTTTCTACTGTAAAAATCATATCATCAGTTGTGGCTTTAGTTTCTGAAAGACCAAGTTCATTCCTGAATTCATTCAATATTGGGACTGATTTTCTTACATGACAAGCAGTTCCATCGCATATCTTTATTACATATTTTCCTTTTGGTTCTAAAGAAAAATTTTCATAAAAAGTGGCTACGCTGTATACTTTAGCTTCACTTATATTAAGCTTATCTGAAATATAACATAATGCCTCTCTTGGTAAGTACCTATACTCCTTTTGAACCTCCTGCATAATAGTAATAATTAATGTTTTGTTATAATCATTAGAAATTAAAATATCATCTAGTTTTTTTATTTCTTCTTGATTTAACATAATTTTTTCACCATCCTATATTATTTAAAGCCACTATATATTCAAATTCTATGGTTAGTGGTTCTTTCTTTATCACGACAAATTGGCTATATTGTATATATATTGCAGGAATTCTTTATTATTCACATAATCTTAATAATAAAGGATTGTGTGTTGAAGCTTTTAACATACTATAAAAGCATGATTTTAAATTTAAATAATAATTGTGAGGAATAGATATTATGGATAAAATACTTAGATCCGTGTATGCAGAAATTGATTTAGATGCTATGGCTTATAATATGAAAAATATAAAGAATTTAGTTAAAGATAAAGAAGTAATTGCAGTTGTAAAAGCTGACTGCTACGGACATGGATGTTTAGATGTGGTTCCAACCTTACTTGAAAATGGAGCAACTCACCTTGCAGTTGCTGTATTAACCGAGGGGATTGAACTTAGAACTGCGAGTATTAATGCTCCTATTATGATTCTTGGCTTTACTCCAATAGATTTAGCTGAAGAATTAATAAAATATGATTTAGAGCAGACAGTTTATGACCTGGATTATGCAAAAGAATTATCAAAAATAGCTTTATGTCTTAATAAAAAAGCAAAAATTCATATTGCACTTGATACAGGTATGGGGCGAATAGGTTTTCTTCCTAATGAAAAGTCTCTTAAAGAAGTTTCGGAAATATGCTCTTTAGAAGGCTTAGACGTACTCGGCATATTTACACACTTTTCCACTTCTGATGAAGAGGATAAAGAATACACTTATGAACAATTTAAAAAATTTACTGATTTCATTGAAAAGCTTTCAGAACTTAACATTGAAATTCCTTTAAAGCATGTATCTAATAGTGGTGCAATAATGGATATGCCAGAAACATATTTAGATGCAGTAAGAGCCGGGATAATACTTTATGGATACTATCCATCAAATGAAGTAAAGAAGGAAAATCTTTCTTTAAAACCTGCGTTAACCTTAAAAGCAATGATAACTCGTGTGCAAGAGATGGATGAAGGCATGTATGTAAGTTATGGAAGAACCTTTAAAACTGAGCGTAAAAGTTTAATTGCAACTCTTCCTATAGGCTATGCAGATGGGTATTCTAGACTTTTAGCAAAAGGTGCCAAAGTAATTATTAACGGACAATTTGCCCCTGTAGTCGGAAGAATATGCATGGACCAATGCATGATAGATGTTACAGACATCAATGGAGATATTAAAGTTGGGGATGAAGTAATAATTCTTGGTGAACAAGTAAATCTAAAATTTAATGCAGATGATTTTGCAGAAATAATGGGAACAATTAATTACGAAATCCTATGTATGCTTAAATACAGAATCCCTAGAGTCTACACAAAAAACGGAAAAATAGTTACAGTCCGAAATTACCTTTAGCTATAGAAATTCAGCAAGTAAATAGCTCTTAAGCGTGTATCTAACGAGATTAGGTACATGTGTATTCCATAGAACTATGAAAATTTCGCTGGAATGTACTAAATAGGTGGTTGCACCCATTCCTACTTGCTCCAACTATTCGTTGGACAAGTAAAAATGGAACAACCACCTATTAAGTACATTCAACAGCTTATTTCAAATGTCTATTTCATACACATGTACCTAATTTCTCTGTTTAGATTCAAGCTTAAGCTTTATTAATTGCTGAATATATATCTAATAACTAAGAATGAATAATTCTCCAAAATTAGTGCCAGTATAAATTTCTTTTAATAACTTGTTAAAAGAAATGTAACACTGCACAAAAGAGTATTCTCTCTTTCGGGTAAGGTATATAATAATATAACTTTAAGATAAATAAATAACTTTGAATTTAGACTTAGACATACGTCGATTTTAAAAAATTTTGTATCAGTAAAATTTATTTATGCTCTTCCCACAGACACTCTGTTATGTTTATTTGAGAAAATTTTGCCTCGAATGAGGAATCTGAAGGACTGCAGGCATATAGTCCAAAGTTTATTTCCTTATCCCCTTGGAATAGGTGAAAAATCCTCATTTGTTTAAATGTTTTTCCATCAATCGAGCTTTCAATGCAAAAATCACTTTCTCTGCGGCTCAATCTGTAGAACATTGATTTAATGTTTCCATCAATGTCTGTTGTAGCCCAATCTGAAAATCCATTATTAGTTACTACACTTCCCAATCTTTGATATTCTTCATTTTCATATTCTATAGATGCCTTAAACCAATTATCGCTGTTTTGGTAGATTATAACTCCACATTGATCAAATTGTTTCTTGCTATTAAAATCGGTTCTTACTGTGAAGGAAAAATATTTTTCTTCAGTTTTCATTAGTAACGCTGGAGCATTATCATTTCTAAATCCATAGTAAGTTCTTTGCCAAAAATCAGTGTTTGGCTCCGTAGTAATAGTAATTTCCTTATCCTTAGCTTCATATTTTTTAGGTTCATAAATCCAAAAAGCCTTTTTATAATCGAAACTAAACATTTTTATTCCTCCATAATCAATTTAGTTTGTACAATCTTGCCTCAAATGGTCTTAACACAAATTCTGATATCTCTTTATGTTTATTAACTTTATAATTTGAAAGAACTAAGCCTTCATAATTTAATTTTTCTTTACCATAAATAAATTCTACATTTTCATCAGATATATTTGTAATTATAATGTATCTTTCATCATTTAATTCTCTTGTATATGAATATATTTTATCATGATCTTCTAGAATAAGCATATATTTTCCGTATATTAATGCTTTATTTTCTTTTCTAATTTTAATCATTCTTTTATAAAAATTGAGAATAGAGTCTTCATCCTTTAATTCATCTTCAACATTGATTACTTTATGATTATTATTAACTTTCATCCACGGAATTCCATTAGTAAATCCACCATTTTCTGTACTATTCCATTGCATTGGTGTTCTTGAATTATCTCTTGTGGTTTCTTTTATAATTTTAAAAGCTTCTTCTTCAGACATTCCATGCTCAACTTTTTCTTTATAATTGTGAATTGTTGCTACATCATCAAAATCATCTATACTGCTATAATCAGCATTAGTCATTCCAATTTCTTGACCTTGATAAATAAATGGTGTTCCCATCTGCATAAAATACATTAATGCCAGTGCTTTAGCACTTTCTTTCCAATATTCTTTGTCATTACCAAATTTAGATACACTTCTTGTTAAATCATGATTTTCAAAAAATAATGCAATCCATCCATCTTTATATATAGCATCCTGCCACCTAGATAATGTTTTCTTAATATATGGCAGCGGAGATTTTTCTGTACTATCCATATTCCATAAATGCATGTGCTCAAATTGAAATATCATGGAGAATTTACCATTCTCGTTCCCAGCCCATTCTTCTAAATCCTCTACACTTACTCCACTTGCTTCAGCTATTGTAAATACATCAAATTTATCAAAAGTGTTCTCTTTTAAATCCTTGAGTAATAATTCTATACCAGGCTGCTTCATATGTTTATCAAAGGATTGAACGTATTTTAAATTATCTGGATTTGGCATATCATCATAATCATATTTTTTAATATGACTAATAGCATCAACACGGAATCCATCTATGCCTTTATCAAGCCACCAATTAATCATATCATAAAGAGCATTTCTTAAACCTTCGTTTTCCCAATTGAGATCAGGCATCTTTTTGCTAAACAAATGTAAATAATACTCATCGCTACTAGAATCATATTCCCAAGCTGATCCTCCAAAAATGCTTGCCCAATTGTTAGGCTCATCAGACTTTCCATCTACAGATTTTTTCCCTTTTCTCCAGATATACCAATCTCTTTTCTCATTATCTTTAGAACTTTTAGCTTCAATAAACCATGGATGTTCATCAGATGTATGATTTATAACTAAATCCATAATTAGACGCATTCCACGTTTATGGACTTCTCTAAGTAAATTATCAAAATCCTCCATGGTGCCAAATTCTGCGAGAATGTCTTTATAATCACTAATGTCATATCCATTATCATCATTTGGCGACTTATATATTGGACTCATCCAAATTAAATCAATGCCTAAATCTTTTAAGTAATCTAATTTCTCAATTACACCTCTCAAATCTCCAATTCCATCCCCATTAGAATCTTTAAAGCTCCTTGGGTATATTTGATAGGCTACCACTTCTCTTTGCCAACAACTCATAATTTTCCTCCAAAACTTATCACTATTTATAGTATTGTAATAATTTCTAAACATAAAACATTTCATATATTAATGTTCTAATAGTATTAATATAATGCTATTATAAATTAGTAATACAATAATTACTTGTAATATTTAGTTGATTAATATAAAAATACTGTTCTTTCGAGGTGATAAGATTGAATATTTTAGATTTAAAAGAAGATAGAATACACGGTAATTTTATTTTGCCTTTTTCGGTATACCACTGTCAAATTAATGATAATGTATCACATTCTATCGTAACTCATTGGCATGAAGAAATAGAAATTATAATTGTTGAAAAAGGAACTGCTGAATTTAAGGTGGATTTAGATTCTTATTTTTTAAAGGAAGGGGATATTTTAATAATAAAGCCCTTTTCTCTACATTCCATATATCCAGTAGATGATATGTATTGCACTTGGAATGTTATGGTTTTTAATTTAGGTATGCTAAACAGTTCCATTACAGATGGTTGTTTAATTAAATATTTTGCTCCAATATTTAATAATGAACATCAATTGCCTTTATTGATAGATGAAAGTAATAGTGGATATTCTGAAATAATTAATTCCACCCAGGATATTGTCGACTGTTTCAATGCAAAAAAACCTGCTTTTGAGTTAAGGATAAAATCCCTGCTATTTTATTTCTTTTCGCTTCTCTATGAGAATAATCTAGTATTACAGAAAAAGAATGCTTCATTAACTAATGAAGCTACAGAAAAAATCAAAACTACCTTAAATTATATACATGAAAACTATATGCATGATCTTCCTATTACTGATATCGCCAATACCTGCAACTTAAGTCAATATTACTTCATGAAGTTTTTCAAGAAAAATTTAGGCATTACTTGTACTGAATATATTAATGTATATAGATTAGATATAGCTTCAAAGCTTTTAAACACAACTGATAAATCAATAACTGAAATTTCTTTTGAAACAGGTTTTAATAGTGTATCCTATTTTAATAAACTCTTCAAAGAAAAATTTAAAATTACACCAAAAGAATTCAGAATAGCAAATAAAATTTAGTTTTGTAGTGGTTACCTTGTAACTCCATTATGCACGTGGTTCTGGAAAGCTTCCAGAGGGTATTAAAAACCTCAAAAACTGTTAAGATGATTTATTTACATGCGTACCATTATACAATACTGGTATTGCCGCTGCTATAAGGATCATACCCATAAAAGCAGGTGCTGAATGACCAAGTGATACATAGATTTGACCTCCAATGATAGGCCCAATCATTCTTGCTAAAGCCTGAATAGATTGGCTGCCTCCTTGTATCCTTCCTTGTTTACTAGAACCCACAGACTTAGATAGCATCCCATTGAACGAAGGCCCAAAGATTGAATCACCAAAACCAAATATAAACATTCCAGCGATAAGAATAGGATAAAATAAGAATAATGCAGATGCTGCAATAAAACTGTAACCTATAATCTCTGAAGCCATTCCAAGAATTGCTATCTGTTTATCACTAAATTTTATCAAAAGCTTTGGCATTATTAGGCCTTGTGAAATGATGTCTTGGAATCCCATAATTGAAAACATAAGTCCAATTATTGCAGGCTGAAAGCTGAAAGTATCCATTGTAAATTGTGAAAAAACTGCCTGCAGGGATCCGTTAGGTATCCAAATTAAGAATGCTGAGACAAGTAGCCTTTGTAAGTTTTTCATAGAAAGTATGTTTGCAAGCTGTGTAAATGGATTCAGTCTTATAAATGTAATTTCTTTCAGTCTATTATTCTTATTAAGACTCTCAGGCATAAAAAAGAATCCATAAACAACATTCAATAAAGTTATTATTGCTCCAAAATACAAGGGTACAGAATAACCAAACTTGGCAAGTAATCCACCTAAAGTTGGACCAATGACGCCACCTACACCTACAATTGCGCTCATCCATCCAAAATATTTAGTTCTATGTTCTGGAGGAATGATGTCTGAAAAATATGCAAAGATAGTGCTTATGGTTCCGCCTGTTATACCATCTATTATGCGCCCAGCAAATAGTACCCATAGCGCTCCTCCTATGCCAAAAATTAAGTACCCGATTACAGAGCCCAAAAGGCATATTAAGAGCACTGGACGACGACCATACTTGTCGCTCAAAGCTCCAAGTCCAGGGGCTGCAAAAAACACGCATACTGCATAAACAGAGGTAAGCAGCGTAACAACTATAGCTTGTTCCCCAGGATTACTTGTATAAGGTTGTACTAAGAATGGGACTACAGGCGATATGATACCAAAGCCTATTCCGCAAAGAAATACGGAGATAAGACCGAATATTAAAGCATTTTTATCTACTGTTTGCTCTATACTATGTTCATTGTATGATTTAGATTTAGACATTAAAATTCTCCTCTCAAAAGTTATATTTTGTTTCCTAGTCAACAAATTTATCATATCATCATTTTGTTTCCTTGTCAACAAAATAACAACAATAAAAATGCAGCCAATTTTTAATAAAGTTTGGCTGCATGTGGTCTTGCTATTTAGATTTATTACGATTTAAGATCTATATCCATCTTCTTTATTTCTTCATCAAGATGCCTGCTATAATTTTCTAAAAATTTAAGCATAACGTCAAATTGATCATCAGTTACCTGCTCAAATACGCATTTATCTCGTTCCTGAGATTCTTTATGAAGTTTCTCATGGATGTTATAAATTCTTTGCCCTTCTTCAGTAAGCCTAAAATAGAGCTCTTTCTTATTATCTGGCTTCTGATAGCTTTCAATGGCACCTTTTTTTATGAGCTTCTTGGTCATTTTGCTTATGGCACCCCTAGTCATATAAAGGGACTCTGCAAGTTTTGTCACGTTGGAATCTACATTTCTTCCGATGCATTCGATGTAATGTACTTCAGAAGACTTATAATCTTCAAAACTGCCTTCCATCTTAAACTTATTAAGCCAAGCAATTTTATTAAATAATTCCCTAAAACCCATCATGACCTGTTCTTCTTTATTCATGGCACATCCTCCCACCCGCTTATGCATTAAAAATATTATATTAAACTTTTGTTTCTGTTTCAACAATATTAAAATAATTATTTTAGGAATTAAACTATACACGAAAAAAGAGAACCAAAAGCGTTTAAGTACTGATTAGATAAACCAATCTGCTAAAGGGCAAATATCAAGACACTCGCATAAGACAGTAGGGTTAAGTCTGACTAACACCGGGTCTACAGTCTTAAATAAAATTTAGCTTTACAATTGTACAAATTCAAATGGATCGCCATGACCAGGATAAACAGTTTTTATATTCATTTTCCTTAACTTATTTACACTTTCAATTAATAATTTAAAATCATAAGCATTTGGTGCAATTTGAGGATTTTTCATATTCGAAAGAGTATCACCAGCAATTAAATCTCCATTTTCCATAAGAATACCAATGGAACCTAATGTATGTCCAGGAATATGTATTGCTTTTGCCATAATACCATATTCCTCTAGATTATAATTTTCATCAATATATATATCTGGTTGAAAACTTTCAAAGTCACTAAGTACTTTTAATAAGGTCTTCTTTATTAATTTTTTCATAAAGAAAAAAACAACTTTATAAATTACAGATTTATACTGACAATTTTCCATGACTTTTTCTATATTAGGTGAACTAACTAACTCTAAATCATCACAATGCATTGCTATTTGAGCATTATACTTATCTTTAATGTAACAGGCATTAGCAACGTGATCATTGTCTCCATGCGTTAATATAACAAGCCTTAAATTCCCAGGCTTACACCCCGCCTTATCCAATTCTTTCTCTAAATTATTACGTCTATTTGTAAACTCTTTATCCATAAACAAATGGCCACCAGTATCAAACAATACAAAATTATCATTTGTTCTTACTAAATAACAATTGACACCATCTAAATTAATTCTAATTATTTCTTGTTCCATAATACCTCCTCAAAATATGAATATTTATAGACACACTAAATTGAACCTAGATTTTTCTGATAAACTACCGAAATTATAAATATTTCATATGCGCCTATCACTTGTGATTTTTATGATATGCGCCATGTGTTTCTCCATACACCTTTAAATACAATTTATCAAATTCGGTTCTTTCTATATTAAAAAATTTAGTCCATGACTCAGAAAAACAAACATATGCATAATTAGGCATAAGGTTTGTAAAGAATTCTGCAATTCTTCTTTCTTGAACATCATAGTCTTCATTAGTATTTACTTCCAATTCTTTCTCAATCATAGTTTTCACAATACTGAATAGGATTGGCTGTTCTTGTGTTTTTTTCAATGAATCAATAAGAATTACTCTAATTAAATCCGCATTCCTCTGACCAAACTCATAATATAAAGTTTCCATCCGATTTACTGCTTCTTTGGATTTTTCTTCATGTGTTTCTTTTGTATTTTTAGATATAATAGTTGTGTATTCGCTTACAAAATTATTTATTAGTACTTCTAGAATTTCATCTTTGCTCTTAAAGTGATAGTAAATAAGCGACTTTGGTACATTAGCTTCGCGAGAAATCTCTTCAATTCTAGATCCCTCAAAGCTTTTTTCAGCAAATATTTTTACTGCTGCATTTAAAATTCTTTCATGTGCATTAGGGCGGTTCATTCATTCAACTCCTTTAACTTTAGTACTGAATGTTCAGTTTAATAATAACATAAAAAAAATTATTGGTCAATTATGGATTTACAAAGTGGTATATTCAACTTATGCTTTGCCATTCTGGATGTTTACTATCCGCACCAACTGCTGCAATTATTTCACTTAATACTAAAAGTGATTCTAATATTTACAAATTTATTTATAAATATTTATAAACAAAGAAATGATCTACTATAGTCTAATAGATCATTCTAAATATAGGTTAAAAATAGGAAAAAACTTATACTTTAAATATGCCTTTAACCTTAACTCATATATTCTTTAAAAGGTAATCGTATAATTTTTTTACTTTCATCACATCTATATTCTTGTGTACACTCGAAAGGTGTATTATTAACAAAATGCATTCCAATTTCATAAAATACTTCTGCCATAACATTAGGATCTTGTATAACAGTACCTAACATATACCCATTTTTTATGAGATTTAATGACTCTGGTATTGCATCCATTCCAATAACTGGTATAGTTTTTGTATCTTTGCCTTTATTATATCCAAATTCTTGTAGCGCTTTTACAGCACCTATTGCCATAGCATCATTATTAGCAATTACAACTTCAGTTCTACTGTTATACCTTACAATCAAACTTTCCATCCTCTGCTTTGCCAACTCTTCATTCCAATTGCAAAATTCTGATGCAAGCTGCTCCACTTTTATTCCTGAATCTTCAATAGTCATAATAGAGTATTTAGTTCTATCTGTTGTTCCTTCACTACTAACTCCACCTTGCAACACCACATATTGCATGACGTTATCCTTACTTCTATCCATAGATTCTTTATTTTTATACCATGTATTGGCTATCATTTTTCCTTGCAATCTTCCTCCTTGCTCTGAATCTGGCAATACATAATAAGCCTTATCATAAGATTTAACAATATTTTCATCTACTTTAAGTATTCGTTTGCTAGCAAAAATCACTGGAATATTTTTTTTCCTTAATTTTATTAATAATTCCCTTTGGATCATTCACCAAATCTACTAAACTTAATACTAAAACATCAACACTCCCACTTTGTAGCAGTGCATTGATATTTTGATTTTGTATAACCTTATCATTTTTACTATCATAGAAACTAAACTTAACTTTCCCTTCACTCTTCTTTTGGATATTTTCCAAGCTTTGTTTTAATTGCATAACATAAGGGTCATCAAACCGATAAAAGACTACACCTATATTAACTGGTTTTATTAAATTACAACATATATTATCGGGAACAGCTCCTATTAATGTTTCAACTACTATAACTATAACTATAATAATTATTACCATCTTCCTCAACAATTTCATCATAAAACCTCCTTAAACTTTACAATTAATAGGATTGGGTTTTAAAAATAAAATTATTCTATTTAGCGAAAAAATTTAGTGAGATAAAAGAATCCCACCAAAATGTTTCATTATATAAGGATGACCAAATAAATAAAACATATGATGGGATTTTGAAAAAACAATCTTTAAATTAATTCCTTCAAAAATTGTTAATATATTGTGAACCAACGATTATGCAATTAGTTCATTTCATATATTATAACAAATCTTTCAATTCAATACACTTTTTGTACAAAGGATCAAATTCGCAGCCACAGTTTCCGCATTCTTTATCTGCTTGCACTATTGCTTTGACTAAATCTTCTTTAGTCCCATTTCCATTAAGATATGCTTTTGAAGGAATAGCAAGCAAATCCCAACCAGATTCAGCAAACTTCTCCAAAATTGATTTTAGCTCTTCCATTATAAATCTCCTTTCAATATTTTGCTTATTATTTTTAGTATAGTAATATACTTTTTTCCCCTCCTCCTTTTACAAGCCCAATTTTCTATTTCAGGTCCTAGTTCTTCATAATGATAAAATATAATACTTTTCACCTTTTACTTCAATTGGGTCTTTATCTATGAAATTTCTTAATGCTGTTTTCTCTATTAACGCCATTCAGATGATTCTCCTTCTTTTAACCATTTAAATGTCTTTACTTTTTTATTATTTTGTATTTGGTAAACCGATGTATTTCCTTGGTTACTCATAATATATACATTTTTACTATCTTTACCAACTAAATATTCAAATTCCACATCAAGAATTTCCCCATTCTTATCATAATAATTCACAGAGAATTCATAGCAAGGTTCTTTAGGAACATTCCAGGCATCTCCTGTTGGAATATTCTCAGCACTATATTCTCTTCCATCAGTTGAAAGTTTTACATTACTATTTGTATGTCTTGAAATGAAGTTTCCATCTTCCTTTAAAATTAATTGTCTAGCTTCTTGTTGGGTTAGTGTTTTCCTGTTCTGTTCTTGTCTTGTTTCATTTATTTTTGCTAATTCTACAATAATTGTTGATGACAATTCATTCACTTTATTCTTTTGATTTTCATCTAAATCATTTTTATTAACTTCTTCTATTATTGCCTTAGCTTCATCATATTTCTTTTCATTTACTAAACTATCTGCTTTATCTATATCATTTTGTATTTTATCCTTTAACGAAATTTTATTTTCAATATCAGCATTAGATTGCTCCGAGGCTTTTTTTTCTACACTATTTCCACACCCAATTGCCGTTAAAACCAACAGCGTTAAAATAATACTAAGTAGTTTCTTCATATTAATTTTCCCCCATTAATAAAAATCATTTCATAATTATACCATTTATTCTCACATCACTGTTGTATTCTATTCATCTTTCTTTGTAAAATTCATTGCCAAATACTTCATAATATTCTTAATAACAATTGGGAAACGGTAACCACCCATACATCGTGTTTCACGACCCCAAAAGTATCTTGAATTTTATTTTTGTATAACTGATCCAGACAAAAAAATAGCTGATAGCATAAAATTCAATATTTTACTACTATCAACTATCATATTATATTTTCCCAAATTATTAAGTAAAATCACAGTTATTTATTTAAAAATAAATAAAAAAGATAGCCATTCTGACTATCTTCTATAATTACCTCGCAACGTCCTACTCTGCCACACAGTCTCCCATGCAGTACCATCG